>CAWEWX010000029.1:0-83573 GCA_963812655.1 uncultured delta proteobacterium | reverse complement strand
CTGCCCTTAATTGTTGATAATGGCAAGTTATGCGCACCTTCGCTCGCGCTGGACTGGCAGATCAAACGACTGATCGAAGTGGAGGCCAGAGTTTCTTATCACGCCCGGCGGTGGTATGTGCATGTTGCCTCGGCTTTTCCTCTGGCTCACCATTATCGGGCGGTGCTGGCCTGGGGTCCTTTAGCTCCATCGCAGTGAAGTATTCGGGTTATGATGGTTAGGTATGCTTAAGATTCCGGGAAAATTAACTTTTTCAGGGAAATTTGTGCTAGCATGACGTCGCTGAGAGTATTCGGCTTCAAAAACAGAAACTTTGCGGGATTTTCTTCGGGCATAGAGATACTAAAACCATTTTTTGACTGCGGTGGCCAAGGTTGCCGCATAATCTCGGTTTTTGATGGATCTTGTGCTAACATGCCGTTTACTAAACAACTTGAGGTTACTTAATTTTTAAACATTGGGGGAAGATCTTTTAAACATTGGGGGAAGATCATGGATTCAGTAGAACATAACGGTTTCGTCCAGGAAATGGAAAACATTTCTCGCAAACATCGAAGAAGTTGGAAAAAGGAAGCTACGTGGGCGATACGGCAACGCATAGGAGCGTTCTGGAGCATAACAGCCAACAGTAAGGCCAGGCACCTGCTGCACGTTTAAGGAGGAGCAACACATGAAAACTCTAAGTATTGCATTGATGGCGGCCTTCATGCTGGTGTTGGCGGCCACGTCCACCGGACAGGCCCAGAGCGCCGAAGACCTCTATAATGATCCAAACCTGGGGGGGAAATATGTCTATAGAGGCTGCAACTTGGCACAAGTGATATTTATTCGGGGAGATAAGTTAAGTGAGATAAATGAGTTAACCCTGATAATTGAAGTTCAAGGTAGTCCCCCTTTGCGATTAACATTCCCTATATTGGCGAAGCGCCAAGAAGGGAATAAATTAATTCTTGATTACCAATGGCCCCTCGGTGGCGACACCTACGAAGCGACCATCATAGGGGGTACTCTTATAAACCGGAAAACTAAAGGCTATCTGGCAGGTATTAGGGAAGAAATGTTTACACGCGAATGAAACAAATAGCAGGTCATGAGTGGCGTAAGGTTATGCCAGCTTTTGCGAACAAGTTTACTGTCGTTGCTCCAGACTTGTGAGGTGACGAAACTCATATTGGTGGATTGTATGCCGCCCGGAAAGGAGTGGGAAACCTCGCCTCACCCCGCTCGTGTCTCCTGGGGCATCTGATATTAAACGGAAGATATTCTATTTCTCACCTTATTCCATGAAGAAGTGATCAGGAAACTCTCAGCCATATTCCTGACCATCTTGGTAAACTTTTTCATGGGCACAGCAAAAGTGAGCATGGTTTTCGGGACAAAAGGGCGAGCTGAGACATCGAACATGCCCAGGAAAGCGTGTGGACGGTCGAAATCTTTTTCCAGATAAGGGTAGGAGACGATGGAGCCGCACCCTGAAGAAAACGGGGCGAGGACACCATTGGGTTCTGCTTCCTCAAAGTTGGCTAAGGTGAACAATCCCGATAATATATCTGGAGTGGCAAAGAAGACGACTACTTCCGGCGCATCATACTCTTCCAGCTTATCCCACCGCTTCCAGGTAATAAATTGGCAAGGCGCTTCCATCTTGGGCATGTGATTGACCGCCTGAAGAACCAATTCTGGGGACTTCTTATAGCGTTCGCCTTCCATCTCTCCGGGAATGCCACAAGAGAGAAAGAATTCAAAATTCGGCCTGAGTTCTTGGGTAAAGCCAATTAATATAAGGCACTAAGGGAGACGTAGGAGTGATTTCTAGTGCCTCCAGTTGGAGAGTAAATAAGAGCATAGCTGCTATATATCCACTATTACTTTACGTGCCGGCCGGGCCAGGATGGCGCACTGCCTCGGGGGCTTGGCCACGGACCGGTCGGGTCAGCTTTCGCCGGCCGCCGCGGACGTGCCCGGCTATTCTTATCCGCAAAGAATTTTTTCCATTTCCCAAGAGCATCTCGCTCATACCCATACTTTGCCGCGGTTCCGGCTCGCACTCCCCATAAGCTAACCATCGGTAATTGCAGGATTTATTTTCCTGGCCCATCTTGGCATGATCCTTGGATCAATAGCTGGTAAAGCCTTTGTCCCGGATAGTCTCGGGTTTCGGGAATTTGTTTAAGATGTCTCGGCCCTAAAAACGCCCCCTTCCTGAGAGGGGAGGGGTTGGGGGGAAGATGATAACTTTTTAGAATAGCAAAAAAAAATCCCCCTTCCCCCTAAAGTGGGAGGGGATAAAAGCCGATTTCTTTTTAGAAGGTTTTCCTGAAACACTAGGCGACGAGGCGCGGGCGGCAGCTCAGCGCCCGCCAACCAAAGGAGACCCGGATGCGAGACTCGTTCGAAGAGTTATCGTCCCCGAACCCTGGAATGGAGTTGCTTTATACCCCCAGCCGCCCGGATGGCGTCCCCTACCCGGATGTCTTGCCGTCCGTCCTGGTCGTCGATGACGATGACCATTGCCGCAGGGTTCTCCTGAACTATCTGGAGCTCATCCGCTGTGCCGGCAAGGGCGCCGCCAATGCCTCCGAAGCCCTGGAAATCCTGGCCCAGGAGCGGATCGACCTGGTGGTCAGCGACATTAAAATGAGTGGCATGGATGGGGTGGCGTTGATGCAAGAGGCTCACCAGACTTATCCCCAGGTACCCTTCATTATCATGACCGGTTATGCCCTGGAATATTCCTGCCAGGACATCATTAATGCCGGGGCCAGCGACTTCATTGCCAAGCCCTTCTCCCTGGGGGAATTGAGGGCTAAGATTTGGCGGATTCAGAAAGAAAAGGACATTCTGCGGCAACTGCAACATAGCCTGACCAGGCTCAAAAACCTCATTGAGAACACGGTGGGAGCCCTGGCCTCCACCCTGGAACAGAGAGATCCAGATATCGCCGGGCGCCAGAATCGCGTCGGCGACCTGGCCTGCGCCATCGCCAGGGAAATGGGGCTCCCGGAAGAACGCCTCGAGATCCTGCGTCTGGCCGCCTTCGTCCACGATATCGGCAAGATGGGGGTTCCCGCCGACAGTCTGACCAAACCGGGAGCGCTGACCGCCATCGAAATGAGCCTGATTAAGGTTCATTGTCAGGCATTTTTTGAGATCTTGAACACCCTCGAATTTCCCAGGCCCCTCTCCGAAATGGTCTTCCAGTACCATGAAAGGGTTAACGGTTCGGGGTATCCCCCGGGAGGTAAGGAGCCCATGATGATCTTGGAGGCCAGGATCCTGGCGGTGGCCGAGGTGGTGGAAGCCATGAGCTCCCCGCGGCCTTACCGGCCGGCCCTGGAATTGAGCGCCGCCCTGGAAGAAATTTCCAAGAATCGAGTGCTCTATGATGGCGAGGTGGTGGATGCCTGCCTGAGGCTGTGCCACGGAAAAGGATTTACCTTCGGAAGCTCCTAAAGCGGGGGAGGCGGGACGCCCGCCATCTCTTCTGACAATTTCTCCGGTTCCAAGCTTAGGAGTTCAAGGTTAAATGGCAAAATTTCCCCGGCATGATTAAAATGACTTTGAAGCACGAAGAAGTCTATTGACGATAGCGCCCGGAACTGGTGGTCGGTTCCGCAATTGATTATCCATTGAAGATGACAGATTTTCCCCCCCCCTTTGGAAAAGAGGGGTAGGGGGATTTAAATCCCCCTTTTTCAAAGGGGACTTAACGTGCCCAATCCAGCGTTCCAGTCCTGATATTATGTCCAGCTAATTATGAAACACTCCACCAGTTAGTTAAAAAAGCCGGCGGGGATCAAAACCCGCCGGCCTTTTTTAGATAGCCGGTGATCCCTAGACACCTCGAATTTCGTTAATAAGGATGTCTATTAATCATCCGCTTACTGCCGATTGCGGCGAACTCCCTAACCTGCACCCTTATTTGCCGCCCCCCTCCGCGCCGCCCGACAAACCACCCATCTTGCCCAGGTCAATAAGGGGCATGGCCCCTCCGGAGACTTGCGGCAAGACCCCGTTCCATTTCTCGATACCCTTGTACTGCACCAGGATCGGGGTAATCGACCGTGATAGGGCATCATTGGCTTTGGCCTGTCCCTGAGCCACCACCAGAATGGATTCAGCCTCGCCTTTGGCCGTGGCGACCTTTTGCTGAGCTTCAATCTCGCGTTGGGCCAAGACCTGTTTCTGCGTTTCGACTTGTTGCTGGGCCACTTGCTTGGCCTCGATGGCCCCTTCATATTCAGGAGAGAATCGGATATTGGCAAAGTAGATGTCATCGACGATGATGTGATACCTCGACAGATTATCTCCCAATTTGGTCATCGCCCGCTTCCGGATCTCCTCTCGTTTGGGAAGAATTTCCCCGATGGGGTAGGTCGGCACAACCTCCTTGACGAAATCGTTGAAGGCCGGGTCGATCACCTTGTCGGCAAAATCGAGCCCCACTTTCTGGTAAAGATCATTGACATAAGCCGGATCGATATGGAAGTTCATCATTCCCGTCATTTTCACATTCTGGTATTCCCTTGAAGAGGCATCGATCTCTCTGAATGGATGGGGTTGCACCTTGACATCCACCTTGATGACTTGTTCGGCAATGGGCACAATGAAGTTGAGCCCCTCCCCCATGATTCTCTTCTCTACGCTCCCCCACCAGAGGACCACCCCCCGGTGGCCGGCCGGGACGATGACAAAGGTGCCCCAACCAACGAAAAGGATGATGACGATCAAGATGATAATGCCAATATTCCGTGGATTCGGCTTTTTGAATTCATTCAGGTTGATGATTTTTTCCGCCACGCTTTCCTCCTCTTGGGTGTCTTAACCGAGATGATGCGCACTACTACAAAAACGAGCCAATCTCAAAAATTTAGGTACCATTCTCCCTAACTTCAGGCCAGAAAACGAGACCCTCTTCCCGAACCCACTCGGCTCATGGAGTATCATAGCATGAATATTTTTAAAAAAACGTTTTTCCCAAGGATGAGGGCCTATCCGCGAGGCTCCTACCATCGTCTCAAATCCGGATCCGCCGATTTAAGGCAAAAGTAAAAAGTAAAAAGGCAAAACTTTTGCCTTTTGCCTTTTGCCTTACCCCCCGGCCTCGCCCCGGCGTCGCAAACTTCCATGGATTTGCGCGAGCCTTGATGCTATAGTGGGGTTCAAAAATTTTTTTTATAGGTCCTCCCCGGGAAAGGAAATCGGCATGAATCCATGGAAAATCGGCTTTGTGGGCACCGACGGCCGCACCTTGCTGGCCGCCCTGGAGACCAGCCGGGCCACCAGCGAGCTCTATCCCGGCGACTATCGGGGTCTGGTGGTGCGGGGCACCCCGGCCATGCCGGCCTGGGCCCGGAGAGTCGGCTGGCCGGTGGATTTCCTGCCGGTGGCCGAACATTCCGCCCCGGCCTATGCCGAGGCGCTGATTCAGGCCTTCCGGGAAGAGGCCCTGGACGCCGCCCTGGTCATGCCCGAGTCCCTGGTCTTCGACGGCCTGGTGGACCTGGTGGCCGCAGCCGGCCATGGCGGCCGGATCATCGGCCTGAGCCGGGAGGCCGCCTTTGTAGAGGCGGACAAGATCGCCTGCAAACACCTGTGCCGGGAGGCGGGCATCCCGGTGGCCCCGGCCTGGGCGGAGGCCGACGCCCGGGATTACCCAGCCGTTTTGGGAACCTGCCTGGAATACCTGCACGACTTCGGCGGCGCGGTCCTGAAGTATCCCTACACCGCCGGCGGCAAGGGGGCCCGCATCATCGGCAATGCCTGGGAAATCCGGGATGTCTTTGAGCTGCTGCTCAACGATTACCGAGAGGATTACCTGAAGGGGTTCGGGAAAAACGCCCCCTGGCCGCTGCTCATCGAGTCCCGCATGTCCGGGGTGGAGATCAGCTTCACCATCCTGGTGGATAAAGACGGCCATCACCAGTTCCTGCCCACGGCCATGGACTATCCCGAGCGTTTCCCCGGCCCGCCGGGCCTCGACAATCCCATCACCGGCGGCATGGGCTCCATCTCCCCCCACCCCCTGGAGTCTCCGGAACTACTGCTCCTGGCGGAAGAGACCATCGCCCGCCCCCTGATCGCCAAGATGCGAGAGCGGGGCCTCCTGCGGCAGTGCGTCCTCTACCCCGGATGTTTCGTCTCCTTCGGACGGGACTTTACCCCCACCGCCATTCGGGTGTGCGAGATTAATATCCGTCCCGGGGAGCCGGAGTTCCAGCCCATCGTCAAGCGGCTGCGCAATCTGGGGCCCTTGCTGCGGGCCATGGTGGAGGGCAGGCTTAACCAGGTGGCCCCGGAGGTCAGGAGCGACCAGATATCCCTCTGCCTGGCCCTGGTCACCGGCCCCGGCGGCCCCAAACAGCAGAAGGGCTACCCCTGGTCCCTGACCAAAGGGGAGGCCCTGGAGTTGGATTTCGATTATTTCGACAAAAAGAGGATCACCGTGATCCCTTCCGCCATGGATTGGGACGAGGGGGTGTTTAAATCCGACGGCTCCCGGGTGGCTTACCTGGTGGCCAACGCCACCGTCAAGGAAGGGCAGCAAAGGGGCCAGGTGGTGGAAACCTTGCGGCAGAAATTGCTCAACGCCTTCGACCTCGGCAAGATCCGGGTCATCCCCCGGGAAAACCAGGCGGGCAACCGCCTGGCTTTAAGGCGGGATATCGGTTTGCATTACCGGATGGCTGAGCTGTTAAGGGAGGGAAGGCTGGGGGAAAAAGGGGAAGAGGGTAAAGGGGGAAAAGGAACGGCTTAAAAGGTCGCTTTCCGCCTTTTACATAATCTTTTGAGCTAAGCGACGCCTATGCGCCCTATAATCAATTATCGGTATACGAGGTTATACGGTGGGGGCATCTCAGAGAAAAGGAAAGGCTTAAAAGATGGGTTTTAAACAGTTAATTTTTTAAGTGACTTGATCTGATTTGACAGAAAACGGCTTAATTCCAAAACCATTCCCTGCATTTCGAAAAATTGTGGCTCCTCAAGATAGCCGATTTCCAGGGCCACCCGCAACAAACTCCTTAATTCCCCGGCTGAACCCTTAGCGATATTCAAGAAGTTAAAATACTCTTTCCGTGAGGCTCTTTCAAAGCCTTCGGCTATATTGCTGGTAACGGATAATGCCGCGCTACGCAATTGATCCCGCAAATTAAAATCCTTACTCAACTTACCATCTCTGGTAATGAGATAGACTTGCTTAACAAGTCTCAGGCCTTTTTGCCAAACTAAAAGGTCTTCAAAGGATTCAATCTTTTTAGCCAAAGTTTAATCTCTCTCAGCTCTTAATCCTTTTACCCTTTTCCCTTTTACCCCTCTTTTTTTATTGCACCTGATTTTCCTGGGGGTCCCCGTGGAATTTCAGGGCCGCGGGGCGTTGGCTATTGTCGATGTAACGGTTCCAGTAATCCGGCAGGTCCTGGATGGCCTGTTTCACCTCGATGGCCGCGCCCTGGGCCCGCAGTTGCCCCAGGCAGTAATAGAGTTCGTTGAGCAGGCGAATCTGGGTAATGCCCGCCACCTGGTCAAAATCCTCCGGCGCCAGGGATTCCAGGTTGATCTTTTCCAGCTCCGCCAATTCGTGGAGGATTTCCTCCACGATGCCACCGAGCAGGTCCTGGTAGTAATCGGGGCGGCCCAGGTCCAGGCGGCGGCCCCGGCTCAGGGTGACCGCGGGGCTCACGTCAGCAGGCCGGCGCCTTGTCTTTCAGGTAGTGATAGATGGCGCCGTCGTATGCATGGGTGAGCTGGAAGACTTTGCGGGCCATGGCGAAGCGGGTGCTTAGATTGGTGGCTCCTTGGTTGAGCTTCATTTCGTGGATCACCATGGCGTAGTCCGCCGGGTCCACCACCACCGTGACCGCCGGGTAATTCTTGGCCGCGGCCCTGAGCAGGGTGGGGCCGCCAATGTCGATGTTTTCGATGGCGTCCTCCAGGGAGCAGCCGGGTTTGGCGATGGCCTGTTCGAATTGGTAGAGATTCACCACTACCAGGTCGATGAAGCCGAGGTTTTGCTTCTGCATCTGCTCCAGGTGGCTGGCCAGGTCCCGGCGGGCCAGGATGCCGGCATGCACCTTGGGGTGCAGGGTCTTGACCCGGCCATCTAGCATCTCCGGGAAACCGGTGAAGTCCGAAACCTCGATCACCGGGACCCCTCCTTCCCGCAATATCTTGGCAGTGCCCCCGGTGGACAGAATCTCCACCTGGCGACCGGCCAGGAATTGGCCGAACTCGACGATGCCGCTTTTATCGGTGACGCTGATCAGGGCCCGGGCAATGGGTCTCATACCTTCCCTCTCTCCAGTTATCAGGAATTTTTGCCGTTCTGGCTTTTGTTGCTATTTTGCTTTTTTTGCTAGGGGTCGATGAGCGAGCGCACAGTGGCGCAGGCTTCCAGCCTGTGATTGGGTGCGTGAAAGTCAAAAGCAATCACAGGCGAGACGCCTGTGCCACTTGATTTGCCTTGAACCTTGAACTTTGAACCTTGAACTTTGAACCAGCCCCTTAACTGAGAAAGAGCCTCAGGGCTTCCTGCTTCAGGCGCCGGAAATCTTCCTCGGCCTGATGCAGTTGTTTCTGGCGGATGGCGTGCCTGATCTTGCGCACTGTTTCATCCAGGCTCAGGGGCTTGAAGATGATGTCCACCTGCTCATAATAGACCAGGTGCTGGGTCTGGGCCCGCTGCTGCACCATGATGAGGAAGCGGGTGCCGGGATGGCGGGAGCGGACCTGGTCCAGGAACCTCTGGTAGTGCAACTGCTTGGGATCGGTGATGATGAGATCGTAGGAGCACTGCTCCAAGGCCTCCAGGGCCTCGGGCACGGAGCTGGCCAGCTTGGAGCCCTCATAGCCGCAGAGTTTGATGACCGCAGCGAGGAATTCCCGAACCCATTGCTCCTGGTCCAGTACCAGGATGCGCCCCTGGCAAACGGTATCCTCGGGCATCGCGGGGCCTCCTTAAGCCTGCTGCTGATAATTTATCAAAAATGCACCGGCTGGCAAGAGGGTGGCGGGGTTTTTGAGGAAAGCCGCGGCCGGCGCCGGGCGCGGGCGGGGGATCCCTTAATACAAAATTTCCTCTTTCGGGTTGATGAGGTTCATAATCAGCCCGGTCATCACCTTGGGATAGAAATAGGTGGATTTCCTGGGCATGGTGAGGCCGGCGGAGGCTACCTCCTGCACCTGCTCGATACGGGTGGGATTGAGGATAAAGGCCATGCGGGCCTCCCTCTGGGTCACCGCGGCCACCACCTCATCGATCCGGCTGGAGTATTTAAAGGTCTCCTGGTCGTCCAGGGCCTGGGCGTCCAGGGCCAACACCTTCTCAAAGATCAGGTAATTGAGCACCGCCACGTCCAGTTGGGCCAGGGCGGGATGCATCTGACGGGCCAGCTGTTTTTGCCGCACCCCGGGGCGCAGCTTCAGAAGCCAGGCCTTGCGGCCGAAGCCCAGCAAGATGAAGGCGGTCTCCGCGGCCGGGACCTCCGCCAGGGTCTGTTGCAGGAAGTCGTCGTAGGCCTGGCCGAACTCGTCGGCGGCGGGCAGCGAGAAGATTTCGAAGTATTCCTTCAGGCGTCCCAGGATCTTGGCCTCGTCCAGGTGCTTCACCCGGGGACCCCCCAGGAGGCGGTGGGCCATGAGGATGACCAGGTTTGGGTCGTAGATGTTGGAAAGGTACATGAGGGTATAGTTGAAGCCCGCCTGGGGCGGCGCCTGGGGATACTGCTGTTTCAGGAGTTTTTGGTAATTGAGGGAGGTTTCGTAGCGGTGATGGCCGTCGGCGATGAACAGGGTCAGGCCGGCCAGGGCCTGGTGGGCCGCCTGCAGGGCGGCGGGCTCCGTTACCCGGTAGAGCCGCTGATAATATCCCAGGGTATCTTCAAAGGCCACCAGCGGGGCGGGGGGCAGGGCCTGGCGTAGTTGGCCCAGGACCAGATTTTCCGGATCGGGATAGAGGGAAAAGATGGGGGAAAAATGGGCACTGGCCTGTTTGAACAATTCCAGGCGGTCGGCCTTGGCGGCGGAGAAGGTCTGCTCGTGGGGCTTAATGGCCCCGCCGCTTAAAGGCTCCAGGCGCACCAGGGCCGCCAGGCCGGTCCGGGTCCGCTTCCGCCCCTGAACCTCGAAATCGGTCTCCCAATAGTAGAAGGCCGGCTGGGAATCCCGCACCAGCACCTCATGACGCAGCCACTCTTGGAACAGGGCGGCCGCCCGGGTGTAACGGTTGTGCAACCGATCGTCCCCGGCCAGGGGCTGGGGCAGGATCAGGTGCACCATGTTATAGGGGCTGCGGGCCGCCAAGGCCTGCCGCTCGACGGGCTTGATCACATCATAGGGCGGCGTCACCACGTCGGTCAGGTTCGACACCTTGGCGAGATTATAATGCAGCCCCCGGAACGGGGCGACCAGGGCCACCGGAATCGTCCTCCTGTTTGCTAAGCCGCGATTTCCCCCGGGAAAGACCACCTTTCCCCCCAGGACCGAATTCGCCTCCGGCCAGGAAAGGGCGGCAAATAACGGCTTAAATTTATCACCCTGGCACCTGGCGTCAATAGGCTAGTGGCACAAATCCGCCATTTCCCCGGAGAGCAGTCCGGACCAGGTCATAAAAAATTCTTGACCCTGGTTACCCTCCAGGTTATAAAAACTGAATTAATCTTGATTAAGGGATGGGCGTATGCGCATGACCCCTTCGCAGGTTAGGAGGGGTTATCAGGTTACGGGGCAAAAAAATCTGGGGCGTTAAGCTCCCTTCCTCGTGCTCTCCGGCCGGGGCCCCAACCTTACTCTCCCCGGGAGTTCCGCTCCCGGGGCGCGCCGCCCCAGGCGGCGCAGGTGGTATGCCTGCCGGGCATTCCCCGGTGACGTCTTAACCTTGGTGCGAGGAGGGCGGACTATTGAATAATCCGGTGCCTGGCTTCGGACTGCATCTTACCCTGGACGGCTATGGGTGCAGTTATGAGCGGCTGACGAACCTGGACGCCATCTACCAATTCCTGGATCATTGTCCCGACGTGATCCACATGACCAAGATCATGCCCCCTTATGTCTTCAAGTACCACGGCAAAGTCCCGGAGGATTGGGGCCTGTCGGGCTTTGTGCTCATCGCGGAAAGCCACATCAGCATCCACACCTTCCCCGACCGGGCCTACCTAAGCCTGGATATCTTTTCCTGCAAGGATTTTGACTACCAGCAGGCCACGGCCTACGCCACCGAACTGTTCGGCATCACCCGCCACGAGATGAATCTCCTGGACCGGGGTCTGGAGTTTCCCCGGAAAGTGAGGGCAGTGGAACGCATCTTGCGCCAGGAGCGGGACCAGATGCGAGGTTAGCATGGACGAGGCCGACGCTCCTTCCTCCGGCTTTCTGGCGCGCCTCCGGCAGCGTCTGAGCCGCAGGGCCGCCATGCAGCAGCCGGAGGACGTAGAACGCGAAATCCAACATATCATCGTGGAAGGCGAAGAGCGGGGCCTCATCACCCGCCAGGAAGGCGAACTCATTGAGTCCATCTTTGAGTTCAAAGATACCCTGGTCCGGGAGATCATGGTGCCCCGCCTGGGAATGGTGGGGGTGGAACGCAACACCCCTCTGAACCAGATCATCCGCCTGCTCCTGTCCAGCGGCCATTCCCGGTTGCCGGTGTTTGAGGGGGACATTGACCACATCAAGGGCATCCTCCTGGCCAAGGACCTCCTGGTCTTCTGGCAGACCCCGGAGGAGACCTGGGACCTGGCCAAGGTCCTGCGCCCGCCTTATTTCGTCCCGGAAAGCAAGAAGATCAGCGACCTGTTGCGGGACCTGGTGGAGGGCAAGACCGCCATCGCCATCGTCATCGACGAATACGGCGGCACCGCCGGCCTCATCGCCCTGGAAGACATCCTGGAGGAGATCGTCGGGGAGATCTACGACGAATACGACCGCCTGGAGCCCCGCCTGGTGCCCCAGGAGGACGGCGCCGTCCTGGTGGATGCCCGCCTGGACGTGGAGGTGCTCCTGGAGCACTTCCGCCTGCCCCGGCCGGAAGGCAAGTTCGAATCGGTGGGAGGGCTCCTGATCCATGAGCTGGGCCGGGTCCCCCAGGTCAACGACCGGGTGCAGATCGATAACCTGGAACTGACAGTGGTCTCCGCCGACGAGCGCCGGGCCAAGCAGGTGCGGGCCCGGACGACCCTGGCTGCGGAAGCGGGGGAGGAATGATTCAGGGGCCAGGGGTATAAGGCGCGTCAGCCCAAGTAAAAAAGGCTAAACCTCTCCACAGAAACCGGCTATAATCCACCCAAGATGACCCGGATCGCCCTCGAACATATCCTGGCCGCCATCCTCTCGGGCCTCCTGCTGGCCGCGGCCTTTCCCAAATGGAACCAGACCTACCTGCTGTTCATCGCCCTCATTCCCCTATACTGGGCCCTCCAGGGAAAATCACTCAAGGCCGCCTTCGGCCTGGGGCTGGTCTCGGGCCTGGCCTACTACCTGGTCCTGCTTTACTGGATCGTCTACGTCACCCACGTCTTCGGCCATCTGTCCCTGCCGGTGTCGCTGGTGGCATTGCTGTTGCTGGCCGGCTACCTCAGTCTTTACCGGGCCCTGTGGGCCCTGGGGCTCAACTGGGGCGCAGCCCAGGGTCTGAGCCTGCTGTGGTGGGGGCCGGTCCTCTGGGTTGCCCTGGAGCTTGGCCAAACCTACATCATCACCGGCTTCCCCTGGGAGCTCCTGGGGAACGGCCTCTTTCCCCATCCCTTGCTGCTGCAGGTGGCCGACCTCACCGGGGTTTACGGCCTCTCTTTTCTGGTGGTCCTGATTAACTTCGGCCTGGGGCGCTCCCTGTGGCCGCCCCGGACCTGGCGCACCCGGCGCTTTCGCCATCTGCCGGTGCTCGCCCTGGTGCTGGCCTGCTGGCTGGGCTATGGTCATTTCCGCCTGGTGGCGCTCCAAAAACTGGAGGCCCAGAGCCCGAAAATCAAGGTGGCCGTGGTCCAAGGCTCCATCGCGCAGGGCGAAAAGTGGAAGAAGGAGATGGTGACCGCCACCCTGGAGCGCTACTTCGAGCTTACCCGCCAGGTTAAAGGCGCCCAACTCATCGTCTGGCCCGAAACCGCGGCGCCCTTCTTCTTCCTGCGCAACCCGGATCCCTCCGCCCAGGTCCGGGACATCGCCAAGGAGAGCGGCGGCTCCCTCCTCTTCGGGGCGCCAGCCTGGGAGCTTACTGCCGAGGGGGAGCGCTATTTCAACCGGGCCTACCTCCTGTCTCCCGAAGGGGAGGTGCTGGGCTATTACGATAAGGCCCATCTGGTGCCCTACGGCGAATACGTGCCCCTGCGGCGCTTTATGCCCTTTATCGGCAAGATGGTGCCCATGGTGGGGGACTTTGCCGAGGGGCCGGTGGGCGCTACCCTGAGCCTGCCGGATGGGGTGGCCTTGGGACCCCTGGTCTGCTATGAGTCCATTTTCCCCAATTTAAGCCGGGCCCAGGTGGCCAACGGCGCCCGTCTGCTGGTGAACATCACTAACGACGCCTGGTTTGGCAAGACCGCGGCGGCTTACCAACACCTGTCCATGGCGGTGCTCAGGTGCGTGGAGAACCACGTCTGCCTGGCCCGGGCCGCCAACACCGGGATCTCCGCCTTCATCGACGCCCAGGGCCGCATCCTCTGGCAGTCGGAACTTTACGTCCCCGCGGCCCACGCCCTGGAGCTGCCCCTGATGCCCGGCGGCAGCCTCTACACCCAGTTCGGCGACGTCTTCTCCTGGGGCTGCGTCATTCTCACCGGCCTGGCCCTGATTTTCGCCCGGCGCCGCCGCTGGGAGCAATAGGCGGGGCTTCCAGCCCAGATTTCCCGGCGAACCAGGATTAGCTAACTTGGAAATAATAGCCCCTTAACCAATGCCCACGGAAAACGGAAAACGGAAAACGGAAAACCCCTTCAAATGCGGCTTTATCGCCCTGATCGGCTATCCCAACGTGGGCAAATCCACCCTGTTGAACCGCCTGGTGGGGTGGAAAATCGCCATTACCTCCCCCAAGCCCCAGACCACCCGCTTCCGGTTATTGGGCATCGTCAATGCGCCCGCGGCCCAGATGCTCTTCCTGGACACCCCGGGAATTTTGGAACCCAAGGGGCCCCTCAACGCCAGCCTGGCGCAGGCGGCCCTCTCCGCCCTGGCTGAGGCCGACGTGGTGGTCTGGCTGGCGGAGCCTCGGGCCCCTGACTTACAGGACCCGGTGCTGCTCCCCCATTTGCGGCGGCTCAAGCGGCCCCTGCTGGTGGCCATCAACAAGATCGACGCGGTGCCCAAGACCAAACTGCTACCCCTCATCCAGATTTTTCACCAGGCCTTCCCCGCGGCCACCATCATTCCCATCAGCGCCCTGTTGGGAGACGGCCTGGCGGAGCTGCAGGCCGAAATCACCGGGCTGCTGCCGGCCGGCCCTCCCCTTTACCCCCCGGACCAGGAGACCGAAGCCAGCGAGCGCCTCCTGGCCGCGGAGTTTATCCGGGAGCGGGTCCTGCACCACGCCCGGGAAGAGGTGCCCCACGCGGTGGCGGTGGCAATTGAAGAGTTCGACGAGAGCCGGCGCCCGGATCTGGTGCGGATTCGGGCGGTAATCTACGTGGAGCGGACCTCCCAGAAGGCCATCATCATCGGCAAACAGGGGAGCCTGCTCAAAGCCATCGGCGTCGAGGCCCGGCGGGAGATCGAGTCCCTGCTGGGGGCCCGCGTCTTCCTAGACCTCTGGGTCAAGGTCTGGAAGAACTGGCGCAAGGACCCCCGGGCCCTGCGCACCTTGGGCTACTAAAGATAGGGAAACAGGGATCGGAGGGCTCATTGACAATATCCCCCAGGATTGCCACCATAGGAGCAAGAAGGCAAGAATCATCCGGTTCGTAAAGGTCTGGTTAAGGAGCTAGACGATTATCCCTGGCTGTGGCGGGACTGGGTAGAAGGGGCAGAGAATATGTAGCGCCGCCGCCCCCGGCGGCGCACCCTGGCAAAAAAGGGAAACAAATGGTAAGGATGAACCGCCGAGGGCGGCGGTTCCACACAAAGGCGATGGGCTAAACGGTAACTACTTGATAAAGTTCCCTATTTAACTAACAAAGCCCCCAACCGAAAATGGTGTTATCCATGAGGCGCCTTCCGACTGTGCTCTTCGCGGTTTCCGCCCTTTTCGCCCTTTTGCTGATCTCGCCGCCCCAGGCCCTGGCCTTGAGCCTGCAATGGCCCACCGAAGGCTCCTACGTCCGCCAGACCGCCCACCTGCTGTTCGCCGCGGCGATGCTCTTCTTCATCCGGGAAATCTATTATACCGGCCTGCAGCGCTTTGGCGGTTTCCGCTTGCTCATCTGGTCCTGGGGGATTCTGGCCCTGTGGAATCTGAACGCCTTCGTCGGCAATTGGAGCGAATGGACCCTGAGCAACCCGGTAATTGCCGGGCACGGTTTCTCCCGGCAGCTCCTGATGTCCGACGCCCACACCTGGCTGTTCTACCTCACCAAAATCGACTATTTCCTCTTGCTGCCGCCGGCCTTTTACCTCTTCTACCGCGGCCTCAAGGTCCTGGCCCGGGAGCCGCGGCCCGAAGGACCCGGGGCAGAGGGGCCATGACCAACCTGTACCTCTATCTGGCTCCGCTCTGGGTCCTGGGATACGCCGCCTCGCTCCTGGTCATCCTGCTCACCTTGCTGGCCCTGAGGGAGTCCCGGGTCCTGGTGGCCCGGGATCCGGAAAACGCCTTGTGGCTGTTTCTCAACTGGCTGGCCCTGGTCTTTGTCATCTTCGGCTTTATCCATATCATTTCCCTCAGCCTCCAAGATCTCATCACCTATTGGGATTATCCCAACCTGGACATCGCCCGCCGCATCTTTAGCGGCTTCGAGACCATCATCTTCGTGACCGCGGCCACCATCATCTTTTTCTTCCACCGCATCCAGCGGCTGTACCGCCGCATGGAGGCGGACCACCACCATCTGGAAGAGACCAGCCACGAGATCCTGGCCCTGAACCGGGAGATGGAGGCCCTGGTGATGGAACGCACCATGTCGGAGATGGCCTTGGGGATGGCCCACGGCATCCGCAACCCCTTGCAAGTCATCGGCGGCTTCAGCCAGCGCCTGCTGAAAAAGACCGACGCAGCGGACCCCAGCCGTGTCTGGGCCCACGCCATCTCCGAAGAGGCCAAGCGCATCGAGCACATGGTGGAGCGCTTCGAGACCCTGGCCCGGCGCAAGACCTCCTTTTTCACCCAGGAGGACCTGAACCTCATTCTCCGGGCCACCCTGGACCTGCTGCGACCGGAGCTCCGGGCCAAGAACCTCACCCTGGTGCGGGAATTCTGCCGCGAACCCCTGGTGGGCCGCCTGAACAAACACCTGCTGAAGGTGGCCCTGGCCCACCTGCTGCGCAATGCCATGGAAGCCACCCACCCCGGGGGCACCATCATGGTGCGCACTTACACGGAAAAGAATTTTGCGGTTTTGGTGATCCAGGACACCGGGCGGGGCATGCCCAGCGAGGTGGTGGAGAAGGTCTTTGTCCCCTTCTACACCACCAAGCTGGGGGGCACCGGTTTAGGCATGGTCTTCGTGCGCCAGATCGTGGATGAGCACCGGGGCACCATTACCCTGGACAGCAAGCTGGGCCGGGGCACCACGGTGACCATCCGCCTGCCCCGCCGCTTCGCGGAGCGGCCGGAGGTCTCCGAGGAGGAGGGCGAAGAGAAAAGGTAAAAGGAAAAAGGCAAAAGGAAAAAGTAAAAGCAAAGGGCAAACTAGTGAGCGGAAAGGAGAAGCCACGGGACATTAAGGAGAGAACTTTTTCGTTCGCCCTGGAGATCGTCAAGTTTTCGCAAATATTGGATTTTAGAAATGAAGCCTTGCGCGCCTTGGGCCGTCAGCTTTTAAGATCGGGAACATCAATCGGAGCAAATATTGAAGAAGCGCAAGCCGGACAAAGCCGGGCCGATTTCATCAGCAAGTACGCCATCGCTCTTAAAGAAACCCGAGAGACCATATATTGGCTACGGCTCCTGAACGAAGCCGGACCGTCACCGAATCACGATTGTGAGCCCCTTCTCCAGGAAGCCGACGAGATTGCCCGCATTATCGGGGCAATCATCGTAACTGCAAAAAGCAAACGCGGCCGCCAATAGTTTTTGCCATTTTACTTTTTACTTTTTACTTTTGCCTTTTTACTTCTTCTCAGGAGCTGCCTTTGCCCTTTAAGGATAACTGGCTGATCTCTTCCATCTGGTTCACCTGCAGCTGTTGGATATCCATCAGGCGCTGCCATTGATGCATCAGCAGGTGATCCATCTTTTCGTGCAACTTGCGAATCTCGATCTCGGCCTTCAAATTTATCTCATAATCGTGTTCGGACCGGAGGCGGTCCTTGGCCTCCTGGCGGTTCTGGCTCATCAGAATCACCGGCGCTTGAATGGCCGCCAGACAGGAGAGCACCAGGTTGAGCAGGATGTACGGATAGGGGTCGAAGGGCTTTTCCAGAAGGACCCAGGTATTGATGCCCATCCAAACCACCAGCATGATCCCGAAAAGGCTGATGAAGATCCAACTGCCCCCAAAGTCCGCCAGCCGGTCAGCCATCCGCTCTCCCCTGGTCAAACTCTTATCAAACGCTTCGTTGATATTCCTGGACAAGACTTCTGCTTCTTCTTGGAGATCCTGGCCCATCTCCTTTCCCAGATCGGCAGCTTCTTGGTTCGCCAATTTGAGAGTCTCGGTGACGTAGCCGGTCCTGAAAAGATTCAGATCGCCCAGGCAAATATAGCCCTTGGGGGACCAGGTTCCCTGCTTCTCCCGGATCAGTTGGGCGATGGGCTCCTCAATGAGACTGGCGTTGATGACCTCGCCCATCTTAAAATGCTGGTGGCACACCTGACATTCGATTGCGGTGGTCGGGCCTTCCATTTTCCGTCCCCTCCCGTTCTCAGCTTTTCCTGGCCTCGGTTAATGGCCCGGCTGGCCCTGCCGTTTAAAACTTCACCTTCGGGGCTGCCTTCTCGGCCTCCGGGATCTGGTAATACTCGGCCTGTTTGACCCCGGCCAGATTGGCAAAGAATCGGCCATAAACCGTGCGGATGTAGGTATTCAGGGTGCGCACTGCGTCGTTGTACCGCTTCCTCTCCACTGATAGGCGGTTCTCGGTGCCTTCCAGACTGTCCATCATCTTCAGGAAGGTTTCGTTGGCCTTGAGCTGCGGATAGGTCTCCTGCAGCACCAGGAGCCGGGAAAGGGCCCGCTCGAAATCGCCGGAGGCCTCGATCTTGCCTTTGACGTCCGGGGCCTGGAAATATTTGGTCCGGGCGTCGGCCAGGTGCTCGAAGACCTCCTTTTCATGGGCCGCGTAACCCTTGACCGTCTCCACCAGGTTGGGGATGAGGTCGAAGCGCCGTTTTAACTGGTTATCCACCTGGGCCCAGGCGGTCTTGACGTTCTCGTCCATGGCCACCACCCCGTTGTAGCCGTTGATGACCCAGCCGCCGATGATCACCACCACCAGGGCGATCACCCCCAGGACCACAAGCAGATTTTTATTCATCCAATCTCCTCCCCATCAAGGTTGAAACAGCCTCATTGGCGCAGTTCTTGCGAAACCGTATTTATCATGAAAGGTGATTCTGAGCGCCGTCAAGCATCCAGTGATTTTAACAACCTGGGCCCAGCCGCGGCGCTCCGGGTGGCCAGGAAAAAATGTTGGGAATAGCTTGCCGGCTACCAACTTCCCGAAGCGCCGCCGCCGCCAAAATCCCCGCCGCCGCCGCTGAAGCCGCCTCCCCCGCCACCGCCGGACCAGCCCCCGCCACCGCCACCGCCACCGCCGAATAACTGAAGAAGCAACAGGGTTAACCAAAATCCGCCACCGCCGCCCCCCCGGTTGCTCCTGCCGCCTCGCGGTCCACTAAACACGATAAATGCCAGCAGCGCGATAACAAAAACTACAAACAATATTAAGGTTAAGTTGAAATGTCCCCTTCCTTCACCGGGTACGGTCTCCCCATGATAACCGCCCGCGGCTCCCCCGGTTTGGCCTGCTTCTTTGCCGCCCGAAATGGTATTGGTTATCTCGGTCACCGCCGCGGTGATGCCGCCGGCAAAATCTCCCTGGCGGAAGCTCGGCACCAGGTATTGCCTGCCGATGCTGCCCACCAGGCTGTCGGGCAGGTAGCCCTCCAGGCCGTAGCCCACTTCGATGCGGTATTTGTGATCCTTGACGGCCACGGTGAGGAGAACCCCGTTGTCCTTGCCTTTCTGGCCGATGCCCCATTTCACCGCGGTCTGGTGGGAGAAGTCCTCGATGGGCTCCCCTTCCAGGGAATTGAGGGTGAGGACCACCACCTGGGCCGTGGTCCTGGCCTCCAGGTCGCGCAGCATGGTATTGAGCCGGGCCTGACTGTTGGCGTCCATGACCCCGGCCAGATCCACCACATATTGGCTCGGGTGCGCCGGCAGAGGCGGGGTCACCGCCCAGGCCAGAGTGGGGCAGGCCCAAAATACCCAAAATAACAGAATAATTAGGAGTTTCTTGGAGCTAGGGGATTTGGATGCCATCCACCACCTCGGCCAATCTTTCCGTGGCTCGATAAAAGTTCTCGAACAACCCGGAGATTTCCTCTTTGGAGGGTTTGCTCAGATTCTTCTTGATGGCGCGGATCTCAGCAAAGACCTCGATTTCCATGCCGGTTAAGTTAACCAACTGCTCCATGGCCTTTTTCATGCCGCTGGCCGGCGCCTGGCCCAGCAAGTGCAAAATCCCCCGGAACAGCGGCAGATAGCCGCGAAAATGGCGGACAATGTCGGCGGCCAGGACCTGATGATCTCCGCTGGCGGACACATAAATCCGGCGGAGCCAGATTAACTTGCCCAGGAGCTCCCGCTCACACTGGAACCGCAGCTCTTTCCGGTTGATCTCCAGCCCCGCCAGCAGGTCCTCGCCGTAAAGGGTGTGGTGCACCAACTTGAGGCTGAGAAATTCCAGGGGAAACACCTCCACGGAACTTTGAATGTAGCCGGGGTCCATGACCCATGGCGCCGCCAGCCCTGTTTTCCCGTATTTGCCACCCAGCGGCGCCAGGACCTCCAGGAAGTCCAGGTCCATCTTCCGCAGCACGATAATGCTGTTGAGGTCCGAGACCCCCTCGAGGTAATCCTCGGTCAGGACGCTGCCCACCAGGTAAAGGGAGTGGATCCGGGGCGCCGCGCTTTGCAGGATCTCATGGAAAAAAGGAGAAATTTTTTGCTGGAGTGATGGACTTAAAGTACCGATCTTTAAACATGTCATCGGCCATTAACCTCCCGGCCTCAGTTTAACAGCAAATGGGTGAAATATCCATCTCGGGTGCTACCCGGCCTTTATGGTCCCAGGCCCCGGCCAGGGGACCGGAGTGGGTTTGACCAGGCCCATTTCCAGATTGACAAAGCCGGAGGGATGATTACTCATAACTCTACCAAATAAGCGGAGGAATCGGGGAGATAAACCATGAGCCTGAAGGAATACCAGGATAAGATGGAGGCCCAACTGAAGGAATTGCGGGCGAAACTGGAGGAGTTGAAGGGTAAGGCCGCCAAGACCACCGCCGAGGCCCGGCAGGAAATGAACAAACAGGTTGAGGCCCTGCGGCCCAAGTTGGAGGCCGCCCAGCAGAAGCTCCAGGGACTCACGGCCGCCAGCGGCGAGGCCGCCGAAAAGCTCAAGGGGCATTCGGAAAAGGCCATGGAGGAACTGAGAAAGACCTGGGAGGCGGTGAAAGCGAAATTTGATTAACCCCAGGCTCTAAGGAAACCTGGGGATCAGTGGGGAAAACCCCTCGAGGCCGACGGCTGGGAGGTGCGCCATGAGAAAATGGGGATTGGTGGTCTTTTTGGCGGTGCTGTTACTCACCACGGGTTAACCGACGCCCGGGCGGACTGAGCTAAAAGCCGGCGCCAAACCGTCTTGTGCGGCCGCGCCGAGCGCCGTGAATGGTATAGGTCTTTGCAATAACCTGGTGCTTCGCTCCGCTCCGAATGACCTTTTCTGCTCAGAGAGGTTTGGGAATAGCCTCTATCCCTATTCCGGTCGAGTTCTTCTGAAAGCTGTCCGGTTCCGCCCCTTCCAGGCGCCGCGGTCCCTGGCGGGCCGCGGTCCCTCCCACCTCAAGCGGGCCAAGCCTTTTTTGCCGCGATGGCCTCGATCTCAATGGCGGCGCCCCGGGGCAGCCCGGCCACCTGGAAGGCGCTGCGGGCCGGCGGGTGCTCCGGGAAAAACTCGGCATAAGCCCGGTTCATTTCCTGGAAATCGGCCAGGTCCGCCAGATAGACCGTGGTTTTCACCACGTCTCCCAGGGTCAGACCCGCCGCGGCCAGGATGGCCTTGAGGTTGGCGATCACCTGGCAGGTTTGCACCACGATGTCCCCCTTCACCAGGTTCCCTTGGGCATCCAGGGGGATCTGCCCGGAGATAAAGACAAAGGGGCCCACGGAGAGGGCCTGGGTGTAAGGCCCGATGGGGGGCGGGGCCTGGTCGGTGTTAATGATGACTTTTTTCATAGAAAATCTCCTTTGCTTGGAGAATTAGCCGGTCCGACAAAAATTCTTGAAGAATGCCGCCGGTTTTGCTAATGGTAAGGAAAAACTGAGGAGATGCCGGCCATGGGCCTATGGTTGAAATGTCCGGGGTGTCAAAGCAACAATCCCCTTTCTCTCCAGGTCTGTCCCAAGTGCGGCCGGTCCCTGGATAATCTCCCGCGGCAGGAGCGGGTTTACGTCATCGGCCCCCTGGAAACCGCGGCCCCGAAAATCCGGCCCGCGGCCGCCAAGGCGGCGCCAGTCCCCGGGGCGCCCAAGCCCGCCAAGCAGCCCAAAAAACCGCGGCCAAAGAAGGGCTAGGCATCCACGACCCTCCTCTCGCCTGGTGTTAATCCGCCTCCTTAAGCACTCCCAGCAGCAATTCCACCAGGTGGGGCTCGGCCCTGGCCACGGTGGCCACGATTTCCTCGATGGCGATGGGGGCCATGGCGTCCGGGAGATTGAGGTTGCCGAGGACCGAAACCCCCAGGACCCGGAGCCCGGCGTGCACCGCCACGATGGCCTCCGGCACGGTGGACATGCCCACCGCGTCGGCGCCGAGGATTCTCAAGACCCGGGTTTCCGCCGGGGTTTCCAGGCTGGGTCCTTTGAGCGCCACATAGACCCCTTTACGTAAGATCAGGCCGCGGCGCCGGGCCACCTCTTCCGCCAGGTCCCGGAGGGCCGGATCATATACCCGGCTCATATCAGGAAAACGCGGCCCCCAGGCCTCAACATTTGCTCCGACGAGTGGGTTATCCCACATAAAGTTGAGGTGATCGCAGATGAGCATCAATTCCCCGGCCTTGAAGAGCGGATTGAGCCCTCCCGCGGCATTGGTGAGAACCAGGGTTTTGAGGCCCAGGCCCGCCATCAGCCGCACCGAGAAGGTGGCCTGGGCCAGGGAATAGCCTTCGTAGGCATGGACCCGCCCATGGGATACGAGGACCGGTTTCCCTGCCAGCCGCCCCCAGTAAAGGTTGCCCCGGTGGCTGGGGCTGGTGGCCCGGGGGAAGTGGGGCAGTTCTGCGTAGGGCAAAGATCCCCCGCCTTCAATCTCCTGCGGCAGGAGGGTTTGGCCGGTCCCCAGGATGAAGCCCCAGGTGGGGGTTTCCTCCATCCGGGAAGCCACCAACCGGGCGCATTCCTCCACCTGTTCCTGGTAGTTGCGGCTCAAGGCGGGCTCCTTTTCGGCCGATAAGGTCCTTTAGCATAAGCCCCTTTCCGGGCTTCGTCAATACGCCCCGGCGACCCGGATGGCCATTTTTCGCTTTGTCCTTGACAGTGGCCCGGATTGCTTTAAAAATACAGTATCACTCGGGAGCAGAACCGACATGGGCAGGCCCAAAAAGTGCCGCTGGGTGGAAACCGAACCGGGGGTGACCTTCTTCAAGCCCCGGGGGATTCCCCTGAGGTCCCTGGAACAGACGGTGATTACCGTGGACGAACTGGAAGCCATGCGCCTGGCCGATTTCCTGGAGATGACCCAGGAGGAAGTGGCTCAGAAGATGCAGGTCTCCCGGCCGACGGTGACCCGGATGCTGGCCCGGGCCCACCGGGCCGTGGCCGAAGCCCTGGTAAACGGCAAGGCCATTTGCATCGAAGGCGGGGATTACCGCCTGGGGCAGCAGTGCGGCGCCTGCGGCCAGGGGGCCGCGTTGGGGAGCGGTGAGGCTCGCCTCGATTGTTGCACCTGCCCGGGGGTGGACGAGGGGGAAAAGGCCTAGGACCAGACCTCGTTTTTTACGGAATGAGACCTCAGCAATAAGCCAGGTGAGTGAGGTTTCGGAATTTCTATTAAGACTGGCAATCCTTTGCAGGGGGAAACAAAGGAGATGGCCGAGATCAGCACTTACAAGGAGGCCGGGGTCGATATCGATAAGGCGGACGCCTTTATCCAGAGGATCCGCCCCCTGGTCAAATCTACTTACCGCACCGGCGTCTTGGGGGAGATCGGCGCCTTCGGCGGCCTTTTCCACCTGGGAGCGGACCACTACCGGGACCCGGTGCTGGTGTCCGCCGCCGACGGGGTGGGCACCAAGGTCAAGATCGCCATTCTGATGGACCGCCATGACACCATCGGCATCGATCTGGTGGCCATGTGCGCCAACGACATTATCGTCCATGGCGCCACCCCCTTGTTCTTCCTGGACTATCTGGCCATGGGGAGCCTCGACCCCGACACCGCCACCCAGATCATCGAAGGCATCACGGTGGGCTGCCGCCAGGCCCGCTGCTCCCTGATCGGCGGGGAGACCGCGGAAATGCCGGGACTCTACCAGTCCGGAGACTACGACCTGGCCGGCTTTGTGGTGGGCGTGGTGGAGCGGGACCAGATCATCGACGGCTCCGGGATCGCGGTGGGCCACCAGATCATCGGCCTGGGCGCCAGCGGCCTGCACAGCAACGGCTTTTCCCTAGTGCGCCAGGTCCTCCTGGAAAGCCACGGCTACGCGGTGAGCGATGAGATTCCGGAGTTGGGCGGCCCCCTGGGGGAGGAACTCCTCAAGCCCACCCGCATTTACGTGGAGACGGTCCTCAACCTGCGGCGGGATTTCCCCCTGGCCGGTATTTGCCACATCACCGGCGGCGGCCTCACCGATAATCTGCCCCGCATCCTGCCCAAATCCTGCCGGGCCGTGATCCGTCGCCAATCCTGGCCGGTGCCCCCCATCTTCCACCTCCTCCGCAAGCTGGGGAATATCCCGGAGGAGGAGATGCTGCGCACCTTCAATAACGGTATCGGCCTGGTCCTGGTGGTGGACAAAGACCTGCTGGCGGATGTCTTGTTGCGGCTCCAGGGCCTCAACGAGCAAGGCTTCGTCATCGGCGAAATCGCCGCCCGCAAAGACGGCGAGGCGCCGGTGGTCTATGTCTGATTGATTTGGGGGAGGGAGCTAAGGGCCAATGGCCCTTACCCCCTCCCCCAAACCCCCACCCCCAATCCCATAAGTAGGGGCGACCCGCTGGGTCGCCCCTTAAATGGGTGCAGATGGAGAAACTCAATTCATCTTTTATATTTCCCATCCCCTGGCGCCCAGGCGCCTCGCCCTGGGAAATTCTTCCGGGACGTTCCCCGAAATCCCGCAAACATTAAAGAAAAGTTTGACTTCCCCCTGGCAAAGATGATATATATTAATGGCTTTAGCTAGAACCCAGGGCTTGGATCCGGTGATGACGGACCGAGACTCGCGGGCGGCCCGAAAACCCCCAGAGAATCGGCCGGGGGTTTGTTTTTTATGGAGATCATCCGCGATCCTCACGAGATACAGGCCCTGGCGGCGCACTGGCGGGCCCGGGGACTCAGGATCGCCCTGGTGCCCACCATGGGCTATTTCCATGGGGGGCATTTAAGTCTGATGGAGTACGGCAGGACTATCAGCGAGAAGCTGGTGGTGAGCCTCTTCGTCAACCCGGCCCAATTCGGACCCGAGGAGGATCTGGACCGCTATCCCCGGGACCTGGAGCAGGACGCGGCCCTGGCCCGGGAGGTGGGGGTGGATCTCCTCTACACCCCCGAGGCCGCGGCCATGTATCCCCCGGGCTACCAGACCTTTGTTGCGGTGGAGCGGCTCAGCCAGGGGTGGGACGGCGCCTCCCGGCCGGGGCACTTCCGGGGAGTGGCCACCGTGGTGCTGAAACTCTTTAACCAGGTGCAGCCCCACGCCGCGGTCTTCGGGGAAAAGGACTACCAGCAGTTGGCGGTGATCAAGCGGCTGGTGGCGGATCTGGACCTGCCCCTCACGGTGGTGGGCCGGCCCATCGTCCGGGACCCGGACGGCCTGGCCCTGAGTTCCAGAAATACTTATTTAAGCCGGGAAGAGCGGAGCGCCGCATTGTGCCTGAACCAGGCACTCAAGGCGGCTCGCCGGCTGGTGGGAAACCGGGTTACCTCCCGGGAACGGATTTTGCAAACGGTTAGAAAAATCATCACCCAGGCGCCTTTTACCCGGATTGACTACCTGGCCCTGGTGCACCCCGAGACCCTGGAAGAAGTGGATCCCGTCCGGGGGGAGTGCCGCCTGCTGCTGGCGGTGTGGGTGGGCCAGACCAGGCTCATTGACAATATGCTGCTCAGGGAGAGCCCAGAATGTTGCGTGTAATGATGAAATCCAAGATCCACCGGGCCACCGTCACCCACGCCGACCTCAATTATGAAGGGTCCCTCACCATCTCGGGGGAGCTGATGCGGGCCGCGGATATCCTGCCCTATGAAATGGTCCACGTCTATAACATCTCCAACGGCGAACGATTTGAAACCTACGCCCTGGAGGGTGAAACAGGCAGCGGGGTTATTTGCCTGAATGGCGCCGCGGCCCGCAAGGGGGCCCCGGGAGACCTGATCATCATCACCACCTACGCCACCTATGAGGCGGCGGAGCTGCAGCTGCACCAGCCCAAAGTGGTCCTGGTGGACCGGCACAATCATCTGAAAGATACTACCCTCGCCGAAAAACCTCTGGCAATTTTCTCCATCCATAGTTAAAATGACGCGGTTTAGCGCCGGGGGTCCCCGGCGTGAGCCGCTATTTTTTTGGTTAAGGAGCCCAGAAGTATGGCCAGATCCTTTTTATTCACCTCGGAATCAGTTACCGAGGGGCATCCCGATAAGGTGGCGGACCAGATTTCCGACGCTATCCTGGATGCCATCCTTGCCCAGGACAAGTATGCCCGGGTGGCTTGCGAAACCCTGGTGACCACCGGCTTGGCCATGATTGCCGGGGAGATCACCACCACTGCCCGCATCGACTATCCCGACATCGTCCGGGAGACCATCAAGGAGATAGGTTATTGCGACTCCTCCATGGGCTTCGACTGGGAGACCTGCGCGGTGCTCACCTCCATAGACCGGCAGTCTCCGGATATCGCCCTGGGGGTCGAAGGCCGCGGCCTGACGCCGGAGCAGGGCGCCGGGGACCAGGGCCTAATGTTCGGCTATGCCTCCACCTCCACCGAGAATCTGATGCCCATGCCCATCTGGTATGCCCACCGCCTGGCGGAACGCCTGGCCAAGGTGCGCAAGAACGGCACCTTGCCTTTCCTGCGCCCCGACGGCAAGACCCAGGTCACGGTGCGCTATGAAGAAGATATGCCCAAGAGCATCCATACGGTGGTCATCGCGGCGCAACACAGCCCCGAGGTCAACCATGAGACTCTGGAAGAGGCCATTATCGAAGAAGTGATCAAAAAGACCATCCCGGCCAACCTGCTGGTGGACACCAAATTTTTGGTCAACACCACCGGGCGTTTCGTGGCGGGGGGGCCCCTGGCCGACTGCGGCATGACCGGCCGCAAGATCATCGTGGACACTTACGGCGGCCGGGGTTACCACGGCGGAGGCGCCTTTTCCGGCAAGGACCCCACCAAGGTGGACCGCACCACCTCCTACATGCTGCGCCACGTGGCGAAAAACGTGGTGGCCGCCGGTCTGGCCAACCGTTGCGAGGTGCAGGTGGCCTATTCCATCGGCCTGCCGGATCCCCTCTCCATCATGGTCTATACTGATGAAGACGCCGTCGTCCCGGAAGCCCAACTCCTGAAGATCATCAAGGAAACCTGGAGCTTCAAGCCCGCGGCCATGATCCAATACCTGGAGCTGCAACGTCCCATCTTCAAGAAGACCGCGGCTTACGGCCATTTCGGCCGCACCGACCCGGACTTCACCTGGGAATACTGCAATAAGGTGGATATCTTGCGGGAGAAGGCCGGTCTCAAGGGCCCTTCCCCCAACTTTATCTGCCAACCCATATCCGCCGCCAAATGAGGATTACATGGATTACCACGTCAAGGATATAAATCTGGCCGATAAAGGGCTGCTGCGGGTGGAGTGGGCCCAGCAGGACATGCCGGTATTGACCGCCATCCGGGAGCGCTTTGCCCGGGAACAGCCCCTGGCCGGCCTCAGAATCGCCGCCTGCCTCCACGTCACCACCGAGACCGGGGTCCTGGCGGCCACGCTCAAGGCCGGCGGGGCCACCGTCCGTGTCTGCGCCTCCAACCCCCTGAGCACCCAAGATGACGTGGCCGCCTATCTGGCCAGACATGAAGGCATCCCCACCTTCGCCATCAAGGGGGAAGACGGCGACACCTATTACCGCCACATCCACCAGGCCCTGGAGCGCAAACCCCAGATGACCATGGACGACGGCGCCGACCTGGTGTTCACCGTACATACCCAGCTCCAGGAGTTGGTCCCCGGGATTTTCGCCGGCACCGAGGAGACCACCACCGGGGTCATCCGCCTCAAGGCCATGGCCCGGGACGGAGTGTTGCAATACCCCATCATTGCGGTGAACGACGCCATGACCAAATATCTCTTCGATAACCGCTATGGCACCGGCCAGTCCACCCTCGACGGCATCCTCCGGGCCACCAACCGCCTGATGGCCGGCAGCATCTTCGTGGTGGCGGGCTATGGCTGGTGCGGCCGGGGCCTGGCTATGCGGGCCCGGGGCCTGGGGGCCCGGGTCATCGTTACCGAAGTCAATCCCCTCAAGGCCCTGGAAGCCCTGATGGACGGCTACGAAGTGCGGCCCATGAGCCAGGCCGCCGAGTTGGGCGACGTCTTCTGCACTCTCACCGGCGATATCAACGTCATCCGGGAGGAACACTTTCTGGCCATGAAAGACGGCGCCATCCTGAGCAATTCCGGCCACTTCAACGTGGAGATCGACCTCGAGGCCCTGGCCCGCATCAGCACCGGCCATCGCCCCATCCGGGAGTTCGTGGAAGAATATGCCCTGAAGAACGGCAAACGCCTCAATCTTTTGGCCGAAGGCCGCCTGGTGAACCTGGCCGCCGCGGAAGGGCATCCCTCCGCGGTGATGGATATGAGCTTTGCCAACCAGGCCCTGGTCGCGGAATTCATTTCCAAGAACTATCAGAAATTCCAAAAACAGGTCTATCCGGTGCCGGAAGAGATCGACCGGGAGATCGCCCGCATGAAATTGGCGGCCATGGAAACGAAGATCGACACCCTGACCCCGGAGCAGGAAAAATATCTGTCATCTTACGATCTCGGCACTTAAGGACGGTTTCCGGTTAAAGGGAAAACCATAAATCAGAACCATACGGTGGCTTAAGGCAAAAGGTAAAGGTAAACAGGTAACGGTTTTTGCCTTTTGCCTTTTCCCTGTTGCCTTCTCTCGATGCCCACCTATCCCCGTTTCTTCCTGAAGCAAGAGGTCTTTCCCATGTCGGCGATCAAATTCGGCACTTCCGGGTGGCGGGGGATTATCGCCGAAGATTTCACCTTTCCCAACGCCCGCCTGGTTTGTCAGGCCATCGCCACTTACCTCCAGCAGGAAGGGCTGACCTCCCGGGGCGTGGTCATCGGCTATGACACCCGGTTTCTCTCCGAGGCCTTTGCGGTGGCCGCCGCCGAGGTGATGGCCGGCAACGGCATCCCCTCTTATTTTTGCACCCGGGACTGCCCCACCCCGGTGGTGAGCTTCTCCATCCGCCAAGACGGCCATGCCGGGGGAATCAACATCACCGCCAGCCACAACCCCCCGGAATACAGCGGTATCAAGTTCTCGCCGTGCAGCGGCGGCCCGGCCCCGGAAGCGGTGACCCAGCCCATCGAGGCCTTGGCCAACCGTCTCAACCCCGAGGCCATCAAACTCCTTCCCCTGGAGCAGGCCCGCTCCCAGGGGTTGATCATCGACCTCGACCCCCGGGAGGCTTATTTTCAGCACCTGCGGACCCTGGTGGACCTCGAGGTCTTGCGGCGGGCTGGCCTCAAGGTAGTGGTGGACGTCCTCTACGGCACCGGCCGGGATTATCTGGATGCCTTCCTGCGCCAGGCAGGGGTGGAGGTGGAATTGCTGCACGGCTGGCGGGACCCCTATTTCGGCGGGCATCGGCCGGAGCCCGCGGCGGAGTTCCTCCAGGAGCTGGCCAGCCGCATTCCGGCCGCCGGGGCCCAACTGGGACTGGCGGTGGACGCCGACGCCGACCGCTTTGGGGTGCTGGACGCCGCCGGAGAATACCACGAAGCCAACGAAATCCTGGGCCTGCTGCTGGACTATCTGATCCGCACCCGGGGCTGGGAGGGCGGCGTGGCCCGCAGCGTGGCCAGCAGCCACCTGGTGGACCGGGTGGCCCAACTCTATGGCCGGCCGGTCTTCGAGACCAAGGTGGGCTTCAAATACCTGGGGCCATATATCACTCAGGACCAGGCCATTATGGTGGGGGAGGAGAGCGAAGGCTTCTCCATGAAGCACCATTTGCCGGAAAAGGATGGCATTCTGGCCTGCCTGATGGTGGCGGAGATGGTGGCCCGCACCGGTAAGGGCCTTCCCGAGCTGCGGGCCGATCTGTTTTCCCGGGTGGGCGGCCCGGTTTATAATCGCCGCCTCAATTTCCCCTTGACCCCGGAGGCCAAGGAGCGCCTGCTGGGGCGCCTGAAGCAGCCGCCGGCCAAGTTTGCCGGCCTCACCGTAAAACAGCACGTCACCCTGGACGGCCATAAGTATCTCCTGGAAGACGGCAGTTGGGTCTGTTTCCGCCCTTCGGGCACCGAACCGGTGGTGCGCTTTTACTTTGAAGCCTCCTCGCAGGAGGGCCTGGCCAGGCTGCGGCAGGCCGGGGAGGCTATGGTGCGGGGAAGCTGAGGGCTTAAGGGGCGGGGGTTAAATCCGTCCCCACCATAAATTCACTCATAATCAATAACTTACTGACAATACTTAAACTAGAAACTCATAACTCATAACATGCCCGCTTTCAGCCTCCCCTACCTCCTGGAAATGGCCCTCCTGGTCGTGGTTTTGCTCTTTTCGGTGATTGTCCACGAGGTGGCCCACGGTTACGTGGCCCTGCTCAACGGCGACCCCACCGCCCGGATGCTGGGCCGCATCACCCTGAACCCCGGACCCCACATCGACCCGGTGGGCACCATCCTGGTGCCGGCCATCCTCCTCCTGAGCCATGCCGGTATTCTGCTGGGCTGGGCCAAACCGGTGCCGGTCAATTCCCGCAATTTTCGGAATTACCGCTGGGGGGAGATCACCGTGAGCGCCGCCGGCCCCTTGAGCAACCTGGCCCTGGCGGTGGTCTTCGCCGCCCTGCTGCATCTAGGCCCGGGCAACGTCGGTCTGCAGACACTGGCCTACTACGGAGTCAGCATCAACATCCTCCTGGCCTTGTTCAACCTGTTCCCCATTCCACCCCTGGACGGCTCCCACATCCTTTCCATCCTGCTACCCCCCGAGCTGGCCCGCCTGTACCGCTACCTGGAGCCGGTGGGCTTCCTCCTCATCCTGCTCCTCTTTTACACCGGAGTGCTGTGGGCCATCCTCATGCCGCTGTACCAGGTCATCGCCGGCTTTCTCTTGGGTTAGAGTCCTGGCCGGGTTTCGGGGAGTGATTCCCTTAGCCACCCGGATATGCTATGATCTTGATAATGTGGCGTATTCGCAGGAAAAGCCAGGTGGGCAGCAAGCTCTTGGGGGTCACCCTGTTTTCTCTGTCGGTGGCCCTGGTGGGTCTGCTGCTGGTGATGCAATACCTGGCCACCCGCCAGGTCCTGGAGGGGCACCGGCAGCGGGTGGAGCTGGTGGCCCGCCTGGTGTTGGCGGAATACCAGGGGACGATCCAGCGGGTAGAACAGGCGGCTAACCTGCTGGCGGACAACCCTACTTACGGCGAACTGATGGCCGCGGGTAACCTTGAGGCCTTGCGCGTCCTGGTTACCCCGATGATGAAGGCCACCGGCCTCAATATCCTCACCATCACCGATTACCAGGGGGTGATCCAAGTCCGGGCCCATGATCCCGGCGCCCTGGGGGTCAACATCTCCAGTAATCCCCTGGTGCGGGCCGGCCTCCAGGGCAAGGAGGCCTCCCGCATGACTACCTGGAAGGACAGCATCTCTTTGATGGCCTCGGCCCCCATCCGTTATCAGGAGAAGATCGTGGGGGTGGTGCTCACCGGGGTCCTCATCGACCGGGGATTCGTGGAGTCCCTGTCCCGTCCCGGCGCCGAGGTGGCCATCTTCTATGGCAATCGCCTGGTGGTCAATTCCTTTAAAGACCTGCCGGAGAGCGCCCTGAACCAGATCCAGCGCGGCAAAGACCTGGCCGCCAGCGCCAGCGGCGCGGTCAACCGCATCCAGACCCTGTCCTTGGGGAAGGAATCCTATACCATAAACTTCCTGCCCCTGGAGGAAGAAGAGAAGCCCTGGGAAAATCTCATCGTGGTGGGAGTTAGCCGCCGGGAACTGGAGCCCACCCTCCTCACCCTGAAGCTGGTGATCTTCGGGGTGGGCGGCGGCGCCGCCTTGCTGGGCGGTCTCTTGAGCTTCTGGCTGTCGAAGGGGATGCGGCGCCAGATCTCCCATCTAACCGAGGGTACCCGCCGGGCGGCCCGGGAGGAGCTGGCCGGGGACATTCCGGTTACCAGCCGGGACGAGCTGGGGGAGCTGGCCGAGTCCTTCAACACCATGACCCGGGCCCTGAGAGAAAAGACCCGCCTGCTCCAGGAGGAGCGGGACCGGGTCGCCGCCAACGCCGATTTTCTGGCGATGATCGTCCATGATATCAAGGCCCCGCTGACCGGAGTGCGCCTCACCATCGAGGCCCTGGAGGACGAAACCTTGCCTCCGGAGATCCGCGACAAATTGCAAGGGATTATCCGGCGCAGCGAAGGCCTGCTGTTGCACCTGCATAACGTCCTGGACCTGAGCCGCTTCGAATCCGACAGGTTGGCCCTAAAACCGGAAGCGGTGCCCCCGGGGTTCATCATCCAGCGGCTGCTGCATCGCTTCGCTCTCCTGGCCCAGCATCAGGGGGTGGACTTGCAGGCGCCCCCCGTGCCGCAGTTGCCTCCCCTCCTGGTGGATGAACCTTCTCTGGACCGGGTGTTGTCCAATCTCCTGGTGAACGCCCTGGCCGCCACCCCCAGCGGGGGCTACATTCAACTGGAGGCCCAGCTCATCAATGGTCCCCAGCCCCGGGAAGTGGAGATTATCGTGGCCGACAGCGGCTCCGGCTTGGGCCCCGAGGAACAGGAGCATCTCTTTGAAAAATTCCGTCTATCCCGGCAGAAATCGGACGGCTCCGGCCTGGGACTCTATATTTGCAAGACCCTGGTGGAGGCCAACCACGGGCGTATCTGGGTGGAGAGCCAGGCAGGCCGGGGCGCTGCCTTTCACCTGGCCTTCCCCGCGGCCAGCAGCGGGGAATCCCCGGAGGGTTAATTAACGGCCCGGCCGGGAACGGTATCTTAATGGAAAACCAGATTATTGACGAAACGAAGCCTATAAGGTCCCTTTGATCCTTGCCCTTGGGGGAAAAGCGCCGGACGGCGCCCTGGCGGGTCCCTGAGGCCGGAGACCGTGACTGCGATGAGCTCCTGGATTTTGGTAATTGACGACGACCCCTGGACCCGGGAAGCCCTGGTGGCCATCCTGCGCCGGGCCGGCTATCAGGTCACCGCTTCGCCGGGATTTCACCAGGAGCTGGCCGAGGGCAGCGACACCCCCGGCTACCAGGTGGCGATAGTCGATTTCTACCTCCCCACCCTCAACGGCCTGGAGGTGGCTCGCCGTCTCAAGGAGCTGCAGCCGGAGTGCCGCATCCTCATGATCTCCTCGGAGCCCCCTGCAGTCGCCGACCTCGCCAGCCGGGATCCGGTGGTGGACCGCTTTCTGGCCAAGCCTTTCTCCAAGGATGCCATTCTCGAGGTCATCGCCCAACTTTGCCCCACCGCCGCCGCCTGATACAGCCTCTATTCCAGGCCGCCGATCTCCCGGGGTCGCAGTTGCCGGATTGGGTCCTCAGCTTTGTGCGCCAGGAAGAGCTCTTCCGCGGCGGCGACCGGGTGTTGGTGGCGGTTTCCGGAGGCCCCGACTCCGTGGCCCTGTTGCACCTGCTGGCAGGCTGGCGGCAGGAGTTGGGGCTGGAATTGGCAGTGGGCCATTTCGACCACGGCCTCCGTCGTGAATCCCAGGAGGAGGCCGCCTGGGTGGCCGGCCTGGCAGAGCGCCTAAAGCTGCCCTTTTACCCGGGCCGGGGGGCCGTGAAGGAGCTGGCCCGCACCTCCAGGCTCTCCCGGCAGATGGCGGCCCGGAAACTGCGCCTCGGCTTTCTCCGGGAGGTTTGTGTGGTTCACGGCTACCCAAAGCTGGCCCTGGGCCACACCGCCGACGATCAAGTGGAACTTTTCTTTCTCCGGCTGCTGCGGGGCGCCGGCCCCGGGGGCTTGAAGGGCATGTGGCCCGCCACCCCGGAAGGCGCCGTCCGGCCGCTGCTGGCGGTGGGCAAGGCGCCGCTGCTCGCCTGGTTGGAGGAGCAGGGCATCCCTTACCTCCGGGACCCCAGCAACCTGAGCCGCGCCTACCTGCGCAACCGGGTCCGCCTGGACCTGCTGCCGGAGTTGCTGCGCCTTTACAACCCCCGCCTCCGGGAGGCGGTCTGGCGCGGCCAGGCCCTGCTTCAGGAGGATGAGCGCCTGCTGGCCGGGGAGACCGGGCGCCTCCTGACCCAGGTGGGGCGCTGTCCAGCCCAGGATTTCTACTACCTGGACCTGGGCCGGCTCCGGGCCCTGGATTACCCCTGGCAGTTGCGGGTGCTCCGGGCCGCGGTGGCGAAGGTGGCCGGGGAGGCGGGGCTCACCGCGGCCCAAACGGCTGCTCTCCTGGACCTGGCCTGGGGAGAGAAAAGTGGCGGCCTCATCTCCCTGGGGCCAGCCCGGGCGACCCGGGCCGGCCCGGAGCTGCACCTTTTCCGGGATTTGCCACCCTCCCCGGGCAGCGCCCTGGCCCTGCCGGTAGTCCCCCAAGGAAATCTGGAGTCGCCGGAGGGCTGGAACTGGACCTGGAGCAGCCACCCTTGCCCGGGGCCAGGCTTCACCCCCCCAGGGCCCCAGGCGGCGGCGCTGAACCGGGAGCGGCTCATCTGGCCGCTAGAGGTCCGGTATTTCCGGGCCGGTGACCGCTTCTGGCCTCTGGGCGCGCCGGGGCCCAGGAAACTCCAGGATTTCCTGGTGGACTGCAAGATCCCCCGTTGGCTGCGGCCCCATATTCCCCTGGTGGTGAGCGGCGGGCAGATCGTCTGGGTGGCGGGCCTGAGGACGGCCGAACCGCTGAAGGTGGACAGCGCCGGCGGCGCGGTCCTGACCCTGGCGGTCAGCCCTACCCGGCCGGCAACCCGGCGCCTCTGGGAGGTTATCCTGGACTGCCGGCAGCGGCGGGTTTAGGGGGCGGGTTTTACAGGCGGCGGGCACAGCCCGCCCTATGAGCCGGTAGGGATAGGGGATTTTATAGGGCGGCCTGTGGCCGCAAATGTTTCGCCCGTAACATCGGCAGAAGATGCTATACGTGCCGCTATCATCCGAGAATACAAATCCAGGTCTTAAATTCATCAGACCTTACAAGTTACACTTATATTAGCATATATTAAGGCTTACAAGGACCCAGCTTATGTGGGAAGAAAAGAAGTTCTTAATCTGTGTTAAGACATATCCAGAATAGAGCACCAAGTACATTGAGACAGTTTGTACGGCAGCAGTATTGATGGAAACCGGACGACTCATAAGACTTTATCCGATCTCATTCCGATATTTGCTTGGAGAACACCAATTCAAGAAGTATCAGTGGGTGCAAGCCAAAATAAAGAAGAACCCAACGGACGGACGGCCAGAAAGCTACAAAATTCAGAATGATTCCATACGCCCACTCGGCATGGTAGACACAAAAAATGACTGGTCGGTTAGAAAGAGGCTAATTCTGTCTCAAACCAATAACGTTTTTGGCTCCCTTGAAGATCTCCAAGACAGCCAGCTCGCGCAAGGAACTTCCCTTGGAATAATCAAGCCAAGGGAGATTAGAGGATTCCATGTACAACAGAAAACAGAATCAGAGCTAGTAGAGGAGAATCAAAAGAAGAAACAAATTGTCAGCCAGTTATCTTTTTGGGTGGATAAGAAAGACCTTGAGATAATTCCCTACAGATTCTTGATTTCCTTTAATTGTAACGATCCTAATTGTGCAGGGCACAAGATTAGCATCCTTGACTGGGAATTTGGAGAGCTCTACCGAAGGGTGTCGAGATCAGTTGCTTGGAAAGAAAAAATGCGCCAGAAGGCAGAACAAATATGCTCAGGGGAGAAAGATGTTTAGTTCTTTATGGGTAATATAGCGAGCAGACGAAAAACGTTTTGCATACTGGGTATATTCTACCCTCCGAAAGTTAAACAGCCATCTCTCTTCAAATCATAATAGATCAGAGTGATTGAATGCGCATTCCGTTCCCATCGATCTCCTTAACCATCATGGCTATCACAGATCTATGGCATTTCTCCGGATCTTTCTCAAGGCACATGAGAGCCGTTCTTTTTGATTTAACTAAACTAAGCAACTTATTAAGAACTCCGACTTTTATCGCCGCATATTTCCGATACTCGAGCATGAACTTTGGATAGTCTCCTGTAGACATGAGTGCGGTTCTCAGAGACTGAGGAGTGCCCAATTCCTTGAAATGCGTATAATCAATGCCATTGCTTGCAAGCTCTCGAATCAAAGCCGTCTTTGAGAAAAAAGGCTTCCTGCTTACAGGATTTCGTCTAACATCTACTACAACATTAACCTTCCATCTCAGCAAACGCTGAACAAAATCCTTTATTATCATGCCTTCATAGCCGATGCTGAATAGTTCCATTGTCAATTTCTCCGAGCTAAATCTTAGTCGACAATTTATAGTGAAAATAGACGCGATTTTGTTATTTGTCAAACACAAAGTGAGAAAATTCACGAGCCCTTTCGCCTATATTCTAATTTTAGCAAACCATACTGCAAAAATCTAGCCCAAAAATGGTATATTAGAATATATTTGAGGACAGTTTTTCATATTGGGACACCGCCCCCACCTGAAACGCCTGGCGCGGCATGGCGAGTTATGGTAGGGTGCTTATTGGGTTGTCGCCAGGGCGGCCCCATCACAGGCTGGAAGCCTGTGCCACTGTCGCCCCTGCTTTCCACTAACCACCGGAACTGACTATGGGGACTTCCAGCGCCCGGCGGGGGCCGACGGGGCCCTTCTGGAGGCTGGCCAAGAGGGCGGCCAGCCGCTATCTTTCCCCTGGAACTGCAGGCCGCGTGGCCGCCCGGGAGGTTGCGGCCCGGTATGTGGCAGCCCTGGGGGAGGGAGGTGGGCCGCCGGACCCGGCCGCAGCCCTGGCGGCCTTTCGCCTGACCCGCAGGGTGGCCCAAAATCTCGGGGCCTTTTACTGCCAGGCCGCTTCCCGGGGCTGGCCCGCGGCCCTGGACGCCTGGGGCCTAAAGGAGGCGGCCGGGGAGGAGGCAATTGCGGTTCCGGCCCACTCCCTGAGCGCCGCCCTGGAGATCCCGGGAGGCGGACTGGAGCAGGCGGTGGCCCATACGGCCCTGGTGGGGCTCTTGCTCCAGCAGCCCCCCGGCGACCGCGGCGGAGGGGATTTTGTCCCAGTCCCGGTCCCGGAGGCGGCCCGGCTGGTGCGGCGCTTTTTGGGGGACGCCTTCTCTCTGCGCCTGCTCCTGGACCTGGGGGAATCCCTGGAAGCTGCGGCCCCGGGCTTCTCCCCTCTCAGGCAAGGCTCACTCGAGATTAGCCGCTGGATTGAGCGAGCCGCGGCAGACCCAAGTCCGGCGGCGCCGCCCCTAAGGTCCCCGGAGGACTGGCTGGGCCTGCCGGGCTGGACCTGGGTAACCGGGATGTTGCAGGGCCTGCTGCTCCACTTGAGAGACCAAGGTTTCCCCCAAAATTTTTCTGGAAAACTTTAGATTATAATTTCATTGGCTTAGAGATTTATTAAAGATAAATTAATCTTGCCTTATGAAAATACTCGAAAAATTGAGGATGCGCGAGCTTGCTAAAATTGCGGCGAACCGGTGGCCCCCCTTTGGAAAAATCAACTATCCCGGCGCCTTCCCTCTTATGTTAAGGATTCCGCGGACCTCCAGAGGCTGCCGCTGCTTGCTTTCCATCTTTCTGGACCAACCCCGGCCCATCCGGCTAACTTCCTTTTTCGCCCACTATATTTGCTCGGCCTGAAAAGAGGCGGTAAATATATAATGCAAGAGTATTTAGCTTCGCGATTGGATGGCGCCCCGACACCAAGGCTGCGGCCCAGGCTGGCGTGAAGCAGGGGCGCTAGTGGCGCAGGCTTCCTGCCGGTGATCGGGTCGTGTGGGGCGGGTGGCCCTGCCCGCCATTTTTTCTGGGGTCTTACAGCGCATGGCGCGTAAGACGCGGCCTACGCTTTTAACTCCTGGCGAGGGGAGGGCAAATCAGTGCTGGATTGGGAAAGGACCCTGGAAACCTTACGTCTGCGCGGTTGGGGGTATGGCTATGGTAAATGCTCTGATGCCCAATCGGGAGAGGACATCTATCTGGTCAATCTCAGCCGGGGGGAGATGAGGCTGAGTATCAGAAAGCCCAGCATCGAGGAGGCCGTGACCGTTATCAGCCGGCTGGCCCAGGGAGAGTCCTGATCTGAAATTGGCGCATTTCCCACCCTTTGGAAAGCCAGCAAAAATTCCCTCCGAAAAGCTCCCGGTTCTCCAGGCAGGGTTGCCCGCCTAAGGCCGCTCTGTCCTTGCGCCTGGCTGGATTTCAGGACCGCGGGGAGCCCAATCGATTTAATCACCAGACATTACCCCTTGGTAAAAAGCAAGCAATTATGCGCTATTTGATGGTTATTTATGGCTTGTTCCTGGATATTGACAGCAAATGCTGGCCAAGGTATAAAGAATTAATATCATCCTCTACAAGTCCAAAGCCAAGGGCATGGGGACGATTCCCATTTGGACAGCCGTTAAACCCAGCAATTTCGCGGGGCTTATGGTGAAAAAGCTCGTTTATGGGCAGTCCGTAATTGCTCAAGTCCTTCCTTCTCGAACACTTTTCTTCGCCCTTTCTTGCTTGAACGCGGAAAGAAGATGAATAGACCTTTAAACGATGAGGTAAAGAATTTAAGAGACATATCTTTAGTATATGTAAATATACCTTTTTGTAAAACCAGATGCCATTTTTGTTGTTTCGGTCGGGCTTTCGGCCGTGATTTATTATCGCTAAAGAAGCTGAAAAGCTCATACATAAAAGCTCTCAAGCATGAACTTGCAGTAAAAGGTTTTTATTTTACTACAAAGCACCGCGTCAATCTAAAGGCGGTCAATTTCGGAGGCGGCACTCCGACCCTGCTTGCGGCTGAGGAGTTGGGCGAGCTCCTTGCTTCGATCGTGGAGTGTTTCGGTCAGAAGATCGAAGATATCAGAGATATTAGCCTAGAGGCGACGCCCGATTCGTTAACGCTTTCTAAATTGAAGCAGTTGAGGGGGGCGGGATTTAACCGGATAAGTATCGGAGCCCAGACCTTCGAAGAGCGGATCTTAAAGAAATTAAACCGCGCCCATTCCGTCGAAAATCTTTATAACGCCTACAACCTGGCGCGTTTGGCGGGATTTAAGAACATCAATATCGATCTATTGTACGGTATTCCGACCCAAACCTTTGAAGATTTAAAAAATGACCTTGAAACCGCGGTCAGCATTGATCCAGAGCACATATCTCCATCTCCATTGATGCCGGTAAAGAGCGTGTTGTTTGAGCCGGTATATAAGAAGAAAAGTAAGGCGGTAATGAAAGAAAATAGATGGGCAAGCTATGTCCACGAGTTTTTGGAGGAGAGGGGGTACCGGAATTATTTTCATAAATATTTCTCGAAGATCGGACGGGAATCTATAACGGAATTGGTTTACTTTTACGATATTCCGTATATCGGCCTAGGGGCTGGGGCTACAAGTTGGCTCGGGGAGAACCCTTCTGAGATCAAATCTTATATCGCTAAACCTGTTTCGACTGGGATATTCACCAAGAATGGGTTATACAATCCGTTGAAAGTAATATTTACGATGCTTCTTTTCCCGGAGGGTATTTATATACCGTATTTTAATGAACGATACGCGTGTGATTTAGAGGAGTTAGTGAGAAATCCAGGACTAGAGCTAGATTCTTTTACGAAATTGGGAAATTGTTCGCCAGAGACCATAAAAGCAATTAGAGAGTGGCAAAAGGAAATGGTAATCACGATGAAGAGGTGGAAAGAGAAAGGCGCCATCGAAAAGAAAGGGGATTATCTTCGTATTACCCCATCGGCACGATTCTCCAAAGAGATGTGGGGATTGTATATGGCATCGATATAAACGTCATCCGTGCCTTCAGTTTGAGGCTATTGACCCGGAGGAGCCGGCAGGGCCTACGGAGCTTCTTGACGTTACACCCGAGACTCAACTTCCAATAATCCTTTTTCTGGTTCCCAAGCTCCCGCTGGGGAACCCATTTTATGATAGGCTCCGCCTGGCAAGGATTATTGAGAAAAAATTATCATCGTCTGACAAGACGTCGCCCACGCAGAGCTTGGGCAAGAATTTCGATTCCCGAGCAGGAGCTTGGGAACGAGAAGATATGACCGTGCAGCTCCATTTGCGGGTCCCGGGAGAGAAGGGCCGGCCCGCTCCCCTGGCGGCCCACATCCATCTGGAGGCACCGGGGGCGGCCGGCTACCCCCTGCACCACGATCTGGAGGAGATGTTTGCCAGCCCCGAGCGCCCGGGGGCGGCGGCGCGGGGCTTTCTGCTGGCGGCCCTGGGGGTTTGGGCCGCGGACAAGCTCCTGCCCCGGCGGGCGGCGGCGGACGCCTGGACCCGGCAGATCGTCCTGCACCTGCCCGCTCCGAAACCCTGGGGGGCGCTGGCCCCCGATCTCTCCCGCCTCCTGAACTTCCTCACCGGGGACGACTGGACCTTGAAGCCTCGCGCCACCTGGATCGATCCGGGTTTTTTAAAGGCCGACTGGCCCCACCCCTGGCGGCCCCAGGCGGTGGCGCTGTTCTCCGGGGGCCTGGACTCCTTGGTGGGGGCCATCGATCTGCTGGAGGCCGGAAAGCGGCTGGTCCTGGTGAGCCACTACGACTTCGGCCAACTGGCCTCTATCCAGCAGGGGCTGGCCGCGGCCCTGAAACGGCACTACGGCCCCAACCGGGTACACCACCTGGGGGTCCGGGTGCAATTTCCCGAGTCGCCGGAGCTCACCCTGCGGAGCCGGTCGCTGCTCTACCTGGCCCTGGGGCTGGCCACCGCCGCGGCCTTTGGCGACGGCACCCTCCTTTACCTGCCGGAAAACGGCTGGGTCAGCCTCAATCCCCCCCTCACCTTAAACCGCCTGGGCTCCTACAGCACCCGCACCACCCATCCCTACTTCCTGGAGCAGCTTGCCTCCCTGTGGCGGCGGGCCGGTTTGGACCACAGTCTTTTGAATCCCTACCAGGAGATGAGCAAGGGGGAGGTGCTGCTTAACTGCCGGAACCCGGGGCTGTTGCAAGAATTGTTTCCCCGGACGGTCTCCTGCGCCCGGCCGGTGGTGTCCCGCTGGCAGCGGCGGCCGGCGGGCTCCTGCGGCTGCTGCTACCCCTGCCTGCTGCGCCGCGCCGCCCTTAACCGCCGGGGGTGGGACGCGGGCGGGGACTACCTGCTGGACGTGCTGGCCGCGAGGGAGAGCCTGCGCCACCGCACCCGGGGCCGGGACCTGCGGGCCTTATTGCTCGCCCTCAAGACCTGGGAAGAGTCACCGGCGGAGATCCTGGCCCGCCTCTGGTTGGGGGAGACCCCGGCGGCCGCGGCGGCCCGCGGCGCCCCGGCTCAAGCCGTGCTGACCCAAGGCTTTCAGGAGATCGGCCAATTTTTTCGGGATAAAGGGCCGGAGTGGATTAAGGATTATGGAGGGTGGTGAGCCGCTTTCTTGGGAAGCAAAGGAGATCAGGGTGGGATGCCCGCCAAAAATTAATGAAAAGGTGGGCAGTGCCCACCCTACACAACTGACTGGGAGTGGCCAAATCCTGCCGCATAATCTCGGTTGAGAAGGGAGGACCGCAAAAATGAAAGAGACAAAAAGGCCAGCACAGCTGGTCAAACTAGCAACGGAGTGCATGGGAGTGGCGGTAACTATAATCGACACCGAAGGAACGCTCCTTTACTACAATAAGCAAGCGGCTAAAATTCTAGACCGTAAACCTGAATACTTAGGCAAAGACGTTCATTCACACCATAAGAAGGCAACTACGAACACAAAAATAGATTTGATGCTTCAAGATTTCCAAAAAGGAAGAACAGAGCCTTTCTATTACCAAACTAAGCCTTATGGAAAGATCATTCTTGTGATACTTTCGCCTATTTTAAAGAATGGCAAGTTTATCGGTTGTGTACAATCTGTGCTGCTGAAGGAAGATATTGAATCGGCATCACAACCAATCTAAAAGAAGGCCCTCGTGAACGCTTATAACCGAGAGTTCACACAGAAATTATCCTCGACAAATCGAATATAAGGGATAAATACATCGCCGCAGATTTTTTCACTCGTTCCCAAGCTCCCGCTGGGGAACCCATTTTTGCGCCAGGCTCCGGCTGGCAAGGATTATGAGATAGAAATTATCGTCCTAGGGCATGATCTGAGCCCAAGCAGGAGCTTGGGAACGAGTAACAAAATAAAGTATCTCTTCTGAAAACCCGATTAGGAGCATTGTTGTTTCGCTATGGTTCTGGCAATATATCTGATTAGATAAAATCCCCCTTCATCCAAGAAAGATCAGGTCAGGAGATCTTCCCATGAACCAAACCCAACGCTTCCGGACCCTGGCCGCGATTTTCCTCATAGCCCTGTTAAGCTGGTGCTCCTCTCCCCGGGTCGCCACCGCGGACTCCTGGTCCTTCGTGGTTTTAGGCGATCAACAAAACTATTCCCTTGCTGATCCTTCTGGGATTAACACACCAATCGTGACGGCAATGGCCGCGCAGGTTGCCACTCAAAACCCGGCCTTCGTTCTGGTTGGCGGTGACAATATTTTGGGAGTCCCCCTGCCGGGACTAAGTCTGGCGCAGCAATATACCAACTGGAAGACCGCCATGGCTCCCATCTTGAGCATCTCCTACCCGGTCCGGGGCAATCATGAGGCCTTTGGGGCGGACCCCGGTCCAGGCCCCAATTACGCTAGCAACACTCAAGCTTGGCTGGCAAATATGGGCAATATGCCCCAAATCCCCCAAAACGGTCCTCCCAACGAAGTGGGCATGAGTTATAGCTTCTCCAATAACAATGTCTTCATCATCGCCCTCGACGAATCTACTGCCACCAACCCCTATCAGGTTAACCAAGCCTGGCTTAATGCCCAACTGGCAGCCGATACCCTCCCCTTCACCTTTGTTTACGGTCATTATCCGGCGTTTGGCCTCAACGTGGGGGATGAAACTAATTTTTTGTCGAATTATCCAGCCCAGCGCAACGCCTTTTGGCAAAGCCTGGCGGACTCCAGCGTCAACATCTATTTCACCGCGCACGTCCATCTTTACGATAGAGCCATGATCTCCATCAATGGGGGGCCGGAGATCCAACAGATAATACTTGGGAGCGGCGGTGCGCCGTTGCAAAGCAGCGTCCAACCCTGGGACGGAACCTTTCAAGATCCCCGGACTATAGAAGAAAGTAGTGAACAGTATAATTATGGCTACGATCTGGTAACGGTTAACGGCAATACTATTACCATGGTTTATTATCTCTATAATTCGACTACGAACACCTGGTCCGTTTTTGATACTTATATCTATACCCTCACCTCCAGAAATTTTGGCGCCAACAACGCCAACCAGTCTATAGACCCCGCTACCCTGACCAATTATTATCAGGGCAGCGGCTGGGGCATCAGCCTTTTTAAAATTGGGCAAGGTACCCTCACGCTCAACCCTGGCACGAGCACCTATGCCGACACCATTACCGTGTCTGCCGGTGGGCTCAACGTGCAAGGGAACTATGCCAACGCCCCGGTCATCGTGCAATCCGGGGGTAGCCTGAGCGGGACCGGCACCATAGGCAACGTGACCAACAGCGGCACGGTGAGCCCGGGAAACTCCCCCGGCACCTTGAACGTGGTGGGCAGCTATACTCAGACGGCCAGCGGTATCTATCAAGCTGAGGTGGCCTCGCCGACAAACTACGACATAATCAGCGTCAGCGGTGTACCCGGCACCGCCAACCTCAACGGCACGATAGCCCCGACCCTGCTGGGCGGTTATCGGCCTCCCGCCGGTCAGGTCTTTCCCGGCGTGGTCACCACCACCGGCGGGGTGGTGGGCACCTTCAGCAATGTGGCCCAACCTCTCACCCTCAACTGGCAGCCGGTCTATAACGCCAACCGCGTCGACTTGCAATTCCAGCCAAACTACGCCAACCCGGCGCTGGGCCTGACGTCCAATGGCCAGGCAGTGGGAACCATGTTGAACGGGGTGGCTGGGACCGGCCCCACCGGCGACCTGGGAGCGGTCCTAAACGCCATCGACAGTCTCAGCAATGCCGGGGCGGTGGCCGACGCCTACAAGCAGATCTCCCCGGAGAAGGCCGGGGCCCTGGCCAGCCTGGGGTTTATGGCGGCCACTTTTCAGGTGCGCAATCTGGCCTCCCGAACTACCAACCTCCGGTTTGTTCAGGGGCAGAGCGGCGAGAGCAGCGAGGTCACCTCCGGGGACCTCAACTTCAATTACTCCAAGCAGGATGGCGTGATGCTGGCTTACAATGGCGCGTCGCTCTCCAACCTGTTCAGCGCCCGGAAAGAGTTCCAGGCCCCGGAGAGCCGCTGGGGCCTTTTCGCGGATGGGGGGGCGGCCTTCGGCAGCCAGAACTCCTCAGTCAACCAGACGGGTTATAATTTTACCCTGGGCGGCTTCACAGTGGGGGCCGACTACCGGCTGCGTGACAACCTCTTGGCGGGCCTGGCCACGGGCTACAGCAACACCACTTCCGGCTTCCACGGCTCCGGGGGCAGCATCAACGCTAATGCCATACCCTTTAATGCCTATGCGGCCTATTTCCCCGGATCCCTCTATGCCTATGGTTCCCTGGGCTATGCCCTCAACCTCTTTGGCCTGAACCGGGGCATAAATTTTGGCGATATTGCCCGCAGCGCCACAAGTTCCACCACCGGGAACCAGTTCAACCTCTATGGCGAGACAGGATATGACGTCAGAGCGAGCCGGTTCATCCTGACCCCTGCCGCCACCCTGGCCTATTCCGCCCTCTGGGTGGGCGGATTTACGGAACAGGGCGCCGACTCCCTCAACCTGAAAGTTTCCTCCCAAAGCGCCAATTCTGCGCAAACCGGTTTAGGCGGACGCCTGACCGTCCCGCTCCGGGTGGACTCGATGAAAGTGGTGCCCCAGGGCTATGCCTTCTATCAACACGAATTTTCTAATGGCAGCCGGGGCCTCAACGCCAGCCTCAGTCAGGGAAGCAGCACCTTCAGTTTCCAGACTGACGCGGCCAAGCGGAATTACGCGTTGGTGGGAGCCAGCGTCACGGTGGGGCTGAAGAAAAACCTGTACGCTCAGGCAAACTACAACGCCGAAGTGGGCCGAGGCAACTCCACGGTCCAATACGTCAATGCCGGTCTGCGTTTAGAATTCTGAAGGCAAGCTATTTCCCTCTTGGACTCGTTTGCGGGCATTTTTCTGGTGGCGCCGGCGTCTCGCCTGTGCGGGGCAGGATAGAGCTTTCGGTAAAGGGGCCTTTGGCGGCTCATAGGGCGGGCTGTGCCCGCCGATTTTTAGCGGTCACAGGCCGCCTTATACGGTTGGGCAAGGAGAAAGGGATTAGGCGGTAAATTTGGTTCCCAAGCTCCCGCTTGGAAACCCATTTTTGCGCCAGGCTCCGCCTGGCAAGGATTATGAGATAGAAATTAGCGTCCTAGGGCATGATGTGAGCCCAAGCAGAGCTTGGGCCGAAATTTCTCGTTCCCAATTAGGAGATTGGGAACGATAAAGAAGGAATTGGTGGGCAATGCCCACCCTACATTAGCTTATGCGGGTTGGGAGGGGGGTGTGGGGGGAGGGCAGGGATGAAATCTCTGGTCCTCCCCCCACTCATCTTTATCTTTACGGCTTGATGATGCGCCCCGCCTGCATCTGGGATTCCAGGATGGAGAACATGTTGGAGACTTGGCCCGCGGCCAGGCGGTCCCGGACTTTATAAAAATCGAGGCAGGTGCCGCACACCAATAGTCCCACCCCCATTTCCTCCAGGCCCTTGAGTTCGCTGAGCACCGGGGAATCGTTCAGGGTCAGGAAGACGCCCCGGTTGTAGAAGAGCAGCTTCCGGGGCGCCTCCACCTGGACGATGGTCTGGCAGAAGGCCCGCATCAGGATGGCCCCCAGCTCCGGGTCGCCCTCGCCCATGCGGTCCGAAGAGAAGACCACCACGGTGCTCTGGGGGGCCGGGGCCACCCCCGGGAATTTTTGTAAGATGCAAGTCTCCCGGGCCTGGCCGGCGGGCGGTGAGATGGTGAGGTGATAGCAGGAGCCCGACTGGGCCACGGACACGGTGCAGCCCCGGCTCTGGGCGAAGCGGCTGACGTTGTCCCGGGCGGCCTCATGGTCCACCACCACGATGAATTCCCCGGTTTCCCCCGCTTCCAGGACCTCCTTGGTGCGGACCACCGGCAGGGGGCAGGCCAGGCCGGAGAGGTCGATGATTTTTGGCATGAATTCTCCTTACGTAAAAAAATTCCGAAGTCTCGTTTTACAGCTTATCGAGTTTCGAGTTTCGACTTTTTAGTTTTTAGTTTCATCTCGTTCCCAAGTTGTACTTGGGAACGAACATGATTGCCAAGTTTAACTTGGCAGGTAAAGAAGGCGTTCCCAAGCACAGCTGGGGAACGAGGAAATAAAAGGCGCGGTCATCCGCAAAATAAAAGGGTGCGTGCCGCGCCTCCGGTAATTAGTCCCGGTCTTGGCGCCCTGCTTTTCTCAAAACTCGAAACTCGAAACTAAGGGCGGACACCTGGGTCCGCCCCGGCAACTCGGACCTATCTCTAGCCGCCCAGGGAGATGGCCAGGGCGGTGGTGAGCTTCACCACGTCCTGGTTGGTCTTGCGCAGATGCCGGGATAAAAGTTGGGCCAGGCGCAGCAGCAGCTTTACCCCCATGGCGGGATCGTTCCGGACCAGCTCCAGGAAATCCTTCTGGTAGAGTTCCAGGAGCCGACAGTCGCTCAAGGCAGTGACCGTGGCCGAGCGGGGATCGCTTTCCAGCAGGCTCATTTCCCCGAAATAGACGCCGTCTTCGGCCTTGAGCCGGATCATCACCCGCTCCTTGGGGGTGTCTTCATCCAGCACCAGGGTGAGCTGCTTGGTGATCTCCACCTCGCCGCTGACCATGATGTAGAGGGAGTCTCCCGGGTCGCCTTCCTGGATGATGACCCGGCCGGCGGGAAATTCCCGGGGGAGGGTGCGGCTCAAAATCTGTTCAAGTTCGCGGTCATCCAGGTCCTGGAAGAGAAAGATTTTCCTGAAAAAAGCCGCGTCTTCGACACTCGCCATCATAACTCCGGCTTCTGGGGGGCGACGACCACCGCGAATTGTTGGGGTCCCAGGATGGTATCGCCGGGAGGATTGACCTGGTATTCCACCTTGGTGCGGCCCAGGAGATGGGTCATCCTGGTCTCGGCGAATTTCCGCCGGATGAAGTCGTCAATGGGCGAGGGCCCCTCGGCCAGCAGGTCCTCCAGGCTAAGGGCCCGGGCCTCGGTATAGATGGCGATCAGCAGGCTCTGGTGTTGGTCCCGCAGGTGGGTCGCCAGTTCCGTCAGGGGGCGGCCTTGGAAGCGGCTGGGGATTTCCACGGACCAGAGGTTCTGGCCCTCCCCGGACAGCAGATTGGTAAAGACCCGGTAGATGCCGGGGGAGGCGAGAGCTTGGGCCAACAGGGAGCTGTCGTATTGGCCCCGGACCAGGACATCTTCGACGCCGGCCCGCTCCAGGTAGGCGCGGTTTTCCGGGCGCAGCAGTTCCGCCATAATGCGGAGCTTGGGATGGAGGCCCTTGAGGGTGAGGGCGGTGAACAGGGTGCGTTGATCCACCTGGGTTGCGGTTTCTTCCGGTTGCCGCTCGGCCAGGATAATGGCCTTGAGGGCCTGGCGGACGTTGGCCTTCAGCAGGACTTCTTCCCGGGAATATTCTCCCCGGAGATAGACGATGGGATGGCCGGGATAACGGTCTTGCAGCCCCTCCAGCATCTCCGGAGGCTGTTGGTTGACCAGGACCAGGGGGATGTCCGGGGGAAGCCGCTTGAGGAGTTGCTCCAGAAGGATATCCCCGTCTTCATGCCAGCCCAAAAGCAGGATGTGCTGGGTAGTTTTAAGCGGTTCCAAGCCGCGCTCCCGGCGAAGCTTCTGTTCGATGAAGACCGAAGCCACGGTAGCCGTGACCATGGCGAGGGTCACGACTCCCCCCAAAATGACGGCGCTGCCCACCAGCCGTCCCAGGGTGGTGACCGGGACCACGTCCCCATAACCCACGGTGGTCAGGGTGACCAGGGCCCACCAAGCCCCCCGGCCGAATTGCTCCAGCCAAGTCCCCCCGCGGGGCTCGGCGAGGGCGAAGCCGGTGGCCCCCAGGAGAATGATAACGACCACCGCCAGGGCCAGGGCAAAGAGCCTTTCGTGGCGCAGGGTCCGAACTAAGTTGGCAGCATACTCTTTGACCACGGCCCCCGGAGGCTGGTCGGCCAGCCGCTGTTCCAGATTCTTCCAAGATGGAATGATACAATAAAAAATCGGATAAATAAAGGCCAGCCGCGGCGGCCTTCACACTCCCGTCTCATCCCGGTAGTAGGAGGCGCAGGAGGTGTCCGATTCCCAGACGTTGACCCGGGAGACCCGGACGCCGTCCCGGTTCAGTGCGGCCGCCAGCCGCTCGTACAGGTGGCGCGCCAGGTTTTCCGAGGAGGGATTCTGCCTCTGAAAGGCCTCCAGTTCGTTCAGATACTTATGGTCGATCTCTTCCAGCAAGGCGTTGGTCCTGGCCTTGATCCGGCCGAAATCCATGAGCAGGCCGGCCGCGTCCAGCTTCTCCCCCACCAGAAAAACCTCCACCTTCCAATTGTGCCCGTGGAGGGCCTCGCATTTGCCGCAAAAGTTTTCCAGGCGGTGCGCCGCGGCAAACTGGGCGATGACCTTTAGCTCATACATCTTGGATGAATTTCTCCCGGAATATCACTGAATCGAGATTCACCGCAGAGGCGTAGATTGTAGGGGCGGGGTTTCCCCTACGCGTCTCTGCGGTGAGCCTTACCTATCCAGGCCTGTTTTGAGGGTGCGCAGCCGGGTCTCCATCCGGCCGATGAAGCTTCTCAAGTCGCTTTGCAGGGCCGCCAGTTCCTTGTGGTGTTTGGCGTCAAGATTTTTTATTTCTTGTAGCCAGAACTCCAGGAGGGCCGACTCCCGCTGGCGCAGCTCCTCTTCCACCCGCTGTTTCAACTGCTTGATGAGCGCCTCGTCCATGGTCCACCTTAAGATAGTGCTACTCCAAAAGAACGCCCCCGTCAAGCGGGGGGCCTAAGCTCCGTCCCACCCCGGCAGCTCGCGGCTAGAAATAGCGGATCGGCCAGCGTTGTCGCCGGGCCTGGCGCTTCAGCCGCCAGGAGGGATTTACCGCCACCGGATAGCCGATGGAGTGAAACAGGTGCTGGTCCTGGATATGGTCGCCATAGGCATAGGAACGGCGCAGATCCAATCCCTGGCCCAGGGCCAGCTCCAGCAGGAGGCGCAGCTTGTTTGCCCCGCGGGGGTGAAGGCCCTGGATCTTGCCGGTGAACCTGCCATTGTCCCGAGCCACTTCGGTGGCAATCAGCCAGTCGGCCCCCAGCTCCTCTTTCAGGGGCAGCAGCAGGAAGGACAGGGAGCCGGTGAGCAGGATGACCGTATGCCCGGAGTCCCGGTGCTCCAGGACGCAGGAGATCCCCCGGCGGCTCACCCGGGGAGCGATCTCCTCCCGGTAACATTGCTGGGCCAGGTCCAGGACCTCGGACACCGTCAGCCCGGCCAGATAGCTCTTATCCTGAAACCGCGCCTGGGGGTTCCAGGCCAGGCTGCCCAAAAAGGTCAAGGCCTGGGGCAGGCTGAGGAAGGCATGCCGGATCAGATAGCGGAAAAAGAGCCTTTCCGTGTACCCCTGCACCAGGGTCTGGTCCACGTCGAAAATGGCGGCAACCCGACTCATGCGTTTCCCTGACAGGCCAGGAGGTTCCCTGGCGGGCTCAACTTTTGGGGGTTCCGAAATAGATGCGGCCATCCAGGAGCACGGGGACGCCCCGCACCACGCAGAGACCCACTACCAGGAAAATAAGAACCTGGTTGCCAGAATGCAAGGCCTGCGTGGCCCCGGGATATTTCAGGGCCAGGGCATGAGTCAGGTAAAGGAGGCAGAAGACCACGGCCTTAGCCAGGCCATAGAAGGCCCGCATGAACCGGGAGGCCACCAGGAACTTTCCTAGGGGGGAGTGCATCATGCCGAAGCCGGATTTGCCCCGGGCCAGGGCCACCCCCCGGACCCCGTCCACGATGAAGGAGCGGATCAGAAAGACGATGGGCACCCATAAAGGCACCATGCCCAGGTACATGAAGGTGAGCCACAGGATGTTTTCCACGGCGCGGTCCAGGGCCACGTCCAGCACCGCCCCCATTTTGGTGACCTCACGGCGGACCCGGGCCACGTAGCCGTCAAACCAGTCCATCAGGAACAGGACGATGAGCAGCCCCACCCCGGCGAGTTGCAGCGTGAAGCTTTCGACGAACAACAAGGCCACTAGCAGCAGCAATAGCGGCAGCCGGGTCAGGGTGACGAGATTGGCCAGGGAGATGGAGGCGCCCATAATGGGTTTACCGGATCAGAAGGGGCCCGGGCCTGTGGCTGCCTGGGGTATGCCAGCCGAGGACGGCCTTTACAAAAAGACAAAAAACCAAAAAACCAAAAAACCAAGAAAACCCAAAAACCCGCGTTGGGATTTTCGCAGAGTCTTCAAATTATCAGATAGATCAGGATGTTTCAAGGTGATCTTGGCAAGCCGCGGTTTTATCGAAGGTGAGATCCGGTTTCCGATTTTCGGTTAAGATAATCACGCCCGCGGGCGAAGCAATAGGGCTGTTTTGCCCGGGGCTTTTGTGTTATGTTGAATCTGGCCGGAGAGAGCGGCCCATTCCCTGAAAATCGAGGCTGGGGCGTTGATGAAGCATGAAGGCCAGGATCTTACCGGGACTGCCGTTCTAGGGGACCGCTATGAAATCGCCCGCCTCCTCCGGGGAGAACCCTGGGGAGCGGTGTGGCTGGCCAGGGATGGTCTCCTGGGGATGGAGGTGGGTCTCAAGGTACTGCCCCGGGAGGCCCCGGAATGGTCGGAGGCCCAGGGGTATTACCAACAGGAAGCCGCCCTGGCCCTGAGGTTGCGCCATCCGGAAATTCTCGGCGTCTATCACCTGGAGGAGGCCGCCGCCGGCCTGTTCCTGGTGCAGGAACCCTTCGCCGGGGATAGCCTGCTGGCTCAGTTTGCCGGGCGGCAGCGCTACGGCCTGCCCCAGGCGCTGCGCCTGCTGGAGCGGCTCGGTCTGGTCCTGGGCCTGGCCCACCAGCGGGGTGTAGTCCATCGCAGCCTCTCGCCCCTCAATATCCTCCTGGGGGGCCCGGAGGTCCGGATAGCCAATTTCTCCTTTCCCGGACGGGAGAGCGGCCCGGTGACCACCCTGGAACTCAAGGCCTATGAGGCCCCGGAAGTAATTTATGGCGATGCCCCCTCCCCCGCCAGCAACATCTTTTCCTTAGGGGTCCTGGGCTTCCGGCTGGTGGCCGGCAGCCTCCCCTATGCCCTCACCTTTGACGAGCCTTTCCCTTACCGGGTGGAGGACCTGCCGGCGGACCTGGAGGAGATCCCCCTGTCCTTGCAAAACTTGCTGCTCCGTTGCCTGGCGGTGGACCCGGAAGAGCGCTTCCCCGGGGTGTCGGCTTTCCTGGCCCAGTTGCGCCAGCTGCGGGAATTTAAAGGCGAGGGCCTACCGGAGGGCGAGGCCTGGACGGCAGCAGGGAGCGGGCCCGCGGGGAAATCGGCGGCGGCCGGCGTCCGGGCGCTCCTGGGCAGATTTTGGCAAATGGGCCGGCCCCCGGCCCAAAGGTTGAAGGAAGCAACGCTCCGGGCCGGCCGCGCCTTTCTATCCTCTCCCCGGCGCCAATTGTGGGGTCTGGGGCTGGCCGGGCTGCTGGTCATCCTCATCTGGGGGGGGCTCAGACTGCACCGGGCCACTTCCCCGAAGTCTCCCGCGGCGATCCCGGCGGCCGCGGAGCAGCCTAATCCTCCCCCGGCGGCGGGGGTCCCGCCCTTAGTGGAAAGCGAAGGGCCGGCCTCCGCCCCGGAGCAGCTCACCGCCGCCCGGGCCCCGGCTGGGACCCCGGTGGCCGCCAAGGCCAGGGAAGAGCGCTTCATGCTGGTGGCCGCCACCTTTGGCTCGCAGAATCAGGCCCAGGCCCTGGTGCAGCGCCTCGAAAAAGACCACCTGAAGGCCCGGGTGGTCTCCCGGAGCCACGGCGGCCAGACGCGGTATCAGGTCCAGGTGGGCCCGATTACCGGGGCCAAGGCCGCCGAGGATCTGGCCCGACGCCTGCAAACCAAGGAAAGGATCACCCCCAGGGTTATGAAAATGACCGCCACGACCTCCAACGATAACGCGGCCCGGACGGTGGCCAGATGAGCGCCCCGGTGCTGACCACAAATCTCCCCGGCTTTCCCCGGCGCCAGGGCAAGGTGCGGGACATCTATGACCTGGGGGACCGTCTGCTGCTGGTGGCCTCGGACCGCATCTCCGCCTTTGACGTGGTGATGAGCCAACCCATCCCGGACAAGGGCCGCATCCTCACCCGGCTCTCCGCCTTCTGGTTCCGGCACCTGGCCCCCCTTACCCCCAATCACCTGATCTCCCTGGAGGTGGAGGATTTTCCCCCGGCCTGCCACCCCTACCGGGAGCTGCTACAGGGCCGCGCCATGCTGGCGCGCAAGTGCCGGCCCCTGCCGGTGGAATGCATCGTCCGGGGTTATTTGTCCGGTTCCGGCTGGGCCGAATACCGGCAAACCGGCGCCATCGGCGGCCTCCCCCTGCCTCCGGGCCTGGTGGAGTCCCAGCAGTTGCCGGAGCCGCTCTTTACCCCAAGCACCAAGGCCGAGCTGGGGACCCACGACGAAAACATCTCCCTGGAGCAAATGGCGGCCTCCATTGGCCCCCAACTGGCCGCCCGGGTCAAGGACCTCAGCCTAAACCTCTACCGCCGGGCCCTGGCTTGGGCCGAACCCCGGGGCATCATCATCGCCGACACCAAGTTCGAATTCGGCCTGGCGGACGGCGAGCTGCTCCTCATCGACGAGGCGCTCACCCCGGACTCCTCCCGCTTCTGGCCCCAGGAGGACTACCGCCCCGGCGGCCCTCAAAAGAGCTATGACAAACAGTATCTCCGGGATTACCTGGAATCCCTGGGCTGGAACAAGCAGCCGCCGCCGCCGCCGCTGCCCCCGGAGGTCATCGCCAACACCCGGGCCCGGTACCTCCAGGCCTTGCGGGCCTTAACCGGAGAAGGTTTGGCTGACGGGTGATTGGCCTGTCATTTTCTAACCCATCCGAGGTCTAGGCTTGTTCATTTGTTCTATAAAGAGACCTGCCAGCAAGTTTAGGGTCCAGGTTGCCGTAGGTGAGCCTTCGGAGGGAAAGCCGCATGAACAACGAAAGGTTTGTACGCGGATGGGAGAAACTTAAGGAAATCGACGGCGAGGCCGGCGAACGGGTTATAGAGAGCCTGAAGGATATTGCCCCCGATTTTGCCCGCTATCTCATCGAATTTCCCTTTGGAGACATCTACTGCCGTCCCGGGCTCGATCTGAAGTCCAGGGAGATCGCCGTCGTGGCGGCCCTCACGGCCCTGGGGACTGCCGCCCCCCAATTGCGGGTGCATATTCATGCGGCCCTCAATGTGGGATGCTCACGCCGGGAGGTGGTGGAGACCATTATGCAAATGGCGGTTTATGCCGGCTTCCCGGCGGCGCTGAACGGCCTCTTTGCCGCTCAAGAGGTCTTCAAAGAGAGGGATGAGAAAGGGCTTGATGAGCTTTAATATGAGCTGGAAGAATCGGCGAGGCCGCGCCCCCCATCTTCTTGGCTCCTGCTAAGCCTGTTAATTGGCGATTTAACAAAATCCGGCTTTCGGGTTAATATTTATTTAACTATTCATCTGGGGGTGAAAAAAGATTCCCCCAGCGTGGGAGCTCACCTGCCGCCCCTCCAGCGGGGCGGGCCGGGATTTTCCCAGGAATGGCGGTCTTGGCCAAGGAGGGTTTATGGGCAGAAAGGTGGAGAAAATCACGGTGGACATGCAGGCGGCCCGCTTGCCCCAGGACCTGGAGCGCTACCGGGAGAAGGCCCTGGAACTGGGGGCCACCCGGGCGGCGGTCATCGAGACCCAGGAGATCCCGGTGGATGAGCGGGTGACCTTGAAGTGCCAGATCCCCCGCTGCTTCGGGTACGGGGCCGGGGCCCACTGCCCCCCCAATACCCTGAAGCCCGGCGAACTCCGGGAAATCCTGAAGAACTACCGGTGGGCGGTGCTCTTCACCCTGGAGGTGCCGCCTGAGGTCATCGTCCGGGACAAGGCCACCATCAAGGAGCGGGTGGCCGCCTACCAGAAGGTCTATAAGGTGGTGAGCGAAGTGGAGTCCCTGGCCTTTTACGACGGCCATTACCTGGCCTTCGGCTTCGGGGCCGGCTCCTGCCGCCACACCTTTTGCGGCCAGCAGGAGGACTGCCAGGCCATGGGAGGCAAGCGCTGCCGCTTCTCCCTGCTGTCCCGGCCATCCATGGAGGCGGTGGGCATCGACGTCTACCAACTGGTGGCCCGCCAGGGCTGGGAGATCTACCCCATCGGCAGCGGCGCCAAACCCAAGGACATGCCCAAGGGGGTCCTGACCGGCCTGGTCATCGTGCAATGAGGGCCGCGGGCCAGGCGCCCCATCCCGCGCCCGGGGTTAGGTTATCCCTTCCACCTGGACCCGGGGGTGGGGTTAACCCGCCCCGGCAGGCCCACCGCCTGATAAATTGTTGCCTAAAAAATATTTGCATAACATAATCACGCAAGCTATCATGTACTCAGACAAAATTCTCTCCATACATAAGTGCTTCAAAAAGGTGCTTGGTGCATAATACCCCACACAGGGGAAATTATCTCCCAAAACTCCCCGGAGTGATGCCCCTTGAGGCCCTAACCTGCCTTAACTTGTCGAAAAAAAATACATCGAACTATGGCATAATTATCGCAATTGTTAATTTGTTGCTATTTTCACCAAAATTAAGATTGTGCACTAATTCAGGAACATATTCATCAATCCTCCCGCAAGCAGTCATCTGAGGGCTTAAAAATGTCCGAAAAAGTCTTGGGGTCGGTTTTGGTGGTGGGGGGCGGCATCGCCGGTATGCAGGCCTCTCTGGACCTGGCCAACTCAGGCTATTACGTCCACCTGGTGGAAAAGGGCTCGGCCATTGGCGGCACCATGGCCCAATTGGACAAGACCTTCCCCAGCAACGACTGCGCCATGTGAATCATCTCCCCCAAGCTGGTCGAGGTCGGCCGGCACAGCAACATCGAGGTCCACACCCTCACCGAATTGAGAGAGGTCGGCGGGGAGCCGGGCCATCTCCGAGCCACCCTGGAAACCGAGCCTCGCTTCATCGACCTGGCCAAATGCACCGGTTGCGGCGCCTGCCTGGAGGCCTGCCCCATCCGCTATGAAGTGCAGTTGCCGGAGGTGGCGCAGGCGGCCCACCGCGCCTATGCCGCGGCCACCGAGGAAGCGGCGGTGGCGGAGATCATCGACCGCTACCGGGAAGAACGGGGCAATCTCCTGCCCATCCTCCTGGACGTCAATCGCCATTTCAACTGGCTCCCCCGGCCAGCCCTGGAGCACGTGGCTGAAGAGCTTAAGACCCCGCTCAGCGAAATTCTGCGGGTGGCCAGCTTCTACAACGCCTTCAGCCTGGTGCCCCGGGGCAAGCACATCATCAGCGTCTGCCTGGGCACCGGCTGCTTCGTCAAGGGTTCACCCCGCATTATCAATGAGCTGGAGCGTAAATTGGGGATCAAGCACGGCGAGACCACCGAAGATTTCCTGTTCACCCTGGAAGTGGTGCGCTGCATCGGCTGCTGCGCCCTGGCTCCCGCCATGCGGGTGGGTGGAGACACCTTCGGCCGCCTGGCTCCCGGCCAGGTCTCCAAGATCATCGACTCCTATGCCAAAACGGCGACCCTATGAAGGTTACCACCCTCGCCCAATTACAAGAAATCAAAGGGCAAGGCCTCAAACTCGTCTATCCCGGCAAGGTCAAGATTATGGTGGGGATGGCCACCTGCGGCATCTCCGCGGGCGCCGACAAGGTCTGGAAGGCCCTGGAAGGTAAGATTGCCGAGCTCAAGCTGGACGTGCTCCTGGAGAAGACCGGCTGCATCGGCTTTTGCCAGAAGGAGCCCCTGGTGGACGTGGTCTACCCCAAAAAGGTGCGGCTGAGCTACCAGGCCATGACCCCGGCCAAGGCCGAGGCGCTGGTCACGGCCATCAAGGCGGGCGAGATTTACCAGGATAACGTCCTGTGCCGTTTCGATCAGGAAGAGCTCCTCATGGAGGGGAGTTTTCGCCCGTACGCCAATCCCCATCCGCCCGAACTGCCCATGGAGGCGCCCCTCTACGAACAGGTGCCCTTCTTCAAGAAGCAAGTGAAGATCGCCCTCAGGAACTGCGGGTTCATCAATCCGGAGCGCATCGAAGAGTCCATCGCCCGGGGCGGCTACACCGCCCTGCACCAGGTGCTTACCGGGATGAGCCGGGAGCAGGTAATCGACGAAATCAAGGCCTCGGGGCTCCGGGGCCGGGGTGGCGCCGGCTTCCCCACCGGGATGAAATGGGAATTTGCCTATAAAGAGGAGGCCGACCAGAAATACATTATCTGCAACGCCGACGAAGGCGACCCGGGGGCCTTCATGGACCGGGGGATACTGGAAGGCGACCCCCATGCAGTGCTGGAGGGCATGGCCATCGGCGCCTACGCCATCGGCGCCTCCGAGGGCTACATCTACTGCCGGGCGGAATACCCCCTGGCCATTCACCGCCTGAAGATTGCCATTGCCCAGGCGGAGGAGCTGGGATTGTTAGGGGAAAATATCTTTGGCAGCGCTTTTTCCTTGCGCCTGAAGATCCGGGAAGGGGCCGGCGCCTTCGTCTGCGGCGAAGAGACCTCCCTCATCGCCTCCATCGAAGGCAGGGTGGGCGAACCCCGGCCGCGGCCGCCGTTCCCGGCACAGAACGGCCTGTGGGGCAAACCCACCATCATCAATAATGTCAAGACCTGGTCCCACATCGCCCCCATCATAGTCCGGGGCGCCAAATGGTATGGTTCTTTCGGCACCAAATCCAGCAAAGGCACCACGGTCTTCGCGCTGGTGGGCAAGGTGAACAACACCGGCCTGGTGGAAATCCCGCTGGGCATCACCCTGCGGGAGATGATCTTCGACATCGGCGGCGGCATTGCCGGGGGCAAGGCCTTCAAGGCCGTGCAGACCGGCGGCCCCTCCGGCGGCTGCATCCCGGAGGCGCACCTGGACACCCCGGTGGACTATGATTCTCTGGGGGCCCTGGGTTCCATCATGGGCTCCGGCGGCATGATCGTCATGGACGAGCGGGATTGCATGGTGAACGTGGCCAAATATTTTATCGACTTCACCAAGGATGAATCCTGCGGCAAGTGCACCCCCTGCCGGGAAGGCACCCTCAGGATGATGGAAATGCTGGAAGACATCACCTCCGGAAACGGCCGGGAGGGGGACATCGACAAGCTGGCCAGGATGTCCGACCTCATCAAAAAGACCTCCCTTTGCGGTCTGGGGCAGACGGCGCCCAACCCGGTGCTCTCCACCATCCGCTATTTCCGGGAGGAATACGAGGCGCATATCTGGGCAAAAAAATGCCCGGCCAAGGTCTGCAAGCCCCTGATCAGGTACCAGGTGGCCGAGGATCTCTGCATCGGCTGCCAGCTCTGCCGCCTCAAATGCCCGGTGCAGGCCATCGAAGGGGCCAAGAAAAAGGCGCACCAGATCCTCCAAGAAAAGTGCATCAAGTGCGGAGTCTGTTTTGACTCCTGTAAGTTTGACGCCATCAGCGTGGAGTAACAATGTCGTCGATTAGCCTGACTATCAATGATCGATTGCTCGAGGTTTCGGAAGGGACCACGGTATTGGAGGCGGCCCGCAAGATCGGGGTCAGCATCCCCACCCTGTGCTATTACGAAGCCATCAAACCCTACGGCGGCTGCCGTCTCTGCCTGGTGGAAATCACCCAGGGCAACCGCACCCAGCTTACCGCGTCCTGCACCTATCCGGTGGCCGAGGGTCTGAAGGTATTGACGGATACCGAGGAGGTGCTGGCAGGACGCCGGCTGGTCATCGACTTATTATGGTCCCGGTGTCCCGACGTGCCCGTACTCCGGGAACTGGCCCAGCAACTGGGAGTTACGGAGCCCAGTTTCCCCAAGGGCGACGGCGACTGCATCCTCTGCGGCAAGTGCGTGCGGGTCTGCCACGAATTGCAGCATGTGGGAGCCATCGGCTTGATGGGCCGGGGGGCTAAACGCCAGGTTACCACCCCCTTCGGGGAATTTTCCGAGGTCTGCCGCACCTGCGGCGCCTGCGAATTCGTCTGCGCCACCGGGCATTATAAGGATATCGGCAAGATCAGCGGCAAGATTCCCAAACCCAAATACAACGAGTTCAATTCGGGCCTCAACACCCGGGGCAATATCTACCGTCTTTACCCCCAGGCGGTGCCCAGCGCCCCGGCCATCGATGCGCAGAATTGCGTCAAGATGCTGACGGGCGACTGCGGGGTCTGCGCCCAGACTTGCGCCCCCGGGGCCATCGATTACACCCAGAAGAAGCAAGAGAGCACCCTGGAGGTGGGCTCGGTCATCCTGGCCCCCGGTTTCAAGCCCTTCGACCCAACCGCCGCGGCGCTCTATGGCTACGGCAAGTATCCCAATGTTCACACCAGCCTGGAGTTTGAGCGCATCCTGAGCCCCGCCGGGCCCTTCCAGGGACACGTGCGCCGGCGCTCCGACGGCCGTGAGCCCCAAAAGATCGCCTGGATCCATTGCGTCGGCTCCCGGAATGTCGGCGAAGGGGCCAAGCCCTATTGCTCCAACTTCTGCTGCATGGCCTCCCTGAAACAGGCCATCGTGGCCCGGGAGCACCTCGGCCCGGATCTGGATATGGCCCTGTTTTACCTGGACATGCGCACCCCCCGCAAGGACTTCGAAAAATACGCCGCCAAGATCAAAGATCAGGGGGCCCGGCTGATCCGCTCCCGGGTCCATTCCGTCAAACCCGCCGATAATAACGGCGACCTGGAGATACGCTACGTCACCGAGGCCGGCGCGGTGGTCGACGAGATCTTCGACATGGTGGTCCTCTCGGTGGGCATGGTGATACCCCCGGCCACCGTGGAGCTGGCCCGGCGGCTCAATGTGCCCCTGGGCCCCAACGACTTCATGGAGGCCAGTTGTTTTGCGCCGACCACCAGTTTACGGGAGGGAATCTTTGCCTGCGGCGCCTTCACCGGGCCCAAGGACATCCCCCAGACGGTGATGGAGGGGAGCGCCGCGGCCGCCACTGCCACCCGGCACCTGGCCGCGGCCCGGGGCACTCTGATGAGAAAGAAGGAATTCCCCCCGGAAAGAGAGGTGGCGGGGGAGCCGGCCCGGGTGGGGGTTTTCGTGTGCAATTGCGGCCTCAACATCGGCGGAGTGGCCGACGTCCCGGCCATCGTGGAATACGCCCAAACCCTCCCCCAGGTGGAGTACGCCCAGGCCAACCTGTTCACTTGCTCCCAGGACTCCCAGGCTCGGATGGCGGAGATCATCCAGGAACACCAACTGAACCGGGTGGTGGTGGCGGCCTGCAGCCCCACCACTCACCAGCCCATCTTCCAGGAGATGATGCGAACCGCCGGCGTCAACAAATACCTGTTCGAAATGGCCAACATCCGCAACCAGTGCACCTGGGTCCACCAGAACGAGCCGGCGCTGGCCACCCGGAAGTGCCAGGACCTGGTGAACATGGCGGTGGCCAAGGCCCGGCTGCTCCAGCCCCTGGAGTACCTCACCGTGGGTGTCAACCCCACCGCCCTGGTGGTGGGGGGCGGGGTCACCGGCATGACCGCGGCCCTGGCCCTGGCCGACCAGGGCTACCAGGTGCACCTGGTGGAACGCAAGGACTTCCTGGGAGGCAATGCCCTGAAGCTCCACACCACCTGGCGGGGCGGCCTGGTTAGGACCCGGCTGGAGGCCATGATTAATCGGGTGCTGGGCAACGACCGGATCACGGTCCATTTTAAGGAGATGGTCACCGGCGTCTCCGGAGTAGTGGGTAACTTCACCACCACCCTGGGCAGCGGCGTGGAAATCCGCCACGGCATCGTCATCCTGGCCATCGGCGCCGAACCCTTTCGCCCGGAAGGGATGTACCTCTATAAAGAGAATCCCAACGTCCTCCTCTCTCTGGAACTGGATGAGTTAATCGCCCAGAATAGCGCCCGGGTCAACCAGGCCCAGGCGGTGGCCTTCATCCAGTGCGTCGGCTCCCGCATTCCGGAGCGGCCGTATTGCAACAAGGTCTGCTGCGCCCACTCGGTGGAAAACGCCATCAAGCTCAAGGTGATGAACCCGGAGATGGAGGTCTTCATCCTCTACCGGGATATGCGCACTTACGGCGAACGGGAACTCCTTTACACCCGGGCCCGGGAACTGGGGGTGGTCTTCATCCGCCACGTCATCGCCGATCCCCCCAGGGTGGAGGAGGCCGATGGCCGCCTCAAGATCACGGTGACCGACCAGATTCTGCAGAGGCCGGTTAGCATCCAGGTGGACCTCCTCAGCCTGGCCACCGCCATCATCCCTCACCATAATGCCCCCCTGGCGGAGCTCTACAAAGTTCCCCTCAATGCCGAGGGCTTTTTCACCGAGGCCCACCCCAAGATCAGGCCGGTGGATGCCACCACCGAGGGCATCTTTCTGGCGGGGTTGTGCCATTACCCCAAACCCATCCAGGAAACCGTGGCCGAGTCCCTGGCCTGCGCCTCCCGGGCCAATACCATCCTGTCCCGGGATTATCTGGAGCTGGAATCCATCATCTCCAACCCCATCGACGAGAATTGCGACGGCTGCGCCTTCTGCGTCGACACCTGCCCCTTCAAGGCCATTACTCTCATCGAATACATGAAGGACGGCAACCTCAAGAAGACGGTGGAGGTCAACGCCATGCAGTGCAAGGGTTGCGGCTCCTGCATGGCCACCTGCCCCAAGCAGGGCATTTACGTGGCCGGCTTCACCCCGCAGCAGTTGGAGGCCCAGGTGGAGGCCGCCCTTGGGTTGGGTTAGCTATGAGCAGTGAGCAGAAATGTAGGGTGCGTCTCACGCACCCATAACCCGTAGGGGCGACCTGATCACCGGCTGGAAGCCTGTGCTACCGCCCCCTACTGAAAGCTGGCAGCTTAGAGGTTTAACCATGGAAGAGCAGTACGAGCCTTTAATCATCGCCTTCTGCTGCAACTGGTGCTCTTACGCCGGGGCGGACCTGGCGGGGGTCTCCCGCATCCAGTACCCCCCCAACGGCCGGATCATCCGGGTGATGTGCTCCGGCATGGTGCACCCCAACCTGGTCATCGGCGCCCTCACCAAGGGGGCCGACGGCGTCCTGGTATGTGGGTGACACCTGGGCGAATGTCATTACCTGGAAGGTAATAAAAAAGCCCAAAACAGAGCGGAAGGAATTGAGATGATGCTGGAGGACTTCGGCCTGGAGCCCGAGCGGTTCCGGCTCGAATGGATTGCCTCGGCGGAGGCCCAGAAGTTCGCCGATGTGATGACGGAGATGACCGAGACCCTGCGGGCCCTGGGCCCCAGCCCGTATAGCACGAGAGGATAACCTGGAGGCGACCCGAAGATATTATTATTGGCCTCATTTCGGAGGAAATCACCGCGCCGGCTAAAGCCTGCGGCTACCAAAGAGAGATAGGCAGGATGATGACCATACCACTGGCAAAAAAAGTCGAAGGCAAGAAATTCATGTGGGACGGTGGCGATTACTCCAGCCCCGAGGAGGCCCGGCAAGTCATGGAAGGCTATGCCAAAGAAGGATTCGAGGTGCAAATGGTTGAGGAAGAAGGCCGGTTTCTGATCTACTCCCGCCGGCTGGCGGCGGCGCAGACGGCCAAATAACGGCGAGGGCCGTGGTTAGCGTAGCGGCAAGTCAGAAGCTGGCTGTTGACTGCGAGAGGCTATTTATCAAGGAGGGAAAGAGATGGCGGTAAAAGTTGTAGAGGATTGGTTAAACGCCTGCTCCGGTTGCGAGATTTCTATTCTCAATATTGGGGACCCACTCTTGGACCTGTTGCCGGCATTAGAATTTGTACACATAACCGCCTTGGTGGATCACAAATTCTTTGGTCAGTTGGGCGACGGGGTGACCATGGACATTCCCGAGGCCGTGGTGGGCATCGTCTCGGGAGGCGTCCGCAACGAAGAACAGAAACATGAACTGGAGGAAATCCGCAAGAAAGTCAAGTTTCTCATTTCTCTGGGCAGTTGCGCCTGCCATGGAGGGGTGCCCGCCCAAGCCAACATGTGGAAAAACGATGAGGTCTTCGAGAAGGTTTTTCGCCACTGTGTTTCCAGTACGCCCGCGCCCAACCCGGAGGACCCCAATGTTCCCAAGTGGACCCCCACCTGTGCTGCGGTAGATGAAGTCGTCAAAGTGGACATCGCCATACCCGGCTGTCCGCCGCACCCGGATTGGATTGTCGAGGCCATCAGCGCGCTGCTGGCGGGCAAGACTGCCTGGAGCCTGCCGGAGCGGAGCGTCTGCGACACCTGCCCGGTCATCCGGGAACAGAAGTCCGGCGGCGGCCCGGTCAAGCGCTGGCTGCAAAACATGGAGTTCAACCCGGAAGAGGGCCTGGAAAAGATGCGCTGCATCAACGAGCAGGGATTCCTCTGTATGGGTCCGGTGACTCTGGCCGGCTGCGCCGGCAAGACCGGGGTGCCCCGCTGCATTCAGGGCCGGACCCCGTGCCGGGGTTGCTTCGGGCCCATCCGCAAAGGGGCCAGGCCCATGGTGGAAATGATGGGCGCCTTGACCTCAGTAGGTTTGGATCCCAAATCCCTGTTGGATCGACGGGCCATGATGAACCGTTACATCGGCGGGCATGGTTTCCTGACGGTGCTGCCGCCGCGGCCGGCGAGATAAGGAGGAGGAGCATGGGTAAAGTCATCAATATTCAGCCAGTAACGCGAATCGAAGGCCATGCCAAGGTAGCTATCACCTTGGATGACGCGGGCAATGTCGCCGATACCAAACTGCATGTCCAAACCCTGCGCGGCTTTGAAAAATTTTGCGAGGGCCGCCCGGTGGAAGAGATGCCCCGCACCGTCTGCCATATCTGCGGCATCTGCCCCTGGGCCCATCACCTGGCCTCCAGTAAGGCCGCGGACGCCTGTTTCGGAGTAACCCCTCCCCCTGCGGCCGTGAAGCTGCGCCGCTTGATGCAGAGCGTCGCCTATGTCAGCGATAAAATTCTGCATTTTTACTTCTTAGCGGCCCCTGACTTTGTCATCGGTCCGGACGCCGACTATTCGGTGCGCAACGTGGTGGGCATCATCCAGGCCGCCCCGGAAATTGCCAAAAAGGTGGTGCACATGCGCCATCTCGGCGCGCAAATGATAGAGGCCTTTGCGGGCCGGGCCATCCATCCCACCTTCTCGCTGCCCGGCGGGGTTAGCAAGCCCATGACCGAGGCCGAGCGCCAGAAGATGCTGCCCCTGGCCCAGGAGCTCCTGGAGTTCTCCAAGTTCTCCATAAAGTTCGCCAAGGAAAACGTCTTCCCCAAGTATCTGGAAGCCATCAAGTCCATTGGAGTCATTGAGGTGGGCTACCTGGGCACCGTGAGGGAGGATGGGGCCCTGGACCTCTACGACGGCAAGCTCCGGTTGATGAAGCCGGATGGCTCCTACGACGATTTCGCCTACGACCAGTATGTGGATTACATCGGCGAATGGGTGGAGCCCTGGTCCTACCAGAAGTTTCCCTACGCCAAGAAGTGGGGCAAACTCAATTTCTCCCTGGATAACCCGGTAGGCGTCTATCGGGTCAACACCCTGGCCCGGATCAACGTGGCGGACAAGATGGCCACCCCCCTGGCCCAGGCGGAGTTGGAAGAGTTTCGGGCCGCCTTCGGCCGCCCGGCCCATTATACCCTGCTGTACCACTATGCCCGGCTTATCGAACTCGTGCAATGTGCGGAAACCGCGGTGCAGCTCCTGGAGGACCCGGAGATCACCAGCCGGGATATCCGGGTGCCGATTACGCCCAGGGCGGCCCGGGGCATCGGTTGCGTGGAAGCCCCCCGGGGCACCCTGATCCACGACTATACCTGCGACGACCAGGGCCTCATCACCAGCATCAACCTCATCGTGGGCACCACCCACAACAACGCCGCCATGAACATGTCAGTGGAACAGGCGGCCAAGCAATTCATCAAGGCAGGCAAGTATGACCAGGGCTCCCTGAACAAGGTGGAAATGGCCATACGCGCCTACGACCCGTGACTGAGCTGCGCCACTCACCGCCTGGATGGCGGTCTGGCCGTGGAACTCACCATCATCGACGCGCAGGGACAGGTAATCGAAACGCTGAAAAATTAGGCGTAAGCCATCAAGCAGCCGCTTTCAGCGTGATATTTCGGGGCCACAGGGTATAATAGCCATATCCTGTGGCCCCGCCTTTTGGCCCGGGATTCCCCGGTTCCGGCGCCGGCCGCGGGCGGCTTACCCTCTGCTGCGGCGATAACCGGTAGCGGCGCGCCATCTGCCCCTTGAAGGCTAAAAGACATGACCATAGCAACAATTTCCGATAAATCCGTCCTCATCTTCGGCTGCGGCAACATCCTCTGGGGCGATGACGGCTTCGGCCCGGCGGTGATCCAGCGCCTCAAGGAAAACTATCCCCTGCCGGACGAGGTCCTGGCCCTGGACGTGGGCACCAGCATCCGGGATATCCTGTTTGACCTCCTCTTGAGCGAGAAGAAGCCGGAAAGGCTGATTATCGTCGATGCGGTGGAATATCCGGACCGTCGGCCCGGGGAGGTCTTCGAGATCCCGGTGGCGGGCATTCCGGAGCAAAAGGCTACCGATTTCTCCCTGCACCAGTTTCCCACGGTGAACCTGCTGCAGGAACTCCAGGAACAAGGTGGTATCCAGGTTAAGGTCATTGTGGCGCAGACCGAAACCATCCCCCAGGAGGTGGCCCCGGGCCTGTCTCAGACCATGCAGGGGGCGGTGGTGACCGCCTGCGAAAAGATTATCGAAATCATTTCCAAGGATGCCGCCACCTGATTTCCGGGAGGTCAGCCACCCCAGATTTTTTGGGTAATTTCTGGTAAATTTTTTTAAAAGGAGTAGGGCCATGGCGCAAAAACCCTGGGGCGGGCGGTTCGCCGGGGAAACCGAGAAGAGCGTGGAGGACTTCACCTCCTCTCTCAGCTTCGATAAGCGCCTTTATCGCCAGGATATCGCCGGCTCGGTGGCCCATGCCCGGATGCTGGGCCGCCAGGGGATCATCGCCCCGGCGGAGGCCGAGGAGATCGTCCGGGGCCTGGAAGAGATCGCGGCCGAGATCGAGGCGGGGGAGTTCCCTTTCGAGCCGGGCCAGGAAGACATCCACATGGCCGTCGAGTCCCGGCTGATCGCCAAGCTAGGCGAGGTGGGGGGCAAGCTCCACACCGCCAGGAGCCGCAACGACCAGGTGGCCCTGGACCTGCGCCTCTATCTGGCGGCAGAGGTGGAGACCCTGATCGCCGCCCTCACCGAGCTGCGCCGGGCCGGGGTGCGGCTGGCCCGCCGCCACCTGAACTTGGTCCTGCCGGGCTACACCCACCTGCAGCGCGCCCAGCCCATCCTCCTGGCCCATCATCTGCTGGCCTACGACGAGATGTGGCGCCGGGACCTGGGGCGGCTCACCGAGGCGCAGGCCCGCATCCAGGTTTCGCCCTTGGGGGCGGCAGCCCTGGCCGGCACCAGCTTCCCCATTGACCCCCAGTTCACTGCGGACCAACTGGGGTTCCCGGAGATCTTCCGCAACAGCCTGGACGCGGTGAGCGACCGGGATTTTATCCTGGAATTTTTATCGCATGCCTCTATAATCATGATCCACCTGAGCCGCCTCTCCGAGGAACTCATCCTCTGGGCCTCCTCGGAGTTCGGCTTCGTGGCGCTGCCGGACGCTTACGCCACCGGCTCCTCCATCATGCCCCAGAAGAAAAACCCCGACGTGCCTGAGCTCATCCGGGGCAAGAGCGGCCGGGTGGCCGGCCACCTGATGGGCCTGCTGATGGCCGTCAAGGGCCTGCCCCTGGCCTACAACCGGGATCTCCAGGAGGACAAGGAGGCCCTGTTCGACACGGTGGACACGGTGAAGGCCGCGGTGACCCTCATGGCCGGCCTGCTCACGGAATTGCAGGTGCGGCCGGAGCGGATGGCCGCCGCCCTTAAGGGCGGTTTCCTCACCGCCACCGACATGGCGGATTACCTGGTCACCCGGGGGGCGCCCTTCCGCACCGCCCACGCCCAGGTGGGCCGGACGGTGCGCTACGCCGAGAGCCAGGGCCGGGAATTGTGGGAGCTGAGCCTTAAGGAGATTCAGGAATTCGCCCCCCTGGCCCGGGAGGAGCTGGCCGAGTGGCTGACCATCGAGCACGCCGTGGCCCGGCGGCGCTCCCCCGGGGGCACCGCCCCGGAACGGGTGGCCGAGGCCCTGGCCCGGGCCGAAGCGGAATTGGGAATCAATCCGTATGAGCAAGAGATCTGACAGGCGCCCGGAGGTGGAAGCTCCACTTTTTACCAGACCCAATTTTTGCCTAATTTTGCACAGGCGAGACGCCTGTGCCACCAGAACCAAAATGGCATGAAAAGGATACCGAAAACCGAAAACCGAGAACCGAAAACTCCAACCGCGGCAGCTGCCAGGTATTTGCTGTTATCCTGGTTCATTGCCCTGACTATTCTCTGCGGCGGTTGCGGCAAGAAGTTGGCGCCCTTAGCGCCGGACCGGCTCTTGCCCGGGGAGGTGCGGGAGTTTCGGCTCTCCCAGGAAGGGGACGCCCTGGTCCTGAGCTGGCTGCTGCCGAAGGTCAACCTGTTGGGGCAGCCGTTGACCCAGGTGCAGGGCTGCCGGGTCTATCGCTGCGAGGTCAGAGGGGTGTCGCCGGAGACCCCCTGCCCCCCCAATTTCGTCCTCTATGCCGACATCGACCTGGCCTATCCCCAGCAGGGCGAGGTGCGGGGGGATGCCTTCATCTTTCAGGACCGGGAGGTGGCCCCGGACCATCGTTACTCCTACCGGGTGGCGGCCTATGACCAGGATGGCTACCTGGGGAGCTGGTCCCGCACCTTGAGCCACGTCTGGGGCTGGCTGCCCCGGCCCCCCCTGGACCTGCAGGCGGCCCCGGGAGACCGGCTGGTGGCGCTGCGCTGGCGCCCGGTGAGCCAACTCACCAACGGCTCGCCGGCCAGGGACCTGGCGGGTTATCTCATCTATCGCCGTGAAGGCCCCGGCGCCTGGAGCAAGCTCTCGCCCGAGCCCCTCCCCCAAACCGCTTACCAGGATGTGGCGGTGCTGAACCAGGTGGCATATACTTACAAGGTGCAGGCGGTGCGGCGCCTGGGAGGCGAGTTGCTGGCCAGCACCGACTCCCCCCTGCGCACCGCCAGGCCGGAGAAGCTGACGCCGCCGCCCCCCCTGTTGGGCCTGCTGGCGGTGCCCACCTCCCAGGGCGTGGAGCTGCGCTGGCAGCCCAGCCCCGCCCCCGACCTGGCGGGCTACCAGCTCTACCGCCGCTCCCCGGGGGAGGGCCAGGCGAGCCGCCTGACCCCGGAGCTTTTGACCAAGCCGTATTTTGTCGATTCCCAGGTGCAGCCGGGGCAGACTTACTACTATTACGTGACTGCGGTGGACAACAGCCCCCGGGCCAATGAGAGCCTGCCTTCCGAAGAGGCGGCGATCTCTTATTAGCGGTCATTTTCTAGGGCGGCCTGTGGCCGCCAGCCTTTAATTCCCTCCCCCTTGAGGGGGCGACACCGGGTGGGGGTGGTATCGTCTTTGGAGTCTTAGCGGTGACAAGTGAGCCACCCTCCCCCCAGCCCCCTCCCCTCTCAGGGAGGGGGAGTTTGCTAATACTCCGTCCCAGAATATTGATAGGTTAATGAAAAAATAACTGGGGTTGCGTATAATTCATTTTCCGTCATCACCCCAGAGGTAAAATTTTGCTTTAGAACTCATAGGGCGGGCTGTTCCCGCCGAATTATGGCGGCCATAGGCCGCCCTATACGGCTGTTTTCTATTTTCTGTTTTCTGTTTTTGGTAAAAGTTTTAGCTATCAATGGGAGTTTAATGGGGTCTCTTATTTATCCCCTCTCCCCCAATGGGGGAGAGGGTTAGGGTGAGGGGGAATTTAATCTCCTTTCACTCCCCTTGATAATTCATTTTTCTATCATAACCGGAGAAGCAAATATTGCTTTGGCCGGCTGCTGATCGCTGATCGCCGCCGCTGACAGGTCCTGACCGATGCACCATTTCAACTACCATGCCGGGGAACTCTACTGTGAAAACGTCCCGGTGCGCCGCATCGCCGCCAGGGTAGGCACGCCCTTTTATCTTTACAGCGCCGCCACCCTGGGGCACCACTTCCGGGTGTTCGAAGCCGCCTTCCAGGGCTTCCCCCATATCGTCTGCTTCGCGGTGAAGGCCAACGCCAACCTGGCCATCTTGAGCCTGCTGGCCCGCCTGGGATGCGGGGCGGACATCGTCTCCGGGGGGGAACTCCGCCGGGCCCTGGCGGCCGGGGTGGACCCGGGCCGCATCGTCTATTCCGGGGTGGGCAAACGCCCCGAGGAGATCCGGGCGGCCCTGAAGGCCGGTATCCTGCTGTTCAATATGGAATCCTCCCAGGAGCTGGAGGAGATCAACCGTATCGCCGGCCGCCTTAAGAAGAAGGCCCCGGTGGCCCTTAGGATCAACCCGGACATCGACCCCCGCACCCATCCCTATATCTCCACCGGGCTCAAGAAGAATAAGTTCGGCATCGATATCGAGCGGGCCCTGGAGGACTACCGCCGGGCCATGGAGCTGCCTCATCTGGAGGTATTGGGGGTGGCCTGCCACATCGGCTCCCAGATCACCCAGGTGGCCCCCTTCGTGGAGGCCCTGGAGCGCCTCAAGGACCTGGTGGGACGCCTCCGGGCCCAGGGCATCGGCATCCGTTACCTGGACCTGGGCGGCGGCCTGGGGATCCGCTACGACCAGGAAGAGCCCCCGCACCCCTACGAGTATGGCGGCAAACTGGTGGAAAGGCTGCAGGGGCTTTCGGTCACCCTGATCCTGGAGCCCGGCCGGGTGCTGGTGGGCAACGCCGGCATCCTGGTGACCAAGGTGCTCTATACCAAGGAGAGCGATGCCAGGCATTTCATTATCGTGGACGCGGGCATGAACGATCTGGCCCGCCCCAGCCTCTACGGCTCTTTCCATGCGGTCTGCCCGGTGGTGCAAGGGTCTTGTCCACGGGCCATGGTGACCGCCTCCCTGGTGGGGCCCATCTGCGAGTCCGGGGATTTCCTGGCCAAGGACCGGGAGCTGCCGGCCTTCCGGCCGGGGGAGCTGGCGGCGGTGATGAGCGCCGGCGCCTATGGCTTTTCCATGAGTTCCAATTACAACGCCCGGCCCCGGGTTCCGGAAATCTTGGTGCAGGATGACAAATTTTATGTTATCAGAAAACGGGAGACTTATCGGCAGCTTACCTGGGGCGAGTCCATCCCGGAATTCTTGAAGACTTGACGCGGCTAATAGCTCATGGATTTATCGAGCCCAAGACCGAGAATCCTTTTTTATAAAATGCACGGCGGGGGCAATGACTTCGTCCTCATCGACCACCGGGCCCGGTTTATTCCCGAGGCGGAACAGCCCGGCCTGGCCCGCCGGCTCTGCCACCGCCAGGTGGGGGTGGGGGCCGATGGCCTCATCCTCCTTGAGGCCTCAACCGCGGCCCACTTCCGCTGGCGTTTTTACAACGCCGACGGCTCCGAGCCGGAGATGTGCGGCAATGGCGGGCGCTGCGCCGCCCGCTTTGCGGTGCTCTCCGGCATCGCCCCGGAAACCCTGTCCTTTGAGACCCTGTCCGGAGTCATCCACGCCGAGGTCCGGGGCCGCCGGGTCAAGCTGGCCTTGACCGGGGTGGGGGACTTCCGACTTAATCAAACCATTCCCCTGGAGGAGGCCAACGTCACCGGCCATTTTGTGCGGGTGGGGGTGCCCCACCTAGTGGTGCCGGTGGACGACCTGGAGGCGGCCGCGGTGACCGAGTGGGGCCGGCTGCTCCGCTTCCACCGGATGTTTCAGCCCGCGGGCGCCAACGTCTCGTTCGTCCGCTTCACCGGGCCTAAGAGTCTCTCCATCCGCACCTACGAGCGCGGGGTGGAAGACGAAACCCTGGCCTGTGGCACCGGCTCGGTGGCCGCCGCCCTGGTGGGGGCCTGCCTGGGGCGGCTGTCTTCGCCGGTGGAGGTCCTGACCCGGGGCGGGGAAATTCTCACCGTGTCCTTCAGCCCCCAATCCGGGGCTTGCCGCGAGGTCTACCTGGAAGGCGACGCCCTGGTGGTTTATCAGGGCGAACTCTGGTTAGAGGAACTCAAGTAAGGAGGTTGCGTCATGCTCAAAGGAGCCATCACCGCCCTGGTCACCCCCTTCAAGAATGGCCGGATCGATGAAGAGGCCTACCGGGCCCTCATCGAGCGCCAGATCCGCGCAGGGATTCATGGACTCGTGCCCTGCGGCACCACCGGCGAATCCCCCACCCTGTCCCATGACGAACACAAGCGGGTGGTGTCGATCTGCATCGACCAGGTGAAAAAACGGGTCCCGGTGGTCGCCGGCGCCGGCTCCAACAGCACCGCCGAGTCCCTGGAGCTGACCCAACACGTCCAGGACGCCGGGGCCGATTATGCCCTGATAATCACCCCTTACTACAACAAACCGACCCAGGAGGGCCTGTACCAGCATTATAAAACCATCGCCTCCCAGACCAGGATTCCCATCGTGGTCTACAACGTGCCGGGCCGCACCAGTATCAACCTGCTGCCCGAGACCATGGCCCGGCTGGCGGAACTCCCCAATATCGTGGGCCTCAAGGACGCCACCGGCAACCTGACCCAGGGCGCCCAGACCCTGGAGCTGTGCGGCGATAAAATCACGGTGCTCTCCGGCGACGATTTCACCGTATTGCCCCTGCTGGCCATCGGCGGCCAGGGGGTGATCTCGGTGGTCTCCAACGTGGCCCCCGCGGATATGGCCGGCATGTGCAACGCCTTCTTTAAAGGCGATCTTGCGGCCGCCCGCAAGGTCCATTACAAGATGTGGCCGCTGATGGAAGCCATGTTTTACGAGACCAACCCCGTGCCGGTGAAAACCGCCCTGAAACTGATGGGCCAGATCACCGGCGAGGTGCGGCAGCCCCTGTGCCCGCTCTCCCCGGCCAACGAAACCAGGCTGCGCCAGGTGATGCAGGATTATGGGCTGATTAAGTAGTTCAAAGTTCAAAGTCAATAAAATTTTGGACTGAGTATTTAGCAAACTCCCCCTCCCTGAGAGGGGAGGGGGCTGGGGGGAGGGTGGCAACTTGTCACCGCTAAGACTCCAAAGACGATGCCACCCCCACCCGGTGTCGCCCCCTCGAGGGGGAGGGAATTTTGCGGTTTTGCGAGGTGCGGGGGATGCGCAATTATTTACTTCGTTATGCGATGACTCACCATTTTTGTAGCCGCAGGCTTTAGCCTGCGCCGCACAGGCGAGACGCCTGTGCCACCATAAAAACAGGTTTAAGGTTTAGGATTTTAACTTTGAACCTTGAACTTTGAACTGGAACCTCCGGAGGTTTACATGATCAAGGCCATCGTTTCCGGCCCGGCGGGGCGCATGGGCGGCCGGATCATTCACCTGATGGAGGCGGCGGCGGGGATCACCCTGGCCGGCGCCTGCGAGCAGCCGGATCATGCCGCGGTGGGGAAAGACGTCGGCGAGGTAGTGGGCTTGCCGCCCCAGGGTCTCATGGTGGCGGGCTCCCTGGCCGAAGTCCTGGGGCAGGGGGAGGTGGTCATCGAGTTCACCCACCCCGAGCCGTCGCTGCACCATCTGCGGGAGGTGGCGGCCGCCGGCAAGGCCATGGTCCTGGGAACCACCGGGTTTTCCCCGGCCCAGCTCGCCGAGCTCCACGCCCTGGGGGCCCGGACCCGCCTGGTGTTCGCCCCCAACATGAGCGTCGGGGTGAACCTGATGTTCAAGGTGGTGGCCGACGTTGCCCGGGTGCTGGCGGAGGGCTATGACGTCGAGATCGTCGAGACCCACCACCGCCTGAAAAAGGACGCGCCCAGCGGCACCGCGCTGAAGCTGGCCCAAGTCATCGCCCACGCCCTGGGGCGGGACCTGGAGAAGGTCGGAGTCTATGCCCGCCGGGGCATCATCGGCGAACGCCGCCCGGAGGAGATCGGCATCCAGACGGTGCGGGCCGGGGATATCGTCGGGGAGCACACCGTGCTCTTCGGGGGCATTGGCGAGAGGTTGGAGATCATCCACCGGGCCCATAGCCGGGACAACTTCGCCCGGGGGGCGCTCAGGGCCGCCCAATGGGTGGTGGCCCAGCCGCCGGCCTGTTACGACATGCAAGACGTCTTGGGGTTGAAGTGATTAGTAATGAATAATTGTCACAGGAAGCGACTAACTACTTTAGTATATTGAGAAAAACTATCAACAGATATCCTCGCTGAATGTTTGGCGAAAATTATTAATGGGGGCATTAAATTCCCCCTCACCCTAACCCTCTCCCCCATCGGGGGAGAGGGGATAAATAGGCAGCTCCATATCTACGGGGTAAAAACAACATGCGCATCGTACGCTTTGAGTTGAAGGGCCGGACGGGTTACGGCATCATTGAAGGCGAAAAGATTTCGGTCTTGTGGGGCGCCCCCTATGATGGCGGTTGGACCAATACCACCGGGGAGCTGCTCTCCCTGCCGGAGGTTAAGCTGCTGGCGCCCTGCGAACCCAGCAAGATCGTGGCCCTGGGGCTCAACTACCGGGACCACGCCGCGGAGTTCGGCCATCCCCTGCCCACCGAACCTTTGCTGTTTATGAAGCCCAGCACTTCGGTGATCGGGCCGGACGACGACATCGTCTATCCCGAGATGAGCCAGCGGGTGGATTACGAGGCGGAGCTGGCGGTGGTCATCGGCAAGACCGCCCGCCACGTCCGGGAGGAGGACTTCCGGGATTACGTGCTGGGTTATACCTGCATCAACGACATCACCGCCCGGGATTTGCAAAAGAAAGACGGCCAGTTCACCCGCTCCAAGAGCTTCGACACCTTCTGCCCTCTGGGGCCCTGGATCGAAACGGAGATCAATGACCCGGATAACCTGACGGTGGAAACCTTTGTGAACGGGGAGCGCCGCCAGCACGGGAACACCGGCAACATGGTCTTCGGGGTGGCCACCATAGTCTCCTTCATCTCCCGGATCATGACCCTGCTGCCGGGCGACGTCATCGCCACCGGCACCCCGGCGGGCATCGGCCCCATGCAACCGGGCGACGTGGTGGAAGTGAAGCTGGAAGGTATCGGCGCCTTGCGCAACCGCCTGGTGGCAGGATCTTCTGTAAAGGTGGAGTAGATGACCGATTTTTTCAAACCCGCGGCCCGCCTGGACCTGATCCCCCCTTATCTCTTCAAGGCGATTGACGACAAGAAGGCCGAGGTCAAGGCCCGGGGCGTGGACATCATCGACCTGGGGGTGGGCGATCCGGACCTTCCCACCCCGCGCTTCATCGTGGAAAGGCTGAGGGAGGCGGCCCTGGACCCCGCCACCCACCGCTACCCGGCCTATTCCGGCATGAATCTCTTCCGGGAGGCGGTGGCCCGCTGGTACGGCAAACGGTTCGGGGTGGACTTGGACCCGGAGAGCGAAGTCCTGACCCTCATCGGCTCCAAGGAGGGGATTGCCCATTTACCCTTGGGGATCAACGATCCCGAAGACCTCAACCTGATGACCACCCCGGGCTATCCGGTGTACCAGATGGCCACCCTGTTCGCCGGGGGGTTTTGCCAGTTCATGCCCCTGACCCGGGAAACCGGCTTCCTGCCGGACCTGGAAGCCATCCCGCCCCTGGTGGCCCGGGACGCCAAGGCGATGTTCTTCAACTACCCCAACAACCCCACGGCCGCGGTGGCGGACCTGGATTTCTTTGCCAGGGTGGCGGCCTTCTGCCGGGAGCATCAGATCATTGCGGTGCATGATGCGGCCTACACCGAGCTGGCCTTCGACGGTTTCAAGCCCCCCAGTTTTTTGGAGGCGCCCGGGGCCAAGGAGGTGGGCATCGAGTTCCATTCCCTCTCCAAGACCTACAACATGACCGGCTGGCGCCTGGGCATGGCAGTGGGCTCGGCCGCGGTGCTGGCGGCCCTGGGCAAGATCAAGGGCAACATCGACTCCGGGGTCTTCGACGCCATTCAGTTGGCGGGCATCGCCGCCCTGGATTCGGACCAGAGCTGCGTCCGGGAGAACTGCGCCATCCTCCAGGAGCGTCGGGACCTCCTGGTGGGAGGCCTGAAAAAGCTGGGCTATGACCTGGAGCCCCCCAAGGCCACCTTCTACGTCTGGCTGCCGACGCCACCGGGCCTGACCTCACTGGGCTTCACCACCCACCTACTGGAGCAGGCCGGCATCGTCACCATCCCGGGCCACGGCTTGGGCGCCCCCGGCGAGGGTTACGTGCGCCTGGCCCTGACCGTGCCCCAGGAGCGCCTCGAAGAAGCCCTGGCGCGACTTAAGAAGATCGGTTAAGGGGAGAAGGCTGCGAGACTGTGGAACCGGCGCCCTGGCCGCGGTCTTGCAGGTGCGTGGTTTCGCACCAATAATGGCGCCTGAGACGCGCCTTTAGTATCTTATAAGATATTCTCCAGATCCCATGGGCCGAAACCTCTTCAGGAAGACCTGGCTTGAGCGCCATGCCAAAAAGGTGATCTTTCTCCTGGTCTTCCTGGTCGTCTGCGGCCTGGGGTTGCTGACCGAAAAGATCCTGGCCTTCAAGGCCGGGGCGCTCTCGCATCCCCTGGGGGTGAAACGATTTATCAAGTTGCGGGAATTTGAGCCGGGTTACGCCGAGGTGCTCCTCCCCAGCCTCCAGGCCATGGCCCAATCCGACACCCTGGTGCGGCGGCCATATATCATCCGGGTGGATGAAGACGGCTTCATCATGCCTGCCAAGGTTCATGAGCACCCGGACCTGACCCTGGTTTTTTTGGGGGGCTCCACCACCGAAGACATCTATGACGATGAGAATAACCGTTTTCCTTATCTGGTCGGCCACTTGCTGGAAGAGAGCACCGGGCTCCGGGTGAATTCCTACAATGCCGCCAAGAGCGGCAACGATTCCCTGCACTCCCTGGACGTCCTGCTGAACAAGGTGGTGCCTCTCAAACCCGATCTGGTATTGATGATGCACAATATCAATGACTTGAGCATCCTGCTCTTTGAAAAGACCTACTGGAACAGGAACCCGTACAGATCGCCCCTTATCGAGCAAAAGCCCGATTGGCGGACGGTGGGCAAGAATCTGCAGGAGACCTTCCAGTTGGCCCGGGACCTGGTGGTTCCCAATCTTTACGCCGCGCTCCATCGCTTGCTGCACGCCGAGGGCAAATCCAAGGCCGATGAATTTCAGCAGGTCAGGGGCCAAAAAATCGAGGTGAATCAAGACTTCCTGGTGCGGGAATTCACCCTCAACCTTCAGACCTTCATCAATATCTGCCGGGCCCGGGGGATAACCCCGGTTCTCCTGACCATGCCCAGCCGCCTGAAGGACGATCCCGACCCATTGATCCGCAGGCTGATGCAGCGCCTGGAGGAGCAGAACGGCATAACTTACCGGGATTTTAAGGGGGCCTTCGACCGTTTCAACCAGGTCATCCGGGAGGTGGCGGCCCAAAACCAGGTGCCCCTGGTGGATCTGGCCCAGGAAATCCCCCAGGAAAAAGAATACATGTCGGACGTGGTCCATTTCAACCCGGCGGGTTCCCGGCTGGTGGCCCAAAAGATCGCCGCCGGCCTTTCGCCGCTGCTGGCCGCTCTTCAGAAACGGCCGGAAGGCCATTAATCGCAGGTCGATCCTCTTGTCTTGTTTCAGATTTTGGTCTAATAAATAAGGCGGTCATCTTATGTCCCTGGGATTTGCCGCCATCACCGAGACCAAGCCGGTCATCGCCTTTATCGGCCTGGGGTCCAATCTGGGAGATCCCGCGGCCCAGGTGCGCCGGGCTCTGACGGGACTGGCCGCCCTGGACGAGGTGGAGCTGGTCCGGGTCTCCGGCTTTTATCTGAACCCGCCCCTGGGGCCGGCGAATCAGCCCTGGTACGTAAACGCCGTGGCCCAGGTGCGCACCCGCCTGACCGCAGAGGAGTTCCTGCGGGTCCTGGCCCGGCTGGAAGCCGACCTGGGCCGGGTCCGCCAAGAGCGCTGGGGGCCGCGGCTGATCGACCTGGACCTGCTGTTGTACGACGGCGAGATCGCCTGCACCCCGGAGCTGGTCCTGCCCCATCCGGAGATGCACCGGCGGGCCTTTGTTTTGGTGCCCCTCGCCGAGATCGCCCCGGACGCCTGGCACCCGGGGCTCAAGAAGAGCGCCGCCCGGCTCCTGGCCGAGCTTTCGCCTGCGGCGCGGCAGGCGGTAAAACCCATGTCGTTTGAGGATAGGAGGCCATGCCCCGTCTAATAAGTGGTTTAATCCTGGGTTATCTGATTTACTGGGGGATCCGCAAGCTGGCCCATTCCCTGGGCCTGTGGCCCCAGGCGCCCCGGCCGGCGGCCAAGGGAGGGGAACCGGACGTGCTGGTCCAGGACCCGGTCTGCCAGACCTTCATTCCCCGCAAAGAGGCATTGAGGACGGAAAAGGACGGGAGGGTCTATTTTTTCTGTTCCGAGGGCTGTTTAAAGCGTTTCCTGCGTAGTGGCAGCAATTAACTTTTATGATATGCTAAGAGGCCATTATGAAATTCTTCATCGACACCGCCAACTTGGAAGAGATTCGTGAGGCCCACGCCCTGGGGCTGGTGGACGGGGTGACCACCAACCCCAGCCTATGCGCCAAGGCCGGGATCAAAACCGATAAACAGTTTGAAAAACTTATCAGCCAAATTTGCGAATTGGTCCAGGGGCCGGTGAGCGCCGAAGTGACGGCCACCGCTGAAGCGGGCATGCTCCAGCAAGCCCGCCACCTGGCCAAGATTCACCAATGGGTGGCGGTGAAGATCCCCATGACCCCCGACGGGCTCAAGGCCACCCGCATCCTGGCGGCGGAGGGCATCAGGGTCAACGTCACCCTGATCTTCCAGTCCCTCCAGGCCATGCTGGCCGCCAAGGCGGGCGCCGCCTATGTCAGTCCCTTCATCGGCCGCCTGGATGACATCGGCCACCGGGGCATGGAAATCGTGGAGCAGACCGTCACCATCTTTGAAAATTACGGTTTCGACACCGAGATCATCGTGGCCTCGGTGCGCCATCCCCTGCACGTCCTGGAAGGCGCCCTGGCAGGCGCCGATATCGCCACCATCCCTTACGGGGTGCTGTTGCAGCTGATGAAACACCCCTTGACGGATGCGGGGTTGAAAAAGTTCCTGGAGGATTGGGAAAAGGCCCGCAAGTCCTGAGGCCCCTTAGTTAACCGGAGACAACCTGGTGGAAGGGCCGCACCTTGGTGACCGGCCTGATATGCGGGCGCACCTTCGGGTGCGCCCCATCACGCTTTTGAGATGAACCAATCAGAGACCAATATCTGGAGCACCCCCAACCTGCTCACCGGCACGCGCATTGCCGTGATCCCGTTGGTGGTGGTTCTCTTGCTGTTCCCCGGACGGCTGGCCAGCTTCCTGGGGGGCTTCTGCTTTCTGCTGGCCGGGGCCACCGATTTTCTAGATGGCTACCTGGCCCGGCGCCATTCCCAGGTGAGCCGTTTCGGCAAATTCCTGGACCCGCTGGCGGACAAGCTGCTGGTCTCCGCGGCCCTCATCATGCTCATTCCTCTGGGCCGGGTGCCGGCCTGGATGGCCTTTCTCATCGTGGGCCGGGAACTGACGGTCACGGGGTTAAGGGGTCTGGCCGCCGCCGAGGGCATCATCCTGGCCGCGGACCGCTGGGGCAAGACCAAGACCGCCCTGCAAATGGCAGCCTTAACCGCCTTGATTTTCCACTACCCCTTTCTGTCCATCAACTTTCAACGGCTGGGCCTGGTCTTGCTCTGGATGGCCGTTATCATCACCCTGGTTTCCGGAGTCAGCTATTTTCTGGCCTTCTTCGGGCAACAACTGGAAGGCCGCCATCTTGACAACAACGGCTCTTAACGAGCTCAATTAACGGAGGACGACTTTGGCCAGACACCTTTCCGCCCTGAAACGGGCCCGACAGAACGAAAAACGGCGGCTGCGCAACCAGAGCTGCAAGACCCGGGTGAAACACGCGGTGCGGGAGGTGCGCGCCGCGGCGGCTCAAAAAAATCTGGAAGCCGCGGAGGCCGCCTTGAAAAAAGCCGTGCCCACCATCGCCAGGGTGGCCGGCAAGGGCATCCTCCATTGGCGCAGCGCCGCCCGCAAGATCTCCCGCCTCACCCGGATGGTCCAGGCCCTGCAAGGCGCCTAGCAAAGTTCACCGCAGAGCCGCAGAGGGTGCAGAGAAATATTAGTGCAAAGTTCAAAGTTCAAAGCCGAAAACCGGCTTTAGCTTTGAACTTTAAACTTTGAACTCCTTCTCACCCCGGCCCCATCTTCAGCAGGGCCCACTCCAGCCACAGCCGCGGCGAGCCGGCGCTGGTCTTCAGTTGCCAGTCGATCTGGTGCAGCAGAGCAAGGTGGGAGCGCAAGGCTGCCTCCGAAAAGCGGGGGGCTTGCTGCGCCAGACGTTTCAGGATGTTTGGCGGCAGGTTGAGGCTGCGGCTCTGGAAGGCGGCGCCGCCGGCGCCGCCTTCTTTGAGGCTGATCAGCAGGCGTAATTGCCGGGCCAGCATCACCAGGATCTTGCCCGGGTGCTCTCCCAGGTCCAGAAGCTGGCCCAGAGCGCTCAGGCGCTTGTGGGCTCCGGGCTCTCCCAGGGCCTCCACCAGGGCAAAGATGTTGTGGGTGCGGCTGTGGGTGGCCAACTGGTTTACCAGGTTGGGGGTCAGGGACTTTTCGGCGCCGGCGTATAGAGCCAGCTTCTCCAGCTCCTGGATCAGTTCCGCCAGGTTGTCCCCCACGATCTCCACCAGACGCTGGGCCGCGGCCAGGGTCAGGGTCTTCCCCAAACTTCCGGCCTCCCGGGTCAGCCATTGGTAAAGCTCGGCCTCCTTCGGGCGAAAAAACCCCAGGACCGCCTCCTGCCGCTGCAAGCGCTCCCAGACGGGATTTCTCCCCCAATCCCTGGCCTTAACTCCCTCGGCCAGGAGCACCACCCAGGCCCGGAGCGCCGGGTGGTCCAGGTAAACGTTGACGGCTTCCAAGGCCGCGGCGTTGAGCTTCAGCCGGCGCAGCACCAGGAGTTGTCCCGGACCCCACAGGGAGGCCACCCGGGATTCGGCCAGGAACTCAGGCAGCCCGTATTTCTTCTCAACTTTCTTGGGGGCATCGGGGAAGGCCGCCCGGGATTCGGCCAACTCAGGCAGCTCCACCTCCTGAACCTCCTGGATCTCCCGCAGCACCCGGACCGGAGCCTCCCCCCAGCGGTCCCGGAGGCCCTCCTCTAACCGTGCCAGGGCCCGGCGCATGAGGAACTCCTCATTCCCATAGAACAGGTAGAGGGGTTTAATGGCCTGGCGCTTCAGATGGCGTTCCAATAATGGATGTGACATGGGGTTACAGGTAGCCCCCTATTAACAAGAACCATTAATCCCTGGCGGCCGGCGGCCGGCGCCCCCCCCGGGCAACGGCTCACGGCCCACTCCTAAAGCACCAACAACACCTTATTCAGGACCCGCTGGGCCATGTTGACCGCGGCCCGGCGCAGGCCCTCGGCCCTGGTGACCTCCCCGGCCTGGTAGCTGGGGTCCACCACATAGTCTGACTCCAGGATCTGGGTATCTTTCCAGAGCACCTTGCCGTTGTCCTGCTGCCGCAGGGTCAGCTCCACCCGCACTATCACCCGCCGCACCGTGGACTGGGTGACGCTGGAATAGGCCACCGACATGTTGTCCACCGACTGGACCTTGCCATCCAGGACCAGGTCGGCCCCATCCTCATAGGGGGTAACCTTGACCGCCCGGGTCTGGGCGAAGCTGTGGATCAGGGCGTTGGCCATAACGGCTTCCAGTCCCACCTCGGTGGAGCGGTTGGTAAACAGGGGCACGGCCAGGGTGCGGGTGACGCCGCCGATAGGTTCGGCCCCCAGGGGATGATAACCGCAGCCCATGAGGGATAGCAGCAGCACGATGGCAAACCAGCGGTCCGGGGCTTTCATGTCGGCTTTCCTTTACATTACAAAGTTGACCAATTTTCGGCTAGGAGCCAATATAATTCTTTTGTGCGCTTGGTCTTGGGTCCACCTTCGAATCGCTTCATCACTCCTGGCAATTGCAAATATTTCAGCGTCGCTAGCCGTGGCATGAACTTTTATGGTGCTACGCTTTTTACCGTTTACCTGGACCACCACTTCGAAAAAAGGCTGTACCAAAGCCTCAGCCTGTGCCTGGGGCCAGCAACAGAGCTGCAATGACGTTCCGTGCCCCAGGGCCTGCCACAGTTCCTCGGCCAAGTGGGGCACCATGGGATTGAGGAGCAACAGGATAGCCTCCAGCGCCTCCCTGAAGACTTCGTTAGCAGCATCGTCGCTAAGGAGGCGTGGGTTCTCTAATGCCAGATAAAAAGCGTTTACCAGCTCCATGATCGCGGCGATGGCGGTATTGAAGTGAAAGGAGTCCTCGATATCTTCGACAACCTTTTTGATGGTCTTATGCAATTTATGACGGAAATCCCATAGTGCCGGCCCCAGGTCATCACCTTTTCCCTGATAAGAGCGGACCTTGGCAATGTCCGGCAGCAGCGAGTTTACCAGGTTCCAGAGGCGGTGCAGGAAGCGGTGGCAGCCGGCCACCCCCTGGTCGCTCCACTCCAGGTCTCTTTCCGGAGGCGCGGCGAACAGCAGAAACAGGCGGGTGGTGTCGGTGCCGTATTCCTCGATCAGGTACTCCGGATCCACCACGTTGCCCTTGGATTTGGCCATCTTGGCCCCGTCTTTGAGGACCATTCCCTGGGTGAGGAGGCGTTGGAAGGGTTCGTCGATTTGCACCAACCCCAGGTCCCGCAGGACCTTGGTGAAGAAGCGGGCGTAGAGCAGGTGCAGCACCGCGTGTTCGATGCCGCCGATGTACTGATCCACCGGCAGCCAATAGCCCACCCTGGCCTGGTCCAGGATGCCCTCCCGATAGTCGGAGCAGGCGTAGCGCAGGAAATACCAGGAGGACTCCACAAAGGTGTCCATGGTGTCCACTTCCCGGCGGGCCGGACCGCCGCAGCCGGGGCAGGAGACCTCATAGAAGTCGGGCTCGTGCGCCAGGGGCGAGCCGCCCTCCCCGGTGATCCGCACGTCCAGGGGCAGGACCACGGGCAACTCGCCCGCCGGCACCGGCACCATCCCGCACTTTTCACAATAAATAATGGGAATGGGCGCTCCCCAGTAGCGCTGCCGGGAGATCAGCCAGTCCCGCAGGCGGAAGTGCACCGCCGGTTTCCCCAGGCCCTTGGCTTCCAGGTAGGCGGCGATGGCCTCCCGGGCCCGGGCGCTGGCCAGGCCGCTAAAATCCCCGGAGTTCACCAGGACGCCGTCCTCTTCATAGGCCGCGGTCAGCCCTGCGGCCGGCTGTTTCTCATTTTTCGTATTTTTTGTATTTCTTGTAAGAGGTGGCTCGACCACCACCCGGATGGGGAGCTGGTACTTTTGGGCGAACTCAAAATCCCGCTGGTCGTGGGCCGGCACCGCCATCACCGCGCCGGTGCCGTAGCCCATCAGGACGAAGTTGGCCACATAAATGGGCATCTTCCAGCCGGTGACCGGGTTCAGGCAGTAGCGCCCGGTGGCGACCCCTTCCTTGGTGATCTCTTCCAGGGCCCCGCGGCTGCGATTCTGCGCCGACCAAAAATCGACGAAGGCGCGCACCTCCGCTTCCTGGGCGGCGCCCCGGGCCAGTTCCAGGGCCAGGGGGTGCTCCGGGGCCAGGCTCATGAAGGTGGCGCCGAACAGGGTGTCCGCCCGGGTGGTGAAGACCTTGATGGGCTCGCCGCCGCCCTCCAGCGGGAATTGGATCTCCGCGCCCTGGGACTTGCCGATCCAGTTGCGCTGCATGGTGGCCACCCGCTCGGGCCAGTGGTTGAGCTGATCCAGGTCGGCCAGCAGCTCCTCGGCGTAGGCGGTGATCTTAAAGAACCATTGGTCCAACTCCTTCAAGTGCACCGGGGAGTCGCAACGCCAGCAGCGGCCATTTTCCACCTGCTCATTGGCCAGCACCGTGGCGCACTTGGGGCACCAGTTGACCGGGGCCAGCCGTTTGTAGGCCAGCCCCCTTTGGTACATCTCGATGAAGACCAACTGCTCCCAACGATAATATTCCGGGTCGCAGGTGGCCAGCTCCCGGGGCCAATCATAGCTATAGCCCAGGGCTTGAAGCTGGCCGCGCATGTAGGCGATATTCTCAGAGGTCCACCTGGCCGGGTGGAGCCCCCGGGCCAGGGCGGCGTTTTCCGCCGGCAGGCCGAAGGCGTCCCAGCCCATGGGGTGCAGCACGTTGAACCCCCGCATCCGTTTGTAGCGAGCCACCACGTCGCCGATGGTGTAATTGCGCACGTGCCCCATGTGGATGCGCCCGGATGGGTAAGGAAACATCTCCAAGACGTAATACTTGGGGCGGCTGGGGTCTTCGCTGGCCTCATAGAGCCGCCGCGCCTGCCAAATCTCCTGCCATTTGGCCTCCAGGCGGCGGGGTTGATAACGGGGCGACATGGGCACTCCTGCTCACGCTAGTTATCTTGATAAATTACCATAGACCGGCCGGGGCGACAAATGATAAAGGACGCTATCGGCCCCGGAACCATTTCACCCTTGTATTTTCCCGGATTTTTGATTACCTTCTCACCATGGCGGCCCAGCCTGGCCTCAGCGTCATCATCCCCACTTACAACCGGGCGCCCCTGGTGCAAGAGGCGGTGGCCTCGGTGCTGGCCCAGACCTGGCGGGATTTTGAAGTCCTGGTGGTGGATGACGCCTCCCGGGACGGCACCGCGGAGGCCCTGGCCGCTTTTGGGTCCCGGATCAGATTGCTGCGCTCCCCTTCCCGCCTCGGGGTGGCGGCAGCCAGGAATCTTGGCATCTCCGCGGCCCGGGGGCAGTGGCTGGCCTTCCTCGACTCCGACGACTTATGGCGGCCGGAAAAACTGGCCCGGCAGATGGCTTATCTGGCAGGGCTTCCGGAACTCGTCCTCTGCCAAACCGAAGAGACCTGGGAGCGGCGGGGGCTTAAGGTCAACCAACCCCGGAGCCATCGGAAAATCGGGGGCTGGATCTTTTTTCCATCCCTGGAGCGCTGTCTGGTGAGCCCCTCGGCGGTGATCCTGCACCGGACCGTTTTTCAGAAACACGGCGGCTTCGATGAGAATCTCCCCGCCGCCGAAGACTACGACCTCTGGTTGCGCCTCAGTTGGCGCTACCAGATCGGCCTGCTGCCGGAGGCCCTGGTTATCAAGCGGGGCGGCCGCGACGACCAGCTCTCCGCCCAATGGGGCCTGGACCGTTTTCGCATCCGGGCCCTCCTCAAACTCCTGGATGACCCGGAGCTGCCGGCCGCGGGGGCCCTGGCGGCCCGGCGGACGCTGGCCCGCAAATGCGCCATCTACGCCCAGGGCTGCGAAAAGCGGGGCAAGGCGGAGGAAGCCGGATTTTACCGGA
>CAWEWX010000028.1:0-4308 GCA_963812655.1 uncultured delta proteobacterium | reverse complement strand
ACCTGGGGAGGCGGCCGGAAGGGGTTTTTCGTCAGAGTCTTGCTGGTGGGGCGGCCGTCTCTGGCCGCCCGGATTTGGGCTATTACTGCGGCCCGCCCTACCGGTAGCATTTTCATAGAAAGGAAAACCGTGCTGCGACTTGCAAAGGGAGGTGCTAAGCCTTGATTGAATGCACCAGTAAAGAGAAGGATTTCGAGACCCTGTTTACCAATGGCAGACATACGGCCATTTCCGACCTCCCGCCGGAGAAAGGCGGCGGCGACGCCGGCTTTCGGCCCCACGAGCTTTTGGAAGCCTCCCTGGCGTGCTGCATCAACGTCTTCATCAGGAAATATGCGGCGGGCCACCATATTCCCCTGGCCAGCGTGGAGGTTGAGGTCTCCCTGAATCGCCAGGTCCCCGGGGAGACGGTTTTCGAATACGGGGTGGAATTGACCGGAAACATCACCGCGGCCCAAAGGCAGGAATTACTCCCGGCCGTCGAATCCTGCCCGGTACACCAGATACTGTCCGGCAAGATCAGTTTTGCGTCTTTGCCGCAATAAGAGAGTCTGGCCGGATAAAGGAAGGAAAGACCATGGACTTATACGAGGCTATGCGCCACCGGCGCAGCCACCGCCAGTACCTGCCCGACCTCCCCCGCCGGGAGGTTCTGGAGCGGATCGTGAACGCGGCCCTGTGGGCCCCCTCCGGCATCAATCTCCAGGGCTGGGACCTGGCCGTGATGACTGGCCGGGTCCGGGACGAATTCGTAGCCCTGGTGAGCCAGGCCGTCAAGTATCTGCTGCCCGAATTGAAGAAGGCCAACGTCCCTGGAATAGACCCGGAACGGGTGATGAAGTTCTTCAAAGACCTGGGGGGCGCCCCGGTGATTATCGCGGTGACCATCTTCAAGGACCCCCATCCCGGCATGAATATGGCCAACCTCCAGAGCGGCGCCGCGCTCATGCAAAACCTGCTGCTGGCGGCAGAAGTCGAAGGCCTGGGCACCTGCTGGATGACCGGGGCTAATTACCTGGAAGACGAAATCCTGAAATTCCTGGGGAAAACCGAGCGGCAACTGCTGGCCATAACCCCCATCGGCTTTCCGGCCAAGGAACCGCCGGTGCCGCCCCGCAAGGATCGGGAAGTGCGCTGGCTGGGGTTTTAGTAGGGGCTGGTTTTACCCCCCTGTTTTCGGCTTGCTGCGGTCAGCTTTCTACAAATCATGGCAGGTCGGGTTAACCACCCCGCGGATCGAATCATTGAATAGATGCTGAAACCTGTTCGTCCCTTAAAGAGAAGCGGCCCGGATGGCCCGGTATTATTGAAAATGACGGGCGCCAGCGTCGTTAGAAATGGCAGGCGCATCCTGGACAACCTTTCTTTGGAGATCCGGGAGGGGGAGCATACCGCCATTCTGGGCCCCAACGGCGCCGGCAAATCCTCCTTTATCCGCCTCATCACCCGGGAGGATTATCCCCTGGCCGGCGACAATGGCACGCCGCCGCTGTTAATCTTCGGGCATGACCTGTGGAATGTCTTTGAATTGCGCTCCCGGCTGGGTATCATATCCGCAGACCTGCAATTTCAGTTCTTGAATCGGACCATCCCCGGCAGGACCCTGGGTCTGGACACGGTATTGTCGGGTTTCTTCGCCAGCTACGGTCTGTTCCCGCACCAGGAAGTGACCGAAACCATGCGGGAGCAAGCTCGGCGAGCCTTGTCCTTGATGGAGGCTTCTCACTTGGCGGACGCCTGCATCGAAACCATGTCCACCGGCGAAGCCCGGCGCATCCTGATTGCCCGCGCCCTGGTCACCGAACCTCGGGCCCTTATCCTGGATGAACCGACCGCCGGCTTGGACCTGCTGGCTAGACAGCGGTTCCTGGGAACCTTGCGCAATATCGCCCGGCATGGCCAGACCATCATCCTGGTCAGCCATCGGGTGGAGGAGATCTTTCCGGAAATTGAACGGGTTATCCTGCTGAATCATGGACGGATTCTCCACGACGGCCGGAAGCCGGAGGTGCTGACCTCCCAACACCTGTCGGCCATGTTTGGAGCGCCGATCCGGGTGCAGGAGAACCACGGCTATTACACCGCGGGGACCGGTGAGTAGTTTGAACGGGGTGGTTGTATAAAATCCCCCCCTTCAAAGGGGGGTTAAAAATCAGTCATTTTCACTGGATAGTCGTTTTCGAAACATACCGCTAGTTAACGAGAGGACCATGACGGAAGAGAAACAAAAACCCCTGGTGGAGCAGGTGCGGGCTGCGGGCTGAGCCTCCAAGATACCTCCGGGGGTCCTGGAGGACATCTTAAAGAGCCTGCCCTTTAAGAGCCATGCCGATCTCCTGGTGGGATTGGAGGCGGCGGACGACGCCGGGGTCTATCGTCTGACCCCGGAGCTGGCCCTGATCCAGACGGTGGATTTCTTTACCCCCATCGTCAACGATCCCTACGAGTTCGGGGCCATCGCCGCGGCCAACGCCCTCTCCGACATCTACGCCATGGGGGGCCGGCCTCTGCTGGCCATGAATATCGCCTGCTTTCCCCTGGAGAGCGGGTCGCCGGATACCCTCAAGGCGGTGCTCCGGGGTGGCCTGGACAAGGTGCACGAAGCCGGGGCCCTGCTGGTGGGGGGCCACAGCGTCGAAGACCCGGAGATGAAATACGGCCTGGCGGTCACCGGGTTGGTGCATCCGGAGCGCATCTACACCAAGGCCGGGGCCCGCCCCGGGGACTTGCTGCTGCTCACCAAGCCCCTGGGCACCGGCATCATCGCCACCGCCCTGAAGGCCCGCCTGGCCTCCCGGGAAGCCGAGGCCGCGGCCATCCGGGTGATGGCCGCCCTCAACCGGGCCGCGGCCGAGGCCTTGGAAGGCCTGGAGGTGCATGCGGTCACCGACATCACCGGCTTCGGCCTCCTGGGACACGGCCTGGAGATGGCCCGGGCCTCCCAGGCGGAGTTCACCATTTTTGCCGGCCGGGTGCCGGTCCTTTCTTGGGCCCGGGAGTACGCCGCCATGGGCCTGGTGCCCGCAGGCAGCCACGCCAACCGCCGCTTCTGCGAAAACCACCTGACCCTCGACCCCGGGGTGGACCCGGTAATGGCGGACCTCCTGAGCGACGCCCAGACCTCCGGCGGCCTGTTCATCGCGGTGGCGCCGCAGGATGGGGAGATTTTGCTGAGCCGGCTTAAGGAGCGGGGGGTGCTGGAGGCGGCCATCGTCGGCGAGGTCGGCGGCACCGGAGCGGGGCGGATCCGGGTGACCCCGTAAGTCCCTGGAAAATCAAGAGGCGAGCGCCAGCCGTTTTTCTGAAAATCGGCCAGGCACAGATGCGGAGACTTTTCATTTGGTGAAATCTTTAGAGGAACAACTGGCTCTGATCAAGCAGGGCTGCCAGGAGATCATCCGGGAAGAGGAGCTGCAGGCGCGGCTTAAGGAGGCCATCGCCACCGGCAAGCCCTTGCGGGTCAAGGCCGGGTTCGATCCCACCGCCCCGGACCTGCACCTGGGGCACACGGTGCTCATCCAGAAGCTCAAGCACTTCCAGGACCTGGGCCACCAGGTGATCTTCCTCATCGGCGATTTCACCGGTCTGATCGGCGACCCCTCGGGCAAGAGCGAAACCCGCCCGCCCCTGACGGAAGAAGAGGTCAAGGCCAACGCCGCCACCTACCAGCGCCAGATCTTCAAGATCCTGGATAAGGAGAAGACCGGCATCGACTTCAACAGCCGCTGGATGAAACAAATGTCCGCCCGGGACCTGATCAAACTGGCGGCCCGCCACACCGTGGCCCGCATGCTGGAGCGGGAGGATTTTCATAAGCGCTATGCCTCCCAGACCCCCATCAGCATCCACGAGTTTCTCTATCCCCTGATCCAGGGCTATGACTCGGTAGCCCTGCAGGCCGACGTGGAGTTGGGGGGCACCGACCAGACCTTTAACCTCCTGGTGGGCCGGGACTTGCAGCGGGAATACGGCCAGCAGCCCCAGGTGGTGATCACGATGCCACTGCTGGAAGGGCTGGACGGGGTGCAGAAGATGAGCAAATCCCTGGGGAACTACGTGGGGATCGACGAGGCCCCGGGGGTCATGTTCGGCAAGATCATGTCCATCTCCGACCCCCTGATGCTGCGCTACTTTGAACTCCTCACCGACATCGCCCCGGGGGAGCTGGCCCGCCTCCAAGAGGATCTGGCCCAGGGGGGGAAACACCCCCGCCAGGTGAAGGAGGAGCTGGCCCTCGAGCTGGTAGCCCGCTATCACGGCAAGGATGCCGCACTCGAGGCGGCCCACGAGTTCGCCCGCATCTTCCGG
>CAWEWX010000027.1:0-21741 GCA_963812655.1 uncultured delta proteobacterium | reverse complement strand
CTATCAGCGGTCAGCTATCAGCGATCAGCTAAAAGCTAAAAAGCAAAAGCCCCAAAGCGACAGCTAAGGAAGGATTTCAAAGCTAACAATGTCATATGAACCGCGGACTTACCGCAGCCGCATGGCCCGGGCCGGCCTGGTGGGATTCCGGGTGGTGGTCAAGGAGACCGACCTCTGGGTCCTGGCCGCCCGGGACTTCTCCGGAAAGGCGCGGGAGGTGGTGCTCCAGGAGCGCCGGCAGTTGGAGGCCTACATCGCCGGGCACCCGGGATTTCTGACGACCCTGAGCCCCTGGCCGGAGGACCCCCTGGCCCCGCCGGTGGTGGGGGAGATGATTGCCGCGGCCCGGCGGGTGGGGGTGGGCCCCATGGCGGCGGTGGCCGGGGCCCTGGCGGAGCGGGTGGGCCGGGCCTTGCGGCAGGAGCCTTTGAGCCCCGAGGTCATCGTGGAAAACGGGGGCGACCTCTACCTGGAAGTGACTTCCCCGGCCATCGTCTCCCTGTTTGCCGGAGAATCCCCCCTGAGCCACCGGGTGGGCTTGCGCATCGAGCCGGAGCTGTCTCCCCTGGGGGTGTGCACTTCCTCGGGGAGCGTGGGCCATTCCCTGAGTTTCGGCAGGGCCGACGCGGCCTGCATCCTGGCGCACTCCGCCGCCCTGGCCGATGCCGCGGCCACCGCCCTGGGCAACCTGGTCCCGGAGGCCGGGGCCATTGACGCCGCCCTGGCCTGGGCCGCCGCCGTCCCGGAAATCCTCGGGGCCGTGGTGGTGGTGGGGGACAAACTGGGGGCCTGGGGCCGGGTGGAATTGGTTCCCCTGGCCGGCTAAGCAAATGGAGGCGCAGGCGCAATTAAGGAGGAGGCAGAAATGAATGGACCGCAGCAACCAAAGGAAAGAGCTTGTTTTATCTGTTCCCGCGACACCCTGGACGGCGCCTACCCCGCTCTCATCCTGGGCATTAACGCCGCCCGGCTGGGCATGGAGGCCAAGTTGTTCTACACCTTCATGGGCATAAATCTGGTGCGCAAGGGCGGCATCGAGAAGGCCAAATTTATCCCCGCCGGGGTCATGGGGGCGGTGCCCGGCATGTCCGCCATGGCTACGGCCATGATGAAGAAAAAGACTGAAAAGGCGCAGATCCCCAACCTGCCGGATCTCATGGAGATGGCCCAGATCGAAGGGGTGCAACTCATCGCCTGCAAGATGACCTTCGACATGATGGAGCTCAAGGATGGAGGACATGGTCGAAGGCGTGGTCGATCTGGACCGCGGAAGAGTTTCTGAAGTACGCCAAGGAAGCCAAACTCTGCCTGTTTACCTAAACCGACCCCATAAACCCGGGGCGCCCCGGGCGGCGCTGGCCCTGGCCGGATAACCAGGTTGAGAAAAGGCCTGATTTATGATATAATTCCATCTCCAACGCCGCTGAGGAGATTGGAATGGATCGATTTTTCGTGGACCAGCTCTGGCAGCTCTGGCAAACCTTGGAAATGGTCTGGTCCAGAATGAAGGCCGAGGTAAGCAGCCACGTCCTGCTGGCGGCGGCCTTCGTGGCCATCGTCGTCCTCTTCTGGTTCTTCTTATCGCCGGGGATTAAGAATAAATAGCCGGCCCGCCGGAACTGCGGCGATTTTGGTTCCTGCCCTCTGACCCCAAAAACCAAAAATTGCGCCGGAGCGGGCCGCGGGCGCCTGGGGACCGCGGCTGGAGAAATCTGCCGGTTGGACGCCGGTCTTTTCCTGATCTCTGCTCACCTTGCTTTCCGGAGTTCTCACCAGAGCCTGTCAGGCTTTTGCGCCCCTAGAAAAGATTCTGCTGCTTTTGACGGCAACCTGGTATTAGAATAACCGGCAAGATTCATGGCGCGCAGCCAGCATCTCTTGAATCAGGAACATCCCTCGGGGCTGCCGCCCGGGCAAAGCCGGGCGCCGGGATGGGGACTTGCGCCGGCGTTAAAAATAGGTTGAAATATTAGGCAAATCTCGGGAGAGGGAAAGGCATGGCGAAAGATGGTCCCAGCGGTGAAAAGATCACCCCGGCCCCCGGAGGGGGGCTGCAGGTTCCCCAGCACCCCATAATTCTGTTTATCGCCGGGGACGGCACCGGCCCGGATATCTGGCAGGCCACCCGGCCGGTGCTGGACGCCGCGGTGGCCAAGGCCTACGACGGCCAGCGGCAAATCGTCTGGCAGGAGGTCCTGGCCGGGGAAAAGGCCTTCAAGCAGACCCGCAGCTATTTGCCGGTGGAATCCCTGACCGCCCTCCGGGAGTTTCGGGTGGCCCTCAAAGGGCCCCTCACCACCCCCATCGGCGGCGGCTTCCGTTCCCTGAACGTCACCCTGCGCCAGGTCCTGGACCTGTACGCCTGCATCCGGCCGGTGCGCTATTACGCCGGGGTGCCCAGCCCCTTGAAAGAGCCGGGGCTGATTGACATGGTGATCTTCCGGGAAAACACCGAAGACGTTTACGCCGGGGTCGAATGGCCGGCCACCAGCCCCGAGGCCAGAAAAGTCATCGCCTTCCTCAACGCCGAGATGGGCTGCTCCCTGGACCCCACCGCGGCCATCGGCATCAAACCCATGACCGAGCGCTGCAGCAAGCGCCTGATTCGCCTGGCCCTGAACTACGCCCTGGAGCACGGGCGGCGCACGGTCACCCTGATGCACAAGGGCAACATCATGAAGTACACCGAGGGCGCCTTCCAGAACTGGGGCTATGAGGTGGCCATGGAATTCGGCGACAAGGTGACCAATGAGGCGGAGCTGGCCACCCGCTATCAGGGGGTCTTGAAGGGGGAACCTCCCCCGGCGCCGCCGCCCGGGAAAAGCCGGGCGCCAGGATGGGGACTTGCGCCGGCGTCAAAAATAGGTTGAAATATTAGGCAAATCTCGGGAGAGGGAAAGGCATGGCGAAAGATCGTCCCAGCGGTGAAAAGATCACCCCGGCCCCCGGGGGGGGGCTGCAGGTTCCCCAGCACCCCATAATTCTGTTTATCGCCGGGGACGGCACCGGCCCCGATATCTGGCAGGCCACCCGGCCGGTGCTGGACGCCGCGGTGGCCAAGGCCTACGGCGGCCAGCGGCAAATCGTCTGGCAGGAGATCCTGGCCGGGGAAAAGGCCTTCAAGCAGACCCGCAGCTATTTGCCGGTGGAATCCCTGACCGCCCTCCGGGAGTTCCGGGTGGCCCTCAAAGGGCCCCTCACCACCCCCATCGGCGGCGGCTTCCGTTCCCTGAACGTCACCCTGCGCCAGGTCCTGGACCTGTACGCCTGCATCCGGCCGGTGCGCTATTACGCCGGGGTGCCCAGCCCCTTGAAAGAGCCGGGGCTGATTGACATGGTGATCTTCCGGGAAAACACCGAAGACGTCTACGCCGGGATCGAGTGGCCGGCCACCAGCCCCGAGGCCAGAAAAGTCATTGCCTTCCTCAACGCCGAGATGGGCTGCTCCCTGGACCTCACCGCGGCCATCGGCATCAAACCCATGACCGAGCGCTGCAGCAAGCGCCTGATTCGCATGGCCCTGAAATACGCCCTGGAGCATGGGCGGCGCACGGTCACCCTGATGCACAAGGGCAATATCATGAAGTACACCGAGGGCGCCTTCCAGAACTGGGGCTATGAGGTGGCGATGGAATACGGCGACAAGGTGACCAACGAGGCGGAGCTGGCCACCCGCTATCAGGGCGTCTTGCCTCCCGGCAAGGTGCTCCTCAATGACCGGATAGCCGACTCGCTCTTCCAGCAGGTGTTGCTGCGGCCGGCGGAGTATCAGGTGATCGCCACCCCGAACCTGAACGGCGACTACCTTTCGGACTCCCTGGCGGCCCAGGTGGGGGGGCTGGGCATGGCCCCGGGGGCCAATGTCGGGGATAACTGCGCCATCTTCGAAGCCACCCACGGCAGCGCCCCCAAGTACGCCGGCCAGGATAAGGTCAATCCCGGCTCCCTGATCCTCTCCGGGGCCATGCTCCTGGAGTACCTGGGCTGGGGCGAGGCGGCCGGGCTGATCCACCAGGCCCTGCCCCGCACCCTGGAAGCGGGGCTGGCCACCTACGATCTGGCCCGGCTGCTGCCCGGCAGCAAGGAAGTCTCCTGCTCCGCCTTCGGCCAGGCGTTGATCGAGCACCTGTGAGACGGAGCGCGATAAAAAAATCCGGAGAAAGCGACCTAATTATTTCGACAAAATCTTTTCTAACTTGTTTAGTAATTCAAGGTGCTTGTCTGTTTGCAATGGAGCGCCTGAATAATAACTCTCTTCTGCAAAGGGAACGTTTAGCATTCTTTCAAAAATAAATACCCCTGGTTTCAATAAGATAGTTTGCTCAGGCCAGAAATGTATTCCTCCAACTTCAAAATGAACCGTTCCCATATCAGATACATTTTCTGTTAGATAATCTGTGATTTCTTTTAATGCAGGGTTAATTGACAGTAAAGGTTTTTCTGTCTTAACATGAAGCTGACTAACATAGTTTTTCCCCGTGATCACATCTTTATAATGAGGCAATTTGAGTTCTTCTGAAATTCTTGTCAATAAATCATCCAAAAAATCGTCGGAGTCTTTAGTAGAAGAGCGCGTATCTGCAACTAATGCACCAGGGAGAATAGTCAAACTTACGAAAATTGGAATACCTTCCTTATTTATAAATTCTCCTGCTCCATATATTATCCCTTTTGAATCATCAAGTGCTTCGATTGCCGATGGAACCTTTACGAATTTATAAAATTCAATTAATAAAGGAGTTATAATTGGGTATAAATTAATTCCCCTAGGATTAAAATCCTGGGTACGACCAACCCAAATTGATTTTGCAAGATTAACAGATAATAATTTCATTATCTTATTCCCTCTTGTTGTTGCACTTCCGTTTCCGTCATTATTTGTTGCACTTGGTTTTCCAGTTCTTTCTGTGATTCTTTCATCATTTTACGGTCTGCCTTGTATTCAGCAAGAACGGTTATCCCATGCTTAGGGGGCTGTCGGGTATTATATAATTCAATTATCCCCGCCCCGCCCATCTCCATCCTGGCGCTTCCAACAACATTTATTTCGGGAGGTTTGAAATAAGGGTCTTTATCAAAGCCTACTGCTTCTAGCCTTTCGGGAGAAAGAGCAAGCTCCCATTTCACCAATTCGCTTATTGGTGCGAACCTAACTATCAAAGCAACATCAAAGGCAGATGCTATCTTCATCATTATTGACAATGTAAATTTATGTTTATAATTAGGATTTTCGATAGCGGATATTCTTTCTTGTTTCATTCCAGTTAGTTTAGCTAATTTTTCTTGAGTCCACCCCCTTTGTTTGCGTAGTGCCCGAACTTGTAACGGTATTCCTATATTAATATGTTCTGCAACATAAAAGTCCCTAATATCTTTATCTTGTAAATCATTTGTTAAGCCTTCCTTAGTTCTTATCGTATTCATTTATGTTTTCCCTTTTTTTGACGAATTATTTTAGCCTTCTTCATAGCAGTAATTTTGGCATCTTTGGGGTCCCCAATATGCCCCTTTTTTGTCGCTCCAACTAGTAGAGTAAATTCATTTTTACCTGGTCCATAACACCCCAATGGTCTATATTGGATGTTATTAGCAGTAATAATTATTTCATATATATCATCACAATCTGTAAGCTTTTTAATATATGGTATGTTCCTCCAACTCCGCTGACCTGCCAAATAAGCCAAAATTGTCCCAATCCTAAGTCTTTCTTTTTTAGGCAGTCCAGAGAGCCATTCGGCTATCAAATCGGGTTTTATGATCATATAACAAAAATATTATAAAATCAAGAGGAAATCTGTTGACTAATTATAATAAATTTAATATATTGCAAAATAAATGGCTCACCGGTCTGGCAGTTCCCGTGATAAAACCCCGCCCCGGCTAGTCGCCGGCCCCTGACCGCTCCCGGGTCACATAGAGGATTTCGAAGCGGGCCGCCAACTCCGCCTGGAGGGTCGCCACCGCCTCGGGTGAGAGGTTCTTCACCCGGACATAGACCTCCCGCAGGTTTTCCTCGGGGCCGCAGTAGTAGCTCAGCAGGCTGAGCAGCCGCCCTTCCTTGGCCCGCATCAGGTCGGCCACCTCCTTGAGGACTCCGGGCCGGTCTTCCAGGCGCAGGGCGAACTGCACCCCGCCCTGCAGGCTGCCGCTGATATGGAGCAAGGCCCGCAGGATGTCCGACTGGGTGATGATCCCTACCAGCGAGCCGCCGGCGTCCACCACCGGCAGCCCCGAGATGGTGTGCTCCAGCATGAGTTGCGCGGCCTCCTCCACCGTGTCCTCCTGGGAGACGGTGATCAGGTCGCGGCTCATGATCTCCTTTACCTGCAGCTCCGCCAGCAGATAATACATCTCATGCACGTCCAGGGTGGTGGCCTTGGAAGGGGAGGCCTCTTTCAGATCCCGGTCGGTGACCAGGCCCACCAGGCGGCCGGCGCTCATCACCGGTAGACGCCGGAAGCGGTGTTCATTCAAAATATGAATGGCCTTGATCATGGAGGTGTCGTCCTTGATGGTTACGGGGTCCCGGGTCATCCAATCCTTGATCAGCATGGTGCGGCTCCGTCGCTGCTTATTTAGCGGCTCGCGGCCACTGTTATAAGGAATCGGTGGGCAGTGCCCACCCTACATTTTCTAAGAGAGCTACCAAGATAGCGCAGGCTTTAGCCTGCGCTGATCACTTAAACCATGGCCTGCAGGATATAGTCCAATTGGCAGCCAATGGCCCCTTTATAGGGGTACTCCCGCCAGTTAGCCACCAGACCTTTCCTCACCGGATTATCCAGAATATACCTGGCAATGCTGACCAGACCTTCATCCTTATCTAATAATATGGTCAAAAAAATCTTTCTGCCACCTGGCACTGCTTTGATGCTGCGACAGCCAATGACCGGTTTTTTGTTTATATCGTTTAATAAAATATAAGATGCCTGAGTTTGAATCAGTGCCCGTAACAATTAAATGTTGATGGTCCGGCATAAAACAATAAACTGGAGTAATGCAAGAGGACTTTTCTACTTGAGAATTTCAAATATTTATAAAAACATTAACTGCAGAAGCACTTTTAAATAATTGGAGCCTATCTTTGATACATAATGTGAAAGAAACAGAAATCTCCCCTTGATAGTTACTTTCCTGAAGTCTGTGTGGTTTTTCCCTGATAGACATGCCAAGATAGCGCAGGCTAAAGCCTGCGGCTACATTTTAAAGACCATCTTTTCTAAAGCCGCGGTTCTTCGCCCCGGAAAAACCGCGGCAAATTGCCCCGGTGGCAGAACAAAATCAACCCCGACAGGGCCCCGGCCAGGAGGAGATAGGCCTTGGAGCCGGAAAAGAGGCCCATGGCCACCGGCAGCAGCCAGGCGGCGATGAGCGCCGCGATGGAAAAGACGCGGGTCAGGCTCAGGGCCAGCAGGTAGACCAGGACCAGGAGCAGCCCGGCCCAGGGGCAAAGGGCGGTCACCACTCCGAAGCTGGTGGCCACCCCTTTGCCCCCCTGAAAACCCAGGTACAGGGGAAAGACGTGCCCCAGGACCGCGGCCGCTCCCACCGCGGCCACCGCCGCCTCTTGCCAGGGCCCCGGGGGCGCCAGCCAGAGGCGGGCCAGGACCGTGGGCAGGGCCCCCTTGAGGACGTCCCCCAGAAGGGTGAGGCCGCCGGCCTGGCGGCCTAGCAGGCGATAGAGATTGGCGGCCCCCAGGTTGCCGCTCCCCCGGCGGCGGGGATCCGGGCCCCCCAGGGCCCGGGCCACCAGCAGCCCCGTGGGGATAGACCCCAGCAGGTATGACAGCAGCACCAGTCCCCCAAAATAGCTCGACATGGCCCCCGATTCCCGCAGCCCCCTAAGCCGCGCGCCGCTTGCTATTCTTCCTGGCTAGTGTAGTTTTTCAGGAAAACCTTACTAAAGGAACCCGCTTTATTCCCTTCCCCTTGAGGGGGCGACACCGGTGGGGGTGATTATTTATTCGGTTATTTACAAACGTTATCACCCTCCCCCCAACCCCCTCCCCTCTCAGGGAGGGGGAGTTTGGGGGCCAAGAGATATTAAAGATATTCCCGAGACCCTGGAAGCTATGGCAAAACCTGATTTGACTGTCATCCTGAACGAAGTGAAGGATCTCAAATCACTAAAAAATACGAGATTCTTCGCGGCGCTCAGAATGACATTTTTGGGCAGACCGGGGTTTTGCAATAGCTTCTCTACTAGCGGTAGGGGCGACCCAATCACAGGCTGGAAGCCTGTGCCACTGTCGCCCCTGGCGCCGCCAGGGCTGGCGCCTTATTCCGGCACCACCTCCAGGACCTGGTCGCCGGACTCGTCCCACACCGTGGTCTTGATCCTCAGGAGTTCGGCCCATCTCCGGAAGGCCCCCACGAAGACCACCACCATGAGGATCATGATGACTATGGCCAGGGTCGCCAAAAGATACAGCCCTTGGGGGAGATAGAGGCCCACCAGAAGCAGGTAGCCGGCATCCAGGGTGACAAAGGCCATGAGGATCCCCGGAATCGCGGTGATCCAGGCGTATTTGGCCTTGTTCATCCGGATGATCATGGCGGTGACGATGATCAGGCCGCTGGAGGCCAGGAGCTGGTTGCACATGCCGAACAGCGGCCAGATGGTGCCAATACTGCCGGTAACCACCAGATAACCCCAGGAGGACACGAAGATCGCGCTGGTGATGATGATGCCAGGCCACCAGCCCCGCTCCAGGAACTTGGGGAAGGCCATGCCGATCATTTCTTGGAGGAAGAAGCGGCCCACCCGGGTGCCGGTATCCACCGCGGTGAGGATGAAGACCGCCTCAAACATGATGGCGAAGTGATACCAGTAGGCCATCAAGTTCTTCATAAGGGGGATGGAGGCAAAGATGAAAGCCATGCCCACGGCCAGGGAAACGGCGCCGCCGGGCCGGCCCTGGATCGTCTCCCCCACCTCGGAGGCCAGCGCCGGCAGGTGGGCCGTGGCCATGCCGAGTTTGGCAAAGGCGGCGGGAGCCGCGTTGATGGCGAAGTAATCGGCCGGCACCAGGACGCAGGCGGCCGTCAGGGCCATGATGGCGACCATGCCTTCCACCAGCATGGCGCCGTAGCCCACGAATAAGACGTCCCGTTCATTGGGGAGCATCTTAGGGGTGGTGCCGGTGCCGATGATGGCATGCCAGCCGGATAAGGCCCCACAGGCGATGATGATAAAGACGAAGGGGAAGACCGGCCCGGCAATTATGGGGCCGCCGCCATGGACGAACTTGGTGAGCGGCTCCATCAGGAGGGTAGGCCGGACAATGGCGATACCCAGAACCAGGGCCGCGATGGTGCTGATCTTCAGATAAGTGGACAGGTAATCCCGGGGGCAGAGGAGCAGCCAGACCGGCAGCACCGAGGCCACAAAGCCGTAAATAATGATAAGAAAGGCAATTTGCGTTTTGCTCATGGTGAACAGGGCCTTCAGGGTAGGACTGGCGACCACATAAGGCCCGGCCAAGATTGCCGCGAACAGCAGAACCACGCCGATGATGCTGGCGCCCAGGACGTCGCCCGGCCGCCAGACGTGCAGATAAACCCCCATGAGGAGGGCGATGGGGATGGTGGACAGGACCGTGAAGGTCCCCCAGGGGCTGCTAAACATGGCGTTGACCACCGCAATGGACAGGCCCGCCAGGGTGAGGATGACGATGAAGAGGATGGCCACCGAGGCCACGTGGCCCACCGCGGTGCCGATTTCCCTCTCGGCGATCTTGCCCAGGCTCTGCGCCTTATGGCGCACCGAGGCGAAGAGCACCACCATGTCATGCACCGCGCCGGCTACCACGCAGCCGATGATGATCCACAGGGCTCCCGGCAAATAGCCGAACTGGGCCGCCAACACCGGCCCCAACAGCGGCCCGGCGGCGGCGATGGCGGCGAAATGGTGGCCAAACAGGATAAATTTATTGGTCTTGACATAATCGATGCCGTCGGCCATTTTCACCGCCGGCGTCAATCTCTCCGTCTTCAGCTCCAGGACCCGGTTGGCGATGAACAGGCCGTAAAACCTGTAGGCCAGGGCAAACACGCACAATGCTACAAAGACCAGGGTCAAAGCATTCATTCTTAAGCCCTTCCTCTCGCTGGTTTAGTCCTAAGTCCGGGTGAGCGCCCGGAGGCGCGGTTTACATGGAAAAATAATCGAGATCACTCTTATGCTCCGGCAGTTTGGGCCCCAGGACCCGCAGCAGCAGCACCGGGACCGGGGAGTGGCTGACCACCCGGTGGGCCACGCTGCCCAGAAGCCAGGCGACCTCGCCGGCGCCATGGCTGCCCAGGATGATGAGATCCATCTGGTGGCCGGCCGCATAGGCCATGATCTCCGGGGCCGGGCTGCCCTGTTTGTAGACCCAGGTAGCCGCTAAATTTTTGGCCCGCAAGGCCGCCGCGGTTTCCTGCAGATACTTGACCGCGGGCAGGTGGGCCACTACCCCGGTCCCGACCTGCGGGGAAGACTCGCCGATCTCGCCCACCGGGGCGGAACCCACCGTCAAGAGCACCAGTTGCGCCTTAAAACAATTCGCCAAATCCTCGGCCTTGGGAAGCACCTTGCCTGCCAAATCCGAGCCGTCCAACGGAACCAGTATCTTGTTAAACACGCCATGCCTCCTTCGCCCTCTGATTTGGTTCTGCTCCGGACCGGAGGTCCTCACCGGGGGTGGGGACCGGCTCGCCCCGAGGAAGCCGTGTGGCAAAGGCTGTTTTCCTGGGGGCTCCCCGGCGCCGCCAGATACCTTGTGCCTTTGTTTATCTGGGACCATATTACCATGATTTTATGTCAAGATGGGAAAAAAATAGGACCGGAGACGAACCACCCAGGAGCAGGGGGACACGGCCTGGCGCCTGGGCCATTGCTTCGGGACCAGCCCGGAATTCCGGATGAACCCTCACCCCCGGTAAGGCTGGAGCCGTAGGGCGAAGTAGGGGGAAGGCGGGAAGGGGCGGCAAGACCAGCCCAGGACTACCGCTCGAGCAATTATCCGTTGGTGGCTGCCGATCTACACCAATTCCAGGCGAAGTTCGCGCCCGATAAGAGCGGCGGCGCGTTGCAGCGTCTCAATGGTCACGTTGCCCTTTGCCTTGAGAATCCTATCAACCTGAGCGCGACTCGTGTGCATCCGCTCGGCCATTTGCGTTTTGGTAATGCCCTGTTTGCGCATTTCCTCGGCAATCTGCCATGTAATCACGCGGGTAACCGCCTCCGCCTTCGCCGCCTCATAAATGCCCTCTTCGTGCAGGAAGTCATCAAGCGTCGATCCCCAATGTTGGTTTTTCCCGCTCATGTCGTCAACTCCTTCATCCGCTTACGCGCCAATTCAATCTCATCCCGCGGCGTTTTCGGGGTTTTCTTGATAAAACCGTGCACCACAGCAATCCGGCCTTCATGCACGCAAAACAGAATCCGGGCGATACGACGGCTCGGTAAGCTGCTGCGCATTTCCCATAACCCGCTCCCAAGCGAGCGGCACAACGGCATACCGACCGGCCAACCAACCTGCACGGCGGCGAGGTCAAATCCGATCTTCTGCCTATCGTCGCCAGGCAAGCCGCGTAACCAATCCCTGACCGGTTCAACGCCGACCGAGGTGCGATAGAAAACAATGGGTATCTCGGTCAGGTGCTCGCCAATCATAAGCAACCTTCAAAAAAAAAATGTATCATATATAATACATTAGCGCAAGGGGTAAATTGCCGCTGCTAAACCAGAAACGCAACTACCGCCGCAACCTTTCAACCCTGCCGGGTTGGTCGCCGTGTAAATGACGGTGTGCCAGATGTCCCGGCGTCCTAAATAATCCTGAATCAGCCGCGTGTTTGCCCCTGGATCGGCCAGGGCGAAGCCGCACGTGACACAGCATGTGCGGGTGGGCGTCCAGGGAGCGCCCGGGAGCAGGGTCCCGCCTCAGAGATAATTGCTGGCCAGCTCTTCGTAATAAGCCCGGGGATGCTTGCAGGCAGGACAGGTCTCCGGCGGGTTCTTCCCCGCGACCACATAACCGCAGTTGCGGCAGTGCCAGGTGACGGCCTCCTTCCGCTGGAACAGGGTCTGGTCCGCCAGGCGTTGGACCAGGGCCCGGTAGCGGGTTTCGTGGAATTTTTCCACCTTGGAGATTTCCCGGAAAGAGACGGCGATCTCCTTGAACCCCTCCCGCTCGGCCTCTTCGGCAAAATTCTGATACAGGGTGGTCCACTCATAATTCTCCCCCGCAGCCGCCGCCTCCAAATTGCTCAGGGTATCCCCCAGGTGGAAGGGAAAGCCCGCGAAGATTTCCGCGGTGCCCTCCCCCAGGTGCTTGTAAAAGACCTTGGCGTGCTCCTTTTCGTTGTCCGCGGTCTCCTGGAAAATCGCGGCAATGTACTCGTAGCCGGCCTTGCGGGCCTCGCCGGCGTAAAAGCTGTAGCGGTTCCGGGCCTGGGATTCGCCGGCAAAGGCGATCAGCAGGTTCTTTTCCGTCTGGGAATTCTGCAACTGCATGGAAACACCTCCTCATGGGTTTAATGGCGGGATCGAGCCCACCCTACACATTTCTCGTTCCCAAGCTCCTGCTGGGGAACGCAAATTTTAGCCCAAGCTCTGCTTGGGGGCATCTGGGTACCACCCACAACCTCCTGATACTGCGTGGTATCTTTTGCCAAGCGGGAGCTCGGTAAGCAAGGTGGTTCCCAAGCAGGAGTTTGGGAACCAGGATTCAAAGCTATCAGCTTTCAGCGGTAGGGGCGACCCGGCGGGTCGCCCAAATACTCTCAGCCATCAGCGGTCAGCTTTCAGCTTTTGATGAACCAGATTAGCATTTGCATAACTTCTAGAGGTTCTTTGTTGGCTCTTTTGTCAAATTTTTTTTATGAAATCAATCATTAGCTTTCGTTTTTGACCTTTCGGGCGACCCAGCGGGTCGCCCCTACTGATAGCTGACAGCTAATATAGCTATTGCTGCCAAATAATCCGGCCGCAGTCCTTCAGGTCGTAGCCCCCCAGGGCGGTGGCCGCCTCCCGAAACGGGGCGGAGCGGATAACCTCCAGCAGGACCTGGAAGCGGGCGTCGGCAAAGGTGGTCTCCGGCACCACCAGGTCGTAGCGCTCCGGCCGCAGCGGGATAAAATCGAGCCCCAGGGCCCTGGCCGCCGCCAGAATCCCCAGTCCCGCGTCGGCGGTGCCGGAAAAGACATTCACCGCCACGGCCATGTGGGTGTATTCCTCCCGGGCGTAGCCCTGGATGGTCCCGGCCGCCAGGCCCTCCTCCTTCAGGAGAATATCGAGCAACAGGCGGGTGCCGGCGCCCCTTTGCCGGTTGATGAAGCGCACCCCGGGGCGGGCCAGGTCTTTGAGGCCCAGGAGGTTTTTGGGGTTGCCCGGGGCCACCATCAGGCCCTGCTGGCGCCAGGTAAGATTGATGAGTTTCAGGGGCACCCCGGGGAGATGCCGTTGGATGAAGGAAATGTTGTAGGTGTGGCTCTCGGGGTCCAACAGGTGGCAGCCGCCCAGGTGGGCCCGGCCCTGGCGCAGGGCCATCAGGCCCCCCAGGCTGCCGACGTGGCCGGAAGAGAGGCGCAGCCGCGCATCAACGCGGCGCAGCAGGGTGGCCAGGAGGTCCAGGGCGTTGTCGTGGCTCCCCAGGACCACCAGGGTGCCGTCGATCTCCTCCGGGGCCACCAGCAGCTCCGCGGCCACCGGGCGGTCCTCCTCCAGGCCTTCGCTCAGGGAGGGGATGGTGAGCAGGCCGTCGGCCCGCACCAGGGAAGTGATGGCGCCCGCGCCCCGGGGCAGGGGGGTGGCGATGACCTTGTCCCCCACGCGGCCCAGGGTCACCCGGATGAATTCGGTGAGGCCGGGCCGGGAAGGCAGGTTCTGGGCCGGATGGACCGTCAGGGAGGGCCGCACCTGCCACCGTTTCCCGGCCATCCCGGCGATCAGGGGCCCGGCGAACTGCTCGAAGGAAAGGACCGCGGACACCGGATACCCGGGGTTGCCGATCACCGGTTTGCCCGCCGCCACCCCCAGCAGGGTGGGCTTCCCCGGCATCATGGCCACCCCGTGCACCAGCACCTGGCCCAGGGCGGCCACCGCCTGGTAGGTGTAATCCTCGGTGCCCGCGGAAGAGCCGGCATTGATGAGCACCAGGTCGGCGGCCGTTAGGGCTTTTTGTAAGGCCGCGATGAGCGTCTCCAAGTCATCGGGAACGATGTCCTGGACCTGGGGGAGGCCGCCAGCCTCCGCCACCAGACCGGCAAGGATGACCGAGTTGAATTCCGGCAGGCGGCCGGCGGCCGGTTCCTGCTCCAGGTCCGCGGCCGGCACCAGCTCGCTGCCGGTGGGGATGATGGCCACCCGGGGCCGGCGGCGCACCTGAACCCGGAGCACCCCGGCGGCCAGCAGGGCCCCCTGGGCCCAGGGCGAGACCTCCGATCCTTCCGCCAGGACCATTTCTCCCCTTACCAGATCTTCGCCCACCCGGCGGACGTGCTGCCAGGGGAAGACCGGGGCCTCCACCACGATGGGGTCGGCCTCGGGGTCGGGAATCTGCTCCACCATGATCACCGCGTCGGTCCCCGGCGGCATCAGGTGGCCGGTGTTGACCGAGGAGGCCTCCCGGCCCAGGTGCAAACGCCTGGGGTTTTCCGGGGTGGCCCCGAAGGTGGCCGCGGCCGGCACCGCAAAGCCATCCATGGCCGCCTGGTGCGCCGCGGGGCTGGAGCGCCGCGCCATCACCGGGGCCGCGGTCACCCGGCCGGCAGCCGTCCAGCGTCGGGACTTCCTCCACACCCGCCAGGCCTTTGGGATCGAACCGGGAAAACCAGAGCTCCCGGGCCTCCTCCAGGGACTTCATCCGCAAATAGATACGCCGTTTCATAAGCATTACAGCTCTCTGCCGCCAGCTTTCAGCTTCATAAAAAGTGTCTATCTTTTGGGGGCATCTCATTTTGATTGACTCCAATTTTTTGAAGTTGGCTAGGGCACTAGGGGCCAATGGTTTTTGGCTGACTGCCGATAGCTGGGGGCTGAAAGCTGCCCTCGATTGTATCGCCAAAGAGGAGATTTATGAAGGCCTTTTTGTAGCCGCTGAGAACCCGGTCCCGGCGCTGCACCAGGGCCAGGTGATCGGGCTTAAAGTAACCGGGAAGGGGAATGAAGGCCAAGCGGCGGCCGGGGCGGGGCATGGCCTGGGCCAGGGTGGCGAAGGAGATCCCCAGACCCATTTCCACGTAAAGGGCGCTCAACTCCACGTTGGCCGATTCCATGACGATCCGGGGGGCGAGGCCCAGGGTGCGGAAGCGCTCGTCCAGGACCCGGCGCCAGGGGTAGCCGGGGTCCCGGGGCGGCAAGATCAGGGGATAGCGGACGATCTGCCGCAGGCTGAGGCGCTTGGCGGCCGCCAGGGGATGGTCCCGGGGGGTCAGGAGGACTGGGACCAAAGGCTGCCAGCGCCGGGCGGCCAGCTCCTTGGGCACCAGAGATTCCAGGGCCAGGCCGAAATCGACCTCGCCTTCTTTCACCAGGTCCAGGACCGCCGCCTGGGAGCGGTCCAGGAGGGTGAGGTCGACCTGGGGAAACTGCCGGCGGTAGGCCAGGAGCGCCTCGGGCAGCAGGCGATACAGGGTGGTGAAGGCCGCGGCCAGGCGCAGGGTCCCCTGGTTGGTCCCTTTGAGCTCGTGGAGCTCTTCTTTAAAGGTTTCATAGCCGGCCAGCAGGGTCCGGGAAAACTCCAGGAGCTTTTCGCCGGCACGGGTGAGGCGCAGGCGGTGGCCCAGGCGCTCCAGGAGGAGGCAGTCGAGCTCCGCTTCCAGGGCCCGGACCTGCTGGCTCAGGGCGGATTGGCTCCGGAAAGTGGCCGCCGCCGCCTTGGTAAAGCTGCCCAACCGGGCCACCTGGTAGAAGCCTAAGAGCTGCTGCCATTCCATAAGTTTTCCTGATGATAAATATCAATATTATTAATTTTACTTATTTAACTTTTTAGCAGAAATTAGCAACCATGGCAACTGAACGTTTTCCGTTTTCCGTTTTCCGTTTTCCGTCTATGCTAAGGGCCTTTGATTCGTTTTTGATTTTGCCTTTCACCGAAAACTGAAAACGGAAAGAAAACCGCCTTTCACGGAGGTGCGCCATGAAGGAATCACTGCAGCCGGGCCTCAGTTTTGAATTCCGTTTCAAGGTTCCGGACAATAAGACCGTCCCCCACCTGTTCCCCGAATCCCCGGAGTTCCAGGAGATGCCGCAGGTATTGGCCACCGGCTTCATGGTGGGCCTCTTCGAATGGGCCTGCATCCGGGCGGTCAATCCCCATCTGGACTGGCCCCGGGAGCAGACGGTGGGGATCGGGGTCCAATTGAGCCACCTGGCCGCTACCCCGCCGGGACTGACGGTGACCGTCCGGGGCCGGCTGGAAAAGATGGAGGGGCGGAAACTCACCTTTTTCCTGGAGGCCGATGACGAAGTGGACCTGATCTCAGAGGGCTACCACGAGAGGTTCGTCATCGACGCCGTGAAATTCAAAGCTAAGGCCAAGGCCAAATCCGAGAGAAAGCAGGCTTAAGCAAAGTCGTCGCCCTGGGCTAACCTTTCCCAAGACAGCTCCCGGCTGCGGGCTGGAGTGAGACCAGCCCCCCCGGGCGGCGGGTCTTTGGGGAGCGGCTACAGGAACGGGCCGGGGGATCATCCCCGGCCCGTTCCATCTCAGATCCCTGTTCCCCTCGGGGCTCCCTTCTTGAGGCAAGAGGCGCGGCCCCGGGGTGTCTTTTTTACCAGTGATTGGTGTGCACCCGGGAGGCGTCATAAGGGTGCGGCATCTTCCTCTCCGCCGGGTAGCCGATGGGAATGATGTTCAGAGGAATGACCTGTTCCGGCAGATTCAGCAGCTTTTGCACCTTGGCAACCCGGTCCTGATACGGATAGATGGCGGTCCAGACCGCCCCCAGCCCCACGGCATTGGCCGCGGTGAGGATGTTCTCGCTGGCCACCGCCCCATCCAGCATCCATAAACCCTTCCCCTTTTCCCTAATCTCTTTGGCCTGATTGCCGCACACCAGGATGGCCACTGTGGCCTTCTTGAGCTGAAAGGTCTTGGGATTGGGATTGAAACTATGAATCTGGTCCAGGATTTTGCGGTCATTAATCACCACAAACTCCGTGGACTTCTCATCGAAGGCCGACGGCGCGCTCAAGCCGGCTTCCAGCAACAGCTTGATGGTCGCTTCGGGAACCGGGTGCGGCGTATAGTCCCGGATACTGCGCCGGGTCAGGATGGCGGTGATGGCATCGAGGGTTCCCGCCGGAACCTTGATTTCCACCGGCGCCCCCTGCTCCGCGGCGCCCGCCGCCGGTTTTTCCTCCGCCCAACTCCGGGGGGTCGTGAGCCCCGGCTGCCACACGCAGGCCAGGAGGCCTAAACCGATGACCCCGATGACCGGAAATAACCTCTTGCAAATTTTCATCCCCTCTCCTCCTTTGATCCTGTCTTGACCTTTAATAATCCGAGATTAGGCGGCAGCCTGGGCCACCGTGGCTGACAAATAATAATCCGAGATTACGCCCGCACCTGCCGGCTCACTTCAGGTTGCGGACCCGCACCTCGATCTCCGGGCTGTCTTGCAACAGGTCCGCCAGCTTGCCGGCATCCGTGCTGCCGTAGTGGTATGGGTAGAGAATTTTAGGCTTGAAGGCCCGGGCCGCATCCGCCGCCATCTCCGGCGTCATGGTGTAAGGGAGATTCATAGGCAGAAAAGCGATATCGATATCCTTAAGAGCCTTCATCTCCGGGATGTTCTCCGTATCCCCGGCCACGTAGACCCTTTGGCCCCCGAAGGTGATTACGTAGCCGTTGCCGCCGCCTTGGGGGTGAAAGGGTTCGCCCCCGGGCCGCATATGCACCATGTTGTAGGCCGGGACCGCTTCAATCGTGAGGCCCTCCTCGGTCTTCGTCTCCCCGTTCTTCATGACGAGGCTCCCGGGCACCTGGGATGCGCCCGCCTGATTCAGCACGACCCGGGTGGAGGGCTGCCGCAGCGATGCCACCGCCTGGGCATCCAGGTGATCCCCGTGTTCGTGAGTGATGAGAATCAGGTCCGCTTTGGGGAGCGTCCGGTAATCGGCATACTCCCCCACGGGGTCCACATGAATGACCCGGCCCCCGAAGGTAAACATCAGGGTGCCATGGCCGATAAAGGTGATTTTCAGACTTCCAGCCCCGGTCTCAATGATGTCCTGCTCAAACTTCTCCGCTACGTTCACTATTCCCGCCCCCCATTCTCTGAATTTATGCGGCAGAACTGGCCGCGGCAGTCAGAAATGATTTTGAGGATCCTAGAGGCTTCGCGAAACCTCGGTCCGCCCAAGACTGTCATCCTGAGCGAAGCGAAGAATCTCACATTTTTAATGACTTGAGATCATTCCCGGCTTAAGCCGCCAGAAACTTGAATAGATCAAGCGACTGGCCTTTCGGATAAGGATAATTCCGGTAGAAGTCAATAGCCTGGCAGACTGGACCGGCCCCGTCCCAGCAGCCATTGGCAGGAGGAGGAATATATCTACCCCAGAGGTAAGGAGTCGATCAGAGGGTTTCCCTGGAAATCTCCTCGGGTTGGGTGGATTCAAGTTGGCCCTCCCGCGGCCGGCTGCGGCAGGGGCGCCCGCAGGCCTCGCAGGTGCACGACGGCAGTTCGCCCTCGTCGGCCAGTTTTTGGAAATGGTCGCAGTGCTTACAGCGCACCACCGGGCGGTAGTCGATCCAGCCGGGTTCCTTCCAATAACGCCAGGTGCCGTACTTAAGGCGATAGCGGAGCGCCGTGTAGAGGCAGGTGAGGCCGATGAGATGGGCCGTGGAAATGAAAAAAGCCCTCCAGGAAAGGAGGACGGTGACCCCCATGACCATCAACAGCCGGGAGGCCAGGCGCCAGGATTTCTTCCAGAGGGCGGCATCGGCCAGGGTCCAGGGCAGGCGCACCCCGACCCAAAGGTTGCGGCCGGGCTGCCAGAAGAGCATCAGCAGCCCCATGGACCAGCAGAGTCCCGATACCAGGTAGTGGGAGTAATGCAGAACTCACCGCCTCTTTAGGTAGTTCAAGGTTCAAAGTTCAAAGTTGAGACCCCTGCGAAAGTCCCCATCTTTGTCATTCTGAGGGAGCGAAGCGACCGAAGAATCTCATAAGTACAAGTAAATAATAGATTCTTCGCTTCGCTCAGGATGACCAAATTGCTTTTCGCAGAGGTCTTAGCTTAAAGTTCCAATGCCCAGGTCCTGGTTTTTAACTTTGAACATTGAGCCTTGAACCTTGAACTTTGAACTCTCACTTCCCCTCCAGCTTGGCCCGGATCTTGAGGCGCAGGGCGTTGAGGCGGATGAAGCCGGCGGCGTCCGCCTGCCGGTAGTCGCCCCCGGCCTCGAAGGTCACCAGATCGGGGCGGTACAGGGATTGGCCGCTCTTCCGGCCCACCACCGTGACGTTGCCTTTATAGAGCTTCAGCCGGGCGGTGCCGGTCACCGGCTGCTGGGCCTCATCGATCAGCTTCTGCAAGGCATAGCGCTCCGGGGCGAACCAGTAACCGTAGTAGATCAATTCGGCGTAGCGGGGGCTGAGGCTGTCCCGGAGGTGCATCACTTCCCGGTCCAGGGTGATGGATTCCACCGCCTGATGGGCGGCCCTCAGGATGGTGCCGCCGGGGGTCTCGTACACCCCCCGGGATTTCAGGCCGACGTAGCGGTTTTCCACCAGGTCCACCCGGCCGACGCCGTGGGCGCCCCCGATTTCATTGAGGCGGGCCAACAGGGCCGCCGGGCTGAGGCGCTCTCCGTCCACCGCCGCCGGGTCGCCGGCCTCAAAGTCGATCTCCACATATTGCGGCTTATCCGGGGCCTCCTGGGGGGATTTGCTGAGCAGGAACATCTCCGCCGGGGGCTCGGCCCAGGGGTCCTCCAGGATACCGCCCTCGAAGCTGATATGCAGGAGGTTGCGGTCGCTGGAGTAAGGTTTCTCCGTGGTCACCGGCACCGGGATTCCGTGCTTTTGGGCGTAGGCCACGCAATCGGCCCGGCCCTTAAGGTCCCACTCCCGCCAGGGAACGATGATCGTGAGATCCGGGGCCAGGGCCTGGTAGGTGAGCTCGAAGCGCACCTGGTCGTTGCCCTTGCCGGTGGCCCCGTGGCTCACCGCGTCCGCCCCGGTTTTGGCGGCCACCTCCACCTGGGCCTTGGCGATCAGGGGCCGGGCGATGGAGGTGCCCAGCAGATACGCCCCTTCATAGAGGGCGTTGCCCCGGAACATGGGCCAGACGAAATCCCGGACAAACTCTTCCTTGAGGTCCTCGATGAAGACCTGGTCGGCGCCGGTAGCCCGGGCCTTGGCCGCAACTCCGGCCACCTCTGCTCCCTGGCCGATGTCGGCGCAGAAGGCCACCACCGGGCACTGATAGGTTTCCTTGAGCCACCTGAGGATTACCGAGGTGTCCAGCCCGCCGGAATAGGCCAGGACGATTTTGCGGATTCCATTCATAGTCTTCTAATTCCTCTAAGACCTTTCTATGATCATGCTGAAAGGGTAACCCTCTTGAACCGCCTTTTACCTACCTTGAGAAGATAGGAATTCCCGGCAGCCAGCTCCAGGTTGGCATCGGTAACCTTTTCTCCATCCACCTGGACCCCGCCCTGGGTGATCAGGCGCCGGGCCTCGGAGGTGCCGCCAGCCAGGCCCGCGTCCACCATGGCCTTGGGGAGCCACAGCTTCGAACCGGCAGCCTTCAGGTCCACCTCCTCAATCTCCTCCGGCAGCCCCTTGTCCCGAAAGATGCGGGCAAACTGGCGGGCCGCCTCGAGCGCGGCATCCTGGCCGTGATAGCGGGCTACCAGTTCCAGCGCCAGCTCCTCCTTCACCTGGCGGGGGTGTTTGCCCCCCTGGGCCAGCTCCTCCCGGAGGCGGGCCAGGTCTCCCGGGGCGATGTCGGTGAGGAGTTCAAAATAGCGCAGCATCAGGGGGTCGGAGATGGACATGATCTTGCCGAACATGACTCCCGGGGCTTCGTCGATCCCCACGTAGTTCCCAAGGGATTTGCTCATCTTCTGCACCCCGTCCAGCCCTTCCAGCAGGGGCAGGGTGATCACCACCTGGGGCTGCTGGCTGTATTCCCGCTGCAAGTCCCGGCCCACCAGCAGGTTGAAGGTCTGGTCGGTGCCGCCCAACTCCACGTCGGCGGCCAGGGCCACCGAGTCATAGCCCTGGATCAGGGGATAGAGAAACTCGTGGATGCTGATGGGGGTCTGGGAATTGTAACGCTTATGGAAATCCTCCCGCTCCAGCATGCGGGCCACGGTGTGGCGGGCCGCCAGCTTGATCAGGTCCTGGGCGGACATTTGCTTCATCCAGCGGCTGTTGAAGTCGATAAGGGTTTTCTCCCGGTCCAGGATCTTAAAGATCTGGCGCTCGTAGGTGGCGGCGTTGGCCTGGACCTCTGCTTCCGTCAGGGGCGGGCGGGTTTCGCTCTTGCCCGAGGGGTCGCCGATGAGACCGGTGAAATCGCCGATGAGGAAGATCACCTGGTGGCCCAGGTCCTGGAAGTGCTTGAGCTTCTGGATGAGCACCGTGTGCCCCAGGTGCAGGTCCGGGGCGGTGGGATCGAACCCGGCCTTGATCCGCAAGGGCTTACCGGTGGCGATGGCCTCTTGCAGCCGCGCCTTAAGGTCCTCTTCCCGGATGATCTCCTGGCAGCCCTGCTTGATCAGGGCCAGTTGT
>CAWEWX010000026.1:0-17987 GCA_963812655.1 uncultured delta proteobacterium | reverse complement strand
ATAATAAAGTAAGAGGACTAATTAATATGGAATTGCTGAAAGCGCTCCGGGGCTCCGGGGACCATCTCACTCCCCGGGAGATCGTGGCGGAGCTGGATAAATATATCGTGGGGCAGGAGGACGCCAAGAAATCGGTGGCCATCGCCCTGCGCAACCGCTGGCGCCGCCAGCAGGTCCCCGAGGGTCTCCGGGACGAAATCGCCCCCAAGAACATCATCATGATCGGCCCCACCGGAGTGGGCAAGACCGAAATCGCCCGGCGCCTGGCCAAACTGGCCCATTCGCCCTTCCTGAAGATCGAGGCCACCAAGTTCACCGAAGTGGGCTACGTGGGCCGGGACGTGGAGTCCATGGTCCGGGACCTGATGGAGCTGGCGGTGAACCTGGTGAAGGCCGAAGAGCGGGACCGGGTTCAGGTCAAGGCCGCCGCCGCGGTGGAGGAGAGGTTGCTGGAGCTGTTCCTCCCCGGCCAGGTCCCTGGCCAGGCCCCTGGCCAGGAAGCCGAAGGGGAGTCCGGCACGCGGGAAAAATTCAGGAGTATGCTGCGGGACGGCCGCCTGGAAGACCGCTTCGTGGAGCTGGAGACCAGCCAGCGGGTCACCCCGGTGGTGGAGATTTTTTCCGGCGCCGGCATGGAGGAGATGGAATTCAACTTCAAGGAGATGCTGGGCAACCTCTTCCCCAAAGGCACCAAGACCCGGCGGGTCAAGGTCTCCGAGGCCCGGGAACTCCTGCTCCAGGAGGAGGCGAGCCGTCTCATCGACATGGACCGGGTGGTGGAAGAGGCCCGGCGCAAGGTGGAGCAGCACGGCATCATCTTCCTGGACGAAATCGACAAGATCGTGGGCCGGGACCACGGCCGGGGGCCGGACGTCTCCAGGGAAGGAGTGCAGCGGGACCTGCTGCCCATTGTGGAAGGCACTACCGTCACCAGCAAGTACGGCATGGTGCGCACCGACCACATCCTGTTCATCGCCTCCGGGGCCTTCCACCTCTCCAAGCCCGCCGACCTGATTCCGGAGATGCAGGGGCGCTTCCCCATCCGGGTGGAACTCCAGTCCCTGGGAGCCGCGGAGTTTGAGCGCATCCTCACCGAGCCGGAGAACGCCTTGATCAAGCAATACCAGGCGCTGCTGGAAACGGAGGGGGTTCACCTCACCTTTGCCCCGGAAGCGGTCAAAGAGATCGCCGCGCTGGCCGCCAAGGTGAACGAACGCACCGAAAACATCGGGGCCCGGCGGCTCCACACCATCATGGAGAAGCTGCTGGAGGAGATCTCCTTCACCGCCCCGGACCTGGGCGAGCGGGCCCTCACCATCACCGCGGACTACGTCCGGGAACGCCTGGCCGATCTGATCGAAGACGAGGATTTGAGCAGGTATATTTTGTGAGCGGTGAGCAGTGAGCAGTAGGGTGCGCACTGCGCACCAAACATTGGCGCTACCGCCTTTAAAAAAGAAATGTAGCGCCGCCGCCCCCGGCGGCGGAAGTAAGGGGCCGCAGGCTTTAGCCTGCGCCGCACAGGCGGGACGCCTGTGCCACCCAAAGAAAACCTGGGGCGGCCTGTGGCCGCCGGAAAATCATATCTTGGAAAGAGAAACAACGCAGGCTGAAGCCTGCGGCTACATAATAATGCCGAAATCGTTATCGTTTTTGCTGACCGCTGAAAGCTGACAGCAGGGCGACCCAATCACAGGCTGGAAGCCTGTGCCACTGTCGCCCCTACAGCCGCGAGGGACTTAAGTGAGCCATAACTGGATGACCCGCGCCGATAAGGTGGTCATGAACACTTACGGCCGCCAGCCCCTGGTGTTGGTAAAGGGTGAAGGCTGCCGGGTGTGGGATGACCAGGGAAGGGAGTACCTCGATTTGGTGGCGGGCCTGGCGGTCTGCAACCTGGGCCACGCCCATCCGGAGGTGGCCCGGGCCGCGGCGGCGCAACTGGCGCAGTTGGTGCACGTCTCCAATCTCTACTACAGCACTCCCATGGTGAAGCTGGCGGAGCTGCTGGTGCGCCTCTCCTTTGCGGACCGGGTCTTTTTCGCCAACAGCGGCGCCGAAGTGAACGAAGGGGCCATCAAGCTGGTGCGCCGCTACTCCCGGGAGCGCTTCGGGCCCGGCCGGCACCGCATCATCTGCACGCAGAACTCCTTTCATGGCCGCACCCTGGGGGCCCTGTCCGCCACCGGCCAGTCCAAATTCTGGGAGGGCTTCGAGCCCTTGCTGGAAGGTTTTTTGTTTGTGCCGTTCAATGACCTCAAAGCACTGGCCGCGGCGGTGGACGACAGCGTCTGCGCCGTGCTCCTGGAGCCCATCCAGGGGGAGGGCGGCGTCTGCCTGCCGGACGCCGATTATTTAATGGGGGTGCGCCGGCTGTGTGCGGAGAAGCGCCTGCTGCTGGTCCTGGATGAGATTCAGACCGGTCTGGGCCGCACCGGGCGGCTCTTCGCCCACGAGCACTTCGGCATCCAGCCCGACGTTATGACGCTGGCCAAGGCCCTGGCGGGCGGCCTGCCCATGGGAGCGCTGCTGGCCACCGCGGAGGTGGCCGGGGCCTTCGTCCCCGGCGCCCACGCCAGCACCTTCGGGGGCGGGCCGGTGATCGCCGCCGCCGCCACCACCGCCGTGGCCCTCTTGAGCGACGAAAAGTTGCTGGCCGCGGTGCGCGCCAAGGGCGATTATTTGCTAAAGGCCCTCTTGAAGCTGCAGGCCGGCTTTCCCGTCATCCGCCAGGTACGGGGCCTGGGCCTCATGTGGGGCCTGGAGCTGGCCCGGGAAGGGACGCCCCTGGTGGCCGCCTGCCGGGAGCGGGGGGTGTTGGTCAATTGCACCCAGGGCAACGTCATCCGGCTGCTGCCGCCGTTGATCGTCAGTACCGAGGAACTAAACCGGGGATTGCAGGTCCTGGAAGAAGCGTTGGGTTCATTGTAGGGGCGGGTTTTAAACCCGCCTCCCTGCTCAGCGAAGCAGGCGCCATGAAAGAAGAAAGCCCATGAAACGTGATCTGTTGACCATCTTGGATCTGAGCCGGGAAGAGATCGAAACCTTGCTGGTCCGGGCCCGGGAGTTAAAAGTCCTCCAGACTCGCCGGGTGGAGCACGCTTCCCTGAAGGGCAAGTCCCTGGCCCTGATCTTCGACAAACCCTCCACCCGCACCCGGGTTTCCTTTGAGGTGGGCATGGCGCAGCTGGGGGGCGCCAGCCTCTACCTGGGTCCGGGGCAGACCCAGATGGCCCGCCAGGAGCCTATCCCCGACACCGCCCGGGTCCTGTCCCGCTACGTGGACGGGGTGGTGGTGCGCACCTTTGCCCAGGAAACCGTGGCCGAGCTGGCCCGGCACGCCACCATTCCCGTGATCAACGGCCTCACCGACGCCCACCATCCCTGCCAGGTGCTCAGCGACCTGATGACCATGGAGGAGCGCTTCGGCCGGGTCTCCGGTCTGAAGGTGGCCTGGGTGGGGGACGGCAACAATATGGCCAACTCGTGGATCACCGCGGCCATGCACCTCGATTTTTCCCTGTACCTGGCCTGCCCCCAGGGCTATGAGCCTGACCCCGCCCTGCTGCGGGAGGCCCAAAGGAGCGGACGGCATATCTATCTTTCCCAGGACCCCCGCCAGGCGGTGCAGGGGGTCCACGTGATCAACACCGATGTCTGGACCTCCATGGGCCAGGAAGACGAAGCCGCGGCCCGGCGGGAGATCTTCAAACCCTACCAGGTCAACGCCGATCTCCTGGAGCTGGCCCGGCCCGAGGCCATTGTGCTTCACTGCCTGCCGGCCCACCGGGGGGAGGAGATCACCGCCGAAGTCCTGGACGGTCCCCAATCCGCGGCCTGGGACCAGGCGGAAAACCGCCTCCACTTCCAAAAGGCCCTGCTGGAGTGGCTGCTGGGGTAGTAGTCAGTAGTCAGTAGCCAGTAGTCAGTAGTCAGTAGCCAGTAGTCAGTGGTCAGTAAATGAAATGATTTGGTGGCACAGGCGTCTCGCCTGTGAGAAAAAAATGTGGCCCAGGCGCCCCGACCGGGCGCAAGAATTGCTGGCCGGGAGAACACGACTCTTATGAAGAACTATTACCGTGTCATGCTGGGCAGGCAGAGCGCCTTCGCGGAGCAGTGCTTCGCCGGGAATTTCATCGGCGTCGATTTCGACATCGCGGAGGACTTGACCCTTAAGCTCCATGATGAATTGCGGGCGTTCAACAAGCAGTTCATCCCCGTTTTTCTTGCGGGCCATCCTGACAAGACCAGGATCAGCGCAGGTCTCGCCTGTGCCGCCCTTTGGACCGTCGCCAAGGGTATCCAGAGGGGTGACATTGTGCTCTGCCCGGACGGCGCTGGCGCCTATCGGGTCGGGGAGGTGATCGGCGACTACCAGTATGCCCCCGGACAGGTGCTCCCCCATCGCCGCCCCGTGCAGTGGTTGAACCTATCCATCGACCGGAGTGCGATGAGCGACACACTGAAGAACTCCACCAGCGCCATCGGCACGATCAGCAATGTCTCGGGTTATCGGGACGAGATCGAGAAGCTGATCGGCGGAGGCTCTGTACCCACGATCGTCTCCACCGACCCGTCAGTGGAGGACCCCGCTGCCTTCGCGATGGAAAAGCACCTGGAGGAATTCCTGGTCCAAAACTGGGCGCAGACCGAACTGGGGAAGGAATACGATATCTTTGAGGAGGACGGAGAGAAGGTCGGGAAGCAGTACCAGACCGACACTGGAGCGATCGACATACTCGCCATCCGGAAGGACAAGAAGGAGCTGCTCGTCCTGGAGCTCAAGAAAGGGCGGGCGAGCGACGCGGCCGTCGGGCAGGTGCTTCGGTACATGGGCTATGCGCTTCAGGAACTGGCCGAGGAGGGCCAGACTGTGAAGGGTGTCATCATTGCCATGGAAGATGACCAACGAATCCGGCGGGCGCTGGCCGCGACTCCGAATATCGCATTCTACCGTTACCAGATCAACTTCAAGCTGCTAAAGGTCTGAGATGAGCAAGCATTGTCGGCCAAATCGAAAAAAATTAAGTCCAGATTTTGGCGGATTAGCTAGAAATGGAAAGGTTCTTAGAGGATAGCAGACTATGAGCAACATCACTAAAATCGTCCTGGCCTATTCCGGCGGCCTGGACACCTCGGTAATCCTCCGGTGGCTGAAGGAGACCTATAAATGCCAGGTAGTGGCCTTTTGCGCCGATATCGGCCAGGGAGATGATCTGGCGGAGGTAGCGGCCAAGGCCCGCTTCACCGGAGCCGACGAGGTTTTTATCGAGGACCTGAAGGAAGAGTTTGTCCGGGATTTCGTCTGGCCCATGTTCCGGGGCAACGCCCTCTATGAAGGGGCCTATCTTCTGGGCACCGCCATCGCCCGGCCCCTGATCGCCAAGGCCCAGGTGGAGGTGGCCAAAAAGACCGGGGCGGACGCCGTCAGCCACGGCGCCACCGGCAAGGGCAACGACCAGGTGCGCTTCGAGCTCACCTACCAGGCCCTGGCCCCGGACCTGAAGATCATCGTTCCCTGGCGGGAGTGGGACCTCCAAGGCCGGGCCGATTGCCTGGCCTACGCCAAAGAGCACGGCATTCCGGTGCCGGTGACCAGGGAGAAGCCTTACTCCAGCGACGCCAACCTTTTGCATATCAGCTTCGAGGGCGGCATCCTGGAGGACCCCTGGGCCGAACCGCCGGCGGAGATTTTCGTGCTGACCAGATCGCCCCAGGAGGCCCCGGATAAGCCGCAATATGTGGAGATCGACTTCGAGGCCGGCGACCCGGTGGCGGTGGACGGTCAGCGCCTCGGTGCGGTTAATCTCCTGGCCCATCTCAATGAAATCGGCGGCACCCATGGCGTCGGCCGGGTGGACCTGGTGGAAAACCGCTACGTCGGCCTGAAATCCCGGGGAGTGTACGAGACCCCCGGCGGCGCCATCCTGAGGGCTGCCCATCAAGCGGTGGAATCCATCACCCTGGACCGGGAAGTGATGCACCTCCGGGACAGCCTCAGCCCCCGCTATGCCGAATTAATCTACTATGGTTACTGGTTCGCCCCGGAGCGCTATGCCTTGCAGAAGCTGATCGATGAGGCCCAACAGCCGGTGACCGGCACCGCCCGGCTGAAGCTCTATAAAGGCAACGTCACGGTGGTGGGACGGAAGAGCGGCAACTCCCTGTACCGCCCCGACCTGGTGACCTTCGAGGCCGGGGGCGACTTCCGGCAGGCGGACGCCGCCGGCTTCATCCGCCTCAACGCCCTGCGCCTGAAGATCCGGGCCAAGCTGGAGGGGAAATAGTGTAGGGTGGGCACTGCCCACCAAAACAAAGATTATGATGGCGCCGGCATCCTGCCGGAGCCTCTTCAGGACTTGGCAGGCGAGCAGTAAAATGCAGGGTGCGCACCGCGCCCCACTAAATTATAGGAAGCAACAAGATATCGGTGCGCGGTGCGCACCCTACATGACTTGGCAGGCGAGCAGTCACAAGCCCGCGCTTGTGACCCAGGCAGAAGGACAAGACCCGCTTCCCAGCCCCCTCCCCTGGTGGGAGGGGCTTGGAGGAGGGGGAGCCGGAGGAGCCAATCCCTGCACTACCTGGTATCGGGACTCTGCTGGGCCGTGGGGCTGCTGATGATCTTCTGGCAGCCCGGCCGCAACCTTTGGATCGGGGTGCGCCTGCCCTGGACCCTGGCCGATGCCGCGGTCTGGAAGAAATCCTGGCGGCTGTCCTCCCGGCTGTTGATGGTCATGGGGGTCACCGTCCTCATTTCCTGGAGGGCCTTTTTCATTTCCACGGCCCATCTCATCGGCCTGACCTGCCTCTACACCGCACTCCGCTATCGTTTAAAGTACGGCACCTGGCGTTATTGGAAGGACCTCGGCTGGATCGACTACCGCCCGGTGGTGCGCTGTGCCCACTGCGGCCATTTTCAAAAACTGCGGGACGAGGGCGAACTGCCGTGGTGCAACTGCGAGGCCTGCGGTCGCCTCTGCCGCAGCCGTCCACGGGAGCGGCAAGGCCAGGGGCTGGCATTCCGGTTTTCCCAACTCCGGCGTCTTCTATCGACCCAGGGGAGAAAAACCCCCGCAGGCCAGCCGGAGCCAGGAGGCTCCGATTCCGGGAGATGACCCTCAGGATTTATTAACGAAGATCTGCAACGCCAAACCTAGGCTTCATCTTCCCAGTTCAGCTCGATGGACTCCACGCCGCGGCCGTCCTGGACCGGGGTCAGGGCGCCGCACTGGGGACAATCCACCATGGGCAGGGCTTCATGGGGATCGGCGGCCCCCAGGGGCAGGGGGCCCCGGAAACCGCACTGGGGGCAGGCCAGGGTCGCCGGCAGGATGACCAGGTGCAGGCGGGCCCCCTCCAGGGCGGTGCCCTGGCTCAGGACCTCAAAGGCCTGGCGGAGGGCGGCTTCGGAATGCAGCTCCAGGGCCCCCACCTTCAGGGTCACCGTGAGCAGCCGGCCGGCCCTGGCTTCCTCCCCGGATTTCTTGAGCTCCGCCATGATGACCGTCATGACGTTTTCCATCAAGCCGTATTCGTGCAAGCGTGGGCACCTCTTTGGGTTATGATGGCACAGGCGTCTGGCCTGGGTCTCATTTATTGTAAACTAATCAATTTTGCTGATCAGCGGTAAACATCGCGCCTGTGTCCGATATGAAGAACTTTAACTGTTCGACCTCTATCATCGATTTCATAAATTATCCGGTAATCACCGATCTTTATGCGCCAGCCGGAGCGGGCGATTAATTTGGTGCAACCAGGCGGTCTTGGATTGTAAACCAAGGCTCGAATGGCATCCCGGACTTGTTCATAAGATTCTTTTGGTAAGTGGGCTAATTCTTTCTGCGCCCGGCGCAGAATAGAAATAGAGTAAGTCATGAACGAGTCGGCTCAATCTCGGAAATTGCCTGTTCAAAAGGAATAGCTTCATCCTTGGAAGCCTTGGCAGCATCGTAAGCGCGGATTGATTCCAGCTCTTCGATCTCTTCCAGGAGCTTGCGATATTCGGCAATGTCCAAAATTACCCCAATTGGGCTGCCCTTATCATCAATCACAAAATTTTCTTTGAATTTGCTCATGGCAATTTCCCTTTAAAAGGGTTTGATATGGTGGACGGGTCGCACCCTGCATTTATTGCTTCGCCTTTTGGGCCACCACCTCATAGGCCTGCTGCAAGGCCTTGGGGATACCCGCCAGGTCCGGGCCGCCGGCCTGGGCCATGTCGGGCCGGCCGCCGCCGCTCCCCCCCACCAGGGGGGCGATGGCCTTGATGATCTCCCCGGCGGGAAAGCGCGGGCTCAGGTCCTTGGTGACCAGGGCGATGAGCATGGCCTTGTCCGCGGCCACTGCGCCCAGGACGATGATGCCGCTCTTCAGGCGGTCCTGCAGCTTCACCGCGAACTCCCGCAGCCCTTTGGGGTCGGCGGTCTCCACCTTCAGGGCCAGGACCGGGACGCCCGCAACCGAGCGCACCTGGTCCAGGAGGTCCCCGGCCTGGGCCGCAGCCAGGCGGCCTTTCAGGGCCTCCAGCTCCTTTTCCAGGTCCTTTTGGCGGTTCAGCCGTTTTGCGAGCTGGGCCAGCAAATTGGCCTGGTCTGCCTTTAAGATTTTCCCAGCCGAAATCACCAATTTTTCTTGTTCTTGAATATATTCTACGGCCTCGCGGCCGCACACCGCCTCGATGCGCCTGATGCCCGCGGCCACGGAAGCCTCGGAAGTAATCTTACAAAACCCCAGGTCGCCGCTGCGCTCCACGTGGGTGCCGCCGCACAGCTCCTGGCTCAGCCCGGGGATGGCCACCACCCGCACCTCTTCGCCGTATTTCTCCTCGAACAGGGCGGTGGCGCCCCGCTCCAGGGCCTCGGGCACGGTCATGCGGTCGGTGTGCACCGGCAGGTTCTCGGCCACCGCGGCGTTCAGGTCCAGCTCGATGCCTTGAAGTTCCTCGGGGGAAATGGCCTGAAAGTGGGTAAAGTCGAAGCGCAGGCGCTCCGGCGAAACCCAGGAGCCGGACTGCTTGACGTGGTCCCCCAGGCGCCGCTTGAGGGCCGCCTGGAGGATATGGGTGGCGGTGTGGTGCCGGGCGATGCGGCGGCGCCGGCCGGCGTCCACCTCCAGATGAGCCTCGTCATTGACCCTGACCACCCCTTGCTCCACCACCCCCTGGTGGATGACCAGGTCATTGGGCAGGCGCTGGCTATTGGCCACCCGGATGCGCCAGCCGTCGCCGCTGATGACCCCGGCGTCCCCTACCTGGCCGCCGGCTTCCCCGTAAAAGGGGGTGGCGGCGGTGACCACATCCACCTCCTCGCCGGGCTCCGCCTGTTCATGGTGCCCTGCGTGGGTAATGAGGGCCAGGATGGTGCTGTCTCCCTGCAGGGATTCATAACCCAGGAAGTGGGTGGGAGGCCACTGGGCCAGCTCCTGGTAAACCGGCGGCGCCTCGCCGGCTGCCGCGCCCCGCCAGGACTGGCGGGAGGCCTCCCGTTGCCGGCGCATGTGTTCTTCAAAGCCTTCCAGGTCCAGGACCAGGTCCTCTTCCCGCAGGCTGTCCTGGACCAGGTCCAGGGGGAAGCCATAGGTGTCATAAAGTTTGAAGGCCACTTCCCCCGGCAGGATTTTCAGGCTGTGGGTCTTGAGGTAAGCCAGTTCCTCGCTCAGCAGCTTCAGGCCGTGGTCCAGGGTATCGGCGAAGCGCTCCTCCTCGCCGGCCAGCACCTGGGCCAGGATTCGGCGGGCCCCCGGGAGTTCGGGATAGACCTCGCCCATCAGCTCCAGCACCCGCTCGCTCACCTTCCCCAGAAAGGGACTGGGGAGGTTCAAGAGCCGCCCGAAGCGGATGGCCCGGCGCATGATGCGGCGCAGCACGTAGCCCCGGCCTTCGTTGGAGGGCAGCACCCCGTCGGCGATCAGGAAGGTGGCGGCCCGGGCATGATCGGCGATCACCCGGAAGGCCACGTTTTGCTGGGTATTGGGGCCGCCGTAGCTTTTAGCCGCCAGTTCCTCCACCCGGCCGATCACCGGCCGCAGGAGGTCGCAGTCGAAGTTGCTTTTCACCCCCTGGATGACCGCGCAGAGGCGCTCCAGACCCATGCCGGTGTCGATGCTGGGTTTGGGCAGGGGGTGGAGGACGCCGTCCGGGGCCCGGTTGAACTGCATGAACACCAGGTTCCAGATCTCCAGATAGCGGTCGCAGTCGCATTTGCCGATGCCGCATTCCGGGCCGCAGGCCATCTCTTCGCCCTGGTCGATGAGGATCTCGGAGCAGGGGCCGCAGGGCCCGGTGTCGCCCATGGCCCAGAAGTTATCTTTCTCCCCGAGTCCCACGATGCGGCTGGGCGGCAGCCCGGCGATCTTCTCCCAGAGGCGGGCGGCTTCCTGGTCCTCATGGTAAACCGTGGCCCAGAGGCGCTCCCGGGGGAGGTGGTAATGCCCGGTCAGCAGCTCCCAGGCCATTTCGATGGCCTCTTCCTTGAAGTAATCGCCGAAGGAGAAGTTGCCCAGCATCTCGAAGAAGGTGTGGTGGCGGGCAGTGAAGCCCACGTTTTCCAGGTCGTTATGTTTGCCCCCGGCCCGGACGCACTTTTGGGAGCTGGCGGCCCGGGTGTAGGGCCGGGTTTCTTCCCCCAGGAAGACCTTTTTGAATTGCACCATGCCGGCGTTGGTGAATAGCAGGGTGGGGTCCCCGGCGGGCACCAGGGAAGAGCTGGCCACCCGGGTGTGGCCCTGGGCGGCGAAGAAGCGCAGAAAGGTTTCCCGGATCTCGCGGCTGGTCATGTGAGCGGCTGCTCCCGGGCGGCGTCGGAGGGGGGAAGGGGCATGCCGTGCGCGGCCCGTATTTGTTTATCCAGTTCCATGGCCGCCTGCGGGTGCTCCCGGAGATAGGCCTTGGCGTTCTCCCGGCCCTGGCCGATGCGCTCGCCCCCGTAACTAAACCAGGCGCCGCTCTTCTGGATGAGGCCCTGATCGGCGGCCAGGTCCAGGAGGTCCCCTTCCCGGGAGATCCCCTGGCCGAAGATGATGTCGAATTCCGCCTCCTGGAAGGGCGGCGCCAGCTTGTTTTTCACCACCTTTACCCGGGAGTGGGAGCCGATGATCTCATCCCCCTGCTTGATGGCGCTGATGCGGCGGATGTCCAGGCGCAAGCTGGCATAAAACTTCAGGGCATTGCCCCCGGTGGTGGTTTCGGGATTGCCGAACATTACCCCAATCTTATGGCGGATCTGGTTGATGAAGATCACCGAGGTCAGGGATTTGCTGATGGCCGAAGTGAGCTTGCGCAGGGCCTGGGACATCAGGCGGGCCTGGGAACCCATCTGGGCGTCGCCCATGTCCCCTTCGATTTCCGAGCGGGGCACCAGGGCGGCCACCGAGTCCACCACCACCACGTCCACCGCGTTGGAGCGCACCAGGATCTCGCCGATCTCCAGGGCCTGTTCACCGGAATCGGGCTGGGAGATGAGCAGGTCCTCGGTCCTGACCCCCAGCTTGCGCGCATAGTTCACGTCCAGGGCGTGCTCGGCGTCTATGAAGGCCGCCACCCCGCCCTTGAGCTGGGCCTCGGCGATGACGTGCAGGGCCAGGGTGGTCTTGCCGGAGGCCTCCGGCCCGAAGATCTCGATGACCCGGCCCCGGGGGATGCCGCCGATCCCCAAGGCCAGGTCCAGGGAGAGGCAACCGCTGGAGATCACCGGCACGTCGATCTTCTCTTCGGCCCCCAGGCGCATGATGGAGCCCTTGCCATATTGTTTTTCGATGTGACTCAGGGCCTGATCCAGGGCCTTGGCCTTATCCGCCGCAACTTGGTCGCTCATGGGTATATTCCTTATAGTTGTATTTTGTGTAGCCGCAGGCTTTAGCCTGCGTGGATTAACGCTTTCTCTATTTCCCCTCTCCCCCTGCAGGGACCGGGGACCTGGGTAACCCATTTTCTATGACGTGCTGCGCAGGCCGTTTTCTTTTTCGGCGGCCACGGGCCGCCCTAGGGTCTCTTGGGTGGCGCAGGCGTCTCGCCGGTGCGGCGCAGGCTAAAGCCTGCGGCTACATTTCCGCCGCCGGGGGCGGCGGCGCTGTTTTTTGATCCGTAATCTACATCCTTATCATTTTCTTGTCATGCTTCATTCGTGAAGCAAGTTGTCATCCTGAGCGAAGCGAAGGATCTAGATTCTTCGGTCGCCTGCGGCTCCCTCAGAATGACAAAAGAATGGCCATTCCGTGACCTCAGGATGTTTAAGTGAGCACCATTGTCCCTAACCCTTGGCCCCTAACTGCTTACTGCTTACTGCTCACTGAATTTAATCACCTCCAACGGCGTATACGTCGAACCCTGGGGCGACAGCACGCTTTGATACAAGATGATCTCCCGCACCGGAAAGGGTGGCCAAGCGACTACCAGTTTTTCTATTGACCGGCTCAGTTGCGCCCGGCCCTCGGGCGAGCGCACCCGGCCCAAGGTCAGGTGGGGGTTGAAGGCCCGGCCCTCCGGCGGATAACCCAGTTGGACGAAGGCTTTTTCCAACCGGTGGAAAAACTGGCTCAAAGGCAGCAGGTCCCCGCCCAGGCCCAGCCACACCACCCGGGGGCTGCGACTGCTGGGGAAGGCCCCGGCGCCTAAGACCGCGAGGGACAGGGGGGCCTGCTGGGAGGCCGCCTGCCGGGCCGCGGCGATGATCGGCGGCACTTCGGCGTCCGGCAGGTTGCCGAAAAATTTCAGGGTGATATGAATATTGCCCGGAGGCACCCAGCGCACGTCGGCCTGGCTCTTTTTCAATTCCCCCTGCGCCAGGGCCAGGCCGGGGCGCAGGCTCTCGGGCAGGTCAATGGCCAGAAAGGCGCGAATCATGTTAGTTTTCAGTTTTCAGTTTTTAGTGTAGGGTGCGCACTGCGCACCACTTGCCAGGCAAAGGCGAGACGCCTAGGCCACCGAAATTTTATCAAACAAAAGCTGGTGCGCAGTGCGCACCCTACATTTTTTTTAACTTCCTTCTGAGCCGGTCCAGGGCGGTCTGGGCCGACAAGATTTTGATCGATTCCCGGGAGCCGTGGAAGAGGTAGTGCCAGACCTCCACCTCGCGGGGGGTGGCCAGGCCGATGTACACTGTGCCCACCGGCTTCTCCGGACTGCCGCCGCCGGGGCCGGCGATGCCGGTGACCGCCAAACCCAGGTGGGCGCCGAAGGCCGTCTTCGCCCCCCGGGCCATCTCCCGGGCCGTCTCCGGGCTCACCGCCCCCCATTCCGCCAGGACCTCCGGGGCCACCCGCAGCAGGTCCAGCTTGGCCTGGTTGCCGTAGGAGACCACCCCGCCCAGGAAATAATCCGAGGAGCCGGCCACGTTGGTGAGGCGGTGGCCGATGAGGCCGCCGGTACAGGACTCGGCCAGGGCCAGGGTGAGGCCGCCTTCTTGCAACTGACGCCCCACCAGCTCCTCCAGCGGCGTCCCTTCCGGCCCCAACAGCACGTCGCCCACCTCCCGGGCCAGGGCCGCGGTCAGGCGGTCCAGGGTCTCCTCCAGAATCCTCCGGTCCCGGCCGCGCACCGTCAGGGTGAGGTGGTTCTCGGGGAAATTGGGGTAATAACCCACGCTCACCCCTTGCTGGAATTCCGGGATCTTGGAAACTACTTCCTGCAACTGGGTTTCGGAGATGCCGAACAGCCGCAAGGTACGCTGGACCACGGCGCCCAGGTCTCCGGCCCACTCCCTCAGGCTGGGGAGCACATAGGCGTCGAACAGGGCCTGCATCTCCGCGGGCACCCCGGGCAGGAAAAAGAGCCGGGCGTCGCCGTGCTTCAGGGCAAAGCCGCAGCAGGCCAGGCCGCCGGCGTCCAGGACCACGGCGCCCCGGGGAATCAGGGCCAGGCGGCCATAGCGTTCCAGCCAGGGGGTTTGGCGCTCTTCCAGACAGCGGTGGATGCGGGCCAGCAGTCCCTCGTCCAGGAGGAGCGGCAACCCCAGGGCCTGGGCCGCGGCGGCCGCGGTGACGTCATCTTCGGTGGCCCCCAGGCCTCCGGTGATGATGATGAACCGGGAGCGGCCCAGCGCCTGGAGCAGGACCTCCTGGAACAGCGGCGGCTCATCTCCCAGGATGGTGAGCCGCCGCGCGGTCAGGCCCGCTTCATGGAGCCGCCGGGCCGCGTAGCGGGCGTTAAAATCGGCTACCCGCCCGGTGACCAACTCCGTGCCGGTGGCGATGATCTCACCTTGCATGTTCAGTAGCCAGTTCCTGGTTGCCGGTAGCCATCAGCCCGGCAATATTCCGAACGCATAGACTATCTCCAAAACCAGCCGCGCCAGCACCCCCGCCACCACGTCGTCCACCACCACTTCCAGACCGCCGGATTCTCCGGCGCAGAACCAGCGAATGGGAGGCGGTTTCAGGATATCCAGGGTCCGGAATAACATAAAGCCTGCGGCCGCGGCGGCCCAGGAGAGGGGAACCGCGGCCAGGGTGATCAACAGGCCCGCCACTTCATCGATGACAATGGCGCCATGGTCGGCTCGCCCCAGGTAATCCTGGGCCGGGCCCGCGGCCCACCAGCCCGCCAGCAGAACCGCCGACGTACCCAGGCCGTAACCCCACGGACCCAGGTGCGCCAATGTCCACCAGAGGGGCAGGGCCGCCAGGGTCCCCCAGGTGCCCGGGGCGCCCGGCAGGAAGCCCACTCCCCCCCAGGTGGCCAGGGCCAACACCAGCCTTTTACCCCCCAGGTGCGCCTCCAATTCCAGCTATACCTCTATCAGCTTAGAAATATATGGATTGGACCGGCTTGTCAATAATTCCACCTCTCCCCTGCAATTTTCCCGGGTTGAGCCGGGAACCGCGGGCATTTATTAAATAAGGGGTTAAAAAATTGGGAGATTTCGCCTATAATAGCTCCATGCGGATTACCATCCCTGAACCGGCAGAACTCCTGCCCCGCATCATCCCCCGGCCGCAACATATCGTCTCCCGTAAAGATATCGATCTGGAGGCCCTTAAGGTTCTCTACCGGCTGCTGCACGCCGGTTATACCGTCTATCTGGTGGGGGGCGGGGTGCGGGACCTGCTCCTGGGGAAAAGGCCCAAGGATTTCGACGTGGTCACCAACGCCCGCCCCGGGGAACTGCGCAAACTCTTCCGCAACAGCCGCATCATCGGCCGGCGCTTCCGGCTGGTGCAGGTCTTTTTCCATGGCGGCCGCATCGTCGAGGTCTCCACCTTCCGGCGCCGCTCGGAGTTCGAGGAGGAGCCGGTCCAGCCAGGCGCTCCGATCCGGGAGCAGACCTTCGGTACGCCGGCCGAGGACGCCGAGCGCCGGGATCTGACCATCAACGCCCTGTTTTACGACATCAGCGATTTCTCCCTGGTGGACTACGTGGGGGGCCTGACGGACCTTGAGGATCGGGTCATCCGGGTCATCGGCGACCCGGCGGTGCGCTTCGAGCGCGATCCGGTGCGCATGCTGCGGACCCTGCGCCATGCGGCCCGCACCGGCTTCACCATTGAGGCGGGCGCCTGGCGAGAGATCCTGGCTAAGGGCCCCCTGATCCGCAGCTGTCCCCCGTCCCGGGTGCGGGATGAATTGCTCAAGGACTTCCGCAGCGCCGCCGCCGCCCCCTTCTTCCACCTGATGTTGTCCTCCGCCCTCTTCTACGCCATCTTCCCAGCCTGGGAAGGTCGCCTGGGCCGGGGCGGCAAGGCGCGCTTCCTGGCCCTCTGCCGACGGCTGGACCTGCTGATGCTGGGAGGGCGCCATGTCTCCGACAGTCTCCTGTGGGCCGTCTTTTTAACCCCGTTCTTGGAACAGAGCCCCGACTTTCCGGAAGATTTCAAGGAGCTGCGGGAATTCATCCATGAGGGGATCAAGAAAGCCCTGGGGGGCATCGAATTTCCCCGGCAACGCCATGACGACGTCTCCCAGATTCTGGCCCTGGAAGCCCGGATAGCCCCGCTGCTGCGGGACCGGCGGCCCCTGCCGGCCCGCCTGGCGCGCCTGGCCCTCTACCCCGAGGCCTGGATGCTGTCCCAGATCAAGGAAGCCCCGGAAGCCGAATTGCTGGAACGCTGCGCCCCGGACCAGGTCCCGCCCCGGCCGCCCCAGGCCCGGGCCGCCAAGCCGGGGCGCCGGGTGCGCCGGCACCGCCGCCGGCGCCGCGGCGGAGAGAGAAGGGAAAAGGAATCTGGGGGAGAGGGCTAAGGGTCGAGGGCCCCATTACACTTACAAAAAACTTCCCCAAACCCCTCTCCCAATCCCTTAAGAGAAAAAGAGAAAGGCTGGTGAGCCGGCCTGAATGGCCGACCAACCAGCCTTTTTGATAAAATTGGCGCCACCGGCGTCTCGGCGGTGTCCTTCCTATTTTCTGCTCTGAAAATGGTTCGCTGCGCTAATATCGATAGTCCATCAAAACCGTAACAGTTCAACTCCCTCCCCCTTGAGGGGGGAAGGTCGGGGAGGGGGTGGCGGCTCCTGTGCATCTGCGAAAGGCGACCGCCACCCTCCCCCTAACCCCCTCCCCTCAAGGGAGGGGGAACTTAAAAGCTTCCGATTGCAAAGATTTTCATGGTCTTGGGTGTTCCTTTGGAACATGAATGGTTCGTTCGCAAGCTGTAATTGGGAACGCCTTCTTTCGCTGCCAAGTTAAACTTGGCAAATCATTCTTGTTCCCAGGTACAACTTAGGAACGAGATGAAAAAGATTGTAGGGGCGACCCGCTGGGTCGCCCCTTTTGCCTGATCAAAGGTGGCACAGGCGTCTCGCCTGTGCTTTTGTTAGTCACCCAGCAAAGTTACCTTCACAAAACGCCGTTTGCCCACCTTCAGCACATGAGAACCGCCTGGGGATAATTCCTTGTTTACATCGACTATCTTTTCCCCGTCTATGGTTACCGCACCTTGATTTGTCAATCGTCGAGCTTCGGAGGTGGTCGCCGCCGTGCCAGTAGCCACCATTATGTGCGGAAGAAAATATGACTCAACGGGAACGGCTCCTAGTTGAAAGTGCGGGGGAGGTTTCTTAATCAGAGTCACTTCCTTAATCTCCTCCGGCAGGCCCTTATCCCGGAAGATGCGGGCGAACTCGCGGGCCGCCTCGAGTGCGGCATCCTTGCCGTGATAGCGGGCTACCAGCTCGAGGGCCAGCTCCTCCTTCACCTGGCGGGGGTGTTTCCCCCCCTGGGCCAGATCCTCTTGGAGGCGGGCCAGCTCCCCCGGGGCGATGTCGGTGAGGAGTTCAAAGTAGCGCAGCATCAGGGGGTCGGAGATGGACATGATCTTGCCGAACATGACCCCCGGGGCCTCGTCGATCCCCACGTAGTTCCCCAGGGATTTGCTCATCTTCTGCACCCCGTCCAGCCCTTCCAGCAGTGGCATCGTGATCACCACCTGGGGCTGCTGGCCGTATTCCCGCTGCAAGTCCCGGCCCACCAGGAGGTTAAAGGTCTGGTCGGTGCCCCCCAACTCCACGTCGGCCTGCAGGGCTACCGAGTCATAGCCCTGGATCAGGGGATAGAGAAACTCGTGGATGCTGATGGGGGTCTGGGAGGCATAGCGCTTATGAAAATCCTCCCGCTCCAGCATGCGGGCCACGGTGTGGCGGGCCGCCAGTTTGATCAGGTCCCGGGCGGACATTTGTTTCATCCAGCGGCTGTTGAAGTCGATGCCGGTCTTCTCCTTATCCAGGATCTTGAAGATCTGGCGCTGGTAGGTGGCGGCGTTGGCCTTGACCTCTTCTTCCGTCAGGGGCGGGCGGGTTTCGCTCTTGCCCGAGGGGTCGCCGATCAGACCGGTGAAATCGCCGATGAGGAAGATCACCTGGTGGCCCAGGTCCTGGAAGTGCTTGAGCTTCTGGATGAGCACCGTGTGCCCCAGGTGCAGGTCCGGGGCGGTGGGATCGAACCCGGCCTTGACCCGCAAGGGCTTGCCGGTGGCGATGGCCTCCTTAAGCCGCGCCTGCAGCTCCTCTTCCCGGATGATCTCCTGGCAGCCCTGCTTGATCAGAGCCAGTTGTTCCT
>CAWEWX010000025.1:0-12209 GCA_963812655.1 uncultured delta proteobacterium | reverse complement strand
TTCCTTGGCGGCTCGGTAGAAGGTCTCATGGGTCATACCCAAGAAAGTGGCCAACTCTTTACGCGGGACGGGGAGAACAAGGGACCGGGAATTTTGTATTTCGGCCAGGAGCACCAGGTAGCCGGCGATTCTCGCCTTGGGGTCCTTGAGTGCCAGGTCGACCAGGCGCCGGCGGAGATGGATAACCATATGGGACAACAGGCGCATCCATTCGACCGCGAAGCCCGGGTCGCCGGTTGCCAGGTCTAAAAATTCCTGCTTCTTGATGAGATAGAGCCGGCTATCTTTCAGGGCCTCGGCGAAGCACTGGTAGGTCCCGGAAAATGGGCTGGCCAGGGCAAAGGCGCTCAATTCACCGGCGATCTCCTGGGTGATCTCTTTGCCCTGGGAAGACATGCCGTAGACCCGGATGACGCCCTCGAGTACCACATAAAACCCGCGGGATCGATCCCCGGGGGCGAAAAGCTGCTCTCCCTTTTTTAGGAAAACCTCCTGGGCCATGTCTTCCAGCTTCCCTCGCTGCTCCGGGGAAAGATGGGGGAAGATCGCTGCAAACACCCCTGCCGCCGCCAAAATTTTGCTCCCTGGGAAATAATTTGCCTTCCTATGATTCGGATCATACTCCTTTTTCCGCTTACAGCCTATCATTACAACCAGTAAAAGGGCTGAGGCGATCAGACCTGAACCTGACGGCTCAACCATAGTTCATAACGGTAACCATGAAAACCTTAAACGGACCATCAATTGTCCATCTGGCTCGCGCTTTTCTGCACCTGGGGCTTACCGCCTTCGGTGGCCTGGCCATGGTGGAGCCCATGCGGGAGATGTGCGTGGATAAGCAGGGCTGGCTGCGTCAGGAAGAGTTTTTGGATGGCCTGGCTTTGTGCCAGATGCTCCCCGGGGCCACGATGGTGCAACTGGGGACCTACATCGGATACCGGCTGAGGCGAGTGGCCGGCGCCCTCACCGCGGCCGCGTCGTTCATCCTGCCGGGTTTTATCCTGATGCTGGCGCTCTCGTTTCTTTATTTCAGGTATACCGATATCTCCTGGGTTCAAGCCCTCTCCAGGGGTATGAGCTGCGTGGTCATCACGCTCCTCCTGCAAGCCTTGTGGCGCTTGAGTCAGGCGATTCGGAAACATTGGCTCGATGCGGTCATCGCTCTCCTGGCCTTGGGGGCCTTTGGGCTCCGGATCAATTTTCTGTTGGTTTTCCTGGCAGCCGGCCTCCTCAGGATGGCCTTGGGGCTTTGGCTTTTACCAGGCCAGAGGCCTGGAAACCCTACGGTTGCCACGGTGAACCCAAAGCTGGGCCGGACCCTGGCCCTGGTTACCCTGGCCTTGTGCGGGGTTGGCCTGGGGGTCTGGGGTTTGAGGTGGTTGCACCCCGATCTGGGCCGAATGACCCAGATCTTCCTCAAAATCGGCCTGGTGAGCTTTGGGGGCGGCTATGCCATGATCCCGATTTTGCAATGGGAGGTGGTGGATGCCTGGCACTGGCTCACTCTCAAACAGTTTATGGACGGCATCCTTCTAGGGTTTATCACCCCCGGCCCGATCATCATCCTGGCCACGTTCGTGGGCTATCGGGTATACGGGTTTCTGGGCGCAGGATTGGCCACCATTGCCGTATTCCTGCCGCCGATTTTGCTGATCATCTTCGTGACCCCGTATTACCAACGGCTCAAAGAGGCCCGGTGGATGCGCCCGGTGATTCAAGGTATCCTGGCGGCCCTGGTGGGCATGCTGGCCCTGGTGACCTTGCAGATGGGCCACGCGGCCCTCACCGGCGTGCCGGATTTACTATTAACGGCTGCGGCGGCCATAGTCCTCATCGTTTTTGAGGTGAACCTCTTATGGATTGTTCCGGCAGTGGCCGGTCTCTCCCTGGTCATATTCTAAACATGGGGATATGCCGGATCATGCTCTCAAGATGGAGATTGACAATGTGGTTACCATCGAAAGGCTGGAAGCCTATTTTCCTCATCCTCGGCGCGTCTGCTGTTATGGACGGGTCAGGCCTCCGCGGCAGAGAAGGATTATCAGAACTTGAGCCTGGATGAATGCCTGGCCCTGGCCCGGCAGTACAACCCGCTCATGGCTGCCAGCCGGGAAAAGATCCAGGAGCTGGCGGCGGATTATCAGGCGGCCCGCTCCGAGTTTTTCCCCCGGCTATCATTAACCTCATACTACGATCGACAGCCGCCTAATCGGTTTCCTCCGGGGGGCAATTTAACCGGCAAGGATTTATTCAAGAGAGAAGGTACTACCGGCGTCTATGGGAAGGAGATAATATTCAACGGCTTAAAGACTTATTACAATACCCAGGCCGCCAAGACCGGCACGCAAGCGCAGAGGCAGGAAGTCCAAAGGACCGCAGACGAACTGGCCTTTACGGTGACCCAGGCATTCAACCAGTTGCTGGAGGCCAAAGAGAACCTGAAAGTGGCGCAAGAGGCACTGCAACAGCGCCAGGAATTCGGCAAATTGACCGAAGCCTTTTACAGAGCCGGAAAGGTCACCAACCTCGATTATGTGCGAGCCCAGTCCCAGGTATCCGAGGCCGAACAGGCAGTCGTTGAGGCCCGAAACGCGGTGCGCCTGGCCAAGGAAATTCTGGCGCGCACGTTGGGACTGAAAGAGCAGGTCCAGATAGATATCAGGGGCCAACTGCCGCAACAGTTTGTTTCAGCGGCCGACATTAACTCACTATGGCAGGAAGTGCTGAAAACCAATCCTGAAATTAAGGAGCTGGACTTGGATATCGCCCAGAGCGAGACTTTAATTAAAGCAGCCCGGGGCAGTTACTTCCCGGAAGTCAGCTTGCAGGCGGGCAGCGACGTGCGACATCGGGACCTGGGCGGCACCAAGCCGGAATGGATCGCCGGGGTCTTTATGGAATATCCTTTCTTCGAAGGCGGGCTGACCAGGGCCCAGGTAGCCAAGGCCTCCTCGCAATATCGCCAACTACTGGATAAAAAACGGGACCGGCTCGACGGCCTCAAGGTGGACCTGACCACGGCCTGGAAGGACCAGGAGAACGCCCGCCAGGGGGTGCGCCACCAGCAAGCAAACTGTGGCCACCAATGAAGAGGCCTATGCCAGCGCTCAGGCCCTGTACCGCGTTGGTAAGGCCATCGGTCTGGACGTCCTCCAGGCCCAGGTGGACCTGACCGGTTCCCGGTTCGCCTTTATCAAATACGCCGTGGACTACGATATCGCCAGGGCCAGGGTCAAACAAATCATCGGCGCCGAGCCGTCGGGGTCTAATCAGCCAAGCAAGGACAGGGGGCAAAAGCAGTGAAATTACCTGCGAGTAAAAAAACCATAGGGATTGTCATAGGGGTAATTATTCTGGTTTTCCTGGCCCACCGTCTAATCTGGCATCGTCCGTCAGTGCCGGTGGTGCGGATCAAGAAAGTGGAGGTCCAGGGCAAAGTCTACGGGCCGGGCACGGTGCAGTCCAGGGTCCCCGTAACGGTGAGCGCCAAGATCACCGGGATCCTGGAAGAACTTTACGCCGATCAGGGCGACGGGGTGCAAAAAGGTCAGCTCCTGGCAAAACTGGACTCGGTGGAATTGCGAGCCAGGCAGGCGGCGGCTCAGGCCGCGAAAAACCGCGCCCAGCTTGACCTGGCCCGGGGCCAGGCCGATTTGGGGAAGGCCCAGGCCGACCTGGGTCTGGCCCAAAGCAATTATCAGCGGGACCTGGAGGTCTTCAAGCCCGGCTACATCTCCCAGGCGACTTTTGACACCACCAAGGCCCAACTTAAGGTAGCTGAAAGTCAAGCGAACGCTTACCAGGCCAACGTCACTGCTTTGCAAGCCGCCGTGAAGCAGGCCGAATCCGAGGCCCAGGCCGCCGCGGCTTTGCACAACTACACCCGCATCTTGGCCCCCATGGATGGCCTGATCACCGTGCGCAAGGCGGAGGTGGGCACCACCATAGCTCCCGGCACCCCTATCTTCCAGATGGTGGACCTGGGCTGTGTCTGGGTGGCCGCCTGGATTGACGAGACCCAGATTGCTCAACTGCGGGAAGGCCAGCCAGCCACTATCAAACTGCGTTCGGGCCGGGTTTTCCAGGGGAAAGTTGTTCGCTTAAATAAGGAGGCCGACACCGTCACCCGGGAGTTGGAAGTGGACGTGGAATTCGCCCAATGCCCCAACCCCCTGGCCGTTGGTGAAGAGGCCGAGGTGGATATTAACACGGGCCGCCAGACGGCCTTGGCGGTGCCGTTATCGGCAGTGATCACCAGCAATGGCGACAAAGGGGTGCTGGTGGCTGATAAGGGCCTCGCCCGGTTTCAGAAAATTGCCACCGGCCTGAACGATGGCAAGAAGATTGCGGTTCTGGAAGGGCTGAAGGAAGGCGACCTGGTGGTAATCAATCCCGTTGGCCTGGAGGCAGGGAAAAAGGTGGACCCTCGGGTCACCACTCCAGGAGTCGGGAGCAAGTGATGGATCTGGCCATCCAGGATATCAAGCAGCACAAGGGGCGGTTCCTGGCCACACTCATCGGCGTGGGTCTGCTGTTCGCCTTAGTCCTGTCGTTTAACGGTATCTATCGGGGCTTCCTGTTTGAGGGCTGTCTTTCATCAAGACCATCAATCCCGATCTTTGGGTGGTGGAGCGCTATCGGGGCGGGCCTATCGATGAGGAGTCCATCGTGCCGGAGTTTTTTCACTACAGCGTCGCCGCCATTTCCGGGGTGGCCGAAGCCAGCCCCATCATTTTTTCTCCCGTGGAAAGGGAGATTCTGGGGAAAAAACGGCGCTTCGCCATTGTCGGCTATTATGTTCCCGATGGGCTGGGAGGGCCGCAGAAATTTGTGGCTGGCAGGGGAATCAGGCGGGCTCATTACGAAATGGTGGCGCATAAGAAACTGGGGGTGAAGGTAGGAGACCGGGTCCGCCTGGGCCTGCACACCTACACGGTGGTGGGCCTGACTGCTGAGGGCACCGACCCGGAAGGGGAACCCCTGGTGTATCTCTCTTTACCCGATGCCCAGGAAGTGCTGTTTCAACGGGACAACGAAGAAATTCGCAACCAGAGGGAACGTTTACTACAAAGCCTGACCACCCTGGGAGCTTTTTCGCCCGGGCAAGCCGAAAAGTACCTGGACCGTCTGCTCCCCGACACGCATCTGGCCAACGCCATCGTCGTCAAACTGGCTCCGGGAGCCGATCCCGCCGCCGTTGCCCGGCAGATTGAAAAATGGCTCTATCTTTCGGTTTATACCACCAACCAGGAAATAGAATTGATGTTAAAAGGGCGTTTGGCCAAAGTCAAGGCGCAGACCGTAATGTTCCGGGTTATCCTCTTCATCGTCGCCATAGTGATTATTTCCCTGGTCATCTACACCCTCACCCTGGAGAAGATCCGCACCATTGCCGTCATGAAACTCATAGGCGCGCCCAACCAGGTAATCATCCGCATGGTATTGGAGGAATCCGTCATCTTGACCACCGGTAGTTTTCTCTTCGGCCTGGTGCTCATCCACAACACCTACCAGGTGTTTCCCCGACTCGTCGTATTATACGCCAGTGATGACTTTTTCACCTTCGTGATCGCCCTGCTGGGAGCCATTCTCGCCAGTTGCCTGGGGTCACGCAGGCTTTGAAAACCGAACCCTCCATGGCTCTGGGGGAACAGTGATGGAAGTCCTCAAGATAGAAGGCCTGAGTAGAGATTTTCGGCTTCGGGCGTCTGGAGGTACGGGCTCTGGAGGATATCAACCTCTCGGTATCCGCCGGCGAGCTGGTGGCCTTGCTGGGTCCCAGCGGCTCAGGCAAAACCACCATGCTGCTTTCCACCAGCCTGATCCTCGAACCCACGGCGGGCAAGATCGTCTTTGACGGCCAGACGATCTTTCAAAAAAACGGCTGGTCCGGGGAGGTTGATATTCGGCGTCTCCGCCGGGAGAAGATGGGTTTCATCTTCCAGTCGCACAATCTCATCCCCTTCCTACGGCCCGGAAATCGTGCTTTTCCCCCTCAGTTTGGTGGGCCTCAAGGGCGCGGCGGCGGACCACCGGGTCATGGAGCTTCTGGAATACATGGAGATCGCCGAACGGGCCGATTACCCGCCCGCCCTCCTCTCCGGCGGCGAACAGCAGCGGGTGCGATCGCTCGGGCCCTGGCCAATAACCCCCGGCTTATCCTGGCCGACGAACCCACTGCTTCCCTGGACACCGAGCGTGGCAAAAAGGTCATGGAACTATTAAAGAAGATCGCCAAGGAAAATCAGTCGGCAGTGATTGTGGTGACCCACGATGTGCGGATGATTGAGGGGTTTGATTATGTTTACCATCTTAAAGATGGCCGCCTTGACAAACAATCATTAACTCACTAAGGTTGCCCCCCTGGGGATTACACAACTGACGGAGGATCATCATGAAGACGCAAAGGTCGTTGGCCAAGAAAATAGCTGCATTCGGCGGGATCATGGTTTTTTTCATCATGGCCTTGGAAGTGATGATCATGATCAGCCCCTTCGCCTTTTTCTTTTACTCGGTTTTCAGCCCCTTTTTCAACTTCCTGGGTCAGCACGCCGCCACCCGCTGGGCCATCACTTTTTTCCTCCCCCACATGATCTTGCCGCCCACCGCCTTTCTCAAGACCGTGCGGATCGCCGGCTCTATTTTCTTTGTCATCGGTTTTCTTGGCTTCAGCATCTGTGCCCTGCAGGTCTATTTGGGGAAGATCTTTAAATGGGGCATAGCCTCCAAGGGCCTGTACCAAATGATTCGGCATCCCCAGTACCTCTTGCTGGGGGTCTGGGGCATCGGCATGGCCATCCTGTGGCCCCGGTTCATCGTGCTGGCCAGCCTGTCGCTGATGTTCGTCCTCTACTACTTCCTGGCCCTTGACGAAGAACGGCGGATGTTGAACCGATATGGAGATTCTTACCGGGAATACATGAACAGCTCCGGGATGTTCCTGCCCAGGGCTCTGGAGCGGCCCCTGGCCGCGCTGGTCCAGCGGCTAATCCCTTCTCCCACGCTGCGACACGTGGTTATCCCGGTCTTCATGGTCATCCTGGTGATGGGCAGCGGCATTCTCCTGAGGGAAATTACCCTGGCCTCCCTGCCATTAACCACTGCAGATAACCTCACGGTAGTGCCCATTCTCCCGGAAGACAGCCCCTTGGCCGCTGAGGCCATCAAGGGCATTTTCACCGCGTCTAAGACCGGGGAAGTCCCTTTCCTCAAGGGTGACAAGGATTACCTTGGTTATCTTATGCCCGCGGACTATGTGATGCAGGGGATGATTGCCGACACGGGCGGCCACTCCCATCTGTTCAAACAGCATCATACCGTGGCCTTGATCATTGATTGGGTGTTTCACCCCTTCGCCCATCTCCGCAGTTCGCCGATGGCCCACATGGCGGCCATGATGGGGGTCGACCCGGCGGTGGCCCGGCGGCATCACTGCCCGATAGGGCTGGACCTGCCTGAGATGTCCTGCGACACCTGTTCTTACCGGCGGGTTATCCTGGTGGAGATAGATCACGGCCAGGCGGGGCATATCTCCGGGAGCAGCCTGCTATCCAGCGGCGCCGTCAGGACCCCGGTGGGCTTCATTGACCTGGACACCCAAACCGGGAAAATCGTCCAAATCAAGCCGGTGGCCAAGGACACGGCGTGGAAAGATGTGCCCACCCCGGATATTTGACCCAAATTATATGGAGAAACAGATGAAAAAATCAGTGATTTACTTATTGTCGTTTCTTGGCTCATTGGTTTTCGTGGTGGGATTATTGGCCGCTCCCTCCCCCCAAGAACTACACGGAGGTGTATATGGCAACGGGTCGCATGCTTTTGCCCTGGCCACCGGCAGCCCTGGCCAACTGGGGTTGGTCAAGGCCTCTGGCGGAAGCCTTTGCCGCCAAAGAAAACGCCAGCGTCACCTGGAAGGAGGCCGGGTCAGGTGAATCGTTAGGGTTATTAAAGGAAAAAGCGGTGGACATGGTCATGGTCCATGCCCCGGACGCCGAGAAGCAGGCAGTCAAGGATGGCTGGGCTACGAAAAGAACCTTGATCGGCTCCAATGAATTTTTCATTGTCGGGCCGCCGGATGACCCGGCCAAGATTAAGGACGCCAAGACCGCCATTGAGGCTTATACCCGCATTGCCCAGGCCAAGGCGAAGTTTTTCTCCCGGGGAGACAACTCTGGAACCCATATGAGAGAAATGGTCATTTGGAAAAAGGCGGGAATCAGTCCGTCGGGTGACTGGTACATCGTGACCAAAGATTTTATGTCTCCCACCATGAAGCGGGCCAATGACGAGCACGGCTATTTTATGACCGATAGCAGCACCTGGGTGGCGGAAAAAGCCGACTTTCCCAAGCTCAAGATTCTCTTTCGGGGCGATAAGACGTTGGTCAACGTCTACCATGCCTTGTGCCAGCCGCCGGGAGCCACTAAAGGCGCTGCCTTCGCCGCCAAGTTCATTGACTTTGTGGGCTCGGAGCAGGGGCAAAAGATCATTTCGGAATACGGCCGGGATCGTTACGGGGAGGGCATTTATAACGATGCGGCCTATGCCAAAAAATATGAATAAGCTCAGGTAGTCTGCCGGAGGCGTTGGCAAAACTGATGCGCCAACGCCTCGCCCCGCACCGCTGAAGCTATCCAGTCCCAATGCCCTTCCAGATCTTCAGTCTATTGATGATCTTGGGAATAAAGAAAGAAAAGACAAAGAGGCCTAAGGAGAAGAACACCTTCCAGGTCAGTAGGTTGGCCCACTGGCCGGTGGCCCAGACCTCCTTGACGGTGCCCACGAAGAAGGTGAAGATGAAGGTTCCCACCAAAATGCCCAGTCCCGTGCCCCAGAGGTAATCCCGATAGCGCACCCTGGTCAGGCCCATCCCGAAGTTCATGGGCGTGAAGGGGAAATAGACCAGGCGCAGGTAGAGCACCGTGGCAAAGCCGTTTCGTTCGACGGCTTCATCGTATTTCTTGAGCCGGTCGCCGATGAGGGAGGCGGCGAATTCCCGCCCCAGGTAGCGCCCGATGAGGAAGGCGCCCGCCGCGCCCAGCATCGCCGCCACCCAGACGTAAACGAACCCCCAATAGGGGCCGAAGATGGCGGCCCCCAGGGCGGTAAGCAGGGTACCCGGAATGAACAGGCAGACCCCCACGGCATAGATCAGAATAAAGGCCAGGGGCCCCCATATTCCCGCGGCCGCCAGCAGGGTCCCCAACTTTTCCACGGTGAGAAATTCCCTGACGCCGGTAGAACGGACAGTTACCACCGCGGCCACGATAAAGATTAGCAGGAGGACGGCCTTAATTAGGGCTGCCCTGCGAAATTTGGCGGTCTGCATGTCTGCGCCTCCCCTTGGGCTTGCCGCCCGGGCTTCCCGGGCGGACCCCATGGGTCAGCCCTCCAGGGACTTGCCAGGTGAGCCGGAAAAGTTAGCTACTGCCGAATAGGCGGCCCAGGAAGCCTTTCTTTTGCGGCTTCGGCTCCGGCAGCCCCAGGTGCCGGCGGATAACGGCCTCCAGTTGATCTTCAGCGACGTCCGCGCCTTCCACCACGATTTCCTCCCCCACCATGATGGCCGGGGCCGAGGGCAGGTCCAGCTCAAAGTAATCATCCGTCTGGTAATCGGCAATGGGCTTGGAGATAACCTCCGCCTCGAACGCATACCTTTGGCCCAACCTGGGCACCATTTCCTGGAAGTGCTTTCAGGGCTTGCCGTTGGGCTCGTTGTAAAAGCATCTGACTTTGAGCATGGTAATCTCCTTGCTGAGGTCTTCCGGGTGGGTTAAACCGGATTATTTTTTAAAAAGACGTTCCAGAACTCCCTTTTTGACCTCTTGCGGCAATTCCGGCAATCCCAAATGGCGACGAATTGTGGCTTCTATCTTTCCCTCGGAAATATTGGATCCCTGCTTCACCACCTCTTCAGCCACCATCACGGCCGGGGCCAGCGGGAGGCCCAGTTTAAGGTATTCCGCGGTTTGGTACCGGGCTCGTGATTTGGAAACGATCTCCACCTCAATCTCATATTTCTCGCCCAACCTGGGAAGCATCTCCCGCATCCTCTGTCAGCGGTTCCCGCCAGGTTCGTTCAGGAAAAATCTCACTTTCAGCATTTTTCTTTCTCCTTAAAGGGTTATTTCTTATGGATCGCCGCCATGTGGGAGAGCATCTGCTCCGGCGGCAGGTAATCTACCAGCCTCAGGTCTGTAAGTTCTTCGCCCTGGCCGTCAAGGAAAACCAAGGTGGGCACCCCTTTGATCCCGTACTGGCCGAGCAAGCGAAGGTAGACGGGATTCCCTTTCTGGGTGAGGTCCACTTTGACCATGACAAAATTCTGATCCGCCTTTTTCACGACGTCGGGCTGGTGGAAGGTAATTTCCTCCAAGGCCCGGCAGGGCGTGCACCAGGTGGCATAAAAATCAATGATCACCGGCTTCTGCGCTTGCTTGGCTTCCGCCAGGAGTTGATCCGAATATGGTTTCCAGTTTACCCCCGGACCGCTCAGCGCCCAGGAACCCAGCAGGAAGGTGGCGATGACCACACCCACCAGGGCGGCGGCGGTCTTGAGCCACTGAAAACTCCGGAACGCCGCGGTGGTGCGGTCCAGCCACCCCAGGTGAATGGCCGCGGCCAGGGCCACGGCGGCCAGCAGGAGCACGCCCGCGGATTCCGGCAGCAGCGGCCTGAGGAAATAGGCCGCCATCCCCACCAGGACCCAGCCCATGAGCTTGCGCACCCAAATCATCCACTCCCCTGAGCGGGGCAGTTTCTCCAGGCTGCCGGAAAACATGGCCAGGATAAACAAGGGCAAGCCCAAACCCAGACTGAGAGTGAAGAAGACCAGGAAGCCCAGCCAGGCAGAACCCAGGCTGGCCACCCAGGTGAGCAATCCCAACACGAAGGGGCCGATGCAGGGTGCGGCCACCACCCCCAAGGTCAGACCCATAAACAGACTGCCAAAGTAGCCCGCATAGGATTTGGATGCGGCTTGCGTCAGGCCGCCGGGCAGGCGCAATTCCCAAAATCCGAAGAGGCTGGTGGCAAAAATTACCAGGACCGCAGCCACCCCCACCAGCACCAGGGGGTTTTGCAGCATGGAGCCCATGAGGCCGCCCGTTAAGGCCACCACCACCCCCAGGGCAGAGTTAGTGAAAGCAAGTCCGAACAGGTAAAAGAGGCCGTGCACCACCAGGCGCCCCTGGCCCGAGCCGCTCCTACCGCCAAAATAAGAGACGGTAATGGGGATTAAGGGATAGACGCAAGGCGTCAGGTTGAGGGCCATGCCGCCCGCAAAGATGCCCAGCAGGGTCCAGAGCCATGGCCCAACCGGTTAGAGGACCGGGAGTCTTTGCTTCCGCCACGGTTTCAGAAAGGCCCATGGGCGCGCTGGCCACGGGCAGGCCTTGACTCTGCCATTCCGGAAATCCTCAGGGATCGCGATAAACGTTCTTATAACCGAGCTTAACGGCCACCCGGGCCGCCGAGTCGCTGCGGACTCAGGTCAGGCCCGCTCAGTAAAAGACAATGGTCCGGTCCCGGTCAGGCCCCAGGAACTTGGCGAGGGGCCCCTGGGAGCGCCAACGCGCCCAGGCGGTGGGCTCCATGGAAAAGTTCACGGCTCCCTGGATATGGCCGGTGCGGTATTCCCAATCCTGCCGGGTGTCCACTAACAGGAGCTTGCCCGCGTCCTGCCGGTAGCGGGCCGCCAGTTCCTCGGTAGTGATCAGGCGATAGCTGCCGCTTTGGGCTTCGGCCTTGACGTCCTCCCAGGTGGACTCTTGGGTTGCGTATAGCGGACTGGTGCCAAGATCACCGAACACAACTCCGAGTGACCCTAAGATCAAAATGCCGAGCTTTTCCCCTTTTTTAAGACTCATTGCCAGGTACTGCCTTGTCTAAATCTATCAATATCAGGTCGCGCTTATTAATTATCAGTTTTCGTTTGCAAGAAACCATATTATAACAAACATAGAGCCTGTATGGGATATGGATGCTATGGACAGGATGAATAATTTCAATGAATTCTGTTATATTTATCTATGAAAGGGAGTATCCAAAAGATTGTCGAAGGTGTCAAAATGCCTGATACCGTGCAGGAAGGGATAGAAGAAGCTATCGAACGCCAGGATGAAATCGATAAAATCCAGACCACCGACCAGAGGGCAAATAAGCAGTTGGATTACAAGAAATCAACCGAGGCCGGCAAAAAGGAAATA
>CAWEWX010000024.1:0-58573 GCA_963812655.1 uncultured delta proteobacterium | reverse complement strand
CCTATATGCAGGAAAAAATGATTATTACCAAGCCTTGGCTGACATTAACATTGCTATCGAATTAGACCCTAAATTTGTCTATGCTTTTTGCTTTAGGGGGAGAGTATATGAAGCCAAAGGGGATTACGACAACGCTTTCGCTGACTACAACAAAGCCATTGAATTAGACGCTGAATTTGCCTACGGTTATTATTTCCGTGGGGTGTTATATGAAATTAAAAATGATTACGATCAAGCCTTGACTGATTACAATACGGTCATCGGATTGGACCCTGAAATGGTCCAAGCGTATAATAATCGGGGGTGGGTCTTTGCTCAGAAAAAGAACTATGATAAAGCCTTTGCTGACTATAACAAAGCAATCACTTTGGGACGAAAATATGCTCTCGCTTATAAGAATCGTGGGCAGTTATTCGACGAGAAAAAGGACTACGCCAAAGCTCTTTCAGATTATAACACAGCCATTACTTTAGAACCAAAATATGCTTTGGCTTACAACAATCGCGGGTTTGTCAATGCTGAGAGAAAAGACTACGATAAAGCCTTAGCTGATTACAACAAGGCTATCGAGTTAGACCCTAAATTTGCTACAGCCTACTACAATCGCGGGTTTGTAGATGCTGACAAAACAAGATATGATAAAGCCTTAGCTGATTACAACAAAGCTATTGAATTAGACCCTAAATATGCTTTACCCTAGAATAATCGCGGGGAGATTTACCGAGAGAATAACGATTACGATAAAGCCTTAGCTGATTACAACAAGGCTATCGAGTTAGACCCTAAATTTGCTACAGCCTACAACAATAGCGGTTTGGTCCATGCAGAAGAAGAGGACTATGATAAAGCCTTAGCTGATTATAACAAAGCTATTGAGTTAGACCCTAAATTTGCTTCTCCTTACAGCAACCACGGTGAGATTTACCGAGAGAGAAAAAACTACGATAAGGCCTTAGCTGATTACAACAAGGCCATTGAGTTACAACCCTAAATTTGCTTCTCCTTACAATAATCGCGGGATGCTATACGCACAAAACAAAAACTACGATAAGGCCTTAGCTGATTACAACAAAGCTATTCAGTTAGCCCCCAAATTCGCCTTTCCATACAATAATAGCGGAGTTATCTATGCCGGGAAAAGAGAATATAAAAAAGCCTTGGTTGACTATGGTAAGGCTATCATTTTAAATCCCAAGTTTGCCTTAGCTTATAATAATCGTGGGTTGGTCTATGGGGAGGAAAAAGACTACGACCAAGCCTGGCTCATTACAACAAGGCTCTTGAACTTGACCCCAAATATGCCATTGCCTTCAATAATCGCGGGTGGATTTACCGTAAGCAAAATAAGTATGACATCGCCTTAGCTGATTTGAATAAAGCTTTGGATTTAAATCCAAAACTTGCTTCAGCTTACTGTAATCTTGGATATGTGTTTCGTGAGAAAAAGGAATATAGAAAAGCTTTGCACTATTTAGGCAAAGCCATTAGATTAGACCCTGAATTGGCTAACGCTTATTACTATAGGGGCGAATTGTTTCTCATTTGTGGTGAGAATATTAGGGGCTTGGCTGACTTGAAAAAGGCGCACCAATTGACCCAAGACTCAGAGTTGATCGAACTCATAAAGAATAAAATTAAAGAATTGGAATGCAGGGACAAGAAATAGCAGACAACGGTCGATGGTCATGAGCAATCTCGCCCATTTTCTCTCTTCAGGTTTCTGCCGCCTAGCTGTTATAGATCCTCATGAAATCCAGGAGCGTCCTACTCCCGGCTGGCCCTCCGAAATTCCCGGAGCACGTCCAGGGACACTTGAAGCGTCATTGCCCGGTAATGCTGACTCTGGAAAATCTTAGTGTCGGCTGAATGCAATATAGCTTGCCAAACTCAACACTTATTCCCGACCCGTGAAAAATGGTGGATATGATTTGCATAACGTGCCCGCTAGAATCATTTGAAAAGTCCCAGGAGAGAGCCATGGGTGCTCACCTGAGCAGCTTTTCCAGTTGTTCGAGATTGAAAGAGGTCTCGTGAGCCTGCGACATCCACCTGGCGCAGCGATTCGCATTCAAGGGAATGCCCACCGGTGGGATGCCCAGGCGGAGGCACAGCCTCATGCCCATGGCAAGCTCCGGGATACAGGCGATTCCCAGCGCCCCGATGCTGGGGTGCTCTCGCTTGAGTCTTCTAAAGAGCCTCTCCTGGTCCATTTCTACAGAGATATAGGGTTTGATGCCGTATTTCTCCAGGAGGACGCTCCCCAGGCGGATGAAGCAGTCCTCAGTGCAACCCTGGCACACGGCCTCGAAATCGCCCTTTACTGAGCGGCATCCCGGCCTGAAGTCGCGCAGGCAATGGGCCAGGAGGGCGAATTTGTAGGCGGCGCGTTTGAACTCTTCCCGGTAGATGCGGTTCACTAATTCGATCTCCAGCATGTACAGGTGGTATTGCTCCTCCGTGGTGGCCAGCGTACTGTCCATCCGCTTCGCCAAGGGCAGGCTTGCCAGGTGGTGTGAAACCTTCCGGGTATAGATGGACAAAGACTGCCTGAGAGTCTCTCTGACGAATTGGAGTGTCTTCCCATCGGCTCCCGTGGTTTTCAATCCCCAAAGAAAGGGCTTCTTTCCCGCTTTCCGGATCAGGCTCAAAAGCCTTTTCTGGTCGGGGCCGCGCTGCAGGAAAACATCTGCCAGACGCTTTATTTCGGCGTAGTACCCTTCGCTGGCGTCGCCCTCGGCAAACAGTGAGTAAGTCTTCCCTTGGACTGGCGTATCTAGTGGTCTGTTCTGCAATTGATTATCCATTGAAAATGACTGGTTTTTAACCCCCCTTTGGAAAAAGGGGGTAGGGGGGATTTAATATAACCTCTTGAAATCCCCCTAAATCCCCCTTTTTCAAAGGGGGACTTAACCATGCCAAATCCAGCGTTCCCTCTTGATATTATGTCCAGCTAATTATGAAACAGGACACTAGTTTCCCGTGATCTGACAATGCCTTAAAACTCCTCCCCCTATGGGCAAATTAAGCTAATCATCAAGGAGCCAGTAAAGTCAGTCCAGTCTCTCCCCAGGTCTGGGCACCCGGATTCTGATACCTGGATGATATCCGGAGCTTCCAGTTTAGCAGACCCCGAAAATGCCAAGGGAAATTTTTCTTGCAATTTGCCCGGACCGGGTGTAGGCAACGTTCATATCCGGGGCCGAAAGGCATCCCGCCGGGCGCCTTACTCCATCTGCACGATGTGCCTCAAGGTTGGTTCGCATGGATCAAAATATCAGGAAAGCGCTTACAGCAATCTTTATGGCCGGGCTTAAGGCCGTTGACCCCGAGGAAGCGGTCCGGCGCCACGTGGAACGGATTGGCTCGCGGCTCCGGGTAGGCGAGCGAACGTATTCCCTGGAGGACTTCCGGAGAATTATAGTCACCGGGGCTGGGAAGGGCACCGCGCCTATGGCCAAAGCCCTGGAGGAAATTTTGGGCGACCGGCTCACCGCCGGTTGGATCATTGTCAAATACGGCCACGGTCTCCCCCTGAAAAAGATTCGGGTTATGGAAGCGGGCCATCCCATGCCGGACCAGGCCGGGCTCGAGGCCGCGAGCTTCATTCTGGACCGGTTGCGGGAGTGCACCGAAGAAGATCTGGTCTTGTGCGCCTTCTCTGGCGGTGGGAGCGCCCTTACTCCGACGCTCCGTCCACCTCTGTCGCTAAGCGACAAACAGAAGACTACCCAACTCCTACTCGAATGCGGGGCCACCATCAATGAACTCAATGCCATCAGAAAGCACCTGTCTGCCGGCAAAGGGGGCCAATTCGCCAAATTAGCCTACCCGGCCACGGTGGTTTCGCTGTTTTTGTCCGATGTGATCGGCGATCCGCTGGATGTGATCGCCTCCGGTCCCACAGTTCCCGACTCGAGCACCTTTGCCGATTGTCTAAAAATTGTGGAGCGTTACGGATTGACCCGGAGCCTGCCGGAGCCGGTGCTCGACCTGCTGAAGAGAGGGGCGCAAGGTCTGATCGAGGACACCCCCAAAGCCGGCGACCTCGTGTTTGCCAAAGTTCAGAACCTGGTGGTGGGGAGCAATCGCGCCGCCCTGGTCGCCGCCGCCGCCGAGGCCAGGGCGCGGGGATACCAGCCTCTGATCCTCTCTTCTTTTATTCAGGGGGAGGCCCGGGAAATCGCGCTGGCCTTGGTGGGTATTGGTAAAGAGATGATCGCGACCGGCAATCCCATCTCCCCGCCTGCCTGTATCCTGGCCGGAGGGGAAACCACCGTGACGATCCGGGGCCCGGGAAAAGGCGGCCGGAATCAGGAACTGGCCCTGGCCGCCGCCCTTGCCTTGGAGGACTGGCCGGGAATCGCCCTCCTCAGCGCCGGCACAGACGGCACCGATGGGCCTACCGATGCCGCCGGGGCCTTTGCCGATGGGGAGACCTGTAAGGAGGCCCGGCAGAAGGGGATTAAGCCGCTGGAGTACCTTCTGAATAACGATTCTTATAACTTCTTCGAGCCGTTGGGCCAGTTGTTGAAGACCGGGCCCACCCGCACCAACGTGATGGACTTGATTTGCCTGCTGGTCAGCTGAACAAGATATTCTAACCTTCGCCTTGTAGGGGCGGCGTCTTGCCGCCCTGGGCGGGGGAACCCCGCCCCTACGGTTTTCCTTTAGCGTAGATTTCAGGATTAAGGCAAGATTCCGGCTTCCGGCCCTGCAGCATGGCCAGGAGGTTCCTGGCTGCCAGCAGGGACATCCCGCCGCGGCTGCTGCTGGTGGCTGAACCGATATGCGGGAGCACCACGGCGTTGTCGAGGTCGGCCAGCCCCTGCGCCATTTTGGGCTCGAACTCGTAGACGTCCAAGCCGGCGCCGGCGATGGTCCGCGAGCCCAAGGCGGCCACCAGGTCATCCTCCTTGATGACGGGTCCTCTGGCGGTATTGATCAGAATCGCGCTAGGCTTCATCCTCTTAAAGGTCTCGGCCGTGAACAGGTGCCGGGTGGCGGGGGTGAGCGGAGTATGGATGCTGATGAAATCCGACTCCTTCAGAAGCTGGTCCAGAGAAACCCGCCGGGCCCCGAGTTCCGCTTTCAGGGTCTCGTTTTCTTTGCCGGAGGCATTGGTATAGAGCACCCGCATCTGAAAGCCTTTGGACATGAGGCCCATGGCGGTGCCGATGCGTCCGCCCCCGATGATCCCCAGGGTTTTCCCGGTCACATCGGCGCCAATGAACTGGAGGGGGCCCCCGCCGGGCCAGGTCCCGGAACGCATGATTTGATCCGTCTCCACGATGCGCCTGGCCACGGCAAAGAGAAGGGCCCAAGCCAATTCAGCCGTGGCGTTGGTGAGGACCCCCGGGGTATTAGAGACGGGAATCTTTCGTCTCGCGGCCTCGGCAACGTCGATATTGTCAAAGCCCACGGCCATGTTGGCATAGCCCCGGAGGGCCTGGGCGGCATCGAAGAACTCGGCGTCGATGCGGTCCGTCAGCATGCCGATTACCCCGTGCTTGTCTTTCACCTTGGCGAGTAATTCCCCCCGGGAAAGGGGCCTGTCCTCGGGATTGATCTCCACCTCACAGGATTCTTTGAGCAGGTCGATGCCATCGCGGGGAATGAGTCGGGTAATGAATACTTCAGGTCTGGGCATATTCCACCCCCTGGCTGAGAAGGAAGATGATTACCTCAGGTCCGGGCCGGCTGGCACACTCCAAACGTCCTGGTAAGCTTCAGTTATTGCCCCCAATGGCCAGGCTGAGATAAACTCCTGGAGGCTCTCTAAGAACCTCCGTTAAAGAGCCTGTCCGAACCCTGGAGCGGCTAACCACCTAGATATCATAACAGGGAAATGCAAATCAACGGAGAACCGGCCTCATTATGCCCGGGGCGGTCCAGGAAGACCTTCCGTGTTTCAGGCCCTAACCTCCTGTTAGACGCGATAGTTGTAATTCTAAAGGCGGGATGCGCTGCGCTTTCCCGCCCTACGCCCTGCGCTTTCCCGCCCCACCCCCTACTGGCTACAGGCTAACCTCCTGTTAGCCGTGAAAGTTGCTTTAATTAACTCTAAGGGCATCATCGTTCCAGCCCCCCCCTCTAAAATCGTCTGCTTTATCGCGAGTCAATCCCGCCCCAGCTTCAGGTGCAGACCATATCTAGAACCTTCGCCTGCCGCTCCCTCTCCGGCCCTGGCTCCGGTTGGAGCCCGTAGCCCGTAGGGCGGGAAAGCGCAGCGCCTCCCGCCCTTTTAGCTGGCTCCGGTTGGAGTTGACCCGGGAAGCGGGGCCTTGGACCGCGTCGGCGGCTGATATAGAAAATGCATATTGCATGAAAAATTAAGAATGCAATGTGTTGACAAAATTTGCCACGGGGTTATGTTGGCAGTATGAAAACCGTACTGGCGAAGGCAAAATTGAGCGAGCAGGCCTACCGGATCCTGAGAGATATGATCACTAATTGCCGCTTTCAGCCGGGGGCCAGGCTCAATGTCCAACAACTGGCGCGGGACATGGAAATCAGCCGCACCCCCCTCTGGGAGGCGGTAAACCGGCTTATTCAAGAGGGTCTGCTGCTCAGCGTCCCGAACCGTGGCGTCTTCGCGGCCGAAATTACCCCCGCGGCCGCGCTGGAAATCTACACGGTGCGCGCCTCTTTGGAAGGTATGGCCGCCAAACTCGCGGCCGCGAATATCCGTCCGGAGGCGGTGGCCAGGATGGAGCGAATCCTGGCCAGGCAGTACGTGATGGTGGAGAAACAGGACCTGATCGGCTACTCTCGATATGATTTCGAGTTCCACGATGTGATCTACGAACTCTCGCAGAACAAGTTTCTTCAGGAAATGCTGGATTTCATCAGGGGCAGGACGCAACCCACCCGACTGAATTTCATCCCGCTTTTAAAGGTCTCTTACGCGGACCACCGGGCCATTCTGGAGGCGCTGAAAACGGGTGAGGGCGGCAGGGCGGAGAAGACCATCAAGGCTCACGTTAGCAGGATCTGCAGGCAACTGCAGAAGAACTTGTCCCCCAAGCAGTAATAGAAAGCGGGTAGCGCTTCCCAACCAGGATCGATGCAAATGGAGGCCGTAAAGCAATGAAGTCGACTCCATACAATCTGGTCATGTCGGCTCTGTATAATGGGAGAAAAGGGACCCGCCCTCCGGCGGGAAATCCTACCTCGATAGTCTGCCACGATCTCATGGACGCTGCGGGAATATCTTTTCCCCAGGCCCACGTCGATGCCAACGCCATGGCCGAACTGGCTCTGGCCGGGCATGAAATCATCGGTTTTGATACCGTAATGCCCGAATACAGCGTCCATCAGGAGGCTGCCGCCTTGGGGTGCGAGGTGGACTGGGGCTCCCGGGACCAGATGCCCGACAGCCGGAACTTCCCTTATGCGGATTTCTCAGAGGTCGTGGTCCCGGAAAACCTTCTCGAAAAACCCTCTATGCGCGTGGTTTTGGAAGCCCTCTCGATCCTGCGCCGCCATGTCGGAGGAAAGGCGGCAATCATCGGCAAGGTAATGGGTCCGTGGACCCTGGCCTACCATATGGCCGGCACCCAGAATCTGCTCTTGCAGATTGGCCTGGGCGAGAAAGATAAAGTATCCAGGATGCTCCGGCAACTGATGCCGGTAACTGTAGCTTTTGCCAAAGCGCAATTTCAGGCCGGGGCCGACGTAGTCATTCTGGCGGACCATGCCACTGGAAATCTCGTTGGGGCCTATCACTACCAGGAATACCTGCTGCCGCTCCACCAGGAAATGACGGCAATGATCGAGGGGCCTCTTATCCTGCACGTTTGCGGGAACTGTCTGGACCGGCTCGAACTCTTCGCGGAGGCCGGATTCGACGGCTATCACTTCGAATGGCAGATTGACTCCAAGGTGGCTGTCGCCAAAGTCGGACATCGTCTTTGCCTGGTGGGCAATGTGAACAATGCCCAGACCCTTTTCCAAGGTACTCCGGAAGATGTTCGGGAGCAGGTTCGCTATGCGATTGAGGCCGGAGTCAACATCATTGCTCCTGAATGCGCCATTCCGCTGGCTACCCCGATGCGGAACCTCAAGGCGCTGGTGGCCGCGGTGCACGAAGGTTATTAGTCTGGTTCTTTTTACTACCGGAGGATGGGCGCCACCCTTCCCACTCCTCCCCTCCAAGGATGGCTTATGCTGATTATTGGCGAAAGGATAAATTCGTCGCGTAAAAGGATCGCAGAGGCTATCGCCTCCCGGGACCGGGACTTTATCCAGGGGGAGGCGAAGGCCCAGGCAGAGGCTGGGGCGCACTATATCGACGTCAACGCGGGAGCCTTTATCGGGAAAGAGGCGGAATATCTCAAGTGGACCATGGAGGCGGTCCAGGAGGTTTGCGACCTGCCGCTGTGCCTGGACAGTCCGGATGCCAAGGTGATCCAGGAGGTCCTGCCCCTGGCCCGGATTACCCCCATGGTCAATTCCATCACCCTGGAACCCACCCGGCTCGAGGGGATCCTTCCCCTGGTCGCGGCTTTGAAGACCAAAGTCATCGGGCTTTGCCAATCCGAAGAGGTGATGGCGGATTCTACCGCGGCCAAGGTGGAGCTGGCCGGCCGGCTCGTGGAAAAGGTAAAGCTTGCCGGAATCCCCCTGGATGACCTTTATCTGGACCCTCTGGTTTATCCTCTCGGCACGGATACCAGGTCGGCCATGGCCACCCTGGACGCCATCGCTCTCATAATGCAAGCATTCCCCGGAGTCCATACGATCTGCGGACTTACCAACGTCTCCCACGGCCTTCCCAGCCGCAAGCTGATAAACCGCACCTTCCTCGTTGCCGCGATTATGCGCGGCCTGGACGGGGCCATCATGGATCCCACCGACAAGGAGCTTTACGGTTCGCTCCGGGCTGCGGTGGCAGTTGCAGGTCAGGATGAATACTGCCTGGAATACATCCAGGCTTTCAGGGCGGGCAGGCTGGGCTAGGCGTGAGCCCCGGACCTGGGTTCAGGCATGAAAACCGTAATTTTGGCGTGCAGCGTGATGCGGACCGAGATAGAGGAGGTGCTCTCTCCGGATACCGAGGTTGAGGTGCGCTACCTGGAGCAGGCCTTGCATAGAACGCCGCACCTGATGACAGGCCGCCTGCAGGCCGAGATCAATGCAGTTTCCGGCTATGCCGGCCGGATCGTGCTGGGATATGGTCTTTGCTCCAACGGCATAGTGGGAGTGGCCGCCCGGCAGCAGAGGATCATCGTCCCCCGGTGCCACGACTGCATCGCGCTTTTCCTGGGATCCAGGGCGTCTTACGACGAACTGTTCCACAAAATCCCCGGGACCTATTACCTGACACCGGGATGGATCGAAGAAAAAAAGGACCCGCTCGGTATCGTCGAATTCGATTACACCCCCCGCGTCGGCTCTGAAACAGCTATCTGGGCGATGCAGGAGGAACTGAAACATTATACCCATATAGCGCTGATCAGCTCAGGCCTGGGTGACATTGCCCCCTATCGGCGCCGGGCTAAGGAAAACGCCGCCTACTTCGGGAAGGAGTATCTAGAACTAACGGGAACTCTTGATTATTTCAGGAAGATGGCGCGTCCGGACCCTTTGGATGAAGGCCTGGTCCCGGACGATTTTGTCTCTATTGGCGAAGGCCAGCACCTCACGCAGGAAATGTTTCTCTCACTCCCTGAATGAGGCCCGGGGCGAGCCTGCGCCCACCCGGGAACCCCAATTCGGCTTTGACCCGTTTATGGAAACCCAAGCCCACGCACCTTCGCATAGCATTCTCTTTCAGCCTTACGGCAAACTATGCGAGATCGAGGACCTCCAAACCGTCCTGGAGGCGGCCAGAGGTCATGGCATCGAGCTCCAGTCAGACTGCGGGGGCCAGGGAATCTGCGGAAAATGCCGCATCGCCGCGCATCCGGAAAATTGCCTCGGGCCGGTTTCCGAGGCAGAGCGATCCTTGCTTTCCCCGGACCAACTGGCCAGGGGGGAGCGGCTGGCCTGCCAGGCGCGCCTTAGAGGTTCCGGGGTCATTTACTCTCTGGTCTCAGATCAAATCGACGTGTCGTGCAAAATGGGAATTTCCGGCGCCTTTCCAGTAGATGCGGCCATCGATCGCCTCGTTATTCCCAGGCTGGAGCTGCGGGCCAACTGTGGCGACCTCGCCGCGGCGGCCTCCTCCCGCGCCCATGCATTATTCGGTAAAGAGGTGAGCTTCGCAGAGGTGACCGCCATCGCGGAACTCAGCCGGGTTGCCGGAAGCGGCGGTCCCCTGACTCTCGTTTGCCATCGGGAGAGGGGGGTGACCGCGGTTCTGAGCGGCGAGCACCAACGCTCGCTGGGTATTGCCGCGGACCTGGGCACGACCACCCTGGCGCTCTATCTGTGCGATCTGCAAACCGGTCTGGTAGTTTCTGCGGCCGGGGCGGGCAATCCCCAGCGCCTCTTTGGCGAAGATGTCATCAGCCGGATCGCTTATGCCGACGATAACGAGGGGGGCGCTGGCCGGCTCCAGAAATTGGTGGTCGATAAGATCAATGAATTGACTGGCATTGTCACCTCTGGCGCCGGGTGCCACCGGGAAGATATTGACGAGATGGTCGTGGTGGGCAACACTACCATGGAAACTATTTTTGCGGGCTTTCATCCGCACAGCCTGGGAGTCTCCCCTTACCTGCCGCCGCGGCGCCTTCCCGGGGATTTTAGGGCCAGGGACCTGGGGCTCGATCTGAATCCCGGCGCCAATATCCATGTTTTCCCGGTCATTTCCGGGTTTTTGGGCGGCGACACCGTAGGCGCCATCCTTGCTGAAGAGCCCCATCACAAAGACGAAGTGCTGTTAATCATTGACATCGGCACCAATGGGGAACTGGTGCTGGGCAACCGGAAGGCGCTTTGGGCCACGAGCTGCGCCACCGGGCCCGCTTTCGAAGGGGCCCACATCTCCCGGGGCATGAGGGCCGCGCCAGGCGCGATCCACCAGGTCGATATCGATCCGGAAACCCTGCGGCCAGATTATGAAGTCCTGGGCGATCACGGGAGAGTCCAGCCCCAGGGGATCTGCGGGTCAGGAATAATTGACGCGGTGGCGGCCATGAGGCGGACGGGCCTGCTCAGGCCAAATGGCAGACTCGTGGAGGGGATGCCGGGGGTGTTTGCCGATGGGGGCCATATCGGGCGGCGCTTTGTGTTGGTGCCGGCGGAAGATTCCCGCCGGGAAATCGCCATCACCATCCAGGACGTCCGGCAGGTTCAATTGGCCAAGGCAGCCCTGTTCGCCGGAATCAAAATTCTCCTGCGCCAGGCGGGACTCAGCCGGGTGGACCAGGTGGTGCTTACCGGGGCCTTCGGGGCGCGCTTTGATTGGGGCAACGCCGTCTCCATCGGCATGTTTCCCGACCTGGGGGCCAACATCAAGGTGGCGGAGAACGCCGCGGGAATGGGAGCCATCCTGGCCTTGCTGGACCGGAAAAGGCGACTTGAGGCGATGGAACTGTCGGGGAGGGTGCGATTCGTCGAACTTGCGGAGGCGCCCGACTTCCAAAGGGAATACATTCTTGCCATGAATTTCCCGGACCTGGCGAACCCCAAAATTGGGGGCGCTCGATGAATTCCCAGGCGATTTCCTGGTCAGGAGCCTGCCTCTCGCCTGGGGAAGAGATTTGCTAACGACTTTTGGAAGGATGTCAAAATGACTCTCAAAGAGAGAATGCTCATGGCCGCCAGAGGCGAGCTGCCAGAAGTGCTGCCGTACGCGCCGCGCTTCGACCTTTGGTATAACGCCAACTCTTATACGGGCACTCTGCCCCGGCAACACCGGGGGCGAACCGCCGATGAAATCGCCCGGGCCGAAGGCTGGGCACTGCACAAGGTGATCCCTGAACTGCTCAAGGTTCAGCGCCACGAGGAAAACCTGCACCGGGGTCTGGGGGTCTATTCGCTTAAGGAAAACGGCTACCGCATCCAGCTCTCTACCCAGGTCGAAGTAAAGGTGCAGCAGGACGGCGATCTGAAACGGGTTGAATATCATACCCCGCTAGGTATGGTCAGCGTCACCGAGGCGATTACGGAGGAGATGAGAAAGGCGGGAGCTTCCATAACCTGGCTGCAGCAGCGAGCCATCAAGAGGGTGGAGGACTACCGGGTACTTTCCTTTATCTTCGACAACATGACCGTCGTCCCAGACTACGAGAGGTATGCGGCCTGGCAGGCCTCCATCGGCGATGACGGCATTGCCTGCATGATGGGCACCTTCTCGGCCTCCGGGATTCATCATGTCCAGAGAGACCTTCTCGAAGCCACCGATTTTTACTATGAGTATAAAGACCACGAAAGGGAAATGCGCCGCCTGGCTGAGAGCATCGAGCGGGTGTACGAGCAGATTCTGAGAATCGTGGCCGATTCTCCGGCGGAAGTGGTGCTGTGGGGAGCCAACTACGACGACACCATCACCTATACGCCCTATTTTGCCAAGGAGATCAAGCCCTACCTCCAAAAAGCGTCTCGAGTTCTGGCGGAAAAAGGGAAGCTGCTCCTCAGCCATTGCGACGGCGAAAACCGCGGATTGATGGACCTCATCCGGGACTCCGGGATTCACATTGCCGAGGCCGTTTGCCCCTTCCCCATGACCAAGGTCAAAATCGAAGAATACTACCAACGCTGGTGCCCCCAATTGACTATTTTTGGAGGCATTCCCCAGAGCCTGCTGCTGGAGGAAACCGCATCCGAAGAGGACTTTCAGGCCTACATCGACCACTTTTTCAAGGCTGTGGCCCCCGGCCGCCGCATCATCGTGGGGATAGCGGATACCACCCCGCCCAACGCGGTTTTCGACCGCCTGGTGCGCCTGGGCGAGCGGATTGCCAAAGAAGGACGGCTCCCTCTGGAAGCGGGTGGATTCCGCCCGCTGGCGGTAACGGCAGTGGCCGCTCCGGTCCGAGTCGAAGTCGAGGCGGTCGCCGCGGAAGAATTTCTGACCATCCAAAACGACGTTCTCAAAGGAGACCACCTCGGCATCAAGACGCACGTCCGGGAGATGCTGGACCAAGGCTTCGCCGCGCCGGACATCCTCAATAAGGGGATGATTGCGGCGATGGAGGTCATCGGCGGCAAGTTCAAAACCGGTGAGGTCTTCATCCCGGAAGTGCTGCTCTCGGCCCGGGCCATGAACGAAGCCCTGGCCGTTCTTGAACCTTACCTCGCCGAGAAGGCTGAAGTCAGGGGAAAGATTCTAATCGGCACTGTTTTGGGCGATCTTCACGATATCGGGAAGAACATGGTGGTAACGATGCTAAGAGGCGTCGGCCTCGAAATCCGAGATCTAGGAGTTAATGTGGCTGCGGATTCCTTTGTCCAAGAGGTGGCCCAATACCAACCAGACGTGCTGGGACTCTCAGCCCTGCTCACCACGACCATGCCGCAGATGAAAAAGGTCATCGACACCCTGAAAGCTGACGGACTCAGGGATCAGGTGAAGGTAGTGGTGGGCGGCGCGCCGGTAAACGAGAAATTCGCCAGAGATATCGGCGCGGATGGATATGCTGCCGATGCCGGCGATGCGGTAACCCTGGTCAAGCGCCTGTTGCAGTAAGCCGCTCGGGCCATAATCTCAAAACTTCAAGGAGGGAAAGCAGATGAAGAGAATTCCGTATCGCTGGATAATCGCGGTTACCCTGTTTTTTTGCTATAGCATCCAGTACCTGGACCGGGTGAAAACCGCGGTCCTGAACCCTGCGATCATGAAGGATATCGGACTGACTGCTTCGGGGGTAGGCACGGGCGCCATGCTGATGATGATCTTTTACGCCCCCGCCCAGTATATTTCCGGAATTTTGACCGACAAATACGGGGCGAAGAAGGTCCTGATTTTTTCGGTAATCGCCTGGTCCTTAATGACCGCCTGGATGGGATTCATCCGCACTCCCATGGAATACTACTATCGAATGGCCCTGTTCGGACTGCTGGTCGGGACCGAATACGTTCCTTCCGCCAGGGTGCTGATGCGCTGGTTTAACAAGGGAGGCCGCGCCAAAGCGCAGGCTCTGCTCTCCTGGGCCTGGATCTTGACGCCGGCCTGGGCCAGCATTCTTGCGACCCAGATGGCAGTCTTTTTCGGTGACTGGCGCATCGTGTTTTTTATTACCGCGGCAGTCGGCATAGTCCCTTTGCTCCTGATCTGTGTCTTGGTCTTCGACAGGCCGGAGCATTATAAGCATATCACCCAGGAAGAACTGGAATATTCGTATGAGGAGGAGTTGGCGGCAGGCATCCTGAAGAAGGGTGAATACCATGACACCCAGGCCAAAATCCTCTCGCAGAAAAAATTCTCGTTCTTGGAGATGTTCAAGCACCGCAGCTATGTGGCCGTCATCATAGTAGACATTGTCATGCAGATCGCGTTTTGGGGAACCCTGGTGTTTGTCCCTCTTTATCTGTCGGATGTCTTCAAGTTTAGCCTGGCGACCATGGGTTTATGGAGTTCGCTTTACTTTTTGGCCGGGGCCGTCGGGAGCTTTACCTCCTCTTACCTTTCGGACAAATTGTTCCGGAATGACCGGAAGGTCATGATCCTGGTGTGCTTTATCGGCCTGATACCTTTTATTCTGCTGCTCTCCTCGCTGAAAGCGGCGGACCATTCAATTCTGGCCCTGGCTCTTTGCGGGATGGGTTTCTTTGCCAACATGGCCTGGGGACCGTTTCTCGCCGTGCCGGCGGAAATTTTTTCGCCTGAGGTTTATGGTAAGGCGATGGGCTTCGTTAATGGGGCCGGCTATTTCGTCGCCGCCTTTGCGGCCAAAATTTTCGGCATGCTGGTAGTTGTCCACGCGAGCGGGGCCAAGACCTACACCGCGGCCTGGGTATTCATTGCTCTCTGTGTGGTGATCGGCATCATCGGAGCCTCGTTCATCAAGACCTCTTCTCCGGCGGAGGCTACTCCCGCAGGGGCCTAAATTGCTCTGCATCCGGGGGACGGAGGTTTTTTATTTAGTTGCCGTCCACCGGATTTTTTTCCAGCCAGCAGGCCGCCTGGACCGCGGCCCTGAAGCTAAACGGGACCAGCGGGCAAAGCCCGCCGGTCCCGGAGATTTGGTTATTAACTGGAAACCGTAATTATTTGGGGAAATTAACCCCTGGCACCGCAGAGTAAATCTCTTTCAGGAGCGGGGGTTTGAGGTCCAGGGTCCGGAACAAGAGAACCGGCACCGTGGCATGGCTGGCCACCTTGTCGGCGACCCCGCCCATGTACCAGGCCACTTCCCCGGCCCCGTGGGTGCCCAGGACGATAAGGTCGTAACCTTTATCCTGGGCGAAGGCGATGATTTCCCGGGCCGGCACCCCGTCCTCGCAAGCCGAGTCCGCGTTCAGACCCTGGTCCCGGAGGTCCTTCGCTGCCTTGGCCAGGAAGGTGGAGCAGAATTTTTGTTCCTGGGCCTCTTCGGCCCTGATCACCCCCGGAGAGGCCTCGCCGGAGAAAGCCCCCACCCCACCATAACAGACGTGAAAGAGGGTCACTTTGGCCTGACAGGACTTGGCCAGCTCTACTACCTTGGGAAGAACCTTCGCCGCAATTTCCGAGCCGTCCAGTGGAACCAAAAGCTTTTTGAACATAAATGCCCTCCTGGTTGACTTTCGCGGGGTCTGGCCCAAAATCGCCTGGCCGCGGCCCCGCTCGATTTAAATTTAAGATAAGAACAAGCTACAAAAATGTCAATTACCCAATCATTTTTTTTCCTGGCCGCCGGTCTCCTTAGTTTTTCCGCCTTTATACAGTCCCCGCTGCAAGACCCGGTGGTAGCCGGTAAAATCGCCCTCCCCCCCGTCGCTTTCCAGGTGTTGGGACATCATCTTGAGCTTGGCGTCCAGGTCATCCAGGGCATAAACCAGCATGGCCTCCCGGGTCTTGGGCGGAATGGGGGAGCCGAATTCCAGGACGCCGTGATGCGCCAGGATGATGTGTTCTAGCTGTATGAGAAGGTCGGCGTCGGAGAATTCCATGGCCCGGGCTTCCTCCCGCACCATCTCCCAGCCCAGGACAATATGGCCCAGGAGTTGGCCCGGGACCGTGAACTCCGGGGCGGTGGGATTGGTGATTTCCTTGATCTTGCCCAGATCGTGGAGGATGGCGCCGGCCAGGGCCAGGCTGGGGTGGAGGTCGGGGTAGATGCTCAGGGAGGCCAGGGCATGGCGGGCCACGAACCAGGTGTGCTCCAGCAGTCCCCCCAGATAAGGGTGATGATAGAGGCGGGCCGCGGGGCACACCAGGAACAGCTCCTGGTGGCGGTCCAACAGGCGCAGCACCAACTCCCCCAGGGGCGGCTGGATATGGGCCTCGGCCAATTGGCGCAACTCCCGCCACAACTGCTGGCGGTCATAGGGGGTGGACAGGTGCAGGATTTCCGGCTCGAAGTCCTTGAGGTCCTTGCCCAGGGCCGCCAGCGCGGCAACGGTATTGAGGTATTGCACGGTGAGCTGGAGCTCGCCCTTGTAGGAATCCACCTGACCCTGGACTCCCACGTAATCCCCCGGGGCGAAGGGACCGGGACACTTGGCCAGGGTCTTGCTCCAGACCCGGGCCACCATGGTGCCGCTCCGGTCGCCCAGCACCAGGGAGAGGTAAGGGGCGCCGCTCTTATCGGTGCGGCTCTCCGCCTGGCGCACCAGGAAGAATTGGTGCACCGCCATGCCTTCCTGCAGGTGATCGATAAAGTTATGGGGCATTGGGGGCCTCGCAACTGTGGGGTGGCGGTATCATACCGCCGGGCCGGGGCCGGGTCAAGGCCGGGTATCTGGAAAAAATAAAGTGGAGGTAAATCGCGGCGGGCCTTGACAACCTTTTATGGATAATTATCTTAAAAAAATTGGTAGATTAGCCGATATCAATGATGCCTGGCAAGTATTTTACACCCCAACCAATGCAGGGGAAAAATATCCGAATTGTGTCCTTGAGGGCTGGTGGGCGAGAAGGGAAAGTTTAAAATTTGCCTTGACTTCAGCTAATAAAAAGGTAAAATATCTCATTTAACCTCTAGGAGCTGGGCAACCACGGGAATACCAATCCATGGAAAAAGACTACCTGAAAAAATTTCTTGATCTGGGTGGCGCCAACGAACCGTTGGTCGCCTATGATCAATTTCACCTCATAGTCCCCGGGGAAGATAACGGTTCCCTGGATTTCCGGGGCCCTTACGAAACTCCGGCCGACGAAGAGCTGGAAGTGACCGACCAGTTGGATGTAACCGCCTATGGCGGCGTGGCCGAGGAAGGTCTGGAAGAGGAACTGGAAGACGTGGAGGTGGAGGAGATCCCGGAACATGAGGGGCTGGTGGCCGCCTATTTCCGGGAGATGCTGCGCTATTCCATCCTCTCCCCGGAAGAGGAGCGCCATCTGGGGCGCATCATCAAAGAGGGACAGGAGGCCATCTTCGAACTGGTCTCCCAGGCGACCTCCGATTTGGAGGAGATTTGCTATCTCCAGAAGAAGGTCCAGGAATGGTTCAAAACCCTGGATAAGACCGCGCAGAGCAAAGAGAAGCTCTTCAAGGTCATCCATCAGAAGTTGATCCAGATTCAGAAGCACCATCCCGAGGCCAATGAAGTGGAGGAACTGGCCAATCGCATCCAGGTCACCGAAAGCGAGGTCAACCTGGCCCGGGATCAGATGATCAAGGCCAACCTGCGTCTGGTGGTGAGCATCGCCAAAAAGTACCTGCACCGGGGCTTGACCTTCTCGGACCTGATCCAGGAAGGCAACCTGGGGCTGATGAAGGCGGTCACCCGCTATGACTACACCACCGGCTACCGCCTCAGCACCTTTGCCTCCTGGTGGATCCGGCAGACCATCACCCGGGCCATCTACGACAAGACCCGGACCATCCGGATTCCGGTGCACCTGCAGGAGATTCGCAACCGTTGTTACCGGGCCTTTTACGATCTACTGAAGGAATTGGGCCGGGAGCCCATCCTGCGGGAGATCTCCGAGCGCTCCGGGGTGCCCGAGGACAAGATCCTCCTGGTCACTAACCTGGCCGATGAACTCATCTCCCTGGAGACCCCGGTGGGAGACGAAGGGGACCGGCTGGGTGACTTCATCCGCAACGACAAGGCGGTCTCCCCCTACGAGGCCATCCTGGATTCCCAGTTGGGGGAGAAGACCGGGTCCATCCTCACCACCCTCACCGCCCGGGAAGAGAAGATCATGAAGATGCGCTTCGGTATCGGGGAAGAGGTGGAGCACACCCTGGAGGAGATCGGCCGGGCCTTCAAGGTTTCCCGGGAGCGCATCCGCCAGATCGAGAAAAAGGCCCTGAAGCGTCTGAAACATCCCACCCGCAAAGCGGCGCTGGAAGATTTTCTGGAGTAATCCCAGGGGGGCCGGCCTTCCGTGGCGGCCCCGCCAACCGATCCTCTGGAGGGACCAAGGATGGCAGGACTGACCCCCGAGAGACTGGCGGAGGTAAAGGATCGCCTGCTGGAACGCAAGAAGAACCTCTGGCTGGAGGTCAAGGACCAGCTCAAGAGCAGCATCGGCGACGGTTACCAGGAGATGCTGGCCACCGCCCGGGATGAGGAAGACCAGGCCACGGTTAGCCTGATGGCCGAAACCAGCCTCACCCTCCTGGGACCCAAGCGCCAGGAGCTGGAGGCCATCGAGGAGGCCATGCAGCGCCTGGAAAACGGCGCTTACGGCCTCTGCGAGGTCTGCGGCCAGCCCATCGAACCCCGGCGTCTGGAGATCATGCCGGAGACCCCTTTGTGCCGCGGCTGCATGTCCCAACGGGAAAAACTGGCCAAGGCCACGGCCCGCTGAGACCATCAGCTAACTAACTAAAAAAATTCCTAGGGCGGTAGGAGCTCATCCTGCCGCCCTTTTTGTTGGAGTATGCTCTGGCTCCTGATCTTTAACGGAGTTGCCCTGCCGCTACCCACGGGAGCAAAGAGTTATTCCCGCCAGCCCGGCCTTTTCCCGGTGTCGGGGAATATCGGGGTTGAACCAGAAGAGATTGCGGCCCCGGGTGTGGTGGACGTCGTCCAGGAGCCGCCAGCGACCCTTTCTCAGGTGGGCGGCCCGGTAGCCGTAATCCCTCAGGAAGGCCTGGATGGCCGCCTTGGAGGCGCCGGCGGCCTGCAGGTTCTTCTCTTCCATTTCCACCAGCAACAGGGGCCGGAAGTCGGCGAGGATGGCGGCGGCGCCCTGCAAGGCCGCCAGTTCCGCCCCTTCCACGTCCAGCTTGATGAAGTCCGGCGGCCGCAAACCCTCCTTCTTTAGAAAGCGGTCCAGGGCGACGGTGGCGCAAGTCTCGCCCCCCGCGGCCCCGGCGGCGCCCGCATAAAGGCTGGCGCTGCTGTCGGCGATCCCCTCGCGGCGGTAGAGCACCGCCTCGCCGTCGGCGTCAGCCGCCGCCAGGTTGAAGATCCGGATTTTTCTGTCAGGATTCAGAGAGACGTTTTCCTGAAGACGGGCCAGGGCCGCGGCCCCCGGCTCGAAGGCCGCCACCTCCCCGCGCTCCCCCACCGCGGCGGCCGCCACCAGGGAAAAATAGCCAATGTTGGCCCCCACATCCCAGAAGACCTCACCCGGCTCCAGAACTCGGGCCACCAGGGCAGCTTCGTAGCGTTCGTGGTAGTGGCCGAAGAAATAGATCTTCCGCTGTTCGGCGTCCCCCAGGTCCAGCCTCATCCGAAAAATGCCAAAACCCGGATCCAGGGCCGCGGTGACCAGGCGCGCAGACGGCAGCAGGTATGGGTGGAGATGCTCATACAACCAAACCTTGCCATCCCGCAGGGGGAATTTGCTCAGGTACCGGCGCAAGAGGGCCCGGCCCCCGGATTTGAGCAAGCTTTCCGGCATGAAGACGGATTCCTGATACCAGGTTGCCGTCAAAGGGACATCCTTGTAGGGGCGGACCCAGGGGTCCGCCTCCGGAGGGCGCTCCGATCACAGGCTGGAAGCCTGTGCCACTGGGTGCGCCCCTACAGAGGATATCTATGGTTCTTCGACTGCACCTTGGTTTTGAAGGGCGCCCCGGCGGAGATAAAAAACAGGCGAGGGCGCCTGTTCCTCCGGTAAACACCAGGTTATGGGAAAATTCTTATCACGGATTTAACGGTAAAGCAAAGCCGGGTCGGGCCATTCCATGAAGCGGGCCGCAGCCGGCGGCCCGAAGGTGCCCGCGGCGTAGAAGAGCGGCGGCTGCTGGGGCTCGCCCAAGAGCGGGGCATAGATGCGCCAGGCCGCCTCGGTCTCATCGGCCCGGACGAAGAGGGTCGGGTCTCCGGCCATGACGTCCGTGAGCAAGGTCTCATAGGCCTCCGGCAGGGGCCCGAAGGCTTCGGCGTAGCGGTATCTTAACCGCTGGGTTCTGAGGTCCAGGGGCTCCCCCGGGGCCTTGACCTGAAAATGGAGGTCAAAGCCCTCATCCGGCTGCAGGGTGAACACCAGGACATTGGGGTTGCAGGTAGTCTTGAGGGACTGGAAGAGCCACACCGGCGGACAGCGGAAGGTGACGGCGATCTGGGTAAAGTGGGAGGGCAGCCCCTTGCCGGTGACCAGGTAGAAGGGCACCCCGCTCCAGCGCCAGTTCTCGATGGCCAGCTTCAAGGCGACAAAGGTGGCGGTGGCGGAATCGGGAGAAACTCCCGGCAGCTCCCGATACCCGGGCGCCGTCTGGCCATCCACCGTTCCCCGGGTATACTGGCCGTAAACCACGTCCTCGGGGCGCACCGGGGCGACGGCCCGGAGGACCTTGACTTTTTCGGTGCGGACGTCCTCCGGCTCGAAGGTCACCGGGACCTCCATGGTGATCAGGGTGAGGAGCTGGGTGAGGTGGTTCTGCACCATGTCCCGCAAGGCCCCGGCTTGCTCGTAATAGGCGCCCCGATGGCCCACCCCGCTGGCTTCCGCCACGGTGATCTGGACGCTTTGCACCAGGTTCCGGTGCCAGAGGGGCTCGAAGATGTCGTTGGCGAAGCGGAAGATCAGGAGGTTTTGCACCGTCTCTTTGCCCAGGTAATGATCGATGCGATAGATCTGGGATTCGTCGAAATAGCGGTGCAGCAGTTGATTGAGATTTAGGGCCGACTCCAGGTCCCGGCCGAAGGGCTTCTCCACCACCAGCCGGGTCCAGCCGGGGCTGTGGTTCAATTTGGCCTGGCCCAGGCCGGTAATCGCCGGTTCAAAGGCGTCCGGGGGCAGGGCCAGATAAAAGACGCGATTCCCCGGAAGCTGGTGGGCCTTTTCCAGGGCCTCCAGCCGGTCCGCCAGGGCCCGGTAATCTTCGGGGGTTTCCCCGCCCAGGGACTGAAAAAAGAGGCACTCATCGCACCAGGCGTCGGCCTGGCCCTTCTGGGGAAGCCCGGCCTCGGCCAGGGCCTCCCGGGCCAGGGCCCGAAAGGCCTGGTCATCCAGGTTCCGGCGGGAGAGCCCCACCAGCAGGAGCCGTTTTTCCAAGCCGTAATGCTCGCTGAAATGATAGAGGGCCGGTATCAGCTTGCGGCGCATCAGATCGCTGGTGGCGCCGAAGGCCACGAACAGGTGCGAATCCACGTGGTGATTGGCCATAATCCGTCCTTTGCGGGGTCAGATATCGGGGCGACGGTGGCGCAGGCTGCCAGCCTGTGGTTGGGTCACCCTTGCAGTCTAAATATTAAGGAGGCCTGACCGGAGTTGCAAGCCTGCGGCAGGCTTAATTTGGTGCGAAGTTTCTCTATTTCAAGGAGGAGCGCTCTGCCGGGTCGCCCCTGCCAGCCCCCGGAACTCCTCCGCGGGCGGCCCGGCACTGGCGCCAGGTGAAATCCCCCTTTTCGTCAAGGCGACTTGCGACCCGGTGCTTTTTCCTCTAAACTTTGGTGGGTTAAAATCACCGGCCAGGGCCGCTGACCTCGGGGTCGGGCGCCAGCCCGCGGCGGTTATCTTAGCAGCCGATTTCATAAATCCGGTAACGTATCTATTAACCGCGGGAGCAAGTGATTAATTCCCCCTCACCCTAACCCTCTCCCCCTCGAGGGGGAGAGGGGATAAAGAAGGAACTCCTGTAATACTCCCTCTCCCCCCGGCGGGGGGAGAGGGCTGGGGTGAGGGGGGGCGACAAGAAACGCTACCATATTTAAGAAATCAAGTATTTAGTTACCTGGCGGGAAGGGACTACGCTGGCCAGAGTACCTGCGTGGTGCAGCAAAGATATGCCCCAATTTTAGTGAAATAGCAAAAGGAGCCTGATTAAATGACCAGAAGAATCGGCGTCTATGTGGATTCCATGAATATCATGCGCTGCGGCGGCTACGGTATGCGCTACGAAGTCATCCGCCGTTTCGTCGGCCGGGATGGCGACGAAGTGATGCGGCTCAACGCCTACGTGGCCATCGACGAAGAGCGGGCCATCTCCGATCCCAATTATAAAAATACCCTGAATTTCATCCTCACCCTGCGGGACCTGGGCTTTAAAGCGGTGGAGAAGCCCATCCGCTGGTACACAGACGACTCCGGGCGCACCTACGGTAAGGCCAACCTGGATATGGAGATGGCCCTGGATATCGTTTCGCAATCGGAGCGCCTGGACCTGATCTACCTGTTCACCGGTGACGGCGATTTTTGCAGTGTGGTGACCATGGTGCAAAACAAAGGCTGCCGGGTGGAACTGATCGCCTTTGCCAACGTCTCCGGGCGGCTGCGCCGGGAGGTGGACCTGTTTGTCCCGGGATACCTGGTCCCGGGCCTGCTGCCCACTTCGCCGCCCTATGCCGGGGCGCCCCCCTGGGGCGAGGTGGGCAGCCGGGTGCGTGGGGTCTGCACCAAATACTTCCTGGACCGGTCCTATGGGTTTTTCCGGTTTATGCAGAGCTTCGGCAAGGTTTGGGTGACCGACACCCGCTTGGAAGAATCGCCCTATGCCTCGGTGTTCTTCATGGAAAAGGACCTGCCCTCGCAGGGAGTTCATCCGGATAACCTGCCCAGCCGGGACTTCATCTTTGAATTTACCCTCAACGAAGGGGAGAAAGGCTTCGTCGCCTCGAATATCGATCTGATCTACAAATACTGATGATTATCCGTATTACTGTTTTCGGTTATCTGAGGATCTTGCAAAAATCCGGTTAAACCGGTTAAGGCGTCTTTTCCCCCTCCCCACGGGGGAGGGGGCTAGGGGAGGGGGGTGTCAGTCGTTAGTAACTATTGGATAAAACATAACTATTTTCGCCACCCCCACCCTAACCCTCCCCCCTCGAGGGGGAGGGAATAAGTCAATAACGTTGATTTCGCCATTGATATGTCTTTTGCAAAAGGCTCATCTTTTCTGTATTAAGGCTCAATAACAGGACAGTCGCAAGCAGTCAGAGGGATAGGTTTTTTACAGAAAACCGAAGACAGAAAACCGTAAATCGGAGGAGTGGCTATGGCTGAGAAGTTGAGGGTGCTGTTCGTGGCCCCCGAAGGGATACCTTTCGCCAAGACCGGGGGGTTGGCGGATGTGGTGGGCACTCTGCCTTATGCCCTCCAGAAGTTGGGGGTGGAGGTCAAGGTTCTGCTGCCCTATTACGGCGCGGTGAAACAGGGCAAGATCCCCACCGTGATGGTGGCCGAGGACCTGGAGGCGCCCCTGCCGGAGCCTCTCAACCTGAGCTTCGACTTGATGGCCCCCAGCTCCCCGGATTATCCCTTCTGGTTCGTGGCCCGGGACGAGTTCTACGAGCGCAGCCAGCTTTACGGCACCGCCCGGGGCGATTATTTCGACAATCTGGACCGCTTCGCCTTCTTCTGCGCCGCGGTGCTGCCCACCTGCCGGGCCATGGAGTTCAAGCCGGACCTGATCCACTGCCACGACTGGCAAAGCAGCCTGGTTCCGGTCTATCTGAAAAATCTCTGGGGCGGGAAAGAGGAGGCGCTATCCGGGACCAGGTCCCTGCTGACCATTCACAACCTGGCCTACCAGGGTCTGTTCGCCAAAAGTAAGTTTCCCCGGCTGGGCCTGGATTGGTCCCTGTTCGGGATCAACGGCCTGGAATACTACGACCAGATCAACCTCCTCAAGGGCGGCATCGTCTTTGCGGACGCCATCACCACCGTCAGCCACCGCTACAGCGAGGAGATCCAGACCCCGGAGTTCGGCTATGGCCTGGAAGGGGTGCTGCGCCAGCGCGGCGGGGACCTGCACGGCATCTTGAACGGGGTGGATTACCGGGAATGGAGCCCGGATACCGACCCGCTGCTGCCGGCCAAATACAGCCGGGACGACCTCAAGGGCAAGGCCGCCGACAAGGCGGCCCTGATGGAGGCCTTCGGACTCTCCAAGAAGCTGGCCAAGGCCCCCATCCTGGCCATGATCTCCCGCCTGGCGGACCAGAAGGGCTTCGACCTGGTGGCCCAGGTGCTGCCCCATCTCATGACCCAGGAATTGATGGTGGTCATCCTGGGCACCGGCGATGAGCATTACCACCGCTGGCTGGCGGCGGAGGCCCCCAAGTATCCCGGGAGATTGGGAGTGCTGGTGGCCTTCGACAACAAGCTGGCCCACCTCATAGAGGCCGGGGCCGACATGTTTCTCATGCCGTCGCGCTTCGAGCCCTGCGGCCTCAACCAAATCTATTCCATGAAATACGGCACCATTCCCGTGGTCCGGGCCACCGGCGGCCTGGTGGACACCGTCACCCCGGTGGGCAGCCCCATCGAGCCGGGGACCGGCTTCGTCTTCGACGAATATGACCCGGAGGCCTTCCTGAAGGCCATCCACACCGCCCTGGAGTCCTACAAAGACCAGAAACTGTGGCGGCGCCTTATGCAGAACGCCATGGCCGAGGACTTCTCCTGGACCAAGAGCGCCCAGGCCTACCTGGAGCTGTATCGGCAATTGGTGTGAGGTTTGCGGGAGGGAAAGGGTAAAGGGCCAGGGAGCGAGGCTCCCTGCCCTCCCCCCAAGCCCCCCTCCCAACCCGCGTAAGTAGGGGCGACCCGTTGGGTCGCCCCTTGGAAAATTACATAACCATTTAAGGAGCACAATACTCACTCTATATTACTAACCATTTGGGCGAGGTTCTCCATTTGTCACAAGTGGGGCCAAAGTACCTTTACCGCTATCGCCATCTTCAAGGTGAACATTGCAAGTACACGAGCCGAATACTCACTGACTCGGTGCTGTTCTTTGCCTCGCCAACCTCGTTTAATGATCCATTCGATTGCAAGGTCCATTTTCAGCCTTCGATTCCCCTCAAAGAACTTCGGCAAGCATTTATGGAAGAGCTTAGATTAAATCCCCATATCGACCGTGCGGACCGCAGGGCCGAAGTTAAACAATACCTCAAGGTGGATCGTAATGATCTACTTGTAGGAATTACTGACCTTCTTCAACAAGATGTAGATCGATTAGGTGTCCTTTCGCTGTCGGCATCATATAGGGATGTTCTTCTCTGGTCTCATTAGCCGCGGCATCTGGACTTTGTCTTAAGTCCCTTGCGACAGATTCCACACTCTCTTTGGCGGCTCCACCGTTGAGTACTTGCCAGAATATCCTAAGGTCGATCTTCTCAGGGATTCTAAGGAACATCATATAAAATCGTTTCTATTAACCAAAGCTGCCGACTGGTGTTACGAAGAAGAATGGCGCATCTTCGATACAAATGGTCCTGGTGAAAGGTTTTTCCCAGAAGAACTGCTCGTCGGGGTAATATTGGGCGCACTAATGTCCCCTGAGGATAAAAAATACGTGGTCAACTTGATAGGAAAGCGTAATTTCCCAGTCAAGATATATCAAGCCTCGGTTAGTAAAGGTTCCTTCTCGCTGGATATAGAAGCCTATGAACCCTGAGCGGATAGTGGCACAGGCGTCTCGCTTGCACTTTGCAGGCTAAATCCTGCAACTCCAAGATTTTGGCTATGCATTAGAGCACCGGGGGGACGCCTATGCCATCAGAATAGGGGCGACCCAACGGGTCGCCCCTTTTTCATAAGGGATTGGGGGTGGGGGTTTGGGGGAGGGGGTAAGGGCCGTCGGCCCTTAGCCCCCTCCCCCAAATCACTACGCCTTAAAGCGCCGCAGGCGCAAGGAGTTGCTGACCACGGACACCGAGCTCATGGCCATGGCCGCGGCGGCCAGGGCCGGGTTCAGGGTCCAGCCCCAGAGGGGATAGAAGATCCCGGCGGCCACCGGCAGGGCCACCACGTTATAGCAGAAGGCCCAGAAGAGGTTCTGGCGGATGATCCGCATCATCTGCCGGGACAGCAGGATGGCCCGGGGAATGAGGGCCAGGTCGTCCCGGATCAGGGTGAGGTCGGCGGCCTCCGCGGCCACGTCGGCGCCGGTACCCAGGGCGATGCCCACGTCGGCCTGGGCCAGGGCCGGGGCGTCGTTGATGCCGTCGCCCACCATGGCCACTACTTCGCCGTCCTCTTGCAGCTTCGCCACTTTCCGGGCCTTGTCGCCGGGCAGCACCTCGGCCAGCACCTCGGCGATGCCCACGCTGCGGGCCACCGCGGCCACGGTGAGGCGATGGTCGCCGCTCAGGAGCACGAGCTTCAGGCCCATTTCCTGCAAGGCCCGCACGGTTTGTGGCGCCCCGGGCTTCAGGGTGTCCGCCGCGGCGATGAGGCCCACCGGTTTCCCGGCCACCGCCAGAAAGATGGCGGTTTTGCCTTCCCGGGCGTGCTCCTCTTGCTGGGCGCTAAGGGTGTCGCTGACGATCTGCTTTTGCGCCAGGAAGGCGAGTGAGCCCAGGAGCACCTCCTGGCCCTGGACCCGGGCCTCCACCCCCAGGCCCGGCAGCGCCTGAAATTCCGCCACCGGGGGCAGTTCCAGGTTTTTCAAGGCGGCCGCGTGGGTCACCGCCTCGGCCAGGGGGTGTTCCGACCTGGCCTCCAGGGCCGCGGCCAGGGCCAGGACCCGGTCGGCGCTCCAGTTCTCCCAGGCGTGGATGTCGGTCACCTGGAGGGCGCCGCGGGTGAGGGTGCCGGTCTTGTCGAAGACCACGGTGGTAAGGCGATAGGCCCGCTCCAGGGGCTCGCCGCCCCGCATCAGGATGCCCAGCTCGGCGCCCCGGCCGGCGCCCACCATGACCGCGGTGGGGGTGGCCAGCCCCATGGCGCAGGGGCAGGCAATGATGAGCACCGCCACCATGCTGGTCAGGGCCCGGCTGATGGCCGGCGGCGGGCCGAACTGGAGCCAGGCCAGGAAGGTGAGGGCCGCCACCCCCATGACCACCGGCACGAAGATGGAGGCTACCTTATCCACCAGGCGCTCGATGGGGGCCTTGCTGGTCTGGGCCTCTTCCACCAGGCGGATGATCTGGGAGAGCACCATTTGCTCACCTACCCGGCTGGCCTCAAAGACCAGGAAGCCCCGCTGGTTCAAGGTGGCGCCCCACACCTCGGCCCCCGGCTGTTTGACCACCGGCAGGCTCTCCCCGGTGAGCATTGATTCATCGACCGCGGAGCTCCCTTCCACCACCACCCCGTCCACCGGAATCTTCTCTCCGGGGCGCACCAGCACCAGGTCCCCCACCCCGACCTGTCCCAGGGGCACTTCCTGCTCGACGCCGTCCCGGCGCACCCGGGCGTTGGGCGGGGCCAGGGCGAAGAGGCGGCGGATGGCCTCCGAGGCCCGTCCCCTGGTGCGGGCCTCCAGCCAGCGCCCCAGCAGGATGAAGGTGATGATCATCAGGGCGGTATCATAATAGACCGCCTCCCGGGCCGCGGCGGGGACGCTCCCGGGAAAGAAGGTGACCCAGGCGGAATAGAAATAAGCCGCGGAGGCGCCCAGGGCCACCAGGGTGTCCATGTTGGTGGTCCGGTGCCGGGCAGCCGCGGCGGCCCGGCAAAGAACGAAGCCCCGGAATAGAAGATCACCGGGGTGGAGAGGGCCAGCAGGAGGAAGTGCAGGGCATGGCGCCCCAGACCGGCGGCGTGCGCCACCGGGGGGATCATGAAGGCCCATACCGGCAGGCTCAGGACCAGGGCCACCAGGAAGCGGTTGCGAAAGGCCAGGACCTCGGTTTCCGGAGAGTGGGGCGGATGGGGTTCCCGGGACGCGCCTTCCACTTCATAGCCGGCCTCCCGGACCACCGCGGTGAGGGTCGCCAGGTCGGTGGCCTGAGGCTGATAACGCACCCTGGCCTGGCGGGTGGCCAGATTGACCAGGGCCAGCTCCACCCCGGGAGCCGCGGTCAAGGCCCGTTCCACCCGGGCCACGCAGGCGGCGCAGTGCAGCCCTCCCAGGGTCAGGGTGATTTCCTCGGTCTTCGCTGGCACGGGCATTATCTCCTCTCCTAAGGCGCGCTTCACCGCCAGGCGCGCTAACCTGGCGCGCAAAGCACGTCCATCTTTCGTCCCCGCCGAGTGCCTGATAATAGAATAATCCGCCCCGGGCGGACACCGAGCTCATGGCCATGGCCGCGGCGGCCAGGGCCGGGTTCAGGGTCCAGCCCCAGAGGGGATAGAAGATCCCGGCGGCCACCGGCAGGGCCACCACGTTATAGCAGAAGGCCCAGAAGAGGTTCTGGCGGATGATCCGCATCATCTGCCGGGACAGCAGGATGGCCCGGGGAATGAGGGCCAGGTCGTCCCGGATCAGGGTGAGGTCGGCGGCCTCCGCGGCCACGTCGGCGCCGGTACCCAGGGCGATGCCCACGTCGGCCTGGGCCAGGGCCGGGGCGTCGTTGATGCCGTCGCCCACCATGGCCACTACTTCGCCGTCCTCTTGCAGCTTCGCCACTTTCCGGGCCTTGTCGCCGGGCAGCACCTCGGCCAGCACCTCGGCGATGCCCACGCTGCGGGCCACCGCGGCCACGGTGAGGCGATGGTCGCCGCTCAGGAGCACGAGCTTCAGGCCCATTTCCTGCAAGGCCCGCACGGTTTGTGGCGCCCCGGGCTTCAGGGTGTCCGCCGCGGCGATGAGGCCCACCGGTTTCCCGGCCACCGCCAGAAAGATGGCGGTTTTGCCTTCCCGGGCGTGCTCCTCTTGCTGGGCGCTAAGGGTGTCGCTGACGATCTGCTTTTGCGCCAGGAAGGCGAGTGAGCCCAGGAGCACCTCCTGGCCCTGGACCCGGGCCTCCACCCCCAGGCCCGGCAGCGCCTGAAATTCCGCCACCGGGGGCAGTTCCAGGTTTTTCAAGGCGGCCGCGTGGGTCACCGCCTCGGCCAGGGGGTGTTCCGACCTGGCCTCCAGGGCCGCGGCCAGGGCCAGGACCCGGTCGGCGCTCCAGTTCTCCCAGGCGTGGATGTCGGTCACCTGGAGGGCGCCGCGGGTGAGGGTGCCGGTCTTGTCGAAGACCACGGTGGTAAGGCGATAGGCCCGCTCCAGGGGCTCGCCGCCCCGCATCAGGATGCCCAGCTCGGCGCCCCGGCCGGCGCCCACCATGACCGCGGTGGGGGTGGCCAGCCCCATGGCGCAGGGGCAGGCAATGATGAGCACCGCCACCATGCTGGTCAGGGCCCGGCTGATGGCCGGCGGCGGGCCGAACTGGAGCCAGGCCAGGAAGGTGAGGGCCGCCACCCCCATGACCACCGGCACGAAGATGGAGGCTACCTTATCCACCAGGCGCTCGATGGGGGCCTTGCTGGTCTGGGCCTCTTCCACCAGGCGGATGATCTGGGAGAGCACCATTTGCTCACCTACCCGGCTGGCCTCAAAGACCAGGAAGCCCCGCTGGTTCAAGGTGGCGCCCCACACCTCGGCCCCCGGCTGTTTGACCACCGGCAGGCTCTCCCCGGTGAGCATTGATTCATCGACCGCGGAGCTCCCTTCCACCACCACCCCGTCCACCGGAATCTTCTCTCCGGGGCGCACCAGCACCAGGTCCCCCACCCCGACCTGTCCCAGGGGCACTTCCTGCTCGACGCCGTCCCGGCGCACCCGGGCGTTGGGCGGGGCCAGGGCGAAGAGGCGGCGGATGGCCTCCGAGGCCCGTCCCCTGGTGCGGGCCTCCAGCCAGCGCCCCAGCAGGATGAAGGTGATGATCATCAGGGCGGTATCATAATAGACCGCCTCCCGGGCCGCGGCGGGGACGCTCCCGGGAAAGAAGGTGACCCAGGCGGAATAGAAATAAGCCGCGGAGGCGCCCAGGGCCACCAGGGTGTCCATGTTGGTGGTCCGGTGCCGGGCAGCCGCGGCGGCCCCGGCAAAGAACGAAGCCCCGGAATAGAAGATCACCGGGGTGGAGAGGGCCAGCAGGAGGAAGTGCAGGGCATGGCGCCCCAGACCGGCGGCGTGCGCCACCGGGGGGATCATGAAGGCCCATACCGGCAGGCTCAGGACCAGGGCCACCAGGAAGCGGTTGCGAAAGGCCAGGACCTCGGTTTCCGGAGAGTGGGGCGGATGGGGTTCCCGGGACGCGCCTTCCACTTCATAGCCGGCCTCCCGGACCACCGCGGTGAGGGTCGCCAGGTCGGTGGCCTGAGGCTGATAACGCACCCTGGCCTGGCGGGTGGCCAGATTGACCAGGGCCAGCTCCACCCCGGGAGCCGCGGTCAAGGCCCGTTCCACCCGGGCCACGCAGGCGGCGCAGTGCAGCCCTCCCAGGGTCAGGGTGATTTCCTCGGTCTTCGCTGGCACGGGCATTATCTCCTCTCCTAAGGCGCGCTTCACCACCAGGCGCGCTAACCTGGCGCGCAAAGCACGTCCATCTTTCGTCCCCTCCGAGTGCCTGATAATAGGATAATCCGCCCCGGGCCTAATGGCAAGAAGGAGGGGAGTGATCCCGTTCCCGCCTTGCCTGGCTGGTGGTTCCCTGATACTATTAGCGGCATGAGCCCGATTGCGACCCCGCGTTTCGGCAAAAAGCTGAGTCTGCCCTTCTGGGGCATCCTGGGATTGCTGCTGTTGGGCGCCCTGGGATGGCTGCTGTACCAGCACCTGGCCTTCGGCGCCCCCTGGGTGCGCCTCAAGACCCCGGTGGAGGTGGTGGGCCCCAAGACCGCCCTCACCCTGGAGGCCGGGGATGAAGGCAGCGGCTTGCGAGAAGTCAGGGTCAGCCTCACCCAGGCCGGCCGGGAGCAGGTGGTGCTGGAGCGCCAATTCCCTCCCGGCGGCGAGCCGGGGGAGAAGGTGGAGATCCCCGTCACTCTGGAGCCCAAGGCCCTGGGTTTCAAGGACGGGAAGGCCACCCTCACCGCCTCGGTGCGGGATCGCTCCTGGCGGGAGATGTTCCGGGGCCGCCTGGCGGTCTGGAGCCGGGAGGTGACCATCGACCTGACCCCGGCCACCGTCTCCATGCAGTCGGTGAGCCACCTGCTGTACGCCGGGGGCGCCGGGGCCATGGCCTACCGCCTCAGCAAACCGGTCCAGGAGTCCGGGGTGCTGGTGGGGGGCGTGTTATACCGGGGTTTTGCCAATCCCCGGGGGGCCGCCGGGGATTACGTGGTGCTGTTCCCGATTCCCCAGGAGGGCCCCGCCACCCTGCATCTGGAGCTGGTGGCCCGCTCCGGCGGTCAGGAGGTGAAGCAGACGATTCCCCTGAAGGTGACGCCCCGGAAATGGCGCCGCGACCAGCTCAAGCTCTCGGAGGCTTTCCTGGGCAAGGTGGCCGCCACCCTGCCGGTGTCCAAGCCTGGCGACCTCCTGGGGAATTACCTGGAGCTCAATCGGGAGACGCGTCGCCAGAACCATGAACGGGTGCGCCAGATCTGCTCCCGGAGCAGCCCCCAGCCCTTGTGGTCCGGCCCCTTCCAGCGTTTTCTAGGCAAGACCGAGGCCGGTTTCGGGGACCGGCGCACCTATGTCTATCAGAACAAGGCCGTGGACCAGGAGGTGCACCTGGGGGTGGACCTGGCCTCCCTGGTGAACAGCCCGGTGCCCGCGGCCAACCGCGGGGTGGTGGTCATGGCGGAGCCCCTGGGCATTTACGGCAACACGGTGATCCTCGACCATGGCCTGGGGGTCTTTTCCATGTACAGCCATATGAGCCAGATAGCCGTGAAGGTGGGTGACCAGGTGGAGAAAGGGACGGTGCTGGGCAAGACCGGGACCACCGGCCTGGCCGGGGGCGACCACCTCCACTTTGGCGTGGCCCTCCAGGGGGAATTCGTGGACCCCATAGAGTGGTGGGACGCCCACTGGCTCAAGGATCAGGTGGAGGGGGTCTGGCTCAGATCCACCGCCCCGGCTCCGGAGCCGGTCCAGGCCGCGGCCCCAGCGGGTAAAGGCAAGAAGCAGGGCGGCACGCCGCACCAGCGCAAGCCGATAAAAAAGAAGCAGGGGTAGGGCGACCCGCGGGGTCTCCCTTCGCAACCCAAGGGCAAGCAATGATTATCAAGATCAACCCGCAGAACCCCCAGGAGCGCTTGTTGCGCCAGGCGGTGGAGGCCCTTCTGGGAGGCGGCCTCATCGCCTATCCCACCGACACCACCTACGCGGTGGGCTGCGACCTCTACAATCTCAAGGGGATCGCCAAAATTTACCAAATCAAGCGCCGGCCCACCAGCAAGCCCTTCAGTTTCATCTGCCATGATCTGAAGAATATTAGCGAATACGCCCAGGTGGGCAACTATGCCTACAAGGTGATGAAGCGCCTGCTGCCCGGGCCCTACACCTTCGTGCTGGAGGCCTCCCGGCAGGTACCCAAGATTCTCCAGACCAAACGGCGCACTGTGGGCATTCGGGTGCCGGACCACCCCATCGCCCTGGAGCTGGTTGGCCTTCTCGGGCATCCCATCATCAGCACCAGCGCCTCCCTCCCCGACGGCCAGGTGGAGAGCGACCCCTATGAGATCGCGGACAAGTTCAAGCCGCACCTGGCCCTGGTTATCGACGCGGGCCTCATCCCGCCCGCTCCCTCCAGCATCATCTCCTTGATCGACGACGCCCCGGAGGTCATCCGGGAGGGCAAGGGGCCAGTGGGCCTCTTCGCTTGAAAAATTTAAGCGAGACCCAGTAAGCTATTCCTCATCTTGATAAGTTATTAATCAGAGCAAAAAACCAGTTCCTGAGGGGGAATTTAACCGGAGCCGCAGGCTTTAGCCTGCGCCCGCTAAAGCTTGGGGCTACTCGATTAAAAGGCAATCTATTTAAGGCTCTGATTAATAATCACTGATGAAAAAATATCTTTATCTCCTGAGCATTCCTATTTTGCTGCATCTGGCCGGTTCGCTGGCTGCGGCCATGAATGTATTCCAGTACTATGAGAAAGTAATCTGGATTAACCAACACACGCAAGTGGGGGCGGCCTATGAAAACGGCAAAAAACTTTTCGAATTTCCCGTAATTACCGGTGATGATGAAACGACCACCAATCCGGGAATCTATTTGGTAAAATTGAAGGTTGAAGATTATTATTCAAAAAAATACGATACCGCCATGCCTTATTCCATATTTTTCGATCTTAAAGAAAGAAAAGCCATTCATGGAGGGGAAGTGCCCCCGCCCGAGGAAAGAAAGGAATGGGCCACCCACGGTTGCGTTCACGTGGAGATGCCCTATATTGAACGGCTATTTGATTGGGCCGAGGCAGGAAAAACCGCGGTGGTCATCCAAGGGTGGAGAGATGAAGATTAACCGTGGGGTGGGGACCGCCCGCCCTAACGGTGATTTTGAACATCCTGCTTCTATATCCCCAATTATAGCGATTTCATCTCGGTATAATCAGTAACTATCTAGCATAATCTTCTATTCATTCTTCCCCGTGTAAAATTAGGCCAGACCAGAAGTATGGATGTGGTTCTTTGGCCCGCACTGCCTGGCGGGCGATCTTTAACGCCTCCATCTTGGGCTTCCCCTCCTTCAAGGCCTTATAAAACGCCGAGTAAAAGTTCATGGATTCATCCACCGGGATGTTCCACAGGGAGACCATGACGCTGCGCGCCCCCGCTTGCTGGAAGGCCCGGGCGAAGTTGAGCACCCCCTCTCCCTGCATGAACTGGCCCACCCCGGTCATGCAGGCGGCCAGGGTCACCACCTCCGCGTCCAGCTTGAGTTGCAGCACCTTGCTGGAGGTGAGGAAGCCATTGTCCGGGGCTTTATTCTCCACTTGGGTTAGCACCAGGGTGGGCTCCTGCACCCCGGCCATTTTGTCCGCCAGGAACCCGTGGGTGCCGAAGAAGAGGTAGCGGTACTGGCTCAGGTTGGACTGGCGTATCTTGGTTTCCGTGGCGAAGACGTCCAGCAGCACCTGGGGCGGTTGGGGCTTTTCCTGGAAGAGGGCCGCCAGTTCCAGCACGGTCTGCCGGGTCTCCGGCAGCGGCGGGAATTCCAGCCGGCCCCAACCTTTATCGGTGGCCGCCATGGTCAGGGGCTTCTCCAGTCCCGCATGCTTTAGCTCTCCCGCCTGGCCCTGGCCCCCTTTATAGGCCAGGTAGCGGCTGCCGTCTTTATCAAAGATGGGGTCACCCAGGGCAAAGAGGGCTTGAGCGGCGTGGGAGGTTCCGAGGTGGCGGTTCAGGGCCAGGATGGCGGCGGATTGGGAATAGGTGACGGGCCAGCGGTCCGCCACCAGGGTGCATTTACCCCAATCCGGTCCCGCCTGCACTACCAGGGCCTCAAAGGGGAACGCCCCCAGCACGCCATCGGGCACGATGATCAAATGGGTGCCGGGATTTACCCCGGAGAGCGCCGGGGCCAGGATCTCTTGATATAGCGAAGCCGCGTCGCTTACCGAAAAGCGCGACAAATCCTCCCGCCGCAATACGCCTTTCCGGAAGGGGGCCAGCATGGCGCCCAGGCGCTTCTCCAGGGGCTCCTGGCCCACGGCCAGACGGAAGACCTGGGTCTTGCCCCCGGGCTCCACCCGGAATAAATAACTCTCCTTTTCCCCCAGTGCGTATTCCAGCAGCACCTCTCCCGGTTTCAGGGGCAGCTCCTGGGCCTTATACGGCTGGGGATAGGCCAGGGCGGCATAGCGGGGGTCCCGGCCGCGCAACTCCGTCACGAATCCGTCCAGTTCCCGCTGCAAGGCATCCCGTTCTAATTGGAATTGCTGGGCGGACTGGTCGGATCGATCCTTAGAACGGCCCCCTTTGGTCATTACACGTTCAGCTCTCTGGCCTTCCAGGGTCTGCAGGCGTTCCTGAAGACTATTTTCTTTGGCCGCCAAGTCCGGAGGTAATTGGGGCCTTACCCGCGCCGCCCCGGCGGCCAGGGCCTCCAGCAGGGAGCGGGCCTTGGTGGACTCGGCAAAATAGAAGGCCGCGGCCCCGGGGTCCGGTCCATAGGTTTGTAAGCCTGCCGGGATGGGCTCGCCCTTCAGAGCCATCTCCGCCAGTAACCCCACCATGCCCCGGTAGGCTTGAAAATAGCCGCCGAGAAGCCCGGACTCGAAGAAGCTGGTCCGTTCCCCCGGGGTGCGGGCCCGCAGTTCTTCTATGTTCTTAATAGCCTCCATTAAGGCGGCAGCTGCTTCTTCCCGCTTCCCTAACCCCTTAAGCGCCAATCCCTTCTGAGTGTAATACTGCGCCTGGCGCGTGGGGCTGGTCCACGCCTTCATAGCACCGGCAGAAGAGCTGGTTTGGGGGCGAGTTAAGGTGTCCAGAGCTGCTTCGTACTTCCCGGTGGCCAGGTATAGCTCCACCATCCCGCCGGTTTGACTCGGGGCCCGGCGAAAACAAGATTCCGCCTGATTGTAGTCCTTTTTAATCAGATAAAGGTATCCCAGCTTTGCCAGACTTTGGGCGGTCTGGAAGTTTTCCGGTCCCAATACCTTTTCCCTGATCTGCACGGCGCGCTGGGCCAAAGGCAGGGCCTGGTCATAGGAACCCATCTGCGAATAAAAAGTTGCCAGGTTGTCCAGGGCGGCCGCGGTAAGGGGGTTTTCCGGCCCCAGGGCCTGTTCGCTAAGCCGCAAGGCTTGCTGTTCCAACTTCATGGCCTGGTCGAAGTCTCCCATCCTCCCATAAAGGAACCCCAGGATTATCAGGCTCTGGGCGGTCTGGGGGTGGTCCGGCCCCAGGGTCTGTTCCCGGATCTTTAAAGACCTTTGGGCCAGGGGCAAGGCCCGGTCAAAGAAACCAAAGATTGCGTCTAACCTGGCAACCTGAGCCATGCAGGCGGCGGTGAGGGGGTGTTCCGGTCCCATGGCCTTCTCGCTGAGCTTAAGGGCCTGTTGGTAAAAATTCAGGGCCAAAACGTTCCGCCCTTCACCCTCATTGGCCCTGGCCTGCTTCATTAGTTCCTTGATTTCGGCCACCTCCGGCTTCTGGCCGGCGGTGGGCATCTCTTCAACCGAAGTTGCCCAGGGACCTTTCCTATTGGCATAGCCGGGAGTTGCCGGCAAACCCTTTCCAGATTTAGACTGGACCCAGGCCTTCAGGTCTTTCAAGGCCTCGTCTGCCGGCTTTTTCCTCAGCATGATATCGACCAGCTTATCCATTTCCGCATACTGTCCATATTTCCCCAAGACGCTAAGCAGATACAATTCCGGGGTGACATCACTCGCAGCCGCGGTTTTCGATAAATCCTGATAGATGCCCTCCGCCTCCTTGATCTGCCGTTGGGCCTCTGCGGACAGGGACGCCGGGGTAACGGCCGGGGCCAGACCTGCCGGGGTCATGGTCTGAATCCCGCCCGAGGTACCGGTGCTGGAACGGGGCAGGAACAAGGGCGTTCCGGCCAGCTGTTTAGTGGCTTTGGTAGCAATGAGCTTTACTTCCGGTTGGGCCGGAGATTTCTGGTCGCCGGCGGCGCTGCCGGTGGCGCCGGCGATGATGGCCGCCGGGCCTTTCCAGATCTCCTGGCGACCACTGGCGAAGTAGAGCAGGGTCAGGGAACCGGCTTCGTTTAGCTTGAAGTTGTCGCCCTGGCGAATCTTCATAAAGGCCTTGGCCGGGACCGGTTCCTTTTGCTCTTCCTGATTCCAATACATGACCGGCCCGGAGAGTTGGGTTATCAGCCCGACATCCGGAGCGGAAGCTTGGGCCGACGCGGCCGCGACCGCCAGAAAGGCGGCAGCCACCCCCAGACAAATAATTCTGAACCAGCCCAGGATTCTCGCCTTCATCTCTCTTTCCTCCGTGCAGGGATCTCCCTGATTGGCTCATCCTCTTCCAGGCTCTGCACTTCTGCCACCGCCACGGGTTCTCGGCGGCCTTTGACCCGAATTTCTTTGCTCCCCCCGATCACCACCCCCGGACCTGCCGCGACAATGGTATCGGAACTGGCCACAATGGTCCATCCCAGCTCCTTGGTCAAACCTTCCAGGCGCGACGCGATGTTCACTGTATCACCGATGGCCGTGAATTCAAAGCGTTGGGGGGAGCCGATATTGCCCACCACTGCCTCACCCGTGTGCACCCCGATGCCGATACGGAAATCCGGCAAGCCGCGGTTCGGGAAACGCCTTTCCATCCAGGTGTGGAACTCCCGGGCCTTCCCGGCCATGGCCAGGGCGGCCCGGAGGGCCCGATGGGCATGGTCCGCGTGGGGCGCCGGCGAGCCAAAAACCGCCATGACCGCATCGCCGATAAACTTATCCACCGTGCCCCCTTGCTCCAGAATGGGCTCGCACACCCGGCTGAAATAGGTGTTGAGAATCTCCACCACTTCATGGGCGCTCAGAGACTCCGACATCGTGGTGAAATTCCGGATATCGGCAAAGAGGACGGTCACCTGGAGGGCTTCCCCTCCCAGGTCAGGCTGCTTCCCGGACGCCAGAATTTTTTCCACTACTTCCTCGGAGACATACCGGCCGAACATCTGCCGCAACCGCACCCGTTCCCGCTCTTCCCCGGTAAGTCTAAACCCCAGGACCCCCAGGTAGCATCCCAGGAGCCCCAGTTGCGGGGCGGCCACGGGAACCAGCCGGTAGCCGCGGAACATCAGGAAGGCGAAGACCGCCACGCTGAGCGCCAGCAGACCAAGGGCCGCCAGTCCCTGCCGGGGGGATAATCTGAAAAACAGGACGGTCCCCACTAGGAGCACTGCCAGAAGGTAAATTAACCGCAAAGGGGTGGTGACTGACCTGAAAAAATGCCTCGTTAACAGGGTTTCCACTATATTGGCGTGTATTTCCGCGCCGCTCATCAACCGGGCCGGGATATTTAGAAACCCCCGGGCATAAGGGGTCTGGTGCATATCCTGAATTCCGGAGGGCTCATAGGCAATGATGACCACTCTGTTCTTGAGGAGGCTCCGGGTTTGGGCATCCAGCTCTGCGGGGTTGAGCAGACTGCGGAAGGGAACCCGGGGAATGGTGCCCGGAGGGCCGGTAAAGCTGATGTGGGTGAGGGCTAGACTCTCGCCCAAAGAGGGTTTATCTGGAACCGCGCGATTCGCCAGCAATTGGGCAAAGGTGACCCACGCCTCACCGGCGCCCACCGGGAAGGCCGGCAGGAACCGGCGTATAACCCCATCGGGGTCATGGTAAAATTTTACCAGCCCCACATCATCCAGTTTGCCCGGCAGGGAAGCCCAGAAATCGGGAAGGGGCAGGAGGGCCTTTTCCCGGCCCCGGGCATCAACAGCCAGATCCCCGGCCAGCACCACCTGCCCGGAAGCCAGCTCTTCCCGGAAGGGCAGGTCAAAGGTGCGGCTCTGCTCGTTTTCGGGCAATTTCAGCTTTTTCAGCCACGATTCGGCGCTTACCGAAAAAAGTATATCCAGGCCGATGACCCTGGCCCCGGCCTGGCGCAAGGCCGCTAGCGCCCGGGCAAAGTACGGGCTCCAGAACACCAGGGGTTCATCCAGGTGCTCCAGACGCATCTGATCATCGATGGCCGCGATGACCACGTGCTGGGGTTCATAGCGCAGACCCGCCAGTTGATGCCAGAGATCATAATACCAGTTCTCCGGGCCCTGCAACCACTCAGAGCGGCCCCCTGCTTCGGCGCTGGCGCCAATCAGGACCACCAATAGAAGGCCGTAAATAAATTTTCTTCTCATTTACCTACCCGGGCGCCAGCGACAATTTTCGTGGATATCAGGTATAGGCTCGGCAGGAAGGGAGTGGTAAGGCATAGGCGCATCTTAGCACCGAGGCGGGGTGGAGCCGCCGGCCTTGATGGTCATCTTTGCAGATGGCGAGCGCCTGTCTAACCTTACGAGGCTGTTACCTAAACCACGATGGCAGAAAGGCCGGTTGGGGGTAAGTGAAGGCCGTCAGGTTGGCCAGGGTTTCTTCGGTATCCCCGCCCACCAGGTAGCGCAGGAAGGTGCTTTCCTTTGGGGGGTAGGCCGCTTCCACCTTGCCCCGGATGCCGCCCAGGCGTCCGGCTTTCTCGATGGCGTCCTCCAAGTTGCCGAACACATCCACCAGGCCCAGCTGCTGGGCCTCCTCTCCGGTGTAGATTTTGCCTTCCGCCAGGGGCCTCAGCTTTTCCAGGGGTATCTTGCGATTGCGGGACACGTCGCCTAAAAACTGCTGGTAGATGTTATCCAGCAGGTGCTGCATATATTCTTTTTCTTCCGGGGTCATAGGCCGGAAGGGGGAGCCCACATCCTTGTAGCGCCCGGATTTCAGGGTGAAGAAATCCAGGCCGATCTTCTTGGTGAGGCCCTCGACGTTGGTGAACTCCATGATCACCCCGATGCTGCCGGTGGCGGTGCCTCTATTGGCCATGATGAGGTCGGCGCCGCAGGCGATATAGTAGCCTCCCGAGGCGGCCAGGGTTCCCAGAGAGGCCACCACCTTTTTCTTCCCGCGGATTTTCTCCACTTCCCGGAGAATTTCCTGGGAGGGGCCCACCGCGCCTCCCGGAGAGTTGATCCGCAGGACAATGGCCTTGATGTCCGGGGCATCCCTGAAGTCGTCCAGTTGTTTGAGGATGGTGCGGGAATCGGAGATGATCCCCTTGATTTCCACCACGCCCACCTTCTCCTGGCTGGCTCCCCAGGTCATCCCGGCGCTTTTCCCCAGAAATTGAGAGGCAAGGACGGTGGCGCCCAACAGAAAGAGGACCGCCAGGACGGCGATCAGGATGCCGTTCAACAGGGATGGTGATTTCATCGCCTTGCTCTTACCCGTTATCTTTGGTCTGCTTCTCTTCCAGGGTTTCCCGAATCAGGTCCCCAATGTTGGTGGTGGCTTCGGTGCGGGAATGGAGGTAATCCCGGTAATGCGTCTGTTCCTCGTCGGTTTCCAGCTTGCGGACCGACAGGCCGATACGTCGTTCCGTGGCCGAGCTATGGATCACCTTGGCCCGGATAGCATCCCCTACCTTGAGGCCGGCTACCTTGTCCCGCCCCAACTCGGAGATGTGGATCAGGCCTTCGATGCCCTCTTCCACTTCTACGAAGAGACCGAATTCGGTAATGTTAGTGATGGGCCCGGACACGATGGAACCCATCGGAAAGCGCTGGTCGATGGTTTCCCAAGGGTTGGAGGCCAGGTCCTTGATGCTCAGGGAAAAGCGTTCATTTTCCTTATCGATGTAAAGTACCTTGGCCTGTACCACCTGGCTCTTTTTGTAGATCTCCGAGGGGTGTTTGAAACGCTTGGTCCACGAGATGTCGGAGATGTGCACCAGGCCGTCGATGCCTTCGTCGATGCCGATGAAGATGCCGAAGTCGGTGATGTTTTTAATCTTGCCTTCGATGACCGACCCCACCGGGTACTTCTCGCCGATGACTTCCCAGGGGTTGGGTTCCACCTGTTTCAGGCTGAGCGAGATGCGCTTGCGGTTGGGCTCCAGTTCCAGGACGGTGGCCTCCACCACGTCGCCGGCGGAGAGCACCTGGGAAGGATGGCGAATCTTGCGGGTCCAGGACATCTCGGTGATGTGGATCAGGCCCTCCACTCCCGGTTCCAGCTCCACGAAGGAGCCGTAATCGGTGAGGCTTACCACCTTGCCCTGAACCCGGGCGCCCAGGGGATACTTTTCTTCCACGGTGGTCCAGGGGTCCGGCGCCAATTGTTTCAGGCCCAGGGAGATGCGTTCCTTTTCCCGGTCAAAGCTCAGCACCTTGACGGTGATGGGATCGCCCACCTTGAAGAGGTCGCCGGGGTGGCGCACCCGGCCGTAGGAGAGGTCGGTGATGTGCAACAGGCCGTCCAGGCCCCCCAGGTCTACGAAGATGCCGTAGTCGGTGATGTTTTTCACCACCCCATCCAGGGCCTTGCCCTCTTCCAGGGTGGCCAGTAAGGTGGCCTTGGCCTCATTCTTGGCCTTTTCCAAGGTGATCCGGCGGGAGAGCACTACGTTGCGCCGTTTGCGGTTGAACTTCAGCACCCGGAAGGAGAACTTCTCCCCAATGAGGTGGTCGGTATGGCGTACCGGGGACAGGTCCACCTGGGAGCCGGGAAGAAAGGCGATGATGCCCCCCAGGTCCACGGAAAGCCCTCCCTTGACCTTGGCCACCACGGTGCCGGTCACCTCGCCATCGTGGTTGTAGGCGACACTGACATCTTCCCACACCTTGATCTTGGAGGCTTTGTTTTTGGAAAGCATGAGCGCGCCTTCTTCATCTTCCCTGCTCTCCATTAGGGCCTCCACGTCATCCCCGACCCGGGCGGTGATTTCGCCTTCCGGGGTGGTGAATTCGTGGATGGGAATCTGGCCTTCGGATTTGTAGCCGATGTCCACCATGACGAAGTCCTTGGTGATGGAGACGATGCGGCCTTTGACCACTTCCCCTTCCTGAACCCTTCTGAGGCTCTCTTCGTAGAGTTCGCTCATGGATTCCATGTCCGACATCTCGGGCGCGGCCTCCCCCTGGGGAATTTTCACCGGGGCTGCCTCTACCGGAGCTGCCGGCGCCGAGGTGGCGGCTTCGTCCTCGGGTTGCGGCCGGGTCTCGATTTCCTCCGGCTGGGTGTGGTTGGTCAGTTCTGTTTTTTCCATACCATCCATGTCAGGTTGTCCCCCTTAAACAGGTTTACTCGGTTATTTTCCCACCGGCCGGTTTCACGGCCGCAGACTTCCCGGTTAGGCTTTGGCACCGATTTCCTGCAAGCAGATCTCTACTACCCGGTCCACAGTCAAGTCGGTGGTGTCGATGACCCTGGCGCCGGGCGGCACCCTCAAGGGCGCCTCCTCCCGGGCCTGGTCCTGACGATCCCTGGCCTCCAGATCACCCCTGATCTCCTCCAGGGAAGGCGGATCATGGTCCCCCTGCCAGTCCCGTTGCCGGCGGAGGGCCCGGATGCCCAGGGTGGCGTCCAGATAAAACTTAAACCCGGCCTTCGGAAAGACCACCGTGCCCTGGTCCCGGCCCTCGGCCACCACCCCGCCGCGCCGGGCCAACTGGCGCAGATGCCCCTTGACCCACTGGCGCACTGCCGGCAATTTGGCCACCAGAGAGGCGGCCCGGCTCACTTCGGGGGTCCGCAGTTCTGCGGTGACCTCCCGTCCGTCGATGAACAGGTGAAAACCGGCAGCGTCGGTCCGGAGCCCCGGCTTAAAATCAGGCAGCAAGCGGCCCAGGGCTCCGGGGTCGTTGATCTCCAGACCCAGGCGCCGGGCCTGCCAGGCCACGGCCCGATACAGGGAGCCGCTGTCCAGGTACAGATAATTTAAGGATCGCGCCAGCCGCCGCCCCACCGTGCTCTTGCCGGCCCCGGCCGGACCGTCGATGGTGATGATGGCCCGTTTCGCCACTCAGCCCAAGGTCTCCAGCGCCTGTTGCAGCACCAGGAGGAAGCGCCGGTTTTCCTGGGGCAACCCCACGTTGACCCGGATGTGGTCCGGCAGGCCGTAAGCGTCCATGGCCCGGATAATCACTCCCTGGCGCAGCATGGCCTGGTAGACTTCCCGCCCGGGTTTGGGCACCCTGATCAGGATGAAGTTGGCCTGGCTGGGAATGTATTCCAGACCCAGACGCCCCAGTTCCCGGCAAATCTCCGCTTTGCCGGCTTGCACCAGTTCCCGGGTGCGGGCCAGAAAGTCGGTGTCGGTCAGGGCGGCCCGGGCGGCCACCTGGGCCAGCCGATTGACGTTGAAGGGCATGCGCAGGCGGTTCAGGCAATCGATCAACTTGCTGGGGCCGTAGCCGTAGCCGATTCTGAGACCGGCCAGGCCGTAAGCCTTGGAGAAGGTGCGCAACCCCACCAGGGCCCGGTCTTCGGCCAGGTAGGCCAGCCCGGAGGGCACCTGGGGGTCGTCGGCGAAATCGAGGTAGGCTTCATCCAGAACCACGGTGACCTGGGCCGGCAGGGCGGCCAGAAACTCCTCCCATTCCTCCCGCAAAAAGGCGGTGCCGGTGGGGTTGTTGGGATTGTTCAGGAGGATCAGCCGGGTTTGGGGAGTGACGGCCCCGGCCACCGCCTTCAGGTCCACCCGGAAATTCTTGAGGGGCGCCGGGCGGAAGAGGCCGCCCGCGGCCGCGGTTAACAGACCGTACATCAGGAAGGTATGGGTGGTGCTGAGGACTTCACCGCCCGCGGGCACCAGGGCCCGGACCAACAGGTCCAGAATCTCATCGGAGCCGTTGCCCAGAACGAGCTGCCCCGGGGAGACCCCCAGGTGGGCGGCTAGATCCTCCTTCAGGTAATAGGCGTGGCTGTCGGGGTAGCGGTGAATGCTTTGCAGGTTGGCGCTGATGGCGGCCAGGGCCTTGGGCGAGGGCCCCAAGGGGTTTTCGTTGGAGGCCAGTTTGATGGCGTCGGTCAGCCCCAATTCCCGCTCAAGTTCTTCCAGAGGTTTGCCGGCCTGGTAGGGCGTCAGTTGCGTGAGGTGCGGCAGAATTTGGGTGAGTGGGTTATTCGCTGCCATAGGGTTAAAGCCAAGGGTTTCCGGGGTCTGGGGTAAAGGGGAACGGGATGATCGGTGGGCGCGCGGGCAAAACCGAATTTTGGGCCAACCCCGTACCCCCGAAGCCACGTCGACCTCGGGCCGGGACTACTCCTTTACCTGATATTTTATTAAAAATTAGCCGGTTACTCTTGGGAAGAACTCCTTTATTACCAGGTCTCGTCTGGAATACGTGACTATCAAGTTTTTTTTACAGTAACTGGCTTAAAAACGCAAGAGATTTTGCGGGGTCTGGCCTCGCGGGGGTGGTGCTCAGGGGCCTTGACCCGGCAGGCCATTCCTGTTAGGGTTTTTTGTAATTTGGCTCAACGGTTTCCCTGGTGCCCCTATGCTTTATGCCAATCTATATGTGGACCAGATCGACATCCGCCCGTACCTGACGCCGGAGGAATGCCGGGGCGCCGGGGCGTCCGACTGCGCCCTGCTGGCCGCCAGGCTCCAGGCGGGCCTCATCCGTCCGGAGGACTGCCTCAACCTTGCCCCCGGGAAGCGCTATGCCCTATCCCTGGCCCTGCGGGCCCAGGAGGTCCTGCCGCCGGTGCCGTCTCTGGAGCTGCCGCGGCCGGTGCCGCCGGACCTCTTGGAGCTCAACCAGCCGGGCCCCGAGGCGCCGCTGCTGGTCAGCGGCAACAGCGAATTCACCCTGACGGTGCTCAGCGGTCTCCTGGCTCTGACCATTAGCCCCTTCTACCTGCTCCTGGTGGACACCCGGGGAGATACCGCGGACATGGCCATGATCTACCGCAGCTTCACCCCGCAGCGCCTGGACCAGGCCCTGGAGGCCCACCGGTTGGCCCAACGGCTGCGCCCGCGCCGGCTTATCATCCCCGGGGTGCTGGCGCCCCTCAAGGAGGAACTGGCCGCTTACACCGGCTGGACCATCCGCCCGGGTCCCATCTGCGCCGCGGAATTGCCCCTGTTCCTGGGGGATCAGTGGCAGCCGCCGCCGGGCGGCGGCGTTCATTGAGGCCAGCTACCCGTAATCGTGGATTTTTTTTGCGCCGGAGGTTGCCCCAGACCACCGGAGGGCATATATTTTAAAATATCCAGCAACCAAAGGCTTCAATCTCGCTCCGTGGTTTATTTGCAGGCCCACGAATAATCAAAATGTAGAACCGCCGCCCTCGGCGGTTCTCGCGGCCGGCGAGGGCGCCGACGCTACATCTTCAGATAAAGCGCAGCATCTGGCAATTCTAATTTCATTTTACCTGGACCAGCCGCCTGCCGCCGCTCAGGGTGAACAGCACGACAGTCCTGGGGAACCCCTGATGAAAACCATCCTGGTGGTGGATGATGACGAAGCCATCCGCACCCTGTTGCAGGAGGAGTTAAGCGACGAAGGATATCAGGTGATCCTCGCGGGCAATGCCCGGGATGCCTTGAAGAAGGTGGAGAAAGAGGCCCTGGACCTGGTGATCCTGGACATCCGCATGCCCGGCATGGACGGCCTGGAGGCGCTGCCGCGCATCCTCGGTCTGAAAGAGGGCCTGCCGGTGATTCTGAACACCGCCTACACCCAATACCAGGAAAGTTTCATGAGTTGGGCCGCCGACGCCTATGTGGTAAAATCTTCGGACCTCACCGAACTCAAGGCCAAGGTCAAAGAGTTGATCGCCAAATAATGGACGGCCTGAAAGAGCTCACCACCATCATCATGGCCGGCGGCAAGGGGGAGCGCCTCTTTCCCCTGACCCGGGACAAGGCCAAGCCGGCCATCACCTTCGGCAGCCTCTACCGGGTCATCGATTTCACCCTGTCCAATTGTCTCAACTCCGGCATTCGCCGCATCTACGTCCTCACCCAGTACGGCAGCTTCTCCCTGGACCAGCACCTGCGGGCCGCCTGGGATATCATGCACCCGGACCTGGGGGAGTTCATCTACTCGCTGCCGCCCCAGCAGATTATGGTGAGCCGCTGGTACCGGGGCACCGCGGATTCCATTTACCAAAACCTTAACCTGCTGCAGCAGGAACGCCCCCAACAGGTGCTGATCCTCTCCGGGGACCATGTCTATAAGATGAACTACCTGGAGATGCTGGACTTCCATCTCTCCCGGGACGCCGACATGACGGTGGCCGCGGTGATGGTGCCCCGCCGGGAAGGCAGCTCCTTCGGCATCCTCAAGGTGAACGCCGCGGCCGAAGTGGAGAATTTTCTGGAAAAGCCCGCCCGGCCCCCGGGATTGCCTGGGGCCCCCGGCTTCTCCCTGGCCTCCATGGGGGTCTATATCTTCCGGGCCCGGACCCTGGTGGAGGAGGTCATCAAGGACGCCAAAAAGAAAAGCGGCAAACACGATTTCGGGGCGGACATCATCCCCCAGCTAGTGGGACGCAAAAAGGTCTTCGCCTACAACTTCCGGGACGCCGGCGGCCAGCCGCGCTACTGGCGGGACATCGGCCTGCTGGACGCCTACTATAGCGCCCATGCCGACCTGCTGGGCAAAGAGCCCACCTTTGACCTGTTCGAGGCGGCCTGGCCCATTCGCTGCCGGCCGCAGCTTTATCCCCCCAGCCGGTACCTCTCCACCGGCGACTGCCTGGCCGTGGGCGATTCCCTGATTGCCGCGGGCTGCACCATCGAGGGCACGGTGAACCAGGCGGTGCTCTCTCCGGGGGTCCGGGTGGGGCGCGGGGCCACCGTTGAGGGGTCCATCCTCTGGGACGGGGTGGAAATCGGCGCCGGAGCGTTGGTGAACCGGGCCATCATCGAGGATGGGGTGAAGGTGCCTCCCGGCTTTGCCATCGGCCAGGACCTCGAACAAGACGCCCGGCGCTTCCACGTCACCGAAAACGGCATCGTGGTGGTCCCCAACAACGTCATCCTGGAAGAGTAGCGAATGCGCCATGAGATAATGTCGTTCCAATAAAAGTCAACCCATTGACTTTAAGTGGAAGCAGCCAATCTTTTTAGTTTGTAGTCCATAACATCTTCATATGTTACTATAAACCGATTATTATTTTCGGGAAACAAGTCAACCATGAAATACCTAACTTTATATTTTTCAAAAAAATCCTCTTGGGATGATTTTAATAATCGCTTTAATTCGCCAATGCCAGGAATTTTAATTAAGTTTCTTCTTTGTTTTTTCAATTCTTTTCGCATAGTACGAGCTCTATCGGTATAGGATTTATTAGTACAATACGTAATAAGATAGTTTCCGTAAACAGTAAAAAAGAATGCTATTGCTGTTATAAAAGAATAGTCGATATCAATATTTGAAGATGACTCATTTAGTTTTTTTACAGCCATTTCTGCCGAAGCTGATCTAAAAACTTCCTGATAAAATGCAGAGAAACCTCCCAAGAGCTCTGGACCCGCTAAAGTTTTTTTTGGACCAACTAACCCCCAGCATGGGGACCTATCTACCGGAGTAAGTTGGCTTACAAAATTTGCACCATGGCATAATGATAATACAACTAATAAATTTACTCGTGTAGCTGCATTTAGTTTTATTAAAGGTTCCTTTAGGTCAGTCCAGCTAACAAACTCCTTTGATTGTAATACGATACCTTTTAAATCTGAACTGCCATGCGCTTCTATATGCAGGACAGGGTATAATTTATCATAATTGACCATTTCAGTCAATTTATTAATTACATTCAAAAAATCGTGTTTATTTGGTGTATCGAACAATTCAATCTTTAGCCTTCTTCCATAGACCGAATTAAATGTTTCAATATCCTCTTTTAGTTTTGTACCTGTATGTAGTTCATTTTTCGGAAGAGATTGAAGGATCGAAATTTTATCGAAATGGACTTCGTTCATTTTTTGTGTCCTACCATTCATCTTTAAATTAGTGTCTGACAATACAAAATCTTAGAGCTAAAAGGATTAAAATGTCAATGCGCCTCCACGCCCAACGCGCCCAGGGTTCCCTGACCCCTCCCGCCTATACCTGGTGCACACCGCCACCTCTTTATTCCCTCCCCCTGAGAGGGGGGAGGGTTAGGGTGGGGGTGGCAACAGTTTCTTATAGCGCAACCACCCAAGTCGCCCCCCTCCCCCTAACCCCCTCCCCCCGTGGGGAGGGGGAAAAAACCATGACCCCGTTTTCCCTCTCGTTTCCAAGCTGAGCTTGGGAACGGCCTTTTTTCAGCCAAGTTAAACTTGGCAATTATTTCGTTCCCAAGTGCAACTTGGGAACGAGTTTAAAAAGCTTAGCTTGGGCACCCCCTTTTTAACTGACTACTGACTACTGGCTACTGACCCCTGACCCCTAATCCCTGCTTTCACTTGCAAGGATATTCGGCAAGATGTATTAACTTGGCATGATGCGTCTGCACGCCCAACGCGCCCAGGGTTCCCTGACCGCCACCCGCCTCTACCTGGTGCGCCACGGCCAGGTGGCCGAGGGCCACACCAACCGCTACCACGGCCACAACGACATCGGCCTCTCGCCCCAGGGCGTCAAGCAGTTTGAATACCTGGCGGCCCAGCTTGCCGCCATACCCCTGCAAGGGGTCTACTCTTCGGACCTCACCCGCACCATCAAGGGCGCCGAGATCATCAGCCGGGGCCGGGGACTGGCCCCCCAGGTAGTCCCGGAGTTCCGGGAGGTTAATTTTGGGGCCTGGGAGGGCCTGACCTTCGGAGAGATCCTGGAGCAGTACCCCAGCCAACTGGAGGCTCGACTCCGGGACCTCCCCAGCTTCCGCATCCCCGGGGGCGAAAGCCTGGAGGACCTGGAAGCCCGGGCCCTGCCCCGGCTCCGGGAGTTGCTGGGCCGCCACCGGGACGCCGCCTTCCTCATCGTCGCCCACGCCGGCATCAACCGGGTCATCCTCTGCGAGGCCCTGGGCCTGTCCCTGAACCACCTCTTCCGGCTGGAGCAGAACTACGGCTGCCTCAATATCATCGATTACTTTCCGGACCTGGCGGTGGTGCGCTTGCTGAACGGCGGGGTCAACGGCAGTTAGTAGCCAATAGCCAGTAGTCAGTAGCCAGTTGTTGACTGCCAGGTTTTTCTGCTCACTGCTTACTGCTCACTTACAATCAGTAGCCAGTAGTCAGTAGCCAGTTGTTGACTGCCGGATTTTTCTGACTACTGACTACTGACTACTAACTACTGCTGGTTAGCTTTCCCGAAAAACGTATCTTTGCAAGTAATCCTCCCAGGCCGCCGGGTCCCTGGCGCTCTTTAGATATAGGGCGATGTGGGCCTCATCCCGGTCGTAGTAACCGGGAAAGCCCGTGGGCGCCGCGCCCCCGGGGCAATGCACCAGGGCGCTCAAGTGAATGGCCGGGATTAAGCGCCAGTCTGCTTCCTCCTGCAAAGGGCCGGGAACCCGTTCCTCCACCGTGGCGATCACCAAGCGGGCCGCCCTGATGGCCAAGGGCCAGTCCGCCAGCCGGGGGATGAGGAGATTTCCCAGGTTATCGCCTTTACTGCCGTGCACCAGCGCGGCCTCCGGCGTCAGCGCCTTGACCACCACCAGGTCTTCGCCGCTAAACGGGTCCGATATGACCCGGAAATTGGCGTTGACCTCCAGATAGACCGATGCCAGGATCCCCCGCACCGGCAGAAAGGGGACGCCCATGCCCCCCGCCTGGAGGGCTCGCAGCAGGGCGCCTCAGGGATACTCCCAGCACGCCAAGCGCCCCTGCTCCACGGCCCGGCGGAAGTTAGGGGCCATCCCGTATTCCTCCAGGACCACCTGGGCAAAATGGAGGCGGTCGGCCAAGCCGGCCCCCACCGCCAGGTCCACGTTGAGGCCCCCGGTGGGCACCGTGACCAGTCCCAGGCGCCGCCGGCCCTGGCGGATAAGTTCCCGGATCAGGGCCATGGGCGCGGCCCGGGTGTGGCCCGCCAGGGCCACCAAATCGCGGTCTTTCACCAGGGCCGCGGCCCCGGCCAGATCAGTCCAGACAGGTGGCATGTCGATCTCCCGGAATGGGATGCCGGTCCAACAGGGCCAGCAGGTTCAACAGAATGCGGGCGGTGGCCCCCCAGATCAGCTCCCCGTCCCCTCGCCAGTCACAGACCCTGGTGTTGCGCCCCTGGTAATGATAGACCCTGCTGCTCCAGCGGGCCGGGTCAAAAAAGCCCTCCAGAGGCAGAAGCAGCAACCTTGCCACTTCCTGGGGGTTGGGGTGAAATTCGTAAGGGTGGGGGATCAGGCCCAGAAAGGGGGTGATGCGATAGCCGGTCAGGGTGGCCACCGGCTCCAGGGCCCCAAGTAATTCCACCAGCCGGGGGTCGAGGCCGATCTCTTCCCGGGTCTCTCGCAGGGCGGTGGTCAGCAGGTCCGGGTCTTCGGGGCCCCGTACCCCCCCGGGAAAGGATATCTGGCCCCGGTGGTCTTTGAGGGTAAGGGTGCGCTGGGTAAATAACAGCTGGGCTTCCTCCCCCTCTTTGAAAAACAGCGGCGCCAGCACCGCGGCGGACACCAGGTCAGGCGCCGCGGCAGGTGCAGGCGGATTTTGAGCAAGGCGGGATTTCAACAAAGAAACCAGGGCGCGGCTCATGACCATACTTATCACGGAAATCCCTTGCAGACAAGAAAGCGGCTGGCTCTCTCAGGCGATCACCCGCAAGCCGCAGGCGCGGGGGCGATTAGTGTTGTGTTTCGTAAATAGTATGGCATTAAATCAAGAAAACCTTAAGTTCCCAGGGTATTAAAGTCCCCCTTTGGAAAAGGGGGATTTAGGGGGATTTCAGGAGGTTATTTTAAATCCCCCCTGCCCCCATTAGTTTCCGGCAAGGTTTTTGCTGTGAGGCAGGCAGCAGAGAATTGTTTGAACTTAGGCATGCCCACTAGCTAATCCATTCATGAAATTTACAAGCTATTTCCCTCTCCCCCTTTGGGGGGGAGAGGGCAGGGTGAGGGGGGGGTGGAACGGCCGCTGAAGCCACCCCTCACCCTAACCCTCTCCCCTCGCAGGGGAGAGGGGATTTAGTTGCCTCGGTATAATATAGTGATATCGCTGAAATTACGATGGCCTAGAGTTTAACTGCGAGATAGTGTAATCTTCTCCATGCAATTTTGTCGCCGGACACTACTGCCCCTGCCCCCTTTTGTCAAAGGAGGGTTAAAAACCGTACTTTGAAATGTCCTAGTAATTATGAAGCATCACACTAGATTCACCGGCTGGAAGCCTGTCCCCCTCACCGGCTGGAAGCCGTGCCCCTGCCGCGCCGGCTCGGCCTGGGGACCAGCCTGATTGACAATGGGGGTTGTTAACCTTATGTTGAGGGAAACTCGACGGCGGCCAGGCGGTTTTAACCGCAGCCCGATTCCGGTCTGCATCCCTTGAGCCGTCTCTCATATTTCCAAGGAGAAGGCCCCATGAAAATGCAGGAATACATGCTCCAGGCCCTGAAAGACGCGGTGCGGATGGAGTTGGAGGGCCGGCAGTTCTACCTGGAAGCGGCCGGGAAAGTGCAAAACCCCGGGGTACGCCAGATCCTGGAGTATCTGGCGGAATCGGAGAAGTACCATATCGAGAAGTTCAACGAAATCTACCGAGACCTGGAGAAGGACCCGGCCTGGACCGAGTCCATGGCCGCCTTCAACCCGCCCCGGCACGAACCCTATATCTGCGTTTTGGCCATGGCCCAGGCGGACCAGGAAACCGGCGGCAAGGACGATCTCCAGGCCCTGCGCACCGGCATTCAGATGGAGGACTGCTCCATCGACTACTACACCAAGCTGGCCCGGGAGAGCAAGAACCCCCTGGCCCGGCGCTTCTTCATGAGCGTGGCCCATGAGGAGCGCGGCCATTACCTCACTCTGATGGATATGCACAACTACCTGACCCTGCCGGAAGACTGGTTTTATGTGAAACAGATGAGCAATGTGGATGGCCAGTGATTAAACGGGGGGCCAGAGGCGGAAGCTTCGGGAAGATAACCGGGTGGAACTGATCGTCATCGGCTCCGGCACCGGGGTGCCCTCCCTGCGGCGGGGCTCGCCGGCCCTGGCGGTGAGGGCCGCGGGCCGGGTCCTGCTCCTGGACCTGGGGGCCGGCACCCTGCGGTCTATGCTGCGGCAGGGCCTCAACTTCAACCAGATCGACATCCTGGCCCTGAGCCACCGGCACCCCGACCACGTGGGGGACCTGGTCCCCTTTCTGTTCGCCACCCGCTACGCCTTGGGATATACCCGGCGGCAGCCCTTCTGGCTGCTGGCGGCCCGGGGCTTTGCCGGGTTTCTGGAGCGGCTTAAGTCCGCCTTCGGCGATTGGCTGGAGCCGCCGCCGGGCCTGCTGCAACTCCGGGAGCTCTCCCCGGATGGCCCTGATGAAGCGGCCTGGGAGGGCTTGCGGGTTAAGAGCGCCCCCACCAACCACATTGACGGCAGCCTGGCCTTCCGCCTGGAGGCCGGGTCCCGTTCCCTGGTCTATTCCGGGGACACGGACGAAAGCGACTCCCTGGTGGCCCTGGCCCAGGGGGCCGACCTCCTGGTGCTGGAGGCGGCCAACCCCATCAAGATCCCGGGACACCTGACCCCAACGGAGGCCGGACGCCTGGCGGCCCGGGCCGGGGTCCGGCGACTGCTGCTGACCCACTTTTACCCGGCGTGCGACGAGGTGGATGTGGCGGCCCTGGCGGCCCGGGAGTTTTCCGGGGAGATCCTCCGGGCCGAGGATGGCTTAAGGGTTGATTTAGAGAACCAGGGTTCGCATCCCCAGAGCCCATGAGTTTTTACGGTTCAGGGGAATTGGGGGCCGAAACCGCTCACCCTTAGAGGAAAAAATGTAGAACCGCCGCCCGCGGCGGTTCTTTGGTGACACCGGCTTCCAGCCTGTTCCCAGGCGCCGGCGGGACGCCTGGGCCACCAAGAAATTTATCCTAATTTATGCTGGCAACCCGGTAAGTTAGAGGCTTAATCCGTTGAGAACGGGTGCGAAACTTGATTTATCTAAAGGGGTTTGAGAAACTACCACATTGGCAGGAGAGTTAAATAATCATCTGCAATTGAGCCAGGAGCGAGAGACGTGCCCATTATTACCATTTCCAGGGGATCTTACAGCCGCGGCAAGGAGGTTGCGGAAAAACTGGCCCAATCCCTGGGGTATCAACTCCTTTCCCGGGATATCCTCCTGGAGGCCTCGGAGCGCTACAATATCCCGGAAATCAAGCTAATCCGGGCCATCCACGATGCGCCTTCAATTCTGGGACGCTTCTCTTATGAAAAAGGGACCTTCGTGTCCTACATCCGGGCGGCCCTCTTGCGCCAGGTCGAGAAAGACAACGTGATTTACCATGGGTTGGCCGGGCATTTCCTGCTGCAAGGGATTCCCCATGTTCTCAAGGTGCGGATCATTGCCGACCTGGAGGATCGGGTGCAGGAGGAGATGAAGCGGGAAAATATCTCCGCCGCGGCAGCCCGGCGGATTTTGCAGAAGGACGACCAAGAGCGTCGCAAATGGAGCAAACACCTTTATGGGATCGACACCTGGGACCCCAGCCTCTATGACTTGGTGATCCGGGTCAAGTGCGTCCAGGTGGACGACGCGGTGGACCTGATCAAATACGCCTTGAAAGGCTCTTGCTTTCAGCCCCGGCCCGAGAACCAAGAGTTGGTGAAGGCGATGTCCCTGGCAGCCCAGATAGAGGCGGCCTTGATCCAGGAAATCCCCTCGGTACAGGTGGAGGCCAAGGAGGGCGAGATCTTCATTTACCTCAAGAGGTCCGTGTGCGGAGACGAAGAACTCATATCCCGGATCAAGCGCCTGGCCGCCGGCATCGCCGAGGTGGAGATCAGGATTACCTGCCTGGTGAAGCCCTAGCTGGCGAGCCGGTAATTCGGAGAATTAATCCCTGAGCGGAGGGTGGCGGCCGTGAGGATTTGTTCAAAGTTCGTTAACCTGAGGGGGCTGGGCCGATTGGTGCTGGTGGCCCTGTTGGTCGCCGGCCTGGCCGGCTGCGCCCCCAAGATCAGCAAGGAAAATTTCGACCAGATCAAGCTGGGCATGACCCAGGAAGAAGTGCAGGGTATCTTGGGACCGCCCAGCGAAGCCACCGGCCTGGAGATTCCGGTGTTTTCGGGAACCATGTCCAAATGGGCGCAGGGGGACACGATTATCACCGTGCAGTTTGTCAATGGCAAGGTGGTGGCCAAGGAATTTTCCCAGCCGCCGCCGAAATAGTTTTCTGTCCACTGTGTTGGCTAAATCAACCATCCGAAAAATGAACTCCTAAATTACCCCGGAGTCAATAACCATCTACAATTGATAAAGGAGTGAGAGACGTGTCGATTATTACCATTTCCAGGGGATCTTACAGCCGCGGCAAGGAAGTTGCGGAAAAACTGGCCCAGGACTTGGGCTATGAATGCCTTTCCCGGGATATCCTCCTGGAAGCCTCGGAGCGCTTCAATATCCCGGAACTTAAGCTGGTCCGGGCCATCCACGATGCGCCTTCAATTCTGGAACGGTTCACTTACGGCAAAGAGCCCTATGTGGCCTCCATCCGGGCGGCCCTCTTGCGCCAGGTCCAGAAAGGCAACGTGATTTACCACGGGTTGGCCGGGCATTTCTTGCTGCAAGGGATTCCCCACGTTCTCAAGGTGCGGATCATTGCCGACCTGGAGGATCGGGTCAAGGAGGAGATGAAGCGGGAGAAGATCTCCGCCACGGAAGCCCGGCGGATTTTGCAGAAGGACGACGAAGAGCGCCGCAAATGGAGCAAACACCTTTATGGGATCGACACCTCGGACCCCAGCCTCTATGACCTGGTAATCAATATCAAGTGCATGACGGTGGACGACGCGGTGGACGTCATCAAATGCGCCTTGAAAGGGCCTTGCTTTCAGTCCACCCCCGAGGCCCAAAGGTTGATAGATGAGAAGTCCCTGGCAGCCCGGGTGGAGGCGGCCCTGATCCAGGAAATTCCCTCGGTGGAGGTGGAGGTCAAGGAGGGCGAGGTCTTCATTTACCTCAAAAAGGCCCAGTACGAAAACGAAGAACTCATGGCCCGGGTTAAGCGCCTGACCGCCAACATCGTCGGTTTTAAGGGCAAGATTAGCTGCCTGATGCGGCCCTAGTGTCGTTTCTCTAAAACGCGATACTATTTGCCCCGCGAATTTTTAGATAAGGCGCCGGCATCCAGCCGGTGCTGGCCGGGGTTAGGAGGCAATTATGACCTTGCAGGACAAACGCATCGTCATCATCGGCGGCACTTCCGGCATGGGCCTGGCCACCGCCAAGGCCGCGGCGGCCCTGGGAGCCCAGGTGGTCATCGGCGGCCGCACTAAAGAGAAGCTGGAGAGGGCCAAGAAGGAAATCGGCGGCCAGGTGACCGGCCTTGCCCTGGACGTGGGCGAGGAGGCGCAGATCAAGACTTTTTTCGCAGAGGTGGGCCAGTTCGACCACCTCACCACCCCGGGGAGCACCATCCACGGGGGACCGTTCTTGACCCTGGATAGCGCCTCGGCCCGGGCGGATTTCCAGAGCAAATTCTGGGGCCAGTACCTGGCGGCGAAATACGGGGCCCCCCTGGTGCGGCCCGGCGGATCGATGGTCTTTTTCTCCGGCATCTGGAGCCAGCGGCCCCCGGCAGGCGCGGCCGCCATCGCCGCCATCAATGGCGCCATCGAGTCCCTGGCCCGGGCCCTGGCAGTGGAGCTGGCCCCCATCCGGGTCAACGCCGTGTCCCCGGGCCTGGTGGATACCCCCATCTTCGCGGGTATGCCCCCGGCCCGAAGGGAGGAAATGTTCCGGGCCTTCTCCCAGGCGGCGCCGGTCAAGCGGGTGGGCCGCCCGGAAGATGTGGCCGAGGCGGTCCTCTACCTGATGGACAACTCCTTCACCACCGGCAGCACCCTGTACGTGGACGGCGGGTATTTGCTGCGTTAGCTGTCAGCGGTAGGGGCGACTCGCTGAGTCGCCCGGGCGACCCATTCACAGGCTGGCAGCCTGTGCCACTGTCGCCCGACGGCATCCCTTGGGTTTTTGCTTTGGCTGGCGGCTAACCGGAGGAAGGATATGAGAACCGGTCTGATTTTTGGAGACGTTCTGCTGCTGATTCTGGCCTTAACTTTAACTGCGGAGGTGCAGGCAGGAATGGTGACCAAGACCGTGGAATATCAGTATGACGGCGCCGTCTTTAAGGGCTACCTGGCGTATGACGAAGCCTTGCCGGGCCGGCGTCCCGGGGTCCTGGTGGTCCATGAATGGTGGGGCCTCAACGATTTTGCCCGGAAAACCGCGGACCAACTGGCCAGCCTGGGCTACGTCGCCCTGGCCGCGGATATGTATGGCCAGGGCCAGGTTACCCGGGACCCCCAGGAGGCGGGCAAGCTGGCCGGGGAACTGCGGGGCAACCCCGCCCTGCTGCGGGCCCGGGCCCAGGCGGCCTTGAAGGCCCTGGCGGAGATCCCGGCGGTGGACCCCCAGCGTCTGGCGGCCATCGGCTTCTGCTTCGGCGGCACTACGGTCCTGGAGCTGGCTTATGCGGGCGCCGGCCTTAAAGGGGTGGTGAGCTTCCACGGCGGCCTGACCGCGCCCCAGCCGGAGGAACTCAAGTCCATCAAGGCCGCCATCCTGGTGCTGCACGGGGCCGATGACTTCCACGTCACCGGGGAAGCCATCGCCGCCTTTCAGGAGGCCATGAGAAAAGGGGGGCTGGACTGGCAGATGGTCTATTTCGGCGGGGCGGTGCATGGCTTTATGAATCCCGCCAACGGCAGCGACCAGGCCACCGGGGTCGCTTACGATGCCCGGGCGGCCCGCCGTTCCTGGACCTATATGCAGGATTTCTTCAAAGAGATCTTTGCGGTTAAGGACCGGGAATGAGAGAGGCTATGGGCATTTACAGAAAAATGATGGTAAGATGTTAATATTACGATCCCTGGTCGACGCAGCGCGGGAAGATGGATTTGCCGGGAGATAATCTTTAGCGGACATGCGGTCCGGCGCATGTTTGAATGGGAACTCCGGACCGATGCAGTAAAGTCGGTTATCGAGACCGGCGAGATCATCGCTTCTTACCCGGAGGACCTGCCTTATCCGACTTATCTGATACTGGGGTGGAGCAATGGCCACCCCCTGCACGTGGTTCTGCCCCTAGACCCAGTCCGGCGAAGATGTTACCTGGTCACAGCCTATATCCCTGATCCGGCTCTTTGGGAGCCGGATTTCAAAGCCAGGAGAACCTCATGAAATGTGTGATCTGCAAACAGGGAGAGACCCATCCCGGCCAGGTGACCGTCACCTTGCCTCGGGGTGAAGCAACCATCATCGTGAAAATGGTACCCGGTGAGGTGTGTGAGAATTGCGGGGAATATTATCTGTCCGAGGAAGTGACTGCGAAACTGCTGGATCAGGCCAGGAAATCCCTGGAAAATGGGGCGGAAGTGGAGATCAAAAGGTTTGCCGCCTAGCCGTTAAAATTATCGGTCTAATAGCGGGACGGTACGGAGTTTCGGATAATTTATTCAAGGCAATGATGCCAAAGGCCGACAATCTCAAGGGCGTCATTGCCGAAGAAAGTGGACATTTTGTGCCGGAGGAAGCGCCGGTGTTTTTGACAGAGCAGATATTTAATTTCGCTCAGGTCGGCAAAAACGGATGAAAATCCCAGGCGAGACGCCGGTGCTGCAGGAAATGACGGAAGGTCGCAGGGTGATCCGATCACCGGCTGGAAGCCTGTGCCACTGTCGCCCCGACTTCAGACATTAAAGCGAATCTCGATGACATCCCCTTCCTGAATGGTGTAGTCCCGGTCCACCAGCCGCACCAGGCCCCGGGAGCGGGCCTCTTGCCAGTTGTAGACCGTCATTAAGTCCTGGTAGCTGACGATCTCGGCCTTGATGAAACCCCGGGCCAAGTCGGAATGAATCTTCCCGGCGCAGGTGACGATGTCGGAACCTTCCTTAATCGGCCAGGCATGCACCTCTTTTTTGTCCGCGGTGTAAAAAAAGGTGATGCCGGCCTTGTGCAGGGCCTGCTCCATGGCGTCCTGGACCCCGGGCTGGCCTGTGACCATAACGGTGGGCTTTAGACTTAAGGGCGCCAGTGATTTGAGGAGGGCTGCTTCTTCTTCAGAAAAATCGAGGTCACAAAGGGGGATTTCCTTCTCCAAATATCCGAGACAGCGGCTTAGCAACTCCTTTTCCCGATCATCCGTGGTTCGGTCCCGCCGGGTTTCCAGTTTTTCCATATCCAGGATCAGCAGATCCAGGACCTTGTCTCGGGAGACTAAAAAGGCATCGCACTGCTGGCCGTCTTCTTTGATGAATTCCGCATAGAACGGAGAGACCTTCTTGGCCTCAAATTTCTTATCCAGGGCAATCACCCGCTCATCCTGATATTTAACCTTCCCTTCCGGGAGCTCCAAACCCCAAAAACCTATCTTCATGGTCTTTAACCTCCAATTTAGCGCGGACGAGACGGCTGTCCCATGTAACATCCTTTATTATATGGAATTCTGGCGCCAGGTCCCAGGATAATCGAGAGGCGGCTTTCCGTTTCCTTATTTTCTGGTTCTAGTAAAGGGCCGTTGACTTTGATTTTGCCTTTCACCGAAAACCGAAAACAGGAAACCGAAAACCGTTTCTAATCACCCCCACCCCAACCCTCCCCCCTCTCAGGGGGAGGGAGTAAAGACCTTAATCCCTGGGCAAGATAATCTTGGGGAAGTTATCTGTTTTCTGCTCTGCTTAGGGGCCTTTGATTTTGATTTTGCCTTTCACCGAAACCAGATAACGGCAAACAGATAACCGCATTGCAGACGCCTGGCGCCCCCGGCCCAGGGCCGCAGACGACGGCCACCAAGAGTTTTTTTAACAGGAGAAGCGGGGGCTCGCCAAGAAAAACCGGCAGGATCCGCGATCCTGCCGGCTACCGGGATCATTCCTCATATCTGGCGGACCCTGCCTGGAAGGGACCCGGGTGGGCTGCACTGATGGTAATGGCCGGTTTTCCGCCTCTGCTCAGGCGCCTTTGACTTTGCTTGGCCTTTCACAGAAAACCGAAAACCGAAAACCGCATTTTAGCGACCCCGCGGGCCGCCCCTAAGGTTAAATCTTCATGACGTTTTGGGCTTGGGGGCCCTTAGCG
>CAWEWX010000023.1:0-160954 GCA_963812655.1 uncultured delta proteobacterium | reverse complement strand
TACTGACTACTGCCTTTCTCACTCCCATTCAATGGTGCTGGGCGGTTTGGAGGAGATGTCGTAGACCACCCGGTTCACCCTTTTCACTTCGTTGATGATGCGATTGGCCAGCCGGGCCAAAAATTCGTGGGGCAAGCGGCTCCAATCCGCGGTCATGGCGTCGGCGGAATCGACGATCCTGAGGGCGATGACGTTCTCATAGGTGCGCTCATCCCCCATGACCCCCACGGTGCGGATGGGCAGCAGCACCGCAAAGGCTTGCCACACCTGGCGGTAGAAACCCGCGGCCAGCATCTCTTCGATGACGATGGCGTCCGCCTGCCGCAGGATGTCCAGGCGTTCCCGGTCCACTGCCCCCAGGATGCGGATGGCCAGCCCCGGCCCGGGGAAGGGGTGGCGCCAGACCAGGCGGTCCGGCAGGCCTAATTCCCGGCCCACCTCCCGGACCTCGTCCTTGAAAAGCTCTCGCAGCGGCTCCAACAGCTTCAGGGGCATGATCTCCGGCAGGCCGCCCACGTTGTGATGGGTCTTGATGACGGAGGAAGGGCCCTTGAAGGAGACGCTTTCGATGACGTCGGGGTAAAGGGTGCCCTGGGCCAGGTATTTCACCCCGCCCAGCTTTTCCGCCTCCGCGGCAAAGGTTGCGATGAATTCGTGGCCGATGCGCCGGCGTTTCTCCTCCGGGTCAACGATCCCCTCCAGAATTTGCAGGAACTTGTCGGTGGCGTCCACGTGCACCAGGTTCAGGTGGTGGTGGTCCCGGAAGAGGTTAAGCACTTCCGCCGCCTCACCCTGGCGGAGCAGGCCGTTGTCCACGAAGACGCAGGTGAGGCGGTCCCCGATGGCCCGGTGCGCCAGGATGGCGGTGACCGAAGAGTCCACCCCGCCGGACAGGGCGCAGATGACCCGCTGCTCCTCTCCCACCTCCCGGCGGATGGCGGCGGTGGCGGCCTCGATGAAGGAGTGCATGGTCCACAGGGGCTTGAGGCCGCAGATGCGGAAGAGAAAATTGCTGAGGATCACCTTGCCCCGGGGAGTGTGGTGCACCTCCGGGTGAAACTGCACCCCGTAAAGCCGCCGCTCCCGGTGGCGCACCGCCCCGGCGGGGCAGGTATCGCTGGCCCCGATGATTTCGAAGCCCGGGGCCACTTCTTCCACCAGGTCGCCGTGGCTCATCCAGACCTGTTCCTCAGGGTTGAGGCCGACGAACAAGTCCTGGGTGTCCAGGATGCTGAAGGACTTGTGGCCGTATTCCCGGGAGGCGGCCGGGGAAACTTTCCCGCCCAGCAGGTGGTTCATGAGCTGGATGCCGTAACAAATGCCCAGGACCGGCACCCCCAAGGAGAAGACCGCGGGATCGAGGCTGGGGGCGTCAGGCTCATAGACGCTGCGTGGCCCGCCGGAGAGGATGAGGCCCCCGGGGGCAAACTCCCGGATACGAGCCAGCGGCAGGCTGAAGGGGTGAATTTCGCAATAGACCTTGAGTTCCCGCACCCGCCGGGCAATGAGCTGGGTGTACTGGGAGCCGAAGTCCAGAATCAAGATTTTTTCTTTATGCGGATCAGGCATCTCAAGTTTCAAGTTTCGAGTTTCGAGTTTCGGGTTTTGAGTTTCGAGTTGTAGGGGCGACAGTGGCAAAGGCTTCCAGCCGGTGCTGAGGCCGCCCGCCCTTAGCCTGCTGAGGCGGATGGTCCGAGCCTCAACCCCTTAAGATGATTTTTTAATTAATTATAGCCGGTTGCCGGCCAAAATGCAAAGATTCTGTATGGTGCGTAGTGGCAGGAAATCCGGCCTACAGCCCCAAGGGAGCCAGATAGCGCCGCTGGATTTCGGCCTGCAGCCAGTCGCCGGAGGCGCTCTCCGGGCGGTCCAGGAGATCATGCAAGTCCCCGGCCACCTGCCGCAGCCGGCCGAGGATCTGTTCCCGGGCCGCGGCCAGCGGCCCCCAATCACCGGAGTCACTCAGGCGCCGGAAGGCTGGCTCCAACTCCGGCATGAGCGGGGCGTAAAGGGGAGGGCGCAAGGCCAGCAGCAGCGCCAGGGAAGCCAGGCGGCGTTCCTTGATCAGGTAGGCGAGGCGGCCCCATTCGTTGACTTCCGCCAGGGCGTCTTTCAGGGTCCGGAGCCACAGCTCTATCCGGCTATGGGGAGCAAGGTCCAAAAGCGCGGCAAAGGCCGGTCCCAGGCTGGGCTCCAGGGCCTCCCCAACTTCGTGGTGGATGACGGCCTCCAACTCCCCGGCCAGGAAGGCCTCAAACCCGGGCCAATGGGCCGCAGGGTCCCGGAGCAGGCTGGCCAGCTCCAGCCCGTAAGCCCCCAGGGCCACTTGCAGAAAGGGTTTGTGCTGCTGGATGGGGTCGGAGACGCGGTCCCAGAGGTAGAATTCCCAGGCCTGCCGGCGGACGTAAATCCAGGGCCCCTGGCGCAAGGCCGGGGCTCCGTCCAGGTCCCGGGCCAACTCCTGGCCCAGCAACAAGATGGTCAGGTCACCCAGGCGCCGGACTTCTTGCAGTTCCGCCAGGAAACAGGTGGGAGTCTGCCCCCGGCTCAGGCCGGCGCCATAGGCGAAACCCAGGGGAATCAGGCGCTGGTTGATTGCAGCCACCGCCAGAGGCTGGAAGCGCCGCCTCCCTAAGGAGAGCCGCTGCCAGTCGGCTCCTTCCAGGGTCTCCCAGGCGTGCTCCCGGGCTTCAATCCACTCCAGCACTGCGGCGGGTTCCGGCTCCCGCCAGGGTGGCAGGCGATGTTCCCATTTATAGAGCTGCCGCAGCCTAAGCAGGGCGCCGCACAGGGAGTAGCCCCCGGCCTGGGTGGCCGCGGCCACCTGGCAGTTGGAGGCCACCCGGTCCAGGAAGGTTTGGGGGAGCATCAATGGGGTGCTTCTCCGGGTAATTCCTGGCCGCGGCTCCTGGAAATCTGCGGTGGGGATCGAGGGAATCCTCCCTGAAGGCCGGCGCCTTGGCGAGTCTGCTCCACCAGCTTCTGGGCCAGATCCTTGTCCAGGCCCTGGAGGGTTTTGAATTCGCGGTTGGCGGCCGCGACGTCCCCGGTCCTGGCAAAGTAGGCGCTCAGGGCATAATGGACCTGGGGATCTTTGGGGTCCAGGGCCGCCGCTTCCTTCAGTTCTTTGCCGCCCTCTTCCAGGCGGCCCAGGTTGAGGTAGGCCAGGCCCAGGTCGCGGTGGGCCCGGGCCATGCCAGGCTGTAATTTGACGGCCTGGGCGAACTCGGCCAGGGCTTCCCGATCCCGCTTCATTTTGCCCAGGGCCAGCCCCAGGCGGTGGTGGTTCTCAGGGTCGTCGGGGTGCAGGCGCACCGCCTTCTGGAAGGCGCCCCGGGCCTCCGGAAAGCTCCCCATTTTCATATAGGCCGCTCCCAGGTTTACCTGGGCCATGGCCGACTGGGGCTGCAGGCGAACGACTTCCTTAAATTCCTGGAGGGCTTCCGGGTAGTGGTTCAAATTGCCATAAGCCAGACCCAACCGCTGCCGGGCCTCGGCATAATCGGGCGCCAGGAGGATGGCCTTCTGGTAGGCCTTGATCGCCTCCTCGCCGTGGCCGCTCTGTTCCAATCCCTGGGCCTGATGGAAAAGGTCCAGGGCCTTAGCCGGGACCCCGGATTCTTCCTCGTAGATGTCCATCTGGGCCGCAAGCGGCCCAGCCAGGAAGGTCAGGCAGATCAAGACGGCCAGTAGGGCTCGTCTTGCCGCAATTTTCAGCATTATTGGCTCTCCCGGGGAAAGGATTTTCCCTCAGTATATTAAAAAATCGGCGGGAAGGGGAGGGGATGGGAGGGGACCAGGGCGAGGCGGTTTCCTGAAGGCAAATTCAGACGATAAGGCCCCAGGGCGATCAGGCCATTCCAAAAAACGGGAAACGGAAAAAGGAAAAAGGAAAAAGGAAAAAGGAAAAAGGAAAAAGGAAAAAGGAAAAAGGAAAACCTTCCTTTAGCGGTTGACCAGCAGGCGTTTACCGGGCAGGGCCAGGGCCACCTCCGCCCCTTGCAGCCAGGGCTCCGGCGGGGTGGCGTCGTCGATCAGCAGGAAGACCCTAGCCGGCCCCTGCCACAAGTTTTGCAGTTGCGCGGGGGTAATGAGGTAGTCCTTGGCCGGGGGAACCGGGTGGGGAAATTGGGGGAGGCCGTGGCGCTTCACCATGAGGATGGGGCGGCCGGCGTAAAAGGCTAGGGAGGCGCCGTATTCGTACTCCTCGATCTGCTCCATGACCACCAGGTCGCCGGAAGCGGCGTGTTGCCGGAGCCATAGCCCCGGGATCTGGTCGCTGAAGGCCGGCATGAGGGTCAGCCAGATGCGAAAGGTGAACAGGACCAGAGAAAGGGCCAGGACGCCGTAGCAAGCCGCAGCCAGACGGGGTCGCCGGACCCAGCCGGCAGAGAAGCCCGCCAGGGCCAATGCCGGGATCAGGTAGGTCACCGGGCGGGCCACCGGGGCGATGAGGCAGAACATGCCCGCGAACTCCCGGCGATTGGCCGCGCAGACCTGCTCCAAATAAGGGAGGAGAAACAGGAGGGCCAGCCCCAAGAGGCCGATGATCAGCAGGGCCCAGAGGGGGCCGCGGTCCCCGGGGGTATCCAGATAGCGCTTAAAGCGCCAGCCGAGGAGCAGGGCCAGGGGGGGCAGGGCCGGCAGGGAGTAGTATTCGATGCGGCTGGAGGACAGGCTAAAAAAGATCAGGATCACCGCGGGCCAGATGACCAGAAGCCGGCCGGCGCGGTGGGCGGTTTCCCCGGTTTCCTTCCAGAACCGCCAGAAGGCGCCGGGGAGCAGGGGGGTATAGGGACTCAGCCAGATGCCCAGAAAGAGCCAGAAGCCGAGAAGGGGGAAGGAGTTGATGTCCAGCGGCTGGCGCCTTCCCAGGAAGCGCAATATCTGTTCATTAACGACCTGGAATTTGATGAACCCCGGGTTGGCCAGTTCGCAGGCCGCAAACCAGGGGACCATGAGAAGGAAAAGCACGGCCAGGCCCAGCGGAGACCAGAGAATGGAGAGCAGGCTGGCCCGGCGCAACTGCCAGGCATAGATGAGGACTATCAGCCCCGGGAATACCAGGCCGATGAAGCCTTTGCTGAGAAACCCCAGCCCCAGGGCCAGGAAGAAGAGGGCGCTCCACTGGCGGGAGGGCTGCTCCTGCCAGCGCAGCAGGAAATAGAGCGAGGCTGCCAGAAAAAGGGTGATGAGGTGATCGGTGAGGATCTGCAGGTGCAGGGCAAAAAAGCCGATACTGCTCAAGAGGACCAGGCCCCCCAGCCAGGCCGCCTGCCTTCCCAACAGGCGCCGGCCGATGAGGTAGGTGACCCAGACCTCCGCCAGGGTCACCCCCAGTAGGGGCAGGCGGGCCACCCGGTCGGAGACCCCGAAAAATTTATAGCACAGCAGGGTGAGCCAGTAGAGGAGGTGGGGTTTGTCCCAGTAAGGGAGGCCGTTGAGGGTGGGGGTCAACCAGGAGCCCGAGGCCAGCATCTCTTTGGGGATGAGGGCGTACATGGCCTCGGCCCGGATCAGGGGAGTGTGCCAGAACAGCGGAATCAGGTAGACCGTCAGGCAGGCCAGCAACAGGGTGTAGCCGTTGGCCAGAGGGAGAGAGGCGCGGCGGTTCATGCCCATGAATGGTGGCAAGGTGTAATCAATATTTTCGGACTCTAAACTTTTTTAGCTGACTGCTGAAGGCTGCTGTTTCAGAAATATCTCAAAAAAATATCTGGGGTTTATGTAGCCGCAGGCTTTAGCCTGCGTTTCTCGTTTTCCCTAATTATTTCGCAAGCTAAAGCTTGCGGCTACATTTTAAATGCCTATGGATGATTGAATTATTTAATAAAGGTACATCCGAATCACGGTACTGGCTGACGGTTCCTCTCAAGTCAGGTTCCAGCGGAGCATGCGCCAGAGATCGGCACCGCGCATCTGCCGGACCACGGTGGGCTCGAAGCCGGAGTGCATCATGCACTGGGCGCAGCGCGGGTCCCGGCCCACTCCGTAGCTGTCCCAATCGGTGCGGTCCATCATCTCCCGGAAGGTGGGATAATGGGCGTCCACGATCTGATAGCAGGGGGAGCGCCAGCCCTGGGGGTTGCGGGTAGGATTGGCCCAGGGGGTGCATTCATAGTCGCGTTCGCCCCGGAGGAAACTGAGGTACAGGGGGGTGCTGAAGAAATTGAAGCTGAGGCCGTTTCCCGTAAGTCGCTGGAATTTATCCTTGATCTCCTCCCGGCTCAGGAAGAGCTCGTCGCTGACCCCCTGGAAGCTGTAAGCCGGGGAAACCAGCAGGCCGTCCACCCCAATGTGGCCCAGGTAGGAAAAGAGAATCTCGATTTCCTGGAGATCGGTCTTCTTATAGATGGTGGTGTTGGTGCAGACCCGAAAGCCCATGGCCTTGGCGGCCTTGATGGCCTGGATGGCGAGGTCAAACATCCCCCGGCGCCCCAGCAGGGCGTCATGGCTAGGGGCCAGCCCGTCCAGGTGGACGCTCAGGGTGAGGCGCTTCGAAAGGGGAAGCCGGGGGAGCGAGCGCTCCAGCAGGATGGCGTTGGTGCACAGATAGATGAACTTGCCGCGGCGCACCAGTTCATGGAGGAGATCGAAGACCGGGGGATAGATGAGGGGTTCGCCCCCGGTGATGGTGACCACCGGGGCGCCGCACTCTTCCACGGCGGCCAGGCATTCCTCCAGGGTCAGGGACTGCCCCAGGCTCTCCTGATATTCCTGGATGCGGCCGCAGCCGGCGCAGGACAGGTTGCACTGATGGGTGGGCTCCAGCATCAGCACCAGGGGAAATTTTTCCTCCCCCTGAAGCCGTTTCTTCAGCAGGTAGCGCCCCAGACCGAAGCTGAGCCTTAATGGAAAACGCAAGACAAACCTCTCATTGAAGTTCAGAAAATAATTTGGGAACTATTCATCAAATAACCAGATATTTAAGCGTAGCGGTGTTCCCGAAACCAGGCCACCGCCTGCGCCAGAGCCTGGCGCACCGGGGTCAGGGTCAATCCTAAGTATTGTACCGCTTTTGCATTATTAAAGTACATAAATTTTCGAGCCATGCGGATGGCGGCGACCGGCATGCGGGGTGGTTTGCCGCTGATGCGGGTGCTGTAAAACTCGTTGAGGTAGGCCAGGGCCAGCACCGGCCAGTAGGGCAGCCGGAAGCGGGGGGCCGGCCGGCCGCTGATCTCCGCCAGCAATTGAAAGATCCGGGAAAGGCTCAGGTTTTCATGCCCCAGGATATATTTTTCAGCCACCTGCCCCCGGGCCTCGGCCAGGAGGTGCCCCCGGGCCACGTCGGCGACGTGGATCAGATTGAGGCCGGTTTCCAGGTAGGCGGGCATGCGCCCCTGGAGGAAATCGACGATCATCTGGCCGGTGGGGGTGGGGCGCCAGTCCCAGGGGCCCACCGGGGTGCTGGGGTTGACCACCACCAGGGGCAGGCCCCGGGAAGCGAAATCCAGGGCCAGGCGTTCTGCCAGGAACTTGGAGCGTTTGTAGTGTCCCACCATCTCGGTCAGGCTCACCGGGGTCGCCTCGGTCCCCGGAGTACCGTCTCCGGGGTTGCCCAGGGTGCCCACGGTGCTGGTGTAGACCACCCGCTCGACTCCTTGGGCCAGGGCCGCGGCCAGCAGGTTCCTGGTTCCTTCCACGTTGATGGCGTACATCTCCTCGGGATGGGGGACCCAGAGGCGGTAATCCGCGGCCACGTGGAAGAGGCGGGAGCAGCCGGTCAGGGCTGCATCCAGGGAGGCCCGGTCCCGCAAATCGCCCTGGGCCACCTCCACCGGCAGCCCTTCCAGGGCGGGATGCCGGGGGTTCCGGGCCAGGACCCGCACGGCCCGCTTCCGGGCCAGTAGTGCCAGGACCACCGCCCGGCCCACGAAGCCGCTGCCCCCGGTTACCAGGGTTTTGGGGTGGTTGGCAAGCGTTTGGCGGTTTTCAGTGGGGGTCATGATCAGGTTTAGGGGCGCGGCTCTGGACTAATACTCCCGGCGCCTGGGATGGCGATTCTGAAGACTTAGGCCTCTTCCGGTTCCCCGGACTGCAGCGCCTGGAGATACTGGCCCAGGGCCGTCAGGGGAAAGCAGTCCCGGTAGAGATGGTAGCGGATCATAAAATGGCCGGGGAAGCCGGTGCCGGTGAATTGCTCCTCTTCCCAGCGGCCCTGGGGGTTTTGGGTGCGCAACAGGTATTCCACGCCGGTCTTGGCCTCCGGGGAGCGGGCTTCGCCCGCGGCGATCAGCCCCAACAGGGCCCAGGCGGTTTGGGAGGCGGTGCTCACCCCCTGGCCCATCATTTCGGGATCGAGATAGGACTCGCAGCATTCGCCCCAGCCGCCATTGGGGAGCTGGTTCTCTTTGAGCCAGGCCGCGGCCCGGCGCACGTAGGGCCGGTGCAGGTCTTCGCCGATGGCCGCCAGGCCCGCCAGCACCGACCAGGTGCCGTAGATGTAGTTCACCCCCCAGCGCCCCCACCAGGGGCCGTCGCCATGCTGGCTGCGGTGCAGGAAGGCCAGGGCCTTCACTGCCGCGGGGTGGTCCGGGCCGTGGCCGAAGGCCCCCAGCATCTCCAGGACCCGCCCGGTAATGTCTTCGGTGGGAGGGTCCACCAGGGCCTTCAGATCCCCGAAGGGGATGGCGTTGAGCCATTCCTTGGTATTGTCCTTGTCGAAGGAGGCAAAGCCGCCGTTCTTGCACTGCATCCCCAAACACCAGTTAATGCCCCGCTGTATGGGGGCCTGGCGCCGGGCCGAATCGGCCAGTCCTTCCTTTAGGGCGGTCAGGACCATGGAGCTGTCGTCCACATCCGGGTACCAGTTGTTGACGAATTCGAAGGCCCAGCCTCCGGGAGGCAGGTCAGGACACTTGACGCTCCAGTCTCCGGGCTTAAAGATTTGCTGGGACAGTATCCAGGAAGTGGCCTTGACCATGGCCGGGTCCTGCGGGGGCAGGCCGGCGGCGGCCAGGGCCCGAACCGCCAGGGCCGTGTCCCATACCGGCGAAATGCAGGACTGCAGCCAGGTGCGCTCACCCTCCCGGAGTTCAAAAAACTCCAGGGCCTTGAGGCCCCGGCGCACCGGGCCGTGCTTCACTCCATAGCCTCGAATATGCAGGGCCAGCACCGAGTTGACCATGGCGGGTTGGATGCCGGCCCAGTCGCCGCTCTCCTCCTGATGTTCCAGCACCCAGCGCTCAGCCTTTTTCAAGGCGTAATTGCGGAGCCAGGGAAGGGGCAGCTTGTAGTAAAGCTTCAGGATCCGGTCGATCACCATGAACAGATTTTCCAGGAGGGGCCCCCCAGGTTTCCAGGCCACCCGGTGCTGTTCAAAGGGTTCGCTGGGGTCGAGAAAAAGCTCCGGAACCGATTGTTCCGGGGGCAGCCACCGGACCGGGCGCCGGGCCATGATGATCATCAGCGGCACTATACTGGCCCGGGTCCAGCTGGAAAATTCATAGATGCTGAGGCCGGACCAGGGGGGCAAGAGGATGAACTCCACCGGCAGCAAGGGGATGCCGTCCCAACTGATCTGGCCGAAGAGGGCCAGGAAGATGCGGGTAAAGACCCGGGTCTTGAGGGCCCCGCCCCGGGCCAGGATAAACTCCCTGGCCTTCGCCATCCGGGGGTCTTGAGGCGAGACCCCGGCGATTTTCAGGGCCAGGTAGGCTTCAACGCTGGCGCTGAGCTCGCCGCCGTCCCCTTGCCAAATGGACCAGCCGCCATGGTCCAGTTGCCTGGCCAGGATATCGGCCGCCAACCTGGAAATCTTGGCCTCAGCCAACCCCAGGAAGCGGTGCAGCATGATATATTCCGCGGTGATGCTGACGTTGGACTCCAGTTCGGTCCACCAATAGCCTTGGGGATGCTGCATCGCCAGCAGGGCCGCGGAAGCCCGGCGCAGGGCCCGCTCAATCCGACTACGAAAAATCTCCGGTAGCGCCGGCTCGGCCCCCGGAGTGTGGGCCGCTATGGATTTTCCCTCCAAACCCTCTCCCCCTGGATTGTCATGTTAATCGTTGTAGCTTACCATAACCATAGACGGCACCCAAAGGATTTTAGTTAAAAAGCAAACAGGTCGATCCATGAGCCAGCATCAGCCTGCAGGCAAGTGGCGGAATTTCCGTGAGCTCTTGAGGGCCCATGGGGTCGCCCTGGCTTATTTCCTGGGTTCGCAAAAGGAGTTGGGCCCTCTGCTGTTGGACGGCGGGGAAGAGGCCGGCGCCCCGGAAAGCGACCTGGACCTGGGGGTGGTCCTCCTGGCGCACCCTTGGGATTACCGGGAAGGGGAAAAGCTCCGCCGGGGTTTGCAAGAGGGTCTGGCAGGGCTGTTCACCCCGCTGCGCCTTCACCTCCTGTTGCTGGAGGAAGAGAATCCCCACGTGCAACACGCGGCCCTGGCGGGCATCCAGGTATACGTCCTGGACGAAGAAGTTGCCCGGGAATACCGGCGCCAGGTCTGGACCCTCTATGCCGACTGGCACTCCTGGTGGTAAGGAGGTCAGGCCGCTTTCCGGAACCGGGTCGCACAAAAACTTATGCACCATGGCCGCCGATTCGTTGCTATCCGGCGGTAAAGGAATTATGATCTAGATACCGGTTAAAAATCGCCCCTGAAATTGGATTCGGGACTCGATACCGGAACTTCCATGGACAATACGGTCTAGTTGTCGCCTCCGGCTCTCCCGCCGGTTGTCGCCTCCCGGCCTATCCCTTACAAGCTCCCAGGAGATTACATGGCCTCCAGAGAAGAAGACGAAGAACTGCAACAGATTGTCATACCCCAGGTCCTGCCCCTACTGGCGGTGCGGGATGTGGTGGTCTTTCCCAATATGGTGCTCCCCCTGTTCGTGGGGCGGGAGGCCTCGGTGTTGGCCATCGAAGCGGCCCTGGCTCAGGACCGCCTCTTGCTGCTGGCCACCCAAAAGGACCAGGCCATTGAGAATCCCGAGGCGGAGGATATCTACCCGGTGGGCACCGTGAGCCTCATCCTCAGAATGTTGAAGCTCCCGGACGGGCGCCTGAAGATCCTGGTCCAGGGCAAGAGCAAGGCATCGATTAAGGAATATATCCAGGAGCGCCCCTATTTCCAGGTGAAGCTGGAGGTCATCCCCGAGGCGGCTGTCGGCGTGATCTCTCCCGAGGCCGAGGCCCTGATGCGCAATGCCCGGGAGATGTCGGAAAAGATCCTCACCGTGAAGGGCATCATGTCTCCGGATTTGTTGGCCATCCTGGAGTCCATCGAGGATCCCGGCCACCTGGCCGACCTGGTGGCCGCCAACCTGCGCCTCAAGATCGACGAGGCCCAGATGGTCCTGGAAGAGACGGACCCCATCCGCAGCATCATCAACGTGAACGACTTCCTGCGCAAAGAGCTGGAGGTTTCCGCCATTCAGGCCAAGATCCAATCCCAGGCCCGGGAGGAGATGGACCGCAGCCAGCGGGAATACTTCCTCCGGGAGCAACTGCGGGCCATCAAGAAGGAACTGGGCGACCTCGACGAGCAGGGCAAGGAGATGGAGGAATATCGCCTCAAGATCGCCCGGGTCCGCATGACCAAGCAGGCCGAAGAAGAGGCCCTCAAACAGCTCTCCCGCCTGGAGCAGATGCACCCCGACGCCGCCGAGGCCTCCATCGTCCGCACTTACCTGGACTGGCTGGTGGAACTTCCCTGGAGCAAAAGCACCCGGGACAAGCTGGAGGTGAAGGAAGCCAAGGCCATCCTGGACGAAGACCACTACGATCTGGAGAAGGTGAAGGACCGCATCCTGGAATACCTGAGCGTGCGCAAGCTCAACAAAAAGATGAAAGGCCCCATCCTCTGCTTCGTGGGTCCTCCGGGGGTGGGCAAGACCTCCCTGGGCCAGTCCATTGCCCGGGCCATGGGGCGCAAATTCACCCGGGTTTCCCTGGGAGGCATGCGGGATGAGGCGGAGATTCGCGGCCACCGCCGCACCTATATCGGCGCCCTGCCGGGGCGCATCATCCAGGGGGTCAAGACCGCGGGTTCCAACAATCCCGTCTTCCTCCTGGACGAAGTGGACAAGCTCGGCATGGACTTTCGGGGCGACCCCTCCGCCGCCTTGCTGGAGGCCCTGGACCCGGAGCAAAACCATTCCTTCAGCGACCACTATCTCAACGTGCCCTTCGACTTGTCCAGGGTGATGTTCATCACTACCGCCAACCTGGTGGACCCCATTCCTTCGGCCCTGCGGGACCGCATGGAAATCATCCGCCTGCCGGGCTACACCGAGGACGAGAAGCTGGAGATCGTCCGGCGTCACCTGATGCCCCGGCAACTCCGGGAAAACGGCTTGCGCCCCAAAGATCTCACCATCCCCCCGGAGGTCCTGAAAAGGATCATTTTGCACTACACTCTGGAGGCTGGTCTGCGGAACCTGGAGCGGGAGATCGGCGCCCTGTGCCGCAAGGTGGCCCGGCGCCTGGCCGAAGGTGAGGAAGCCCCCTTTGCCATTACCCGGGGCAACCTGCACCGCTACCTGGGGCCGCCCAAGTTCCTGCCGGAAGGGGAGGTGGAGAAGGACGAGGTGGGGGTGGCCACCGGCTTGGCCTGGACCCAGGTGGGGGGCGAGACCCTGGCGGTGGAGGCCTCCCTCATGAAGGGCAAGGGCCAATTGCTCCTCACCGGGCAGTTGGGCGACGTTATGAAGGAGTCGGGCCAGGCGGCCTTGAGCTATGCCCGCTCCCGGGCGGATCTCCTGCAACTGCCCCCGGATTTCTATGAAAAGCTGGATATTCATATCCATGTGCCCGCCGGGGCTACCCCCAAGGATGGCCCCTCCGCCGGGGTCACCATGGCCACTGCCTTAATCTCCGCCCTGACTAAGATTCCGGTGCGCCGGGATGTGGCCATGACTGGGGAGATCACTTTGCGGGGCAAGGTCCTGCCCATCGGCGGCCTGAAAGAGAAGGCCATTGCCGCGCTCCGGGCCAGGGTCAAAAAGGTCATCATCCCCGCGGCCAATAAAAAGGACCTGGCGGAGATTCCGCGCAACATCAAGCGGCGCCTCAAGTTCGTAGCGGTGACCGACGTGGATCAGGTCCTGGGCGAGGCCATGGTCCGCTCGCCTTTTCGGGAAGAGAAGAAGCCCGTGGCCAGCAAGGTCAGAGTAAGGCCGCCGGCCCGGCTGCCGGTGGTTTGAGAGAGAAGCTGACGGATAATCGCCGGGTCATGGCCGCCTTCGAGGTTCCCTTGCCGGAAAGCCTCGCTTCCTTTTGGGGCTGGGGGGAAGAATGATCCTGGCTTGATTTTTCACGCCGCTGCACTATCTTATCTCCACCAGGGACAAGCCCTCTATAAATCAAAGTTTTTGCTGACTGCTGCCAGTTGACAGCTGAAGGCCTCAACCAAATTTGGATTCACTCTCGTCAAATCCCCATCTCCCAAGTTATCTCGCCCTGGGCGCCATGGCGCTGTTGTGCGCCTTGTTTGCCGCCAGCGAAACCGCCCTCTTTGCGCTGACTCCCTTGGACCGCCTGCGTCTCCGGGAGAAGAACCGGGTCCGGGGGGAGCGGGTGGAGGCCCTCCTGGCCCGGCCCCGGCGCCTCCTGGTGACGGTGCTCATGGGGGTGGAGACGATCAACATCCTGGCTTCCATTATCGCCACCTCCCTGGCCCTGCACCTCTGGGGGCCCCAGGGGAAATGGCTGGCCCTGGGCCTGCTGGCCCCCGCCTTTCTCCTGGTGGCGGAACTGATTCCCAAGTCCCTGGCCCTGACCCATGCTACTCGTCTGGCCCCCTGGCTGGCCCTCCTGGTGAAGCCCGCCATCCTGGTGGTTACTCCCTTGCGCCTGGTATTGTTGCAGATCAGCCGGGGTATTCTGGCCACCCTGGGGTTTCGCCCGGAGCTCGAGGTGCCCGCGGTGCGCCAGGAAGACTTCGTCCGCATGGTGGAAGAGAGCCATCTCCGGGGCCTGATTGCCGAGGTGGAGCGGGATTTTATCCAGAACCTCCTGAGCTTCGGCGAACTGCGGGTGGGGCAGATCATGGTTCCCCGCCCCGATATCTTTTCCCTGCCCCTGGATATGCCCTGTCCCGAAATGATCCAGGCCATCAAGCGGTCCCGGTTTTCCCGGATCCCCATCTATCGGGACAGCCCTGACGCCGTCCTGGGCATCCTGCACGCCAAGGATGTCCTGGCGATGGCGGTGGAGGGCCCCTGCGGGGAGGAGGTTAGGGAAAATCTTTTGCGGCCGGCCTATTATGTGCCGGAGAACAAAAAAGCCTTCGATCTGCTGACGGAGTTGCAGGCCCGGCATCTGCGCCTGGCCCTGGTGGTGGATGAATACGGCTCCTTGGTGGGGCTGGTGAGCGTAGAGGACCTGCTGGAGGAACTCTGCGGCGAGATCCCCCAAGAGTTTCAGGTGGAAGAGAAACTCCTGGTGGAGATCGCCCCGGGTGTCTGGCGGGTCAAGGCCACCCTATCCCTGGCGGATTTCAACGGGGCCCTGGGTCTGGAGCTGCCCACCGCGGAGTTCGATACCATCGGCGGCCTGGTTCTGAACCTCTTCGGCGCTCTGCCCCGGGAAGGTGGCAGCGTGGCCTTGGACCATCTGCGCTTCCGGGTGACCCGGATGAAGGGCACCCGTATCCTGGAGATGGAGGTGCGCCGGGAAGAGCCATGAATTCCGGAATCCTCCTCATCTTCATTCCGCTCCTGCTCCTGGAAGGGATCTTCGCGGCCGCGGAGATCGCCCTGGTCTCCGCCAACCGCCGCCGCCTGCACCGCCGGGCCGAGGAGGGACATTGGGGGGCGCACCTGGCCCTGCAGCTCCTGGGCCGGCCGGAGTACTACCTGTCCGCCACCCTGCTGGGCGCTTACCTGGCGGCGGCGGCCAATACCATCCTGGTGACCGCCTTTTTCCTGGGGCGCTTCGGCGAGGGGGCCCAAATCCCGGTGATGATCGCCCTGCCCCCCCTGATCCTGATTCTGGGAGAAATCATCCCCAAATCCGTGGGCCGGCAGCAGGCCACCTTGCTGGCGGAGCGCCTGGCCCCGGCCCTGTGGCTGTTCTTCTGGGCATTCTCTCCCATTATCTGGATCTTCGGCGGCATCAGCCGGGCGGTCTTGCTGGCCACCGGGGTCCGCAAGACCGGCCAGATACCCTTCATCACCCGGGAGGACCTGCGCCTGGTGGTGGCCAAGAGCGGTCCGGAAGTGGACTTGAAGGGTACCGAGCGCCTCTTCATCCACCGTATCCTCCAGTTCAGCCTGCACACCGTCAAAGAGGTGATGGTTCCTCTCATCCGGGTGACCGCGATTCCGGACACCCTGACCATCCAGCAGGCCCTGGAGGAATTCCGCGACACCCGCTTCTCCCGCCTGCCGGTATTTCACCGGCGCATCGACAACCTCGTCGGCGTGCTCCACAGCTTCGACCTCCTGGGGGAGGAGCACGGCGAGCGCCCCATCAAGCCCTTCGTTCGCACGGTGAAGTACGTGCCGGAAGTGAAAAAGATCGACCGGCTGCTCACCGAGATGCAGCGGGAGGGCAGTCACCTGGCGGTGGTGGTGGACGAATATGGCGGCGCGGTTGGCATTGTCGCCATCGAAGACCTGTTGGAAGAGATCGTCGGAGAAATCACCGGCGAGTTCGACCAGGAGGTGACCCCCTACCGGAAGTTGGGGGAGGGCCATTATCTCATCAACGCCCGCACCGAAATCAAGACCTTGAACGAATCCCTGAAATTGGGCCTGCCCTCCGGGGATTACGAGACCCTGGCGGGGTTCCTCATCGCCCAACTGGGCGAGTTGCCCCGGGGCGGGGAACGGATGCAGTACCGCAACCTACATTTTACCGTGCGCGCCACCGAAGGCCGCACCGTAAAGGAGGTGGAACTCCTTGTCGAGCGCGCCAACCAGTGAACGCTGGGCTTTCTTCGACTGCTTCGCCGGCATCAGCGGGGACATGACCCTGGGGGCCCTCATCGATCTGGGCCTTGAGGTCTCGGACCTGGAGGGACTCCTCAACCTGCTGGGGCTGGCCGAGGTGAGTCTGGCGGCGCCGCGCCGGACCAAGGAACATCTCAGCGGGGTGCAGCTCCAGGTGGACTTCCGGTCTCGCCACCCCCAGCCCACCCGGAGCTACCGGGAGATCCGCGCCCTGATCGCCGGCAGCCCCCTGGCTCCCGGGGTAAAGGAACGCAGCCTCGCCATGTTTCGCCTCCTGGGGGAGGTGGAGGCCCGGATTCACGGCCAGCCCCTGGAGGAGGTGCACTTCCACGAACTGGGGGCGCTTGATACCCTCCTGGACATCGTGGGCGCGGCTTACGGGGTGGAGAAATTGGGGATCACCCGGGTCTTTTGCAGCTCCCTGCCCATGGGCTGCGGGATGATCGCCGGGAGCCATGGCCTGCTGCCCAACCCGGCCCCCGCCACCCTGGAATTGTTGAGGGGATTGCCGGTTTACGGCACCGATCTGCCCGGGGAGCTGGTGACCCCCACCGGCGCGGTGATTCTCCAGGGACTGGGGGCGGTCTTCGAGCCCTGCCCGCCCATGCGTCTGGAACGGGTGGGCTACGGCGCCGGCAGCCGGGAACTGCCGGGGCATCCTAATTTGCTGCGCATTTATCTGGGGACCCCCTTGACCCCGGCCGCCGGCCGGCGGGAGCGGGTGCTGGTCCTGGAGACCCACATAGACGACATGAACCCGGAGCTCTACGAGCCCTTGCTGGCCGGGCTCATCAAGGCCGGGGCCCTGGACGTGGCCTTGAGTCCATTGCAGATGAAGAAGGGCCGTCCCGGGGTGGGCCTCACGGTGATCGGCCCGCTGGCGGCCCGGGAGGCCCTGCTGGAGCAGTTATTCACCGAGTCCACCACCCTGGGGGTGCGGGTCTCGGAGGTGGAGCGGGTGGCGGCCAGGCGCTGGCAGGAGACCGTGGACACCCCCTACGGCCCGCTAACGGTGAAGATCATGGAGTACGGCGGCCAGCGCCGGCTGCTGCCGGAGTACGAGGCCTGCCGCCAGATGGCGGCAGCCCAGGGGCTGCCGCTTCTGGAGGTTTACCGGCTGGTGCCCCGGGAGTGACCACCCGGCGGCGCCTGTTCTTGATGACCGCGGTCGCCGCTGCCTATTTGAGCGGTTTATTATAAGACTCCGGCAATAAGGAAATGGAAATCAGCGCAATGATAATCATCCCGATAAGATAGAAGGCCGGGGATGAGTTATTGCCGGTTACTCTAATAAGATAGGTGGCAAAGAATGGCCCCATGCCACCCCCCAAGGCCGCGCAGATGTTGTACCCCACCAGAGATGAGATCCGAACCTGAGTCGTGAAGATTTCCGCGATAAAGGCAACGGCAGTCCCGGAGAACATGGAAACAAAGAGAGCCAGTACGAATTCCGCCAGCAAGACCTTGATAAAACTGCCATCTCCGATAAATACAAATAATGGGTAGGTGAAGATTATGAAGCCCAGGCAAGCAGTGATCAGAACGGGTTTCCTGCCGATCCTATCGGATAGGTGACCCATAATCGGCATAAGCACAATGAGCAAAACGCTGGAAAAAAAGCTAGCCAACAGGCAGAGACTCAACGGGAGTTTTAAGATCGTATTGATATAGGTGGACATGAAGGTCAACAAGATATAAAAGGCGGCGTTCCAGCCCAGCGACATGCCCATAGCTTTGAGGATCCCGCTGAGATTACTTTTAAGCGAGGCCATCAGGGGATTTCTCTGTACTTGATGCGCTTCTTCCACTTTTACATAGGAGGGGGTATCCTTAATCTTTCTCCGGATAAACCAACCTACATAGCCCAGGACGATGCCAAAAATGAAGGGAATCCGCCAACCCCAGGAGTATAAGGCATCTTTGGCTAAATAGTGAGTCAGGAAAAAACCTACCAAAGAACCGATGGTCATCCCGACTACCGCGAGATTCTGCTGGAAACTGCCATAAAACCCACGATTATTTTCCGTCGCATACTCAACTAAGAAGGCAGTTGACCCACCCCATTCGCCCCCGGTGGAAAAACCCTGGATCAGCCGGCAGGCAGTCAATAATATCGGGGCAGCCAGGCCTATAGCGGCATACGACGGGATAAAGCCGATGCAGAAGGTTGCCGCGGCCATGATATAGATGGTCCAGGCCAGGGCAATCTTGCGGCCATATTTGTCGCCGATGTGCCCGAAGACGATGGCGCCTACCGGCCGCATGACGAAACCAAAGCCGAATACCAGGAAGGTGAGCAGGATGCTCACGACCCGATCTTTAACCGGGAAGAAGATCGTGGAGATGATGGGAGCCAGCGTACCGTAGACCCCGTAATCAAACCATTCCAAGATTTGGCCTGCGCCGCCGGCGTAGATAGCCCGCATCCTTGTTGATTTATCGACAGAACTCATATTTTTTCCCTCCGGCCGGTCAGGGCCGCTTAAAGGTAGAATGATTCAATGATATAATCATGCTATCATGCAAGTCAAGAAAATATTTTATAAGGTATATCATTGTGAAATAATGAGAATTTTTAAATATTAGATTGGAGTTATTCCTTGACAAAGGGGGGAAGTCGTAGAATGATAGTACCATGGGATTCCCTCCAGGGCTTGCCCGGCCAAAGCCACTACCGCCAGGGGCCGGCAAATAAAGGGCAGAGGGGGTTCCGGGGTGGCCGGGATGGATGCGGCATCCTGCCAGGGGGGGCGGGGTCCTGCCGCGGGAACGGTTGCCGGCGGCCAGGGCCAGGTTTGGAGGGGGGAAACCCGAGCAGAGAGATAAATCCATGGAAATGACCAGTCTGAGACGCATGAGCGCGGCCGACGAAGCCTTCAAGGCTCTCTACGACAGGATCATGTCCGGCCAGTTGAAACACGGCGATAAGCTCCCGTCGCAAGACAAAATGGCCCTGCAGTTCGGGGTTAGCCGCAATACCATCCGGGAAGCCATCAATAAGCTGATCGTCATGGGTCTGCTGAGCGCCAGGCAGGGTGTGGGGACCGTGGTCAATATCACCAGCGCCACCGGGTATCTGGCCTCGCTTTCGGACCATTTGCTCCTGCAGGCGACGACGGTGCGGGATTTTCTGGAAGCCCGGGTAATCATCGAAAGGGCCACCGTGCGCCTGGCGGTGATGCGGGCTGACCCGAAGGTGATCGCGGAACTGGAAGTCAACCTGAAAAAACAAAAAGAGGCTCTCCGGAAGGGCAACATCAAAGCCTTTATTGCCCAGGACGTCCTGTTCCACACCACTCTGGCCAAGGCCAGCGGCAACCAGGTTTTACTGCAGTTGCTGGGGACCGTAACCGACCTCCTGGGTAATTTTATCAAAGAGGTCTCTCTGCTGCCCATGGCCATGCAAAATGCCCTGGCGTTCCATAAGCAAATACTCAAGTTGATCAGGGCCGGCGACGCCGAAGGCGCTGAAAGGAAGGTGGTTGAACATCTTTACGATGTTGCCCGGAATATCGAGCAGAGTACCGGGACCGAAATGGTCGTGGAATTCCCTTTCGACCTGGGCGGGGGCAGCAGCCGGCCGCGCCAACAATGAAATTTAAAGATAAAGGAGGCAGCTATGTGAAACTTGGCTGGGCAAGGTAAACGTTAAATGCCCACGGTGCGGCGGAGCAAGAAAAAAGTAGATTTTCGCCGGGGACGCTCATTGCCCCCCTCTAACTATCTACCTCCCGTGGTATTCTGAAAGGGAGTGAGGTTTTGGCGGAGAGGGGTTTCCAAACAAATTAATTAGTTTGGATGAGAATGAAGGGAGGAAAGAAAAATGGTTCGCAAATACGTAGGCCTAGGGATACTGGTTCTTGCCATGGCGGTTATTCTCCCTGGGACAAGCCTTGCCGCTGGGGTCATTAAGATCGGCGCCGTTTACCCCTTGACCGGGGATGTAGCCTCGACGGGACAGGAGTGTAAATCGGGGGTGGAACTGGCACTCGATATCATTAATAATAGCTATGACATAGATATTCCCTTTGCAAAAACTGCTGGGATTCCTTCCCTGGGTGGGGCAAAGTTAGAGGCTGTATTTTCAGACTCCCAGGGGTCTCCCCAAACGGGGATTAGCGCAGCAGAGTACCTTATCTCCAACAATGGAGTTGTGGCCATGGTCGGCGCTTATCAAAGTTCCGTAACCAAAACGGTGAGCCAGGTAACCGAGCGCATGCATATACCCATGGTGTGTTCGGACTCGACTTCTACCGCGTTGACCGAACGGGGCTTTCATTATTTTTTCCGCGCTAACCCCAACGTCACCATAGGTGCCCAGGACCAATTCGAATTCTTGGAGGGCATGAGAAAGCAAGGGCATTCTATCAATCGGATCGCCCTGGTATACGAGAACTCAGAGTGGGGTTCTAGCGTTGCCGAGCAAGAGAAGATTTGCGCCAAGAAATACGGGTACGAAATTGTAGCAGATGTGCCCTATTCTCACAGCACCACGGACGTCTCCAGCGAAGTGGCCCGCATCATGGATGCACACCCGGACGTCGTGATGGAAAATTCCTATGTTTCGGATGAAATACTTTACACGGAAGCTTTCAAACTGCATAACTTCACTCCACCGGCCCTTATGTCATGGACGGGGCATACGGATAGGTCATATTTGAAAACAGTAGGCCCCGATGCAGATTATTTCGTGGTGCTGTCTGAATTCAATCTTGCTATGGCAAAAACCATTCCGGCGATTAAACAGGTCAACGATCTTTACCGCAAGAAGTTTGGTCACGACCTAACCGAAAATGCAGTACGCAGTTTCAACGCGCCGTTTGTTTTGGCGGATGCGATCAACCGGGCCGGCTCCACGAACCCGGATGCCATTCAAAAGGCGCTGACGGAAACAAACATGAGTGCAGGCATTATGCCCTGGAAAGGAATTCAGTTTGACCAGAACCAACAGAATAAATACGCCTCTTTAGTTTTGCAACAGATGGTCAATGGGGAATTCCAAACGGTCTGGCCTCCAAACGTCGCCACGATGAAGATTGTGTGGCCTTTTCCCGGCTGGGGCAAGTAGCAGAGGTCGGGGGGCTTGCCCACAGGCAGGCCCCCTTTGAACTCTTAGCAGGTGCGCGGAGTAGAGCATGGAAAACCAGCTTCTGCAAATGGTGGTCGACGGATTGCTGATGGGATCAATATACGCTCTGATCGCCGTGGGCATGACGTTGATTTGGGGTGTAATGAACATCATCAACTTCGCGCACGGGGCCTTTTTAATGCTGGCTATGTTCCTTACCTTTTGGGCGGCCAAACTGTGGGGAATTGACCCCCTCGTGTCGCTACCATTGGTCGCACTGATTATGTTTTTCGTTGGCTGGGGCACGTATAGCACTACGGTAAGGAAGGTCCTGACGGGACCTATATTGGCACAACTGCTCGTAACCTTCGGAATCGCCATCTTCCTGGTTAATTTGGCGGTCTTTCTTTGGAGTCCCGACTATCAGCAACTGCGCGGCACCCTGATTTCAGGTACCTGGCGTTTTCCATTATTTGTGGTCAGCGAGGCAAAAGTCGTTGCTGCTCTAACCAGCGTTGTCGTTTTCGCAGGGACGTACTGGTGGTTAAAAAAAACCCGTCTGGGCCGCGCCGTGCAGGCAACCTCAATTAGTAAGGAAGCGGCCGCGCTGATGGGGATCAATACGGAGCGCGTGTTTGGCATTACCTTCGGTGTCGCGCTAGCTCTGTTGGGCGTGGCTGGATCTCTGTTGTGTAATTTTTACTACGTCTTTCCGAGTGTGGGTGACATGTTTGGCCTACTGGCCTTCGCCATAGTTGCCCTGGGGGGATTTGGCAGTGTTCCGGGGTCGTTCTTAGGAGGCCTGATGATCGGCCTTGCAGAGCATCTTGGAGGCCTATATCTGGGACCTCAATACAAGTATGCCGTCATCTTCATAATCTACCTGGGTGTGGTTTCTATTCGGCCGAAAGGTCTGTTTGGATGGTGACCAAGATAGTGAATCAACGGCAGCCAACCTTAGGCGGACACGGGCGGAATAAATCAAAGGTTAAGATTGACCACCTTTGGATGCCGGCGGCGGCCCTCCTCTTCTGCATTCTCCCTTTGGTGTATGACAATCACCATTTCCAGCACGTATTGATTTTAGTTTTCATGTACGCCCTTCTCGGGCAAGCTTGGAGCCTGGCGGGGGGATATGCCGGCATGATCTCGTTCGGGCATATCGCCTTCTTCGGCTTTGGAGCATATACTTCAACTTTACTGTTTCTTGATACTGGACTATCACCGTGGCTCGGGCTGTTCGCGGGTGGGCTCATCAGCGCCATGTTTGCCGTTTTGATCGGTTATCCACTATCAAAATTGAGGGGTCATTACTTTGCGATTGCGACCATTGCGCTTCAGCAGGTTGTGCAAATCCTCTTTTCCAATTGGAGCTTGGTAGGCGGCGCTAATGGGTTGAGTTTGCCACTCAAGTCGGGATGGGGCTATTTCCAATTTTCCAGCAAGCTGCCATATTACTATATCATCCTGGGCCTGTATGCCTTGAGCGTATTGGTCACCTACTGGATGATTCGAACGAAGCCCGGTTTCTATTTTCGTGCCATCGCCAACGACGAAGATTCAGCGAAACGACTAGGGGTTCACATAGCCCGTTACAAATCTTTGGCATTAGGCGTCAGTGCTTTCTTTGCAGCTTTGGCGGGCACTTTTTACGCACAATATGTTCTTTATATTGATCCAGCCAGCATTCTGAATATCAACATGTCCACCATTATCGTGCTGGTGGCTACCCTGGGAGGAGCCGTTTATTTGTTTGGACCTCTGGTTGGCGCTTTAATCCTCATCCCCATTTCAGAGTATGCCCGGGCCTGGCTAGGAGGCACAGGACGAGGCGTGGACCTGATGATTTACGGTTTATTGATTATCATTATAGTTATCTATCAACCTAACGGCGTTATGGGATGGTTGCAGAGGCTGCGGAACTTTCGGCGCCGCCCCGGGCCCACAGGTCTGTCGATCAAGGCCCAGCAGGGAAAACCGTGACCAGCTTACTCGAAGTGAAGGGATTAACCAAGCGTTTCGGAGGCCTGATCGCCTGCCAGGATGTGAGCTTGGAAATCGGCGAGGGACAGGTGGTTGGTCTTATCGGCCCGAACGGGGCCGGCAAGACTACCATCTTTAACTGTATCAGCGGTTTCTACAGACCTACTGCCGGAACGATAAAGTTTGCCGGGCAGGAAATCACCAAACTTCCCTCATACCGGGTACCTCATACCGGGCTCGTCAGAACCTTTCAGGTAGTCAAGGTGCTGATGGATATGAGTGTGGTGGAAAACGTCATGGTGGGGGTCTTTGCCAAGACATCCAGAGTAAGCGAAGCCCGTCGGCGGGCGGAGGAAATCCTTAGCTTGACGCGCCTGGAAGCGAAGGCACTCCTACCCGCCAGGAGCCTGACCATAGCAGATAAGAAACGTCTTGAGGTGGCTATGACTCTGGGGTTGCAACCCAAGCTGCTGATGCTCGATGAAACTATGGCTGGTCTGAATTCCTCGGAGATTCACGAGGCGCTTGATTTGCTGCGCAATTTGCAAAAAGAACAGAAGATCACCCTATTTATGGTGGAACACGTGTTGGAGGCGCTTATTCCCATCGCGGAATGGATCTATGTGCTTGACGGAGGCCGGCTCATCGCCCAAGGCGTGCCAGAAACGGTTCTTAACGATCCAGCGGTCATTGAGGCCTATCTGGGGGTGAAGTATCATGCTAAGGGTCGCTGACCTTGAGGTGAGGTATGATGAAGTCCCGGCACTGCGAGGGATAAACCTCAAGGTGAATGAGGGGGAGATCGTCTCGGTAATCGGTTCGAATGGAGCTGGGAAAACGACGTTGCTCAAGGCAATCTCTGGACTGCTGCACCCAATTGAGGGGACCATAGAATTTATTGGAGAGGATATCACCGCCCTGCATCCTTATGACATTGTTACCAGGGGTATGTCGCATGTGCCAGAAGGGCGCCTGGTCTTTGGCAAAATGAACGTTCTTGACAATCTATTGCTGGGAGCCTACACGCGCCACGAGCAGAAAGAAATAGAAGCTACGCTAGATCAGGTGTTCAAAATGTTTCCCCGCTTACAGGAGCGTCAATTTCAGAAGTCAGAGACCCTCTCAGGCGGAGAGCAGCAGATGCTTGCCATAGCCAGAGGATTGATGTCCCGGCCTAAGCTGCTTATACTCGACGAGCCCTCTCTGGGCCTCATGCCGAAGTTGGTTGACGAGGTTTTTGAGGTGATTTTGCGCTTGCGGTCGGAAGGCTTGACGGTGCTACTCATTGAACAGAATGTCTACGAAGCATTGGAAGTCGCGGATCGCGCCTATGTGCTCCAGACGGGTCGAATTGTTCTTGAAGGGACAGGTGACGAGCTGCTGTCCCATGACGGGGTTCGCAAGGCCTACCTTGGCGTATCCTAAGGACGGATTATCCCCTAGAAAGTGATGTTATTCCTTAATCGAGGAGCGCCTGATGAATTTGCAACCCGATTTCGAGCGCCTCAGAAAAACGGTGCGGCACGAGGAGCCGGATAGAGTCCCCCTTTGTGAAGTGCTCATCGAATATCCCATACAGGGCAAGTTTCTCGGTCGTCAAGTGACCCAGGACGACCTGGGGTCGCAGGTGGAATTCTGGGCCAGGGCCGGCTACGATTTCATCCCCATAACCGTGGGGATGATGAGTCCCGGGAAGGTGACGCAGGAGTCTTCCATTTCCCGGGTCATCCGGGAGACCATGCTCAAGGACTCCCCGGATAGTAAAGATGATAAGGCCTGGAACCTGGAGTACACGAGCTTCATCAAAACCCGGGAGGACTTCGAGAAATTTCCCTGGGAGCTGGCCTCGCAGCTCGATTTTTCCAAGTTCCATCAGGTGAAGGACCTGCTGCCCGACGGCATGAAGGTCATTGCCGTCTCCGGCAAGATCTTCACGCTTACCTGGATGCTCATGGGATTCAATCATTTCGCCATGTCCCTCATCATGGATGAACAACTGGTGGCGGATGTGTTCAGCAAGGTCGCGGAAATCCAGTTCCAGGGGCTCGAAGCCATCCTCAAGATGCCTTATGTCGGAGCCGTATGGGTGGTGGACGACCTGGCGTTCGGCAACGGCCCCATGATCTCTCCCCAGGCCTTCGGCGACCATGTTTTCCCCTGGTATCGGGAAATGGCGGCGCGCTGTCACCAGAAGGATCTCCTATTTTTTATGCACACCGACGGGGACGTGATGCCTTTAATGGAGGACCTCATCCAGATGGGCCTCGACGTTTTGCAGCCCATCGATCCAACCTGTATGGACATTGTCGAAGTCAAGGAGATGTATGGCGATCGCCTCACCCTGGTGGGAAATGTCCCCAATGAACTCTTGAGGAGCGGCGCCCCCGCCGAGGTGGAACAATACGTGAAGAATCTTATCGCCCAGGTCGCCCCGGGGGGCGGGTATTGTGTGGGGTCGGGAAATTCAGTCCCCGAATGGGCCAATTTCGACAATTTCATGGCGATGCGTGAAGCGGCGCTAAAATATGGGGGCTACCCCATCAAGCGCTGAACCCAAGGATCTCGGGCTACTGAGCAACTACGGAAAACATTGCTGGAGGAGCAGGTAATGAACCGGAGCATAGAGCAGATCAAAGAGGCCGTGGTGGCTGGCAAACACAAGGAGATCGTCGGCCTGGTGGAAACGGCGGTTAAGGACCAAATCGACCTGAACAGCATAATTAACGAAGGCCTGATCGAGGCCATGGATATTGTGGGGAGAAAATTCGGGACCGGGGAGATCTATGTTCCGGAGATGCTCGTGGCCGCGGCCACCATGAAGAAGGGCCTGGCAGTCATCCAGCCTCTGCTCAAGGGGGAAGCCTCCAAGCCCAAGGGGACTGTGGTTATGTGCACGGTAAAAGGTGATCTCCATGATATCGGGAAAAATTTGGTAATTATGATGCTCGAAGGCGCGGGCTTCCAGGTAATTGACCTTGGGGTGGATCTGAGCGCGGAAAAACTCGTCGAGCAGGTGATCGAGATCAAGCCGGAGGTGCTGGGGCTGTCCGCCCTGCTCACCACCACTATGCCCGAGATGCAGCGGGTGATCGCGGCATTCCAGGAAAGAGGATTGCGGGGCAGTGTCAAGATTATGGTGGGCGGCGCTCCGGTGGACGCCAAATTCGCCACCAAGATCGGCGCCGACGGGTATGGCAAGGATGCCGCCGAAGCGGTGCAATTGGCTAAAAGGCTGATCGGCGTGAATTGATACGCCCAAGGGTCCCGGGGGCGTTTGGCTTTTCGCCTTCAGGAACGCGGGCGGCAGGGGTGATTTTAGATCTTTGGAACAATCCGGATAATTGGCTGAGGTGACCCGGTAATGGAGTTCCCAAAATTCGGTTTGGTTCGACAAAAATTCGAAAAAACGAGGTTCGCCGATCCCCGCACTTTGGTAAGGAAAGAACTGGAGCGCTCGGACCTCCTGGCCGCTATTCGGAGGGGTGAGAAGGTCTTGATCACGGCCGGCAGCCGCGGCATCGAATCAATGAACGCGGTGCTCCGAACCTTAATTGAAGCAGTGAAGGAACGCGGCGGCGAACCCTTTCTCTACCCGGCCATGGGCAGTCATGGCCGGGGAGATGCTGAGGGGCAAATGGAGGTTCTGCGACACCTGGGCATTACGGAAGCAAATTTGGGCGCGCCGATTTATTCGGGGTTTGACCTGGTCGAGATTGACCGGGTGCTCGACTCGGTCCCGGTCTATGCCGACCGAGCTGCCGTAAATGCCGATCATATCCTAATCGTCAATCGTGTAAAGGAACATACGGAATACCTGGGGGAAACGGAGTCCGGAATTCTGAAGATGGCAGTGGTGGGATTCGGCAGGCAGCTCGGGGCCGAAACTATGCATAAGCTGGCCGTCAACATTAGCTACCTCAAGGCCATTCACCTGATCGCCGCTTCTCTGTTCAAGAATTTAAAAATCCTCGGCGCGGTGGCGCTGCTCGAAGGCCACTTGAACCAGCTCCGCAGGGTCGAGGCCCTGCGGCCCGACGAAGTATTCGCCAGAGAGCCGGCTCTTCTGCAGGAATCGAAGCTTTTCAAACCAAAGCTGCCTTTCGAAGCATTGGATATCCTGCTGATAGACGAGATCGGCAAAGAGATCTCCGGCGCGGGCATGGATACCAAGGTAGTGGGCCGGATTATGAACATCTATGAGAAGGAGTGCGAAACCCCCAAGATCACCCGCATCATCGTCCGTGACTTGTCAGAGACCACCAGCGGCAACGCCACCGGGATCGGGCTGGCGGACTACACCACTCGCAGAGCTGTGGAGAAAATTGATTTCGAGGCGACCGCGATGAACTGTGTGACCGCGGCAGCCCCGGAAAAGGGGCGCATTCCTCTGGCCTTTGCGTCAGACCAGGGAGCCCTGGAGGCCGCCTTCAAAACGATAGGGCTTTGGACTCCGGAGCGCGTCAGGGTTGCCTGGATTGCCAACACCAGTGATCTTGAAGTGCTGGCGGTCTCCAGCGCCCTCTTGGAGGCGCGCCGAAGCGAACTGGAGGTTTGCGAAGGGGCTGGATTATTCGATCTGCCCTATGATGCGTCCGGAAACCTTCCTAAACTGCGAGACCTTCTGCAAAAGAGAGGAATGCCGCTTTAGAGCAACTTCTCCCTGATCAGGTATTCCATGGCCCGCTGGGCGAAGGTGGCCATGACGCTGATCATCCAGGTGAAGTGGGCCTGCATCTCCTGGAACATGCGGGAATCCGCCATCCCCAACAGCCCGCGCATCACCGTGCTCACCCGCACCATCTCCGGTTCGTTAATCTGCGCCTGGGCCAGGTTGATCTCCATCTCCAGGCCCTGGAGAAACTCGAGAAACAGTTGGCCGGCACCTTCGCCCTCCAGTCCCTGCATTTGGGCGACGCGGTCCAGGAGCCGGGAGGCGAGGAGGATTTCCGCCTTGATCCGGTCGGCGAAATGGAAGGCCAGGATGGCTTGACGGCTGGAGGCGGGGGTTTTGGTTTTTGGGGTAATTGGGGTTTCGGCCATGAGGCAGTCTCCTTAGAGGTGAGCCGCCAGCCTGGCGCGCCTGCCGCGGCGAGACCGCGGTAGCCCTCGCCTTCCAGGATTTCCCTTAGAGATGGGCGGAGGTCCGGGGCGCCGTCGATCACCAGGATGGGGCTTTATCGGGTTTTATAAATAATCTTCAAGGGTTAAGATTCATTACCCCAAAACCGGCTTTATGTCAATAAAATGACAGGTATTAAACCCTTTTCCGGCAAGGGCCGCGAAAAAGAGTTGACTTCAAAAAACCAGAATGGTTATCTTTGTATTACGCTCATTAAGGAGAATTGGTGCTCTCGGCGTTGCTCTTCATCCTCTGGGCCTACGGCATGTATGCCCTCATTTCCACCTTATGCGGGCGTAGAGCTGGCGCGCTGCGGCGGGGCCGCTCCTGGCGGCGCCTCGGTTGGCTGGGCTTGCTGGCGGGCGCCGGCGTGGGATTGGGGTTGGTCTTGGCCCTGGCCCAATCTTTTGATGAGCGGCATCAAGATCTGAAGCTGGCGGGATTTCTGGGGACGGTGTGGGCCGAGGGCTGGCCGGGCAAGTTGAGCCCCCGGGTGGAAGAGCCTCCTATCAAGGGCACGGCCTCCGGGGATCAGCCGGGCTATGCCCTGCTGCACCCCGGGACTCCCTCCGCCGAGTTGGCCAGAAATACGATGACCCCCAGGCCCAGGCCGGCCCCCAAGCCCAAAATCCGCAAAGCCCCGGGCGTCAAAGGAACCAAAACCGCCACCTCCAAGAAGAAGCCCTCTACCCCCACGGCTGCCAGGAAGGCCGACAACGGCTAGGGGGGCGCTCGCCGCGGCTGTCCGGAAAAATATTGGCGCCCGCGGCCTTTCCCCTTTTTACCCGCAAGTCATCCATGTTAATTAAAGAAAGCGCCGTATGCCGCGGTGGTCGGTAAGGGGAGTTATTTAGCGGGGGCCAGGGTCGCCCCCCACCGGGGGCGCCGCCCTGGGCCCCTGCCAAAGGCTCATTTAAGGTTTTTTAATTGAGGTTTTGCCGTTGAGTCAGGATTCAGCCAGCGAACCCAGCCAAACCGGGAAAATCGCCCGGGCCGCGGGAACCGTGAGCCTGGCGGTCCTGGCCAGCCGTATCCTGGGCCTGGTGCGGGAGCAGGTATTCGCCGGCATGTTCGGGGCCGGCTACGCCTACGACGCCTTTGTGGTGGCCTTTCGCATCCCCAATCTGCTGCGGGACCTCTTTGCCGAAGGGGCCCTGAGCGCCGCCTTCGTCACGGTGTTCACCGACTACGACCAAAAGTCGGAGGCCGCCCGGACCTGGCGCCTGGCCAACAACGTCATCATGTGCTCCTCATTGCTGGTGGGGAGTCTGATCCTCCTGGGCATGTTCTTCTCCCCCCACCTGGTGAATCTAATGGCCCCGGATTTCCGCCTGGTCCCCGGAAAGTCGGACCTCACCATCCTGATGACCCGGATCATGTTTCCTTTTCTGCTGCTGGTTTCTTTGGCTGCCCTGGTCATGGGCATCCTCAACACCCGGGGCAAATTTTTCATCCCGGCGTTGGCCTCCAGTTTTTTCAACCTGGGCTCCGTAGTGGCCGGGGTGGCTCTGAGCCTGCTAATTCCAAGTCTGGGCCTCAACCCCATTGTGGGCATGGCCTGGGGGGCCCTCGTTGGCGGCCTGCTGCAGTTGCTGGTGCAACTGCCCCTGTTGTGGCGGGAAGGTTTTCGGCTGCAATGGGTCCTGGATTGGCGGGATGAGGGGCTGCGGCGCATCGGTAAGCTGGTGCTGCCCGCGGTGGTGGGACTCTCCGCCACCCAGATCAACATCTTCATCAACACCTTTTACGCCTCCAGTTGCGTCCAGGGGAGCGTCTCCTGGCTCAATTACGCCTACCGCCTCTTTCACCTGCCCGGGGGGCTCTTCGGGGTGGCCCTGATGGTAGCCACCCTCCCGGTGGTCTCCCGGCACGCGGCCCTCCGGGATCTGGGCGCCTTAAAAGGGGCCATGGAATCCTCCCTCTCCCTGGCCTTGCTGGTCACCCTGCCCGCGGCCTGCGGCCTGATCTTCCTGGCCCAACCCATCATCGCCCTGATTTTCCAGCACGGCCATTTCACCGCCTGGGACACCCGACAGACCGCCGCGGCCCTGGCCCTGTATGCCGTGGGCCTCACGGCCTTTGCCGGGGTGAAGATCATGGTGCCGGCCTTCTATGCCTTGAACGATACCCGGATCCCGGTGCTGGGCTCTTTCCTGACGGTGGCGGCCAACCTGGGGTTCATCAACCTCACCCTGGGCCCGTTGCAACACCGGGCCATTGCCCTGTCCACCTCCCTGAGCATGATCCTCAACTTCTTTTTCCTGGCGCTGATGCTTTACCGGAAGCTGGGGGGGTTTCGGGCGGGCTATCTCCTGCGCACCCTGGCCAAGACGGGGGGCGCCGCCCTGGTGATGGGCCTGGCGGTCTTCTTGGCCTACCCGTTGCTGATCGTCTGGCTGGGAAGCGGTTTGCCGGGGCGCCTGTTGAGCCTCCTGGCGGATATCCTGCTGGGAGGGGGTATCTATGTGCTCCTGGTGTCGCGCCTGAAGATTCCGGAGTTTCAGGAACTGACCCGGCATCTGGCGGCCCGCCTGAAAAGATAGTTTTCCGTCTTCCGTTTTCCGTAAAGACTATGCCGTTAGTAGCGCCTCACGGATGTAAATAAGCTGCCGCCTTTTTTGGTGCGCCGGACGTCCCCTTAAAAAAATACAAAAATACGAAAAAACAAAAACTTTCTTCCCGATTGATGACAGAGCCAGGGATCGTGGTTAACTGAACAGGCATAAGTTTTTCCCCGTGGTCCAAGCGAAGACAGAAAACCGAAAACCGGAGTTTTCATGGAGCCTGCGGCAAAAATCGGCCCGATTCTTCAGCTTCTGGATGAGCATTATCCCCGGGTGCGCGTTACCCTGGATTTCCGCAACCCCCTGGAGCTGTTGGTGGCCACCATCCTCAGCGCCCAATGCACCGATGCGCGGGTGAACCGGGTGACCCCGGCGATTTTTGCCAAGTATCCCAGCGCCGCCGATTATGGCCGCGCCCCTTTGGAGGAACTGGAGCGGGCCATCTACCAGACCGGGTTTTACCACAACAAGGCCAAGAGCCTCAAGGGCCTGGGCCAGGCCCTGGTGGAGCAACACCGCGGCCAGGTGCCGGCCTCCCTGGAGGAGCTGGTTAAGCTCCCGGGCATCGGCCGCAAGACCGCCAACGTTATCCTGGGCAATGCCTTCGGCATCCCCGGCATCGTGGTGGACACCCACTGCGGCCGGGTCTCCCAGCGCCTGGGACTCACCCGGGCCAAGGACCCGGTAAAGATCGAGTTCGACCTGATGCCCCTGGTGCCTAAGGAGCGCTGGACCAGGTTTTCCCTGCAGCTCATCTGGCACGGCCGGGCCATCTGCACCGCCAGGGACCCTCAATGCCCCCGTTGCCCCTTGCTGCCCTATTGCGATTACGGCCAGCAGGCGCTGGGCGGCGGCCACTAAAATAATTGACACAGGCAAAGAAGGATGGCATAAAAGGGAAGAAAGCCGGTTATGAAAAGGAGGTCAGGAATGAGGCTGAAGATCTGGCGCACCAAACTGGGGATATTGCTGGCGGCTTTGCTGCTCACCGCCGGCTGCGTGGAAACCCTGCTCCTGGGCCTGGGCGGTATGGCCGCCATCGGCAGTTATAAATGGGTCGAAGGCACCATGGAGAAGGACTATCCCCGGCCCATGCAGGAAGTCTGGAACGCCACCCTGGCAGCCAGCAAGGACCTGCAATTGAAAATTACCACTCAGGATTATAACCCGGTGGAATCCCATATTGAGGCGGTGGCGCCCCCGGACACCAACGTGAAGATTCAATTGGTTTCCCGGCCCAACCAGATCACCACCGTCAAGGTGCGCTTTGGCCTCATGGGCAGCGCCGACGCCTCGGCGTACTTCCACCGCCGCATCATGGTCCACCTGGGCATGCCCGCCGATTAACCTGGGGGAGGATCATCAAAGGGGAAGGTTGAAGGGAAAACCGGGGGAGGCTGCACCCTGATCTTTAACGATTAAGGCTGGAAGCTGACGCTTCCGGCCTTAATTTTTTCTTATGGGGGTTGGCAGGGGGCTTGGGGGAGGGTAGGGGCCACTTGCCAAAAGCCCCTGGCCCGCTCCCAAGAATTATTTAAAATTGCCGCAGGAACCGCAGGTCGTTTTCGAAGAAGAGCCTAAGGTCGTCGATGCCGTATTTCAGCATGGCGATGCGTTCCACCCCCAGGCCGAAGGCGAAGCCGGTATAGGTTTCCGGGTCGTAATGCACCGCCTCGAAGACCGCGGGATGCACCATCCCGGAACCCAGGATTTCCAGCCAGCCGGTGACCTTGCAGACCCGGCAGCCCTCACCCCGGCAGATGACGCAGGCGATGTCCACTTCGGCGCTGGGTTCGGTGAACGGGAAGTAGCTGGGCCGGAAACGCAGGCTGACTTCGGGGCCGAACATCTGGTGGACGAAGGCGGTGAGGGTGCCCTTGAGGTCGGCGAAGGTCACCCCCCGATCCACCAGCAAACCTTCCACTTGGTGGAACATGGGGGTGTGGGTCAGGTCCGAATCCCGGCGGTAGACCCGCCCGGGGGCGATGATGCGCACCGGGGGCTGCCGCTGCTCCATGGTGCGGATCTGCATGGGCGAGGTGTGGGTGCGCAGCAGCACCTGGTCGGTGAAATAGAAGGTGTCCTGCATGTCCCGGGCGGGATGGTCCGGGGGCAGGTTGAGGGCCTCGAAGTTGTACCAATCCAGCTCCACCTCCGGGCCTTCTACCGTCTCGAACCCCAGGTGCAGGAAGATGTCGCAGATTTCCTGCATGGTGCGGGTGATGGGATGCAGGCGGCCCAGGGGCGGGCGGCGGCCCGGCAAGGTGACGTCCAGGATACCGGCCCCGGCCTGGCGAGCCGCGGTTTTTAATTGGCTCGTTTTAGCGGCAAAAGCCGATTCCAAATCCTGCTTGGCCTGGTTGGCCTCCTGGCCCAATTGGCGGCGAAGCTCCGGCTCCAGGTCCTTCAAGCCTCTGAGAATTTGGGTGAGGCTCCCCTTGCGGCCCAGATATCTGATCCGCAGCTCCTCCAGGTCCTCAAGGCCGGCTGCCTGGCTAATCTGCGCCAGGGCCTCGTTTTGGAGGCGCTTCAGGTCACCCAGGGAAAGGCTGCCTTTCAAGTTTTCCCCTTTTTCCATGCAGAAGAAAGGCAGCACAGGCGAGACGCCTGTGCCACCGATTCACTTGCAGCCGGATAATTCAATGCCGCTGCTATTAACGGAAAACGGAAAACGGAAAACGGTCTTTTACCCGCGGGAGAGCTCGGCCACCTTGGCGAATCCCTGGGGATCGAAGATGGCCAGGTCCGCCAGGACTTTGCGGTCCAGCGAGATCTGGGCCTTTTTCAGGCCGCCGATAAATTTACTGTAGGAGAGCCCCAAGGGGCGCAGGGCGGCATTGATGCGGACGATCCACAGGGAGCGGAACTCCCGCTTGCGCACCTTGCGATCCCGGTAGGCGAAGGTTAAGGCCCTCTCCACCGCCTCCCGGGCCGAACGGTAAAGGCGGCGCCGGCCGCTGCGGAAGCCTTTGGCCATTCCTAGAAACTTGCGGCGCCGGGCCCTGGAATAGACGCCTTTCTTAACGTGTGACATGAGGTGCTCCTATCTCACAGATACGGCAACAGGCGCTTCAGGCTCTTCAGTTCGGAGGCGGAGACGCAGGTGCCCTGGCGCAGGTGCCGTTTGCGCTTGGTGGTTTTGCTGGTCAAAATGTGGCTGTGGTAGGGCTTCTTATGCTTCACCCGGCCGCTGGCGGTGCCCTTGAAGCGCTTGGCAGCCCCTCGATGGGTCTTCATTTTAGGCATGGTTCATCCTCATCGCTGGTTATGCTGCCGGTTTCCCGGTATTTCCGGTTAGGGCCGCCGGCAGGGGCCTGGTGCGGAGAAAAATCTTCTGAAGTTTTATTGCCTTTCTGGTTTTATTTGCCTTTTTGGCTTTTTGATTTTTTTTGGTCAGGGCCAAAACCGCGGCCATTTCGGCCCTGACCAAAAAGCTGCGGATGCGGTCCCGGGACGGGATCTTCATCTCACCCCGCGCAACCTTTTATATTTATCAGATATTCTCGGCTTTCACCAGCTAACAATTTCACCAAGGCAAAAAAAATTCCTGCCCCGGCCTGGAGGCCTGGCTATCAACTTTTTGCGCAAGCGCTCCTACTTGGGGGTGATGAGCATGAACATGTTCCGGCCTTCCAGCTTGGGAGCTTGCTCCACCGTGCCCACGTCACCCAGGGCCTCGGCCATCTGGGCCAGAATCCGGATGCCTCGATCCGTGTGGGCGATCTCCCGGCCCCGGAAAATCACGGAAATTTTGACCTTGTCGCCCTCACCCAGGAAACGCCGGCTGTTCTTGAGCTTGAAGCCCATGTCGTGTTCTTCGATCTTGGGCCTGACCTTGATCTCTTTGACCTGGATGGTGGTCTGGCGGCGCCGGGCTTCCTGTTGCTTTTTGCTCTGCTGGTATTTGAACTTGCCGTAATCCATGATGCGGCAAACCGGCGGGATGGCCTGGGGCGCGACCTCCACCAGGTCCAGATGCGCTTCGGCCGCCTGGGCCAGGGCTTCCTTGGTGAGCATGACCCCGATCTGTTCCCCCTCCGGACCGATGAGACGCACCTCCGGAACCCTGATCTGCTCGTTGATCCGCACTCGTTGCTGCTTCTGGATGATCGTTACCTCCTGTATTTTTTAGATAATTTCGGCGAAGGAACCTTCGCTTCCTTTTTTAGCCGCGCTTTAAATTCCTTCACTGGCACATCATTCAGTTTAGTCCCGTCCAGTTGCCGGATGGATAGGGTCTGGTGCAATTCTTCTTGATCCCCAATTATAATCATATAGGGAATTTTTTGTTCCTGAGCTTCCCGAATTTTATATTGCAACTTTTCATTGCGCTTATCTAATTCAACCCTTAATTCCGCCCGGGTAAACTGGTCGGCGAGGTTCTGGGCATAAGCGTGGACCCGGTCGGTGATGGGCAGCAGGATAGCCTGCACCGGGGCCAGCCACACCGGGAAGGCCCCGGCGTATTGCTCCACCAGGACCCCGAGGAAGCGCTCCAGGGAGCCCAGGATCACCCGGTGCAGCATTACCGGGCGGTGACGGGCGCCATCGGACCCCACGTAGGTGAGGTCGAAGCGCTCCGGCAGGGTAAAATCGCACTGGATAGTGGCGCACTGCCAGCGCCGGTTCAAGGCGTCCTTGAGCTTGATATCGATCTTGGGACCGTAAAAGGCGCCTTCCCCTTCGCAGAGGTGATAGGGGAGCCGGCGGGCTTCCAGGGCCGCGATCAGGGCGCTGGTGGCCGACTCCCACTCGGCATCGCTGCCGATGGACTTCTCCGGACGGGTGGAGAGTTCCACTTCGTATTCGAACCCGAAGATGGCCATGACCTGGAAGACGAAGTCCAGGACCCCGACGATTTCGTCTTTTACCTGGTCCGGGGTGCAGATGATATGGGCGTCGTCCTGGGTGAACTGGCGCACCCGGGTGAGGCCGTGCAGCACCCCGGTACGCTCATGGCGCAGCACCGTGCCCAGCTCGAAGTAGCGCAGCGGCAGTTCCCGGTAACTCCGGACCCGGGAGCGGTAGATCAGCATGTGGGCCACGCAGTTCATGGGTTTGATGCCATAGCTCTGGCCTTCCACTTCGGCGAAATACATGTGGTCCCGGTAGTTGGCCAGGTGCCCGGAACGCTCCCACAACTCGGCCTTGAGCATCTGGGGGCCCATGACCATCTGGTAACCCCGCTGGCGATGCTGGCGGCGCTCGAAATCCTCGATAATGCTGCGGACGATGGCCCCCTTGGGATGGTAGATGACCAGGCCCGCCCCGGCTTCCTCCTCAATGCTGAAGAGCCCCAGCTCCCGGCCCAGGCGGCGGTGGTCCCGGCGTTTGGCCTCTTCCAGGAACTCCAGGTGCTGCTTCAATTCCCGGGGGCTGGCAAAGGCGGTGCCATAGATGCGCTGCAACATGGGCCGGCGCTCGTCCCCCCGCCAATAGGCCCCGGAGCTGGTGGTGAGCTTGAAGGCCTTCAGGTAGCCGGTGGAAGGCAGGTGGGGGCCCCGGCAGAGGTCGAGGAAGTTGCCCTGGCGGTAAAGGGTCACGGTTTCCTGGGGAATTTCCTGCAATAATTCGACCTTAAAGATTTCACCCTGGGCCTCAAAAGTCTCGATGGCCTGCTCTCGTGGTTTTTCGTCGCGCCCGAATGGCTGGTTTTGGGCCACCAGCTTCCGCATGCGGCCTTCGATTTTTTCCAGGTCCTCGGGAGTGAAGGGCTCCGGCACCTCGAAATCGTAATAAAAGCCGTTTTCAATGGCCGGGCCGATGGCCACCCTGGCCCCCGGGAACAGGTCGCGCACCGCCTCGGCCAGGAGGTGGGCCGCGGAATGGCGCATGATCGTAAGCCCCTCGGGGGAGTCCAGCGGGATGGGGGCGATGGTGCAGTCCCCCACCAAGGGGCGGGAGAGGTCCACCATTTCCCCGTCCACCTGGGCGGCCGCGACGCCGCGGTCGCTTGACACCCCCAGGGCCTTCAAGGCCTCGCCGGCCTCGATCCGGTCCCGCAACTCCAGGGCGGGGCCCTGCATTAGTTTCACCTTGATCATACCTGGCCTTAAAAAAACGGCACCTGGAGCGCTTATCAGGCGCTTTCCCGGATGCCGTTGGTTTTATCTCAGTTACATAAATTTGCGGTCCGCGACCGACGCCTCGCCACTCCTCAATCTCCCCGCGCTTTTTGCCTTTTCCGCAGGGGATTATCGCTGATTTATTCTCATAAATGCCCGAAGCTGTCAAGAAAATTCCATTACGGGAGGAAAGCAGCTTGCAGCAACCAGGGCAAGGTCAGCCAAAATTCTTCCCCGGCCCTCAGGAAATGTGCTAACCTTAAATCTTAACCCTTGAACTTTGAACTATTTTTATGGAGCAGGAACTACCCCATATCTATACGGTGAGCGGCCTGTCCCGGGAAATCCGGGAGCGGCTGGAGAGCCATTTCTCCCTGGTCTGGGTGAGCGGCGAGGTCTCCAATCTCCGGCAGCCCCTTTCGGGGCATTACTATTTCACCCTCAAAGACGCCGGGGCGCAACTGCGGGCCGTCCTTTTTAAGGGCAACCACCAACACCTGCGTTTCAAGCCCCAGGAAGGCAGCCAAATCCTTTGCCGGGGACGCCTCACCGTTTATGAGCCCCGGGGCGAGTATCAGTTGGTGGTGGATTACCTGGAGCCCCTGGGGTTGGGGGCCCTGGCCCAGGCCTTCGAAGCCCTGAAGACCCGTCTGCAGGCGGAGGGCCTGTTCGCCCCGGAGCGGAAGAAGCCTTTGCCCTTCCTGCCCAAGAGGGTCGCCCTGGTTACCTCTCCCACCGGCGCGGTGGTGCGGGACTTTCTGCGCCTGCTCAGGCAGCGCTACGCCAACCTGGAGGTGCTGGTCTACCCGGTGAAGGTGCAGGGCCGGGAGGCAGCGCCGGAAATTGTCCGGGCCCTGGAGGACCTGGCCACTTATCCCGGAATAGAGGTTATCGTCCTGGCCCGGGGCGGCGGCTCCCTGGAAGACCTGTGGCCCTTCAATGAAGAGGCGGTGGCCCGGGCCATTTACCACTGTCCCCTGCCGGTGGTTTCGGCGGTGGGCCACGAAGTGGACTTCACCATCGCCGATTTCGTCGCCGACTTGCGGGCCCCCACCCCCAGCGCCGCGGTGGAGCTGGTGGTGCCGGAGAAGGCCGAATTAATCCGGCGCCTGCAACGCCTGAGGGCCTCCCTGGGGGGCGTCGCCAGAAGGACCCAAGTGGCGGCCCGGAACCATCTCCACCTGGTGTCCCGCCGGCTGCCGGACCTGGGCCGGCGCCTGGTGGATCTGCGCCTCCAGGTGGACGATAAGGCCGAGGCCCTGGTGCGGCGGGCCCGCCGGCTGCTGGCGGGGCAGCGGCAGCACCTGCGCCTGGCCAGCTCCCGCCTGGTGCTGTTGAGCCCCCGGCGGGCCCTGGCTCCCTGGCGGCAGCGCCTGGAGGCGGGGGGGCAGAGACTGGGGCAGAGCTGCCGCCGGGGCCTCGAGGACCGGCGCCGGCACCTGGCCTACTGCCAGAGCCACCTGGACCAACTCAATCCCCTGGCCATTCTGGAAAGGGGCTACGCGGTGGCGACCCTGATGCCCCAAGAGACGGTGATTCGCGACGCCAGCCGGGTGGACCGGGGCGCCGGGGTGCGGGTGCGGGTGGCCCGGGGCCGGATGGATTGCGAAGTGAAAGAAGTGAGCAGTAAGCAGTGAGCAGTAAGCAGTAAGCAGTAAGCAGATGGAAAAGTAAAATGTAGCCGCAGGCTTTAGCCTGCGCCGACCCAGCCTGAACGGGCATAAATGTCTCCAACGGAAAGCGGAAAACGGAAAACGGAAAACGGGCTTTCAAATGGCTAAAGAAAAAAAATCGGCCGACCAGAGTTTCGAGGCGTTGCTTAAGCGCTTGGAAGAGGTGTTGGATTCCCTGGAGCACGGCGAGCTGCCGCTGGAGCAAGCCATGCAGTCCTTCGCGGAGGGGGTGGGCCTGGTGCGGGCCTGCCACCAGAAGCTGGACGAAGTGGAGCGCCGGGTGGAGCTGCTCTTGAAAGATGATGCCGGCCGCTTCTTCACCCGGCCTTTCCCGGAGGAGGAAGGGGAAGGCGGAACATAATTGGTGGGGCGTTATTGGTTGTTGCTTACAGACTATTTCAAAACTCTGCATACTATAAAATGGTCATTCTGAGCGAAGCGAAGAATCTCGTCTTTTTAAATACTTGAGACCCTTCGCTTCGCTCAGGGTGACAGAAAAAGCGGTTTTGAAATAGGTTCTAGGACCAAAACGAAAAACGAAAAACGAATATGCGGGAAGAACTGGATCTCAAGGCTTATCTGGAAGAGAGGCGCAGTCTGGTCAACCGGGCCCTGGCGGCCTACCTCCCGGCGGTGCGCGGTCCGGCCTTTCGGGTGGTCCAGGCCATGCATTACAGCCTGTTCGCGGGGGGCAAAAGGCTGCGCCCCATCCTCTGTCTGGCGGCGGCGGAGGCGGTGGGCGGCGGCCAGGAGGAGGCCTTGCCGCTGGCCTGCGCCCTGGAAATGATCCACACTTACTCCCTGATTCACGACGATCTGCCGGCCATGGACGACGATGACCTGCGCCGGGGCCAGCCCACCTGCCACAAGCAGTTCGACGAAGCCACCGCCATTCTGGCGGGGGACGGCTTGCTCACCGAGGCCTTCTATACCCTGGCTGCCGCGGCGCCCCGCTTCCAGGGGCGGGAGGTGATGCTGCTGGAGGTCCAGGAGTTGTTGAGCGAGGCCGCGGGTTACCGGGGCATGGTGGGGGGCCAGATGTTGGACCTGATGGCCGAAGGCCGCCGGATTACCTTGAAGGAATTGGAGATCGTGCACCGCCTCAAGACCGGGGCCCTGCTCACCGCGGCCACCCGGGCCGGGGCCCTGGCGGGGGGCGGCAGCCGCCCCCAGGTGGCCGCCCTCACCGCTTACGGGGAGCGGTTCGGTCTGGCCTTCCAGATCACCGACGACCTGCTGGACGTGGAAGGGGAGGCCGCGGAAATGGGCAAGGCCCCGGGCATGGACGAGAAGAGGCAAAAGGCCACCTACCCCGCCCTCCTGGGATTGGAGACCTCCCGCCAGTGGGCCGGGCGCCTGGTGCAGGAAGCTCTGGCCGAACTGGAGCCCTTTAAGGAGCGGGCGGCGCCCTTGCGGGAACTGGCCCGCTATCTGCTGGTGCGCCGCTCCTGAAGCAAATTAATCAAGGGTCCCCCACGGACCTCATAAATAACGTGATTTGCCTGGCGTTTTCTGCTATAATATATTGGATAAGGGGAGGGTTACAGCCACATGGATAATCGCCCGGAAACGCTGCCGGAAGGCAGCCCCCGCCGGCTATTGGACGCCATCGATAATCCCCGGGACTTGAAAAAACTGCCCCCGGAGTTGCTGCCGCAACTGGCCCAGGAAATTCGGGAGGAAATCATCTCCACCGTGTCCAGGACCGGCGGGCACCTGGCCCCCAGCCTGGGGGTGGTGGAACTCACCATCGCCCTGCAATACGTCTTCGACTGCCCCCGGGATAAGATCATCTGGGACGTGGGCCATCAGGCCTATGCCCACAAACTTCTCACCGGGCGCCGGGACCGTTTCCAGACTCTGAGGCAGTTCGGGGGCCTCAGCGGCTTTCCCAAGCGCAGCGAGAGCCCCTACGACGCCTTGGACACCGGCCATGCCGCCACGTCCATCTCTGCCGCCCTGGGCATGGCCGCGGCCCGTTGCCTGAAGCGGGAACAGAAACGGATCGTCGCGGTGATCGGTGACGGGGCCATGACCGCGGGCATGGCCTTCGAAGCCCTGAACAACGCCGGCGGCCTGGACAAGGACCTCATCGTCATCTTAAACGACAACGGCATGTCCATCTCCCCCAACGTCGGGGCCCTGTCGTCCTTTTTCAGCCGCCAGCTCACCCGCCCCGCCATGGTCTTCTTGAAGAATCAGGTGAAGGCCCTGCTGGAATCTCTGCCCGCCATCGGCGACGACCTGCTGCTCTGGGCCAAAAAGAGCGAGGGGTCTCTAAAGGCCTTCTTCACGCCGGGTATGCTCTTCGAGTCCCTCAAATTCACCTACTTGGGGCCGGTGAAAGGCCACCGCCTGGATCACCTCATCGAAGTCCTGCAAAACGTCAAGAAGCTGCGGGGCCCCATTCTGGTGCACGTCCTCACCACGAAGGGCAAGGGCTATGAGCCGGCGGAATCTGACCCCACCGGCTTTCACGGCCTGGGCCGCTTCGACCCCGACACCGGCGTGGTCAAGAAGAGCGTCGGCGAGGTGCCGTCCTACACCGAAGTCTTTGGCGACACGCTGGTGCGCCTGGCCGAGGAAAACCCCAAGATCGTGGCCATCACCGCGGCTATGCCCGATGGCACCGGCCTGGTGGATTTCCGCCAGCGCTTCCCGGAACGGTTTTTCGATGTGGGCATTTGTGAACAGCACGCGGTAACCTTCGCCGCGGGGCTGGCCCTGGAAGGCGTTAAGCCGGTGTGCGCCATCTACTCCACCTTTATGCAGCGGGCCTACGACCAGGTGCTCCACGACGTCTGCCTGCAAAACCTGCCGGTGGTCCTGGCCATGGACCGTGGCGGTATCGTGGGCGAAGACGGCGAAACCCACCAGGGGCTCTTCGATCTCTCCTTTCTCCGGCATCTGCCCAACCTGGTGCTGATGGCCCCCAAAGACGAAAACGAACTGCGGGACATGATGTACACCGCGATGGAGCATCCCGGGCCCGTGGCCCTGCGCTATCCCCGGGGCACGGGGGTGGGGGTGGCCTTCTCCTCCACCCTGAAGCAGGTCCCCGTGGGCAAGGCCGAGGTCTTGCAGGAAGGGAACGACCTCCTTATCCTGGCCCTGGGGGCTTCGGTCTATCCCGCCCTGGCCGCGGCGGCGCGCCTCGGGGAACAGGGCTTCAGCGCCACCGTGGTGAACGCCCGCTTTGTCAAACCCCTGGATGAGACCCTCATCCTGACCCTGGCGGCCAAACACGGCCGGGTGCTCACGGTGGAGGAAAACGTTCTGGCCGGCGGCTTCGGCAGCGCCATCCTGGAATTGCTGGCCGACCGGGGGCTGACGGTGACCGTGAAGCGCCTGGGCATCCCGGATACCTTCGTGGAGCACGGCGCCCCGGTGATCTTGCGGCGGAAATACGGTCTGGACGCGGACGGCATCCTCAAAGGGGCCTTAAGTGTCTTGGAACAGCCGGCCCAACCGAAGAAGGTGGTCTGGGGCGCGTTCAACTGAACCGGAAAGTTTAAGTCGCCAGTTGCTGCAAAAAGGGCAGGGACTAAGAATCCCTGCCCTTTTTGCTTATCAGCCGCCGCGGCGGCGGCCGGGATTTTAAACCTCAAGTTGTACCGGCATGATCACGGTGGTGATCCCGCATCTTTGCAAGCGCCGCTGGATGGCGAAGGCCGTCTCATTGTGCAGGATCTTATGATAGAACTTCTCCAGGCGAAAGGTGAGCTGCCCTTCAAAGATGATGGCCTTGGGGAATTCATGTTTAATTCTTTCGCAGGCACGGGTGGCGGCGTCCACCACTTCGATGCCCACCTCCATGCGATAATCCGCAGCCAGCCCCAATTTCCGGGCCAGTTCCACATATTTTTCCAATTCCACATTCACCGAAACTTTCAGGGCATCCAAGGCATTCGCCCCCTTAAAGATACTGGAATCTACCACGGCCACCGACACAAAGATCACGTTTTTAAAAGTCTCGGGGAAACTCCTGAGAATGGACAGAAGGCTGTGGATGCCGAAGCCGTTAAAGCCGTTAACCAAGAGCACCGCGGTTTTTTCCCGGGGGTCCGGGCGCTCTGCATTGGGAGACCCAATGGGTGAGATTCTCATCAGGACGGCATCAAAGTTACTCATTTCCTCTTTGACCCGGGAATAATGGCCCTTGATGAGGAAACAGGCGGCCACCACCGCGGCGGTGATCACCAGGGTTACCCAACCGCCTTCGGTAAACTTCTCCACCAAGGTGATGCAGAGGATACTCACACAGAGAGTCAATCCCGTCATATGGACGCTGAGATGCTGTTTCCATTTCACTTCCTCTTTGCGGTGTTTGATAAAGAACCGGGACATACCGAACTCGGAGAGGGAAAAGGTCAAAAAGACGTTGATGGAATACATCACCACCAAGGCATTGATGGAGCCATGAGTATAGAAGAGCAGCAACATGGCCGCCGACGTCATCAGGACCACCCCGTTTTGCATGGTGAGCCGCTCGGATAGGGCTGCGAAGCGATGCGGCAGCCAGTAATCCACCGCCATGTTGCCCATGACCCGGGGGCCGTCCAGAAATCCCGTCTGAGCCGCCACCAGCAGCAGGGCGCCTTCCGATAAGATGGTAATCAGGGTCATCCAGGGACCGCCAGTCCAGCCTCCGAAAACCGCCTCGGCCAGAATGGTGTTAAGGGTCTTGCCCTCCGCCGGAACCACCTTCCATAATTCATAGCAGATAAACAGTCCGCCGGCGCAAAAGGCCAGGGAGGTAGCCATATAGACCATGGTGCGTTTCCCGGTTTGCACCCGGGGTTCCCGCATGACTTGCAGCCCGTTGGAGACCGCCTCTATCCCGGTATAAGTACCGCCCCCCATGGAGTAGGAATGGATCAGCAGCAGGAAGATCCCTATGCCCCCCATTTTGGGAAGGTCGACGGTCCAGTTGGTGTGAAATTCGCCCATGAAAACCGGGACCTGGGCCGTATGACTCATAATGCCATACCCCAATAAAACCACGTGCGTCAAAATAAAGATAAGGAAAATGGGCGCCAGGATAGTGATGGATTCCTTGATCCCCCGGAGATTGAGTACCATGAGAAACAGGATTAACCCCGTCGAAGTGGCCATCTTGTACACGTGATAGTGCACGGGCAAAAAGCTGAATAAGGCATCGGTGCAGGAAACGATGGAGACGGTGATGGTTAGTATGTAATCCACCAACAAGGCGCAGCCCGAAATGACCCCGGCCTTTTTTCCCAGCATATGGGTGGCCACAATATAGCCGCCACCGCCGTGAGGGAAATGCTCGATGATCCGGGAGTAAGCATAGGAGATGATAAAAACCGTCAGGGCCATCGCTGGTGCTAAGAGGATGGCCAGATAGGTATGGCTCCCCAGGTTCCTGAAGGCCTCTTCGGGACCGTAGGACGAGGACGAGAGTCCGTCTGCTCCCAGGCCGATCCAGGCCAGGATAGGTATCAAAGCCAGCTTGTGAAAGATGGACCGGTCTTCGAGATCACGGGGTTTCCCGAAGAGCCGTCTGCGAATCTTACGAATTAAACTGGCGTCCTCGTCTGTATGGTTGTCTTGCATCTTTTGCTCCATAAAGTCTTACCAGGACGGCGAGGCTTGCAGGTCCGGCCGGGCGCCGGAACAAGCCAAAGCTACCCCCGGAAAGCCCTGGGTTTCAGATATCCCTGCCAATTTGGGAAGCCATCAGTGGTAAGGGAAAAGGGCCCCGGGGGGCGCAGGGCCCTTGGGAAGCGCCGCTAGCCGAGCGGGCTGTACGTGCTGATAATGGGAAGCAGTTGCGGACTTAGGGCAGCTCAGGCCATGAAAAACGGGCTGCGCCGCGGGCGCAGCGGAGTGCAATACAGGCACCATATCCTCCTACTGCCTACGGGGTTAGCTGACGGGCTCGGACAGGAGGTGAGCTTGCCCTACCGTTTTACTAAACGGATTCGCCCCGGAAGACGGGTTCCCCCGCTCCTTCGGTTTGGGGGCCGAAGGACTCGGCGTTCAGTTAAAGACGCATCTAAGCTTCTTGCAAATTGCATTATCTCGCTTAAAATCCAGCTTGCAATTTGCAATATGCAATTAAATCTTATCTCCGTAAAGAAGTCAATCGGAGAAATGATCGGCATTCATATCCCCTAAAACACTGACCGCATTCTGCAAAATGTTCTGAAACACGACACGGGTACCCCATACGAAATCCTTTCTTTGGCGGCAACTTGGTTTACAATAGCGAAAATCGTGATTAGCGTGCGACCATAAGGGGAGACCTTTCATGGATGTGCTGCCCCGACTTGTCATCCTGGTGGTGGATGATGAGCCTAACATCCGGAAAACCCTGACCATTTCCATGGAAGCCGAGGGTCATCGGGTGGTGGCGGTGAGTAACGCCCGGGACGCCTTGAGCGAAGCAAACCGCCGGTTCTTTGACCTGGCGCTGGTGGATCTGCGTCTGGGAACGGAATCCGGCATGATGCTGCTGCCGGCCTTACTGGCCGCCTGTCCCTGGGTGAAGATCGTGGTGATTACCGCCTATGCCTCCATCGACACCGCGGTGGAGGCCATGCGCCGGGGGGCCTTCGATTACCTGCCCAAGCCCTTTACCTACGACCAGGTGGCCGCCTTGACCCGCAAGATTGCCGAGGTGCGGGCCCTGGAACAGAAGGTGGAGTCGCTGCAGGAGGACTTGCACCAGGCGGTGCCGGAAGCCGATCTGGCCAGCCGCAACCCGGCGATGCAACGGACCCTGGAGATGGCCCAAAAAGTGGCGGACAGCGCCGCCACCATCTTGATCCGCGGGGAGAGCGGCACCGGCAAGACGGTCCTGGCCCGGGCCATCCATTCCTGGAGCCGCCGCGGGGCCAACACCTTCGGGGTGGTTTCCTGCCCGTCGCTGTCCCCGGAACTTCTGGAGAGCGAACTGTTCGGGCATGTGAAGGGCGCCTTCACCGGGGCGCTCCGCGACCATCCGGGGCGCATCGCCGCCTGTGAGGGCGGCACCCTGTTTCTCGATGAAATCGGGGACTTGCCGCTGCGGTTACAGCCCAAACTACTGCGGGTCCTGGAGGACAGGGAATACGAGCGGGTTGGCGATCTGGTCACCCGCAAGGCCGACGTTCGCATCATTGCCGCCACCAGCCTGGATCTGGAAGAAGCCGTCAAGGACCGGCGCTTCCGGGAGGATCTGTTTTATCGGTTAAACGTGGTGGAAATCGTGGTGCCGCCGCTGCGGGAGCGGCGGGAAGATATCCTGCCGCTGGCCGAGCGCCTCCTGGCTTTCTTCGCCAGGCAGAATCATCGCCGCGTCCAGGGCTTCACCAATGAGGCCCGGGACCGGCTCCGGGATTATGACTGGCCGGGCAACGTGCGGGAATTGCGCAATACCGTGGAACGCGCCGTCCTGTTGGGCAGTGGGGAACTTATCAGCATTGAACACCTGCCGGGGCAACTGGCGCCGGCGAAATCGGAGCCGCAGGTGGGCGACCCGGTGTCGCTGGAAGAGATCGAGGAGAGACATATCCGGCGGGTCCTGGCGGCCACCCGGTCCTTTGATGAGGCGGCCCAGGTGCTTGCCTTGGACCCCGCCACCCTCTGGCGGCGCCGCAAAAAGTACGGAATTTGATTTCATTTTGCAATCCCAGGCCTTACCATTCATTGCATTTTGAAAGCCGAAGTCCCTGTCGGCAAAACTTACATTGGAAATAATCCTTAAATATCAATAGATTATTCTGGTATTGCAACTGGCCTAAAAATTGCTATCTTTTTCCCGGGAGCATCTATGAGCATCAGGACCAAACTGATCTGGGTCTTTGGCGGACTCATCTTGATTTTGGCGGTGGTGGCCCTGGTGACCTTTCACACCCTCAGTGAATCCAGCAAGGTCATCGATCGGATCATGCGGGAGAACTACGACAGCGTGGAAGCCTGCTACAAGATGAAAGACGCCAGCGAGCGCCTCGATCACCTGGCGGAGGTTTCTCTTTGGGAAAAAGCGCCCGACTGGCAGCGCCAAAATGATGAGGCGATCGGCGAGCTGGAACGAAACCTCAAACTTCAGCAGAGAAACGTGACCCTCCCGGGCGAACAAGAACTGACCGACCGGCTAACGGAACTCTGGCTCTCCTACCAGCGGGAGCTAAAGGGTTTTTATCAATTAGTGAACTCCGGCGCCCCCCTCCGGGACCTTTATCGGAATACCCTGTTGCCCCGCTCTCAGGCATTTCGGGACACCGCCCAAAAAATCCTGGAGTTAAATTTAAATAACATGGTGGCTGCGGATGGTCAGGCGCACCTTAAGGCGGTGCATACCAGAAACATCATGTTGCTCTTGCTAAGCAGCGGCATCCTGGTGGCGCTGGGCTTCCTCGTCTCGATGGGGCCGAATATTTGGGGCCCCATAACCCGTCTGACGCAATCGGTGAGCGAAATCCAGAAAGGCAATCTCGACCTGGTGGTGAACGCTCCTTCCCGGGACGAAATCGGACAACTGGCCGAAGCCTTCAACAAGATGACGGCGACCCTGCGGGAGGTGCGGCGGAGTGACCGGGCCCAGCTCCTGCGCACCCAGAAATCGACCTTGCTCGCCCTCAACAGCTTCCGCGATGCCGTGGCTATCTGCGATCTGGGCGGTAAGATCGAACTGGCCAATGAGGTGGCCCGGCGCCTGTTCGGCTTGAATCCGGAGGCAACCCTCGCCGAAGTGGGCAACGAGAAATTTATCCAACTCTTCCAGAAGGCCTGTCAGGAGGAACGTCCCATTCTCCCCAAGGGTTACGACACCGCCATCCAGATTTTTCTGGAGGAAGAGGAACATTTTTTCCTTCCTGAGGCCATTCCTATTTTCGATGAAGGACGGCAACTGATGGGGGTGACTCTGATATTGGCGGAGGTCACGCGTCTGCTCCGCCTGGATGAGGTGAAAAACGGTTTGATCTCCACCGTTTCCCATGAGTTGAAAACCCCTCTGACCTCGGTGCGCCTGGCGATTCACGTGCTCCTCAGCGAAAAAATCGGCCCCCTGTCCATTAAGCAGTCGGAAGTGCTCGAAGCGGCTCGTCAGGATAGCGAGCGACTTTATCGAGTCATTGAAGACTTGCTGGATATTAGCCGCATCGAGTCAGGCAGCGCTGAGATGCAGCTGCAAACGGTGAATGTGGAATCCTTGATTTTGCAAGTGACCGAGAAAGTGAGGCCGGCCTTCAAGGACCACGGGATCGCGCTGACCTTCGAGGCGCCGGCAGAGGCGCCCGCGGTGCTCGCCGATCCGCAACGTCTTCCGCTGGTGTTCGATAACCTCCTCAGCAACGCCCTCAAATATACGCCCAGGGGGGGAGTGGTGCGAGTCTCGGCTCGGACCGCAGAGGGTATGGTCCAGTTCATGGTGGAGGACACCGGCATCGGGATCGCCCCGGAATACCTGCCGCGCCTTTTCGAGAAATTTTTCCGGGTGCCGGGGCAGGAGCAGGTGGACTCGGGGTTGGGGCTCACCATCGCCAAAGAAATCGTGCTGGCCCACGCGGGCCGGATCGAGGTCGCCAGCCAGCCGGGAAAGGGGACCAAATTCACTTTCACCGTCAAGGTAGCCTGAGTACCCGATTTCATAAATCCGGTAACGTATTTTCTTAAATATGGTAACGTTTCTTGTCGACCCCCCCTCACCCCAGCCCTCTCCCCCCGCCGGGGGGAGAGGGAGCATTCCAATTTGGCTCTTTATCCCCTCTCCCTTAATGGGGGAGAGGGTTAGGGTGAGGGGGAATTAATCACTTGCTCCCGCTATTAATAACCACTGAGTTGCTAGTTTTAAGTTTCGAGTAACTTATTAAACTTGAAAGGAAATTAATCCATGGACCTCGTTTGGTTGATTATCACCCTGATTTTTTTTGTGGTTTGCCTAATCTATGTCGGCTTCCTGGCCAGGGAGGGCAAGACATGGAAAACCTGATCGTGGGCCTGGTGGCCTTTGCCCTGGTTATCTATCTTTTTGTGGTGCTGCTGCGCCCGCAAAAGTTCTAACTCGGAGATGCCGTAATGAATGCCAGCGGTTGGACTCAATTAATCATCTTCAGCGTCATCCTGCTGGCCCTCACCAAGCCCATGGGCCTTTATCTGGTGAGGGTGCTGGATGCGGAAGGCCGCACCTTCCTCGATCCGGCCTTAAAGCCGGTGGAGCGCCTGATCTATCGCCTGGCCGGGATCGACCCCACCAGGGAGCAGGACTGGAAAGGCTACGCCGTCTCCGTCCTGATCTTTAGCCTGGTCACCATGCTGCTGACCTATCTCATCCTGCGGCTGCAAGGGGTGCTGCCCCTCAATCCCCAGGCCTTCAGCGGGGTGGCCGGGGATCTTTCCTTTAATACCGCCGCCAGTTTCACCACCAACACCAACTGGCAGAACTATACCGGCGAGTCCACCATGTCCTATCTCTCTCAGATGGTGGGCCTGGCCTCTCACAACTTCTTCTCCGCCGCCGCCGGCATCGCCGTCGCCGCCGCCCTGGTGCGGGGCCTCGCCCGGGATAAGGCGGCCACCCTGGGAAACTTCTGGACCGACCTGACCCGCACCTGCCTTTACCTGCTGCTGCCCATCTGCCTGGTGTTCGCGGTGTTTCTGGTTTCCCAGGGGGTGATGCAGAATTTCAGGGCTTATCAAAGCGCCCGGGTGATCGAACCTTTCACCGCCCAGGTGGCCAAGAAGGACGCCGGCGGCCAGGAGGTCAAGGACGCCCAGGGCCAGACGGTGATGGAGGAGGTCAAGGTGGAGGGCCAGACGATTCCCCAGGGCCCCATAGCCTCCCAGGTGGCCATTAAGATGCTGGGCACCAACGGCGGCGGCTTCACCAACGCCAACGCCGCCCATCCCTTCGAGAACCCGACGCCGCTGTCGAACTTCATCCAGCTATTATCCATCTTCGTGATCCCCAGCGGCTTCACCTATTACCTGGGCCGCCTGGTGAGGAACCAAAAGCACGGCTGGTCGGTGTGGGCCGCCATGTTTCTCCTCTTCCTGGTGGGTGCGCTCATCTGCTGGGGGGCGGAATCCTACGGCAACCCGCGGCTGGCGGCCCTGGGCCTCGACCCCGCCACCAGCGCCATGGAAGGCAAGGAAGTGCGCTTCGGCATCTTTAATTCCGCTCTGTTTGCCACGGTTACCACGGACGCCTCCTGCGGCGCGGTCAACGCCATGCACGACTCCTTCACGCCCCTGGGCGGGTTGGTGCCCATGTTCAACATCCACCTGGGCGAGGTCATCTTCGGCGGGGTGGGCGCCGGCCTCTTCGGCATGCTGGTCTTCGTGGTGCTGGCCATTTTCCTGGCCGGCCTGATGGTGGGCCGCACCCCGGAATACCTGGGGAAAAAGATCGAGTCCTTTGACGTTCAGGTCTCGGCCCTGGCCATCCTGGTGCCCATAACGGCGCTGCTGGGCTTCACCGCCCTGGCCGTGCCCACCCAATGGGGCCTCGCGGCCTTGAATAATGCCGGCCCCCACGGCTTCAGCGAAATACTCTATGCCTTTACTTCCTGTATCGGCAATAACGGCAGCGCCTTTGCCGGTCTGTCGGCCAATACCCCCTGGTACAACCTGACCCTGGGGCTGGCCGCTCTCATCGGCCGCTTTCTGCTCATTGTCCCGGTGCTGGCCCTGGCCGGGTCCCTGGCGGCCAAAAAGACCATCCCGGTGAGCGCCGGCAGTTTTCCGGTTTCCGGCGTCACTTTTACCCTTCTCCTGGTGGGCACCGTCATCATCGTGGGGGCTCTGACCTTCTTTCCGGCCATCAGCCTGGGTCCCATTGTGGAACACTTTATAATGATCAACTCCAACAAATTATTTTAAGGGACTGATTATGGCTGCCCAGGTAAAGGCTCGCTCCCTGCTTGATAAGACGATTCTGATACCGGCGATCTGGGATTCTTTTCGGAAGCTCGATCCCCGCCTGATGGTCCGCAATCCGGTGATGTTCGTGGCCATGATCGGGGCGATGGTCACCACCGCCAAACTCTTCTATACTCCTTTACACGGTGGGTCTTGGGGCTTCTTCCTGCAAATCGCCTTGTGGCTCTGGTTCACGGTGTTGTTCGCCAATTTTGCGGAGGCCATGGCGGAAGGGCGGGGCAAGGCCCAGGCGGCCACCCTGCGCCAGGCTCGCACCCAGACCACTGCCAATCGCCGTCTGCCTAACGGGGTCATCGAGCCCATCCCGGCGGAGGCCCTGCGCAAAGGCGATATCTTCGTGGTTAAGGCCGGCGAAATGATTCCCGCGGACGGCGAAATTATCGAGGGCGCCGCCACGGTGAATGAATCGGCCATCACCGGGGAGTCGGCCCCGGTGATTCGCGAGTCAGGCGGCGATCGCAGCGCGGTCACCGGCGGCACCCAGGTGCTCTCCGACGAGATCGTGGTGCAGGTCACCGCCAACCCCGGGGAGAGCTTCATGGACCGGATGATTGCCCTCATTGAGGGCGCCAGCCGCCAAAAGACCCCCAATGAAATCGCGCTTACCATCCTCTTGGCGGCCCTGACCATCATCTTTCTGATGGTCATCATTACCCTGAAACCCTTTGGGGCTTATGGCCGGGTGGATTTCTCCGTTCCGGTGCTGGCCTCCCTGCTGGTCTGCCTGATCCCCACCACCATCGGCGGGTTGCTGAGCGCCATCGGCATCGCCGGCATCGACCGGCTGGTGCAGCATAACGTCCTGGCTATGAGCGGCCGGGCCGCCGAGGCCGCCGGTGACGTGGACGTGCTCCTCCTGGACAAGACCGGCACCATCACCCTGGGCAACCGGCAGGCGGTGGAGTTCTTCCCCGCCCCGGGGGTCGAACTGCGGGAACTGGCCGACGTGGCCCAACTCGCCTCTCTGGCCGATGAGACCCCGGAGGGACGCAGCATCGTGGTGCTGGCCAAGGAATACGGCCTTAGGGGGCGGGATTTGCACGAGTTCCCTAACGCCGAGTTTGTCCCCTTCAGCGCCAAGACCCGCATGAGCGGCATCAACTACAATGGCGACCAGTTCCGTAAGGGCGCCGCGGACGCGGTGCAGGAATTTGTCGGCAAACCGCTGCCTCCGGAGGTGGATGGCGAGATCCAGCGCATCGGCTTCCTGGGCGGTACCCCCCTGGTGGTGGCCAGCGCCGCAAAAGTTTACGGGGTGGTATATCTGAAGGATATCGTCAAGGGTGGCCTGCCGGACCGTTTCCGACGCTTCCGGGCCATGGGCATCACCACCATCATGATTACCGGCGACAATCCCCTCACCGCCGCGGCCATCGCCAAGGAGGCGGGGGTGGACGATTTTCTGGCCCAGGCCAAACCGGAGGACAAGCTGGCCCTGATTCGCCGCCAGCAGGCGGCCGGCCACCTGGTGGCCATGACCGGCGACGGCACCAACGACGCCCCGGCCCTGGCCCAGGCCGACGTCGGGGTGGCCATGAACACCGGCACCCAGGCGGCCAAAGAGGCCGGCAACATGGTGGACCTGGACTCGAACCCCACCAAACTCATTGAGGTGGTGGAAATCGGCAAACAGCTCCTCATGACCCGGGGCGCCCTCACCACCTTCAGCGTCGCCAACGACGTGGCCAAATACTTTGCCATCATCCCGGCCATGCTGGTGGGGACTTTCCCCCAAATCGCCCCCTTCAACGTTATGAAACTGGCCTCCCCGGCCAGCGCCATCCTCAGTGCGGTGATCTTCAACGCCTTGGTCATCATTGCCCTGATTCCCCTGGCGCTGAAGGGCATCAAGTTCCGGCCCCTGGGGGCCGCCGCGGTGCTGCGGCGCAATCTGCTGATCTATGGCCTGGGCGGTATCATCGTACCGTTTATCGGCATCAAGCTCATCGACTTGATCGTCGCCGCTCTGAACCTGGCCTGAGAGAGAACGAGATATGAAGATCCAAGAACTGCTTCAAGAAATCAAGGTTTCGGCCCTGGTCACCCTGGCCCTGTTGATCATCTTGTGCGGCGCCTATCCCCTGGTGGTCTGGGGCATCGCCCAGGTGGCCTTTCCCAGCCAGGCCAACGGCTCCCTGATAAATGTCAAGGGACAGGTCGTCGGCAGCCGCTTGCTGGCGCAGAACTTCAGCGGGGCGCAGTATTTCCACCCGAGGCCCTCGGCCGCCGGCGATACCGGCTATGACGGCGCCAGCTCCGGCGGCAGCAACCTGGGGCCGCTGTCCCGGAAGCTCACCGATCAGGTGAAGGAGCGGGTGGAGAAGTATCGCGCCGAAAATAACCTGCCGGCCGGAACCCTGGTTCCCGCCGACGCCGTGACCGCCTCCGGCAGCGGCCTGGACCCCCACATCAGTCCGGGGAACGCCAGGCTGCAGGCCCCCCGCATTGCCCGGGCCAGACATTTGGGGGAAAGTACGCTCGAGAGCCTGATCGCCAAATACCGCGAAGGACCCGATTGGGGCCTCTTCGGAGAGCCCAGGGTTAACGTGCTCCAACTCAATCTGGCCCTGGACGCCATCCCGGTCAACTAGTGCGGTTTTCGGTTAAATAAATTAACCGAATAACCGAGATCGCGATGGCTCAGCTTATGGTTGCCTAACTAAACGACTCATACGGCAGATGCCCATGGGAACCGGATAAGATGGCGGAAGACAAGGCCCTCAGTTTCCTGCGCCTGATCCGCCGCGCCCAGCGCGGCAAGTTGAAGGTCTATCTCGGGTACGGGGCCGGGGTGGGGAAGACCTGGCAGATGCTCCAGGAAGGGCGCCGCCTGAAGGAAGAGGGTGTTGACATCGTGGTGGGGCTGGTGGAGACCCATGGCCGGGTGGAGACGGCCAAACTCCTGGAGGGTCTGGAGGTCATTCCCCGGCGGCAGGTTCAGTATCGCGGCATCACCCTTGAGGAGATGGATCAGGATGCGGTGCTGGCGCGGCGGCCTGAGGTGGCCCTGGTGGATGAACTGGCCCACTCCAATGTCCCGGGAAGCAAGAACCCCAAACGTTATCAAGACGTGGAGGACCTGTTGCGCGCCGGCATCCACGTCATCAGCACCCTCAACATCCAGCATCTCGAAAGCCTCTATGATTTGGTGGAGACCCACATCGGGGTAAAGGTCCATGAGCGCATCCCCGACACCGTGTTGGCCGAGGCCGATGAAATTATCAATGTGGACATCTCCCCGGAGGATTTGCTGCGGCGCCTCCGGGAAGGAAAGATCTATCCTCCGGAGCGGGTGGCCGTGGCCCTGGAAAACTTTTTTAAACGCGTCAATCTGGATCAGCTCCGGGAATTGACGCTGCGGGAACTGGCCTCCCAGATTGACCTCAAGCGCCGCACCGAGCCGGAGGAAAATCCCGAGGCGGCGCCGGAACAGGTGATGGTCGGCATCAGCTCCCGCGGCCCCAATGCCGCCGCCCTGCTCCGCTATGGCTCCCGCCTGGCCGGCCGCCTCAGCACCAACTGGTATGCGGTTTACGTCCAGACCCCCCGGGAGGAATCCACCGTGATCGATGCGGCCACCCAGCGCCAGCTCGCCGATAGCCTCACCCTGGCCAAACAATTGGGGGCCCTGGTCTTTCCCTATAAGGGGGAGGACATCGTGGCCACGATCCTCCATTTTGCCCGGGAATACCATGTCGGCCACATCGTCATCGGCAAGCCGGGCCGACTGCCTGCCTGGAGACGCTGGCTGGGCCAAAAAACCGTGGCCGAGCAATTGATCTTCATGGCCCCCCCGGGGGTGACCATTGTGGTGGTGGATACTTCTTCCTTTCTTTTTTAGTGTCGGGTTTAAGATTTTCCTTTAATCAAGAAGTCCATCTTAACCAACCAGCAGGGAGCCATCGCCAACCGCCAGTGAAGACCCGTCTGGATCAGTTGTTGGTAACCAGGGGCCTGGCCCGGAGCCGGACCCAGGCCCAGGCCTTGATCCTGGCGGGGCGGGTCAGGCTGGCGGGGGGCGGCGTGGCGGTCAAACCCGGAACCCTGGTGGCCGGGGAGACGGCCATCACCCTGAAGCCGGCGCCCCGTTTCGTCAGCCGGGGCGGCGAGAAGCTGGCTGCGGCCCTGGAACATTTTCGGGTGCTCCCAGGCGGCAAGACCGCCCTGGATGCCGGGGCCTCCACCGGCGGCTTCACCCAGGTGCTCTTGCTGGCCGGGGCTAGAATTGTCTATGCCGTGGACGTGGGCTACGGTCAGCTCGACGCCACCCTGCGGGCCGATCCCCGGGTGGTGGTCCTGGAGCGCCGGAACCTTCGCCGGTTAACCCGGGAAGCCGTCCCCGAGCCCATTGATCTCATTACCCTGGACCTCTCCTTTATCTCCCTCACCCTGGTGCTGCCCCGGATGCTGGAGTTTCTCCGCCCCGGCGGCGAGATCCTGGCCCTGGTGAAGCCCCAGTTCGAAGTGGGCAAGGGCCAGGTGGGTAAAGGCGGAGTGGTGCGGGAGCCGGTGCGTCAACAGGAGGCGGTGGCCAAGGTGGCGGCCGCGGCCGCGGCTCTGGGTTTTCAGGTGAGCCCGGCCTTCCCCTCCCCCCTCAAGGGACCCAAGGGGAATCAAGAGTATTTTCTGTATCTTATCGGTCCCGGGGCGGAGCCCGGAGCGGCGGAAGTTATTGACAAGGACCGTAAGGAATTTTAAAATTTAGGAGTAACCATCTAAACGAAAAATCCTCGGATTTCTTTCACTATAGGAGTAAGCAGATGGAAAATCGGGTAAAAACCGTGCTCTTATTGACCGGGTTGACGATATTCCTCATTTTCATGGGCAAGGTTCTGGGTGGCCGCCAGGGGATGTACCTGGCCTTTATCCTGGCCTTGGGCATGAATTTCTTCAGCTACTGGTTCTCCGACAAGATCGTCCTGCGCATGTATAAGGCCCAGGAAGTGACCCCGGAGGAAGCGCCGCAGATACATCAGATGGTGGAGGAACTGGCCCGCGAGGCGGGGATTCCCAAACCCAAAGTGTATATCATCCCGGATGAGTCCCCCAACGCCTTCGCCACCGGCCGCAACCCGCAGCACGCCGCAGTGGCGGCCACCCAAGGAATTATCCGGCTGCTGACCCCGGTGGAGCTCAAGGGAGTGCTGGGTCATGAGCTGGGCCACGTGCTCAACCGCGATATCCTCATCTCCACCATCGCCGCCACCCTGGCCGGCGCCATCATGATCCTGGCGAGTATGGCCAGGTGGGGGGCAATTTTGGGTATGGGCCGGGACGACGATGAGGGTGGGGGAATCTTTGGGATTCTGATCATGTCCATCATCGCCCCCATCGCCGCCATGCTCATCCAGATGGCCATCTCCCGCTCCCGGGAGTACCTGGCGGATGAAACCGGGGCCCGTTTGACCCACAACCCGGATTCCCTGGCCCGGGCCCTCGAGAAGCTCTCCCTGGGGACGCAACGGATTCCCATGGATGCCAGCCCGGCCACGGCCCACATGTTCATTGTCAACCCCCTGGCCGGGGGCAGCCTCATGAACCTCTTCAGCACCCATCCGCCCATTGAAGAGCGGGTGGAGCGCCTGCGGGCCATGCGCAGCTATTGATTTCCAGTTTCCGGCAACCACTCCTTCACCAACAGGATTATTTGACGGCTCCCTGGCATAAGGCTGGCGGCGGCCTCGCCAATCATGCTATAAAAGGTCGTCCGCGCCAGTAGTGTCCGGCAAGGTTTTTGATGAGGCAGGCAGTAGAGAATTGTTTGAACCTAGGCGTGCCCACTAGCTAATCAATTCACGGAATTTACAAGCTATTTCCCTCTCCCCCCTTGGGGGGAGAGGGCAGGGTGAGGGGGGGGTATGCAACGGCCGATGAAGCCACCCCTCACCCGGTGTCGTCCCCTCGCAGGGGAGAGGGGATTTGGTGAGTATCGATATAATATGTTGATATCGTTGAAATTACAATGGCATAGAGTTTAACTGCGGGACAGTACAATCTTCCCATTGCAATTTTGTTGCCGGACACTACTGCGTCCGCGCGGGCGGCGGGCCCTGGGATATGTGACCTTATGAAGATATCCAGCAGGCCCGGGAGACTACCATGAAGCGCTGGCGCCATTTGCTGATCCTGTTTATTTGCCTGCTGGTTCCGCTCCAGCAGGTCTGGGCCGATCAAAACCTGCTCAGCAAGGGGATCGAGGCCCAAAAGGCCGGCAACAATGAGTTGGCCCTGGCGTTGCTCGGCAAATATCTGCAGCAGAACCCGGGAATGGCCGAGGCCCGGCGCCACCTGGCCCTGGCCTTGGCCGGCCTGGGCCGCAATACCGAGGCCCTGGCAGAGCTTGACCGGGGTCTGGCTGAACACCCCCGGGACCTCCAGTTTCTCCTGGCTAAGGCGAATCTGCTGGCCAGCATGGAGCGGCGGCCCGAGGCCATCGAGGTCCTGACCGCGGCCCTCAATTGCGACCCGAAAAACGTCGAGGCCCTCAAGGACCGGGGCGAATGCCGGTCTCAAGAGGGCTGTTTTCCGGAGGCCATGGCCGACCTCAACCAGGCCGCGCAATTGGCCCCCCAGGACCCCTGGGTCTTCAATAAACGTGGCATGGTCTGGTTCTGCCAGGGGGAATACCAGAAAGCGGTGTCGGACTTTTCCACCGCCATCCGCCTGGCCCCGGATTCGCCCCACGCCTATTTCTTCCGGGGCAACATCTACCGCTACCACCTGGGAGAGATGGATAGGGCTATGGCCGACTACCGCAAGGGTTGCGCCCTGGGGCACCCACTCTCCTGCCTGGAGTTGGAGAAGCTGGGGGCCAGGTAGGTTCGAGTTTCGAGGTTTGAGTCTTGGGTTGATTATTTAGATAGCGGCCCGGCGCGAGGCGCCGGACCGGATTAGCAGAGACCCGGAGGCAAAATATGTCGGTGAGCAGACGGACCAGGGGTTGGTTAATCCTCTTGGCCCTGTTGTTTTTCTCCACCAGCGCCTGGCCCGGGGATGCCTGGGCTCGGGCCGGGAGCTCCGGCGGCGGCAGCATGGGAGGCTCCCTAGGCAGCCGGGGCTCCAGATCGACGGCGGCGCCCCAGCCCTACACCGCGCCCGGCAAACCGGCGCAGCCCTCCAATCCATCGCAGCCAGGACCCACCACCCCACCGCCGTCGCAGCCCGGCAGCTTTTGGCGCAGCTTCGGAGGCGGCCTGCTGGGAGGCCTGGTCGGCGGCCTGTTGTTCCGGAACCTGTTCGGCAGCGGCTTCGGCCTGATGGATCTCCTGCTGTTTGCGGGCATCGTTTATCTGATTTACCGGTTCTTAAAGAAGAGAAGTATGGGAGCGGCCGCTCCCACGAGCTATTCCGGCAGCGGGGCCGCCGCCCTCCCGGCTTCCCAGCCCCAGGTGCAGCCGGTCTCTGACCAGCCTCCAGAGGAGCTGGCGGAGCGGGACCGGGAACAGGGTCTCGGCCATATCCGGCAGTTTGACCCTTCCTTCGATGAGGCCAAATTCCAGGAGCTGGGCATGGATATCTTTTTCAAGATCCAGGGCGCCTGGGCCAACCGGGATTTATCTCTGGTGCGGCCGCTGCTGACCGAGGAGATGTTCCGCACCCTCCAAGAAGACGCGGAACATTTGAAGGAGGCCAAAAAGATCAATCGCCTGGAAAATACCGCGGTGCGCTCGGTGGACATCACTGAGGCCTGGCAAGAGTCGGGGGCGGACTACATTACCGTGCGCATCCTCGCCAGCATGCTGGATTACAACGTGGACGAAACCAGCGGCCAGGTAGTGGAAGGCAGCAAGAGCGAACCGGTAAAGTTCGAGGAATACTGGACCTTTAGCCGTCCAGTGGGCGACAACCCCTGGCAACTGTCCGCCATCCAACAGAAACCCGAAAACTGAAAACCGTCTCTAAGAAGGGCGGTTTTCGGTTGCCGCTAAAAGCCAACCCCATAAGACCAAACAGGGGCGGCCCCGGGGCCGCCCTGCCTTTTTCAGCAAAGAACTAGAAATATCCTGCGTAAGGGCGCACAGCGGCGTAGGGTTTCAGCCAGTGATGGGGTGCGCCCTCCGGGGGCACATGGGTCCGCCCCTACAAGAATGTCCTTTTGACGGCAACTTGGTATCAGATGGGGGAGTGGGAACTTGGGCGCCGCCGGTTTCTTCCGAAAACCTGAAACTTATGAGCTTCAGTGAGCAGCGTAGGGCGCGTCTTAACCGCCATTAATGGTGCGTAAGACGCACCCTACCAAGGCGACCCAGCGGGTCGCCCCTACAACTCAAATCCTGATCCGCTCCGGGTGGCTGTAGATATTGAGTCGCCGGTCCCGGACGAAGCCGGCCAGGGTGAGATGGAGTTCCTGGGCCAGTGCCAGGGCCATGGTGGTGGGCGCGGAGATCGCCGCCAGGATGGGGATGCCGGCCCGGGCGGCCTTGAGGGCCATTTCGAAGCTGATGCGGCCGCTGAGCAGGGCCACCATGGCGGTCAGGTCCTGCTTCTGCAGCAGGGCCCGGCCGATCACCTTATCCATGGCGTTGTGGCGCCCCACGTCTTCGGCCATCAGAAAAGGGTCGCCGCCGGGGGCGGCCAGGGCTACCCCGTGGCTGCCGCCGGTGGCTCGAAAGATGGTCTGGGCCTCTTGCATGCGGGCCGTCAGGGACAGCAGCTCGTCCGGGGTGACGGCCAGGGCGCTCTCCACCGGGGCAACCTGGCGGAGGATTTCACTCACCGCCTCCTTGGCGCACAGACCGCAACTGGAGTAGGCCACCTCCAGGTGGCGCCGGCCTCGCCGGGCCAGGGCCGCTTCGCTCAGCGAGACGTCCACCACGTTGGTGGGGAGCAGCGGGTCGGTGGCGGTGCCGCAAAAATGGAGGGTGATGACCTCGGAGAGGTTTTGAATGATGCCCTCGGTGAACAAAAAACCCAGGGCCAGTTCCTTTTCCAGCCCCGGCAGGCGCATCAGCACCTGGAAAGGCTCCCCCGCCAGGCGAATCTCCAGGGGCTCCTCCACGACCACCAGGTCGCGGGTCTCTTCCAGTCGGCCCTGAAGATAGCGCCGGATCGGCAGCTCTGCGGTTGGCTCGGTCATGCTTACGTTTTCTGTATGCTGCTTGCGGATGTGGGCATCGTGTTAGTTGAAGATGAAGATGGTTTTTGTATCATTTCAGTACTCGGATTTGGTTTAGTCAATATATAGAAAGTATCAATTCGCCCTCCTATAATCGATTGGCTACAATATTTTTTGTAAAAATAAGCAATTACTTCGAGTTTAAACTTGACCCATGCTTCATAATCTGTGACCGTGTTTACCTTTTTGAATTGAGGCTCTTTTAATAAATTGAGAAAAACATCAATTTTTTCCCACGCAACGTGATGAGCCCGGATGTCACCATTCCTATAAATCTGTCCTCCCCTTTTGATGGAATGAGGATTTTGCCCATCATATCCGGAAGCGCGCGCGTTACAACTTAAGAAATCTTCCCGAGCCTCATAAATTCCAGTTATAGTTTTTCTGTCGTCTTTAACATTTCGGATAAACCAAAATTCCGGAATTCCAGCAGAGTTGAATCCAGCAAGATGAAAGCCCGAGATATATTCATTCCTCCATTCTGGCGGGATGTCCGAGTTCAATTCCGTTGACAACTTATTTGCAAAAAGTTCCATATTGGTAAGGGATGAATTTTTTGGGATGAAACGTAATAGCCAGTCGTTCATAGGCTCGAGATCGCCGGTGCCTCTTTTTGGCACATCTGCCAACCCGAAATACCCGATTCCAGCTTGGAGATATGAAATTTGGAAAATCTTTTTTCTTAAACTGTCATAATCACCATTTGGCTTAGAAATTTGTCGATCTGCCGCGAACAGAATTAAGCTATTTGAAAAATTATCCAGCCAATGGATTTCAGTAAGAAGTAAGGTCACTTACGCCTCGAGCGAAATATATAGCCCAGGGCCTTATAAAGTAGACGGGCGGCGGTGAATTCGCTCAGCCGCTGGCCCGGGATGGGGGCCAGTTCCACCAGGTCCAGGCCGATGATGGGGCCTCTATGGGCCAGGGCCGCCATGACGGCCAGCGCCTGGTAATAAGTCAAGCCGCCGGGCTCCGGGGTCCCCACCCCTGGCATGATGCCCGGGTCCAGGACGTCCAGGTCGAGGCTCAGGTAGACCGGTCCGGAAATGCCTTGGAGATGGTCCAGGCCGCGCTGCCAGCCTTCCGGAGAGTGCAGGTCCCGGGCCGGAAAGACCTTGAGGCGCGGCGCCACCCGCAGGAGCTGGAACTCCTCCTGGGAGTAGCTGCGGGTCCCCAGGAGGGTCAGGGGCCGGCCCAGCTCGTAGACCCGGCGCAGGACGCAGGCGTGGGAGAGCTTGCTGCCGTCATAAGCATCCCGGAGATCGGCGTGGGCGTCCAGGGCCACCACCGTCAGGTCCGGGTAGCGGGTCTGGGCGGCCTGCACCAGGGCGCTGGTGATGGTGTGTTCGCCTCCCAGGGCGGCTATCAATTTCCCCTGCTGAATCCAGGGCTGCACCAGGCGGCGGATCTTGTCCAGCACGGCCTGGGGGCCGGAGGCCTCCGGCAGCACCGGCAAGGCGGTGGCCAGGCGGATGGCCGCCGCGGGTTCCCAATCGTCCTCTTCATCCCACAGCTCCACCTGCCGGGAAGCCGACAAGATGGCCTCCGGCCCTTCACGGGTACCGCCCCCGTAAGTGACCGTGGCTTCGTAGGGGATGGGCAGGATCACCGCTTCGGCTTCTTTCAGGGGCAGAGATCTGGCATCCAGAAAGGATAGACTAGACATGGTCCGGCTCCCCCGGCTCCACTTCTTTCAGTTCCATCTCCTTCAGACGCCGGTAGATGGTGGCCAGGCCGATGCCCAGGAGGCGGGCGGCCAACTCTTTGTCGCCCTGGGTTTTTTTCAGGGTCTGGAGGATGGCCAGGCGCTCGATCTCCCCCATAGTCACCCCCACCGGCAGGACGATCTTGTCGTCCTCCGGGGAGTGCCGGCGGATTTCGTCGGGCAGATCCTGGAAGGCCACCAGACTGCCGGTGGTCAGGGCCACGGCCCGTTCCACCGCGTTTTGCAGCTCCCGCACGTTCCCCGGCCAGTAATAACTCTCCAGGGCCCGCATGGCCTCCGGGCTGAATCCCATGGCCGGGCGGTCGTTTTCCAGGCAGAACTTGTCCAGGAAGTGCAGGGCCAGCAGGGGGATGTCCTCCGGCCGCTCCCGCAAGGTCGGGACGATCAGGTGGATGACGTGGAGGCGGTAAAACAGGTCCTTACGGAAACGCCCGGCGGCGACCGCGGCCTCCAGGTCCAGGTTGGTGGCGGCGATCAGCCGGACGTCCACCTTCAGGGTCTGGGAGCCTCCCACCCTTTCGAACTCTCCCTCCTGGAGCACCCGCAGCAGCTTCACCTGGGTGAGCAGGGGCATCTCGCTGATTTCATCCAGGAAGAGGGTGCCGCCGTCGGCCAACTCGAAGCGGCCTTTGCGCTGCTGGATGGCCCCGGTGAAGGCCCCCTTCTCGTGACCGAAGAGTTCCGATTCGATGAGTCCTTCCGGCAAGGCGCCGCAATTTACCCTGACAAAGGGCTTAGACCGGCGGGGGCTCTGGTAATGGATGGCCTCGGCGATGAGTTCCTTGCCTACCCCGCTCTCCCCGGAGAGCAACGCGGTGCTTTTAAAAGGGGCGATCTGGCCGACCAGTTGCATAAGCTTGAGGAACGGCGCGGACCGGCCCATCATGCGCCCACTGGCGCTGCGCTCCTTCAGGGCCTGGCGCAGCCGCTCGTTTTCCACCAGGAGCTTTTGGGTCTCCAGGGCCCGGGTCACCACCTTACGCAGTTCGCCCATGCGGAAATCTTTGGTGATGAAGTCGTAAATCCCCCGCTTCAAGGCGGAGACGGCCTCATCCACGGTGGCGCGGCCGGAAATCATGATGGCGATGGCCTCGGGACGCAATATGCGCAAGGCCCCGAAGAGCTCGGTGCCCGTCATGTCCGGCAGCTTCAGGTCAATGATGGCCAGATCCACCGGGTAGCGCCGCACCTCATCCAGGGCCGCCACCCCGCTGGCCGCGGCGTGAATCTCATGGCCCAGCTTCTTCAGGCCGGTGGCCAGGGCCTCCCGGGTGGGGCCATCGTCGTCGACTACTAAAATGACACTCATTTTCTAGCTCTCAGCTTTCTGCGGTCAGCCTTCAGCTTTTGATTCTACCTCAGCCTTCGGAAATATTAGCCGGAATGGAGGCGCAGGAACGGCGCAGTTGCTTGATTAATCCACCTAACTCTTCCCGTGGAAAGCTTGCCGTTACTTTAGAGATATCTAAACGGAGATTATGCAGCTCGGGCCACCGCAGTTAGTTCTGGCCTATTCATCCGGCGAGACCCAAAGGATATTGCGCTTGTTGATGATCACCACCCGGTCGGAACGGCCTTCAAGGGTAGCCTCGAAAACCACCACAAAAGGGTCTTGATGCTTGGTGAACATCTCACTCTCCCGTTGGACTAGGCTCTCATCTTCATGTTTATGCAGGTTGATCTTGCCCTTCACCAGAGAGCCGTCCACCAGTCTGACGGTGACCTTCCTGGCCTCGATTTCCCGATTGCTATCCTTGTCCCGCATTGCTCCCTCCCGCAGGCTAAGTTCTCACGCGAGATTATGCCACACTAAAGCCAATTGAGGGCTCTTTTGCCAAACTTGTGCTTTTTTACAAGCTGTCCAGCCAGCCCAGGATCACCCGGCAGATCTCTTCCAGCAATTCCGGGGCCATGGCGCTGCGGTTGGTTTCAAAGGAATGCCCCGCCCTGGGGATGACGTGCAGGTCGCTCCTCAGCGGCAGGCGCCCCAGCACTTCTGCCAGCAGGTCCAGGCGGCAGAAGGGATCCCGGGACCCCTCGATGAACAGGGTGGGACAAGGCAGCAGATACAGGGGCTGGTCCCGCAACTGCTCAGGCCGGCCGGGGGCATGTAAGGGGTAGCCCAGGAAGACCAGGCCGCTGGCCCCCACCTCCTGGGCCACCAGTTGGGCGGCCAGGCGGGCTCCCATGGATTTTCCCCCCAAGTACAGCGCCAGGCCCTGAACCTCCTTAAGTTCCGCCACGTACTCCAACACCAGGCGATAGGCGCCCTCCAGGGCCTCGTCCGGATCGGGCCGTTTCCGTCCCTCTTCGGCGTAGGGGAAATTGAAGCGCACCGTGACCAGGCCCTGGCGGGCCAATTTTTCGTGCAGCCCGGCAATCAGGGGATGATCCATGTCACTGTTGGCCCCGTGGGCCAGGACCAGGATGGCGGCCATGGTGGTGGTGCGGGGCACCCCCAGTACGGCCCGGATGGTCCGCTCGCCGTCGATGGCTAAGGTGAAGGGGCGTAATTCCATAATCTCCAGCCAGGGCGGGACGCCGCCCGGGGAATCGAAAATCTTGGGAGGACGCGGCCTCCCCGTTTGGAAACCGCGGGAACCTTAAAAAGAGCCTCACCGTTTACCTGTTTAGCACGAATCCTTGATAATGTATAGGGCAACAGTGGCACAGGCTTCCAGCCGGTGATCGGGTCGTCCTATACTATCTATTCCTGCACAAACTCCCGCCCCTCCTTCAAGGCCGCCTCGGCCCGGGACAGTTGCCGCCCCAGGTAGATGGCGTGATTGATGTCCGAGAGGGCCACATCCCGGGCGATCTCGTGCTGCAGGCGCTCAGCCCTGCGGCCGCGATATTCCTTCAGGGTGACGTCCTGGTAGCGGTGCTCCACCAGGATGTCCTGGCGGTCCAGGGTGATCCGGAAGTAGCCCATGGGGTCCAGCCGCACCTTGAAGGGCCGCTTGCCGATGACCAGCAGGGCCCGGTCCAGCTCCCGAGGGTCCAGTCCCAGGGAATGGCTGATGACCACCAGGGCCCCGGGAGGCATGGCGGCCTGCGCCGCCACCCAGCCCTGGATGGCCATGAGCCCGTAAAGATTCAGGGGATAAGCGTCCATGGCGTTATGGGTCCGGAAGGTGGCGCCCAGGGTTAAACGGCCTTCAAAGCGGCGAAAAAACAGGGACACCAGACAGGGGCGGCCCTCCACCGGGGTCAGGTCCCGGGGGTTGTCCCACAAGGTCACGTAAGCCTTGCGATCTTCAGGGTCTCGCTTCAGCCGCTGGGCGCAGGCCGCCAGGTTGTCCAGGCCAAAATATTGCCGCAGGCGGTGGCCGTAATTATAGGTCTCGTCCGGGCGCTGCTCCCCCCGCAGGATGTCCTCCTGGTAACGCCGCAGGCTGTGGGGATCGAGATTGGCGGCCTTAAGTTTGGCGTCGCCCTCGAAGCTGGGTTTTTCCACGACCACCTTGACGTGTTGCAGCTCCAGACGCTCCCCTTTCGACAGGTTGACCCGGCGGCCAAAGCGGCTGAGCAGGTAGAGGACCTCCTTCCAGGCCTCCAGGATATCTTCCCGCACCACCGTGTGGCCCCGGGGGTTGCTGGGGTAGTATTGCAACTCCACCTCCGGGAGGGGGACCTTTAATCTCTGAGGATTTTCCAGCCCTTGATCAAAAACTTTCGGTTCCCAAGCATTAAAAAATTCTTTGATGGACGAAATTGCCCGTTCTCCCTGCGGGTCGCCCAACAGCTTTACTTGCAGGGAACCTGAAAAATCGTCCGGGCGCACCAAATCGTCCAGAATTCTAGTGGTTTGCCTTATCCGGCAGGTTCCCACCTTTTTTTGCCCCTCAGTGGCCTTATATCTTATAAAAGGTGAATCCTTCCTTTCCAAACCGAGGGTAATAAAGTTTCTTAACTCTTCATACGATCCGGAGCGATTATGGCCGCAAACTAGCAGCACCTGAATCTGCGGGTTGTACAGCAGATTTCGGAGCAGCTCCCTCAGACCGTTGCCGTAAAGGTTGCCGAAGACCGCAATGGGGCTGCTGGCCGGGTCCAGGTCCGCCCCGGCCTGCCGGAAGCGCTCGTAGACATAATCCACCCGGGACCACAGGGTCACCACCCCGATGATCCCGCCAGGATTGATGATGGTGAGGCGATCCCGGAAATGGAGCGGCTCGAATTTGAGTCTGGCTGCCATGCCGCCATTATACTGCAACTCCCGGCCGGGGCAAAAGGCAAAAGGAAAAAGGAAAAAGGCAAAAAAAAGGTAAAAAGGCTGGAAGCTCAGAATTTTTTACTTTTAACTTTTTACTTGCCGAGGGCAGCCGCCCCGGCTGTTCTGGGGCCGCTATTAGCCAGCAGCTATTTTCCCATGAATATTGCCCTGCGGGAAAGCAAGACTTATCTTCTTGACTGAGCGGGCGCCGCCGGTGGAGGAAAACCTGGAAAGAAGCTGTCCCTCTGCTTCCGTATCTGATAAGATGGACTCGGCTTCGCAGGGTTCGCCAGGATTTCCGTGGGCAGGGAGATTTCAAAGGAGGGCCGGTCATGCCGTCGTCTAAAGAAAAAGTGTATTTACACAGTTTCCAGGAGATCGCCAAGGCCTTGAGTTCTCACCTGGGGGTCGAGCAGGTGCTGGAAACCATAGTGCGGGAACTCACCCAGACCATGGGCCTCAAGGGCGCGACCATCCGCCTGGTCCACCCCAAAACCAACACCCTGGAGCTGGCCGCCTCGGTGGGCCTGAGTGAGAAGTACCTGCAAAAAGGGGCGGTGGACCTGGACAAGAGCCTGACCGAGGCGCTCAGCGGCCGGCCGGTGGCCATCAACGATGCTACCAACGATCCCCGCATGCAGTATCCCAAGGAGGCCGCCGCCGAAGGGATCGCCAGCATGGTGGCCATCCCCATGATTTTCAAGGGGAAGGTCATCGGGGTGATTCGCCTGATTAGCGGCGAACCCCGGCAGTTCACCCTGGATGAGGTGGATTTCGCCAGCACCGTGGCGGAGATCGGCGCCCAACTGATCAGCAACGCCAGGATCTATGAAGCCCGGGTCCGGGAACTCAACTTTCTTAAAGGTTTGCTGGAGGTTTCCAAGGCGGTTAATTCGACCTTGGAGGTCCAGAAGGTACTCCATCTCCTGGTGAAAACCGCGGTCACCGCCCTGGACATCAGGGCGGCGGCGGTCCGCCTGCTGGATGAAACTCGCCAGAAACTGGAATTGGTGGCTTCCTACGGCCTGAGTGACCGCTACCTCAACAAAGGTCCGGTGCTCTCCGACAAGTCCATCGCCGAGGCCATGATGGGTAAGGCGGTCTCCATCTACGACGTGGCCAGCGACGGCCGGGCCACCTATCCCCAGGAGGCCATTGAGGAAGGCATCAGGTCCATCCTCTCGGTGCCCATCACCCTCAAGGGCAACGTCATCGGAGTGATGCGCATCTACACCGGCAAGTTGCAGGAGTTTAGCGAAGATGAAATCACCTTCATCTCCTCCCTGGCGGAGCAGGCGGCCCTGGCCATGGAAAATGCCCGCATGTACCAGAAACTCAAAGGGGAATATGAGGAGCTGATGGGCGACATGTACCGGTTCGCCGGTTTCACCCGCTTTTAAGAGGGGCATCATCCCGAAGGTGGGCAGGGGCGGGCTAAAAACCCGCCCCTGCCTTGAGGCCCCGTCCTCACAATTCCCCCAAGGCCGGCCAGCGGCGGGTGAAGGCGCGTTCCGCCAAATGGCGGGCCAGCGCCCACCAGTGGCGCCGGCTGGTGGCAAAATAGCCCTGCTCCAGCCAGCGGCGGCCGGAGCTGATCACCGGCGGGCTGAGCAGGCGCAGGCGGGTGAAGCGTTTGAGCCGAATCACCAGGTCCAGGTCCTCGGGCCGGCGGTGGCTAAAGCCGCCCAGGGCCTGGAACAGCTCCCGTTTAAGGATGAGGACCTGGTCGCCATAGGGCAGGCCCAGGAGGCGGCTGCGCCAGTTGGCCGCCCGGGCGATGCATCTGAGGGCCGGCAGGGGCGGGGCGAGAGCCAGCTCAAAGGCGCCGGCGGCAAAGGTTGGATCCGCCGCGGCCCGGCGCAAGGCCGCCAGATGGGCGGCAGCCAGTACGGTGTCGGCGTGCAGGAAGGACAGGAGGCCGCCTCGGGCGGTGCGGGCCCCGGCGTTCATCTGGCAGCCGCGGCCGCGGGGGGCCCGCAGGCGGTGGACCTGGGGATGGCGGGCCGCCACCTCCCAGGTGCCGTCGGCGCTGCCGCCGTCCACCAGGATGATCTCCAGGTCGGACGCGGCAGGCAGCCGCGCCAGGGTCGCAGCCAGGAGCGGTGCTTCGTTCAATACCGGTAAAATGATGGATATGCGCGGATTCATCGGCTCACTGCGGTCCCTGCTCTAAAAAAAACTCTCCGGCAGAATTTCCGGCTTGAATCATGAGCAGCCTGTGCATCATTTTCGCCAAAGAGCCGGTCCCGGGGCAAGTAAAAACCCGCCTTACCCCACCTTTCAGCCCTGGGGAGGCCTGCCGCCTCTATGGCGCTTTTTTGGCGGATGTCCTGGAGGAAACCGCCCGAATTCCCGGAATGGAGTGTGCCCTGGCTTATGACTCCGCCGGGGCGGGGAAATTTTTCCGGGATTTGGCCCCCGGGGTGCGGCGGTTTCCCCAGGAGGGCCGGGATCTGGGAGAACGCCAGGTCCGGGCCTTTGCCTGGGGCTGGGGGGCCGGTTTTCAAAATGTCCTGGTCCGGGGCAGCGATACCCCGGGCCTTCCCGGGGGCATCCTGCTGCAAGCCCGGCGGAGATTGGCCTCCGGGCAAGCCCAGGTGGTCCTGGGCCCCTCCCTGGACGGCGGCTATTATCTGGTGGGGCTCAGGGAGCCGCAGCCGCAGCTATTTGCGGGGATTACCTGGTCCAGCAGCGCGGTTCTGGCCGAGACCCTGAGCCGGGCCCGGGGACTCTCTCTGAACGTCCACCTATTGCGGTTCTGGCAGGATATTGATAACTATGCGGGGCTGATGGCTTTCCTGAAGAAGCCGCATCCGTCCCCCCGGGCCGGCTGGCGCAGTGACCGGATCGCCCGGGAGTTGTTGGCCGGTATCTCCCTTAAGGAGGGGAGGCTTCATTTACCACAGCAAAAAGATGAGCCGCCTGCTTAACGGCAGGTACGGAACCGCCGCGATTATAAAAAAGACTGATTAACTATTTTTCCTGATGGTTTTACCTCTCACCGGTGTTTGAATTAATAATGGATGAGCTTATTATTTAGGACACGGGTTCAAATGCCAGAACCGATACCGGAAAACCCTGAGAGGGACCGCGACTTCCGGCAGGCAGTCCCGTGGCTGCGCCCCCTCATCTTCCTCCTGGTGCTGGGGGGCCTGTTCATTATCGGCCGGGCCTTGAATCTCCAGGAGTATCTCCAGGAAGACCGCCTGCGCCGCTTCATTGCCTCTTGCGGGATGTGGGGCCCCGTGGTCTATCTGCTGGTTCTGACCATCGCCCCGTCGCTGTTCATCCCGGCCCTGCCCATAATTGTGGCCGGCGGTATCCTGTTCGGCCCCTTGCGGGGAGTGGTTTACTCCGTCTTGGGCGCCTCGGCCAGCTCTTCCCTGTCCTTCCTGGTGTCCCGCTACCTGGCCCGGGACTGGGTGGCGGCTAAAATCAGCGGCTCCAAGCTGGCCCACCTGGATGACCTGGTGGCCCGGCACGGCTGGAAAATAGTGGTCTTGGCCAGGCTCATCATCGTTCTGCCGTTTTTCTTGCTCAATTACGCCTTCGGCCTCACCAGGATTCATTTTCTGCCGTATGCGCTGGCCACCCTGTTCGCCCTGCTTCCTTCGGTCAGCGCCACTGTATTGGTATCCAGCAACCTCTTGGATCTCCTCCGGGGCCAGATTTCCCTGTGGATGCTCCTGGGGATCCTCTTGCTGGTGGTGGTGGGCCTGGCGCCGGTGATTTACCGGAGGGTCAAGGCGCAGCAAGGAGAGTCGGTGGAACTTTGAAGCAGGGTTACAGGCGGGAGGATAAGGAATGGCTGGTAACTGGCGGCAGAGGCGGCTTCTCTGGCTAATCCCGGTGATGCTGCTGTTGGCCTGGTGGGCCCTATCCTGGGGGCCGCACCTGGCGGGAGGGGCGCCCCCGGGGGAGGAAGCCCCGCCCCGGGTCCTGATTAAGGCGGAGGAACTGAAGGACCTCATCGATAAGAAGGCCCCCGATCTCCGCATTATCGATTTTCGCCCCCAGACCAAGTATTATCTGGGGCACATCCCGGGCGCCATCCATCTCTGGCGGCCCGAAACCGAAAACCGGCGCCAGTCCTTTCCGGGCCAGCCGCCCGCGGCCCAGCAACTGGAGGCCCTTCTGGGACGCCTCGGGGTCGGCGGCCAGGACACCCTCATCATCTACTCGGACCAATGCGACCAGACCCGCCTGTGGTGGCTCCTGGCTTACTACGGTTTGCCCCTCAACCGGATGAGGCTGTTGGACGGCGGCTTCGAGGCCTGGAAGGCCAAAGACTTTCCCACCCAGCTTACTGCGCCCCGGTTCAAGCCGGTATCTTTCCGGTTCCCGCCGGAGTCCGGGGTCAGTACCCTGCTGGCCACCCTGCAGCAGGTCAAAGGAGCTCGAGGGGCGCCCAACAAAGTCATCTTGGACGCGCGGCCCCATTCCTTCTTCTCGGGAGAGGGGACCAAAGAAGGCGCGGCCCGGCCCGGACGTATCCCCGGCGCGGTGTCGGTCTCCTGGAAGGAGAACCGGGTAGCCGCGGGGCCTTTTAAAGATTACTGGAAGAGCCCCGGGGGACTTCGGGAGCTTTATGCCTCCCGGGGGCTGACCCCGGATAAAGATATTTACATTTACACCCACCACGACCGCTGCGCCGCTTTCAGCCTGGTGAGCCTCTATCTGGCGGGCTATCCCCTGGAGAAGCTGCACCTCTACGCCGGCTCCTGGATCGAATGGAGCCGCAGCCAGGAGCCGGCGGAGACCGGTCCGGCCAGGTAAGTTTTCCAGCCACCGCTCACCGATCCGACCCTAGCCGCGGATAGTCTTCTCCACCTGAATCTGGTGGGCCTTGAGGAGTTTCCACAGGGTTACCCGGCTGATGCCCAGGAGGCGGGCCGCCTCGCCCTTCCTGCCGCCGCTCTGGGTGATGGCCTCCAGGAGACGCTGTCGCGGCACCGCGGCCCGGGGCGGCGACGCGGCCACCCGGGCCTTCCCCAGTCCCTCCTTGGGGCCCTCCTTGGCCCGCCGGCCCAGGGCCGGCAGATGCTCCTTGCCAATCAGGCCTTCGGGGCAGAGCACGAAGGCGTATTCAATAACGTTGATGAGTTCCCGGACGTTGCCGGGCCAGTCATGGGCGGCCAGAAGCTCCAGGACCTCCGGCGCCAGGCCGGTGATGGGTTTGCGGGTCTGGCGGCGGCCCTGCTCGATGAAGGCCTTGGCCAGCAGGGGGATATCCTCCCGCCGCTCCCTAAGGGGAGGCAGATGGACGGGGATGACCCCGATGCGGTAAAAGAGGTCCTCCCGGAAGCGGCCCAGGGCCATGAGGCGGTGGAGGTCCTTGTTGGTGGCGGTGATCACCCGAACGTCCACCCGGATGGGCAGGTGGTCCCCCACCTTTTCGATGACCTTCTCCTGGAGGACCCTGAGGAGCTTGGCCTGGGTAGCCAGGGGCAAGTCTCCCACTTCATCCAGGAAGATGCCGCCGCCGTTGGCCGCCTCGAAGCGCCCCAAGCGGGTGCGGTCGGCCCCGGTGAAGGCCCCTTTGACGTGGCCGAAAAGTTCGCTCTCCAACAGGGACTCGTTGAGGGCGGCGCTGTTCACCTTGATGAAGGGCCCCTGGCGGCGGGGACTGAGACGGTGGATGGCCGCGGCCACCAGCTCTTTGCCGGTGCCGGATTCGCCATAGATGATCACCGGCGCCTGGGATTGCGCGGCGGCGGAAATCAGGGTGAAGAGTTGCACCATCACCGGAGACTTGCCGATGATCCCGTGAAAAGCGTCCTCCTGTGTCAGCTCCCGGCGCAGGCTGGAGATGAAGAGCTGCATCATGTCCGGGGACTTCTCCGGCAAGGCGCGGGCCAGGTCTTCCCGGCTCAGCTCCCGGCGCAGGTGGGAGATGACCCGCTCTTTGGCCACCATCTCCCGGAGGTCGGTGAGGTTTTCCACTCCGGCCACCACCCGGCCGGCCCGATCCTGCAGGGCGGCGGCATTCTTCAGAACCTGGATGTGGCTGCCGTCCTTGCGCTCCAGGGTGCATTGGCGGCGGTGGACTGAGCCGCCCCGGAACAGCTCGCACTCCTTCCTCCCCCCCGGACTACCGCATCCAGGCAGGTTGGACACTTGAGGATGGTACAGGGTTGGCCTACCAGCTCTTCCCGGCGGTAGCCGGTGATCTCCTCCATGGCCGCATTGACTGCCAGGATGGCGCCCTGGGGGTCCACGATCAACAGGCCGTCCATCATGGTATCGATGACGGTCTTCCAAAACTCTTCCGGTTCCTGGCCGAATAGATTTTCCTGGAGGTGCGCCAGGGAGTTCGCCGGCGTCTCCTGACTCATAAGTCCTCCGCCCGGGGAGGGAGGTTAATTCCCCCGGTTAATTGTTAGCGGCCATCAGGAGGTTGACTTCCCCCGGTTAATTGTTAGCGGCGCATCGATTAACTGATGTTAAACATAAACCATTAACATTGTCAACCGCGCCAGGCCTGTTTATCATTATTTGTTGGAATAACAATATGTTAATCAGATATTAACCATTTTTCAACCTTGGCAGACTTCTTGCTATTTGTCTTGGTCGGGGAAGAACGGGTTGGTGAGGGGCTGCCGGTGCGAAGATTAGGCGCCCCAATCAGGCAGCCCGAACTGCTGCCCAAGAGCGCCAACTGCCCTGGAATGGACCATTGCAGCAGCGGAACCAACAGTTCAGGAGGATTTCATGCGGAAAAAAGGCTTGGTGATTTTGGGCTTGATTGCCCTGGCCGCAGTGGCGGCCACCCTGCTCTGGGCCGCGCCGTCTTTTGCCGGCAAACTGTCCGAGGCCCTCGCCAAAACCCCGGTAGGCGAAGGCCCCGGCATGATCAACCCCGGCGCCCCCAAGGGCTTCATGGGGATTCCCGGGGCCCCCCATGCCTTCTGGCTGTGGGCCATCCTCTGGGGCACCTGGGTGGGCTGGATCTTCTCGTCGGTGGGGGCCTTCGGCGGCATCATGGCCGGGGTGGGGCACATCACGGTCTTCGGTCTGGCCGATTACGCCGGCACCTTTAGGCACACCAGCCCCCCCATGAACAATCTGCTCACCGACTCCATCCGCACCTCAAACCAGTATCCCGTAGGGTTCTCGGCCCTGATTTCCTCCATCACCTACTACCGCATGGGGCGGCTGGTGCTGCCCCTGGGCCTCTGTATGGCCGCCGGCGGCATCTTCGCCGGCTATCTGGTTCCCCTGCTCACTGCCGGCAAGATGGATGTCCACGTTTACGTGGGTTTTTTCGGGCTCATTGTCTTTGCCGTCGCCTTTGTGCTCTTTTATGAAACCACCTCCAAGGGCCAGGCGAAGCGGAAATCGGCCCGGGCCGCGGCCAAGGCCTTTGAAGACGCCCATATCAGGAAGACCACCGAGGTCTCCGCCGAACATGCCCGGGGGGTGGAAGTCCGCCACTGGGGCTTGACCCGGATCACCTTCACCTTTTACGGCCAGGAGTTTTCCTTCAATCCGCTCTATCCGATCTTGGGCGGTTTTGTGATCAATGGCATCTCCGCCTTGATCGGGGTGGGGGGCGGCTTCCTCTATGTCCCTTTCCTCACCTCGGTGGCCGGGCTGCCCATGTTCATCGTGGCCGGCACCTCCGCCCTGGCGGTGTTGGTGGGCATGATCACCAATATCATCAACTTCATGCTGGTGCGGCAGATACCCATCGATTTCGGCTTGATCGCCGGTGAATTGGTGGGGATTTTCATCGGCTCCATCCTGGGGCCGCTGACCTCCAAGAAGATCCCCGAGATTTGGCTGAAGCGTCTGTTCGTTGTCCTGGCGTGTTATGTCGGCGTCGGTTACCTCACCAAGGGCTTCTTGGGCCACTCCATATTGCCTGGGATGTAGCACGGAGGTCATGAAATTGTCGGCTTATTGGCAACTGCTGGACCCGTACCTGATCCGCGGTTACCGGATCACCGGCTACGCCCCGGTAGATTTCTTCCTGGGCACCCTCACCCTGGCCTGTTTGGCCGTGCTCCTCGGCCACCTTTCCAGCTACCTGGCCAGCCTGGCTCTGAGAAAACGGATCGGCCAGGACACCGCCACCGCCGCCAGGTACCAGGAGCTTTCGATTCAGGCCCTGCAGGCGGGGGACCAACCAGCCTATAAGGCGGCCAACCGACTGGCCAACGAGGCCTTTGGAAAATCCTTCTTCCTGCAGGCGGGGATATCCGCCGGTTTCCTGTGGCCGATCTTCCTGGCCCTGGCCTGGATGCAGGAACGTTTCCAGGGGATAGAGATTCCCCTCGTGGTCGTCCCCTATTCCCTGGGGTTTGTCGGGATTTTCATCATCCTTTACCTCTTGGCTTACTTTCTTTTTAAGCGGCTTAAGTATCGGTTGCCGTACCTCCGCCGCCTCAAGGCCAACCTGGACGCCGTTAATCTCCGGGGAGGGACTTCGCCAGGCTAGGGTAAAATAAAATAAATAACTTACGGGAAGACTGCTATGGCAAAGGAAATTTTTAGCATCTGCTTCATGTGTACGCAACGGTGCCCCATCCGCGTCCTGGTGGAAAATGACGATGTGAAGTGGATCGAAGGCAATCCCCACGTGGCCGGTATCGAAGGGGCCCTGTGCGCCAAGGGCTCCGCCGGCCTGGCGCTGCTGCACGACAGCGAGCGGCCGCAGTATCCCATGATCCGCGTCGGTCCCCGGGGCGCCGGCCAATGGAAACCAGCCACCTGGGACGAGGCCCTGGATTTCGTGGCCGCCAAACTCAAGGACATCGTCCAGGAATACGGCCCCCAAAGTCTTATCTGGGCAGAGCGGAACAATCTCAACACCCACATTGTCAAGGCCTTCATGAACGCCCTGGGTTCTCCTAACCATGTCACCCATGAATCCCTGTGCAGGGGTTCGGTGATCACCGCCATCAATAGCTTGACGGGCTACCCTTACGCCCCGGCGGACGTGGGGGTGGACTACGCCAACACCCGGCACATGATCATGTATGGCCGCAACCTCTTTGAGGCCCTGGAAATCAAGTCCATCAATAATCTCCTGGGCGCCATGGAGAAGGGGGCCAAACTCACCTATATCGACCCCCGGATCAGCGTCACCGCCACCAAGGCCGACCGCTACTGGATGATTCGCCCCGGCACCGACCTGGCCCTCAACTACGCCCTGATCCGGACCATCCTGCAAGAGCGTCTCTACGACCCGGTCTACGTCAGGCTATGGGTCAAGGGGCTCAAAGAGCTGCAAGCCTTTGTGGAGCCCTATACTCCGGAGTGGGCCGAGCAGGAGACCGGCATTCCGGCTGCAGAGATCGTCACCCTGGCCCGGGAAGCCGCGGCCGTCAAGCCCGCGGTAATCTTCCACTACGGCTATCGGGGCTCGCACCATACCGATGAGATCCACATACGCCGTTCCATGATCATCTTGAATGCCTTGATGGGCAGCATCGAGGCCAAAGGCGGCATTTTTTTCAAGAAAACCCCCAAGGACGCCGGCCGGGGCGACATCGGCAAGTATTCCAACCAGGAATTCCCCAAGATTAGCCAGCCCCGGTTTGATGGCGCCGGCGGGGCGGTTTTTCCCATTATCAATGCCTTCCACGGCAATGTCCAGCAACTGGCCCGGGCTATCCTGGATCAGGACCCCTATCCCATCAAGGCCCTGATCGCCAACCGCTTCGACCCTCTGACCTCCATCCCTGACGCCGCCGCCACCCGGCGGGCCCTGGATCAACTGGACCTCATCGTCGCCCTGGAAGTGAACTTCAGTGAAACCGCCTGGTACGCCGACGTGATCCTGCCGGAGTCGATGTATTTGGAGCGGTCCGATTGCATCCAATTGGCCACGGGCCTCAAGCCCACGCTCTTCATGCGCCGGCAGGCGGTGACGCCCCGGTACGACAGCCTGCCTGCCTGGCTGATCATCAAGAAACTGGCCCAGCGCCTGGGCCTGGGGCAGTACTTTCCCTATGAGACCATCGAGGACATCTGGAATTTTCAGCTTAAGAATCTGGGGGTAAAGATCGAGGATTTCGAGGCCAAGGGCTTTGTGCCTCTAGCTGACAAGCCTATACTCTGGGACCGGGAAAAGGGCCTCAAGTTCAAAACTCCTTCGGGCAAGATTGAGTTGGTGAGTTCCTTGATGGAAAATGCCGGCATCCCCTCGTTGGTGCCCTACACTCATAGGCCGGCGCCGCCGGCAGACCGTTTCCGCCTGATAGTGGGGCGTTGTGCGGCGCATACCCACATCTCCACTCAGAACAATTGCTACTTGAACGAATTGGTGCCGGAAAATGAACTGTGGATTAATATCCAACCTGCCGGCCGGTTAGGGATCAACAACGGGGACTATGTCGAGGTGTCTTCGCCGGTGGGGGCCGGGAAAATCAAGGCCAAGGTGACGGATGCCATCCATCCGGAAGCGGTATTCATGCTGCACGGCTTCGGCAAGACGGTGCCGGCCCAAACCCGCTGCTACCTCAAAGGCGCCAGCGACGCCCTGCTCCAGGAAAATGTCACCGACCCGGTGGGGGGCAGCCCGGGCCTACACGAGACCATGGTGCAAGTGCGCCCCCTGAATTAAGTTTCCCGGAGGAAAACCTATGAGTCTGTATTACCTCATTCAAGACCAGAAAAGGTGCATCGGCTGTCTGAGCTGTGAGGTGCATTGCAAGAGCCATAAGGGACTGCCCCCGGGTCCCCGCCTGGGCCAGATCATCCCCGTAGGCCCCAAGATGGTGGCGGAGGTCCCCCGCATGGGTTTTATCTTCATGCCCTGTTTCCACTGTACCGACCCCTGGTGCGTGCCGGTGTGCCCCACCGGGGCCATGCGCAAGCGGCCCAAAGACGGCATTGTCTATGTGGAGCAGTCCCTGTGCGTGGGCTGCAAGAGCTGCATCACCGCCTGCCCTTGGGGCGCGCCCCAGTGGCACCCGCAACTGGGGAAAGCGGTAAAATGCGACTACTGCATGGACCGCATCGACGAGGGCCTGAAACCGGCCTGCGTCACCAAGTGCGTCACCCATTGCCTGCAGTTCGGCCTCGCCGAGCAATTGGATATTAGCCGGCGGGAACGCCTGGCCAAAGCGGTGGCCTTCGAGCTGGATACCGTGGTCAGTGGCCGCTGAGGTGAGGACGGGAATGATGGCCGCCCAGTATGCTCCTATTCAGATTAATATCTTCACTTTTCCGGGCAAAGGCCTGGAAGAAGCCGAAGCCGTACGAGACGCCTTTATTGCTGCCTTGAAGGAGCGGGCCCTTGACGAACTGGGACCCCTGGACGTGCAACTCATGGGCTGGCGGGGCATCGAGGGCCGGGACGTCATGGTGGAGGTGCGCCATAATGGCAACTCCAGTCTCTACGAACTGGTCACCCCGGATATGGCCTCCCGCATCGTCCAGAGCCACCTGGAGGAGCATCGGCCGGTGCATCGCTGGGCGGTGGGCAAGGACTTCGAGGCTTATTACGAGGGCCAGACCGTCCGGGTTTCCGAACTCCTGGGAAGGATCGACCCCCTCTCCCTGGAAGATTACCAGGATTACGACGGCTACAAGAGTCTGCTGTCCTTTTACAGCCAGGGCTTCGATTCGTTTCTGCAAAAGGTGGTGGCCGCGGGCTTTTGCGAGTTTTCCCGAACCCGGAGCCTCCCTTGCGGCGCCGCCTGGTGCACCTTTCGGGCGGAAAAACAACGTCCCCTCCTGGTGGTCAACGCCGCGCTCCCCTTTCCCTCAGCCACCGCAGATATGCTCCTCCTGGAGGGCTGCCCCCATCAGGTCTTGGAAGGCATTATGCTGGCTGCCAAGACCCTCCAGAGCGAGGCCGCGGTGGTCTATTTGCCGGCCAACGCCCCGCTGGCGGTGGCGCGGCTGCAAGCAGCCTGGGCCAGGCTGAACGAGAGCCGGATTCTGCCGGAAGCCACACCGCTTCAGCTGATCATTATTTCCGGAGAATCGAGGTTCATGGTGGAGGACGAAGACCAGTTCATTCAGGCGCTACAATCTCTGCTGCCTCGGGACCTCCTGGAGCAATACGCCGGTTCCCCCTTCCTGGTCCATAGCCTGGGCACCGTAGCGTCGCTGCCCTTCATCGCCCAGACGCCGGTCTCCATCTTCCGGAAATTGGGGATCGCCTGCTCCTCCGGCACCATGATCTTCCGGCTGATGGGCGCCGTGGAAAACCCCGGTTTTGTGGAAGTGGCAATTTCCTCCAGCCTGGAGGAGGTAATCAACGGTCCGGGGGGCGGCTTCCGCCACGGCCGCAAGGCCAAGGCTGTTGTGGTAGGTGGGCCCCTGGGGGGCATCTTTCCGCTGCACCTGCTGAAGCTCAGTTTGAACCATGAGACCCTCCTGGAAATGGGCGGTTCCCTGGCCCTGGGGACTATCCAGGTCCTGGACGAGCGGGATTGTCTCGTGGCCCTGGTGCGGGAGCAACTGGAATTTATCATGCGGCAACCAGGGGCCCAGTGCTCCACTTGCCGCGCCGGCCTTCTGCGGGTTAAAGACTTGCTGGACCGGATTGCCGCGGGCGAAGCCGGCCCGGAGACCCTGGAGGAACTGGAGCGCGCCTGTGTGGACTTGAAGAAAAAGGCCGCCTGTCACCTGGGAAATCTGGCGGTGAACCCCATCCTCACCTCCCTGCACTATTTCCCGGATGAATACCGGATGCACACGGACAACAAGCATTGTCCGGCCCGGGTCTGTCCCAAACTCCTGCTGGCTCCCTGCCAAGCGGCCTGCCCCGCGGGGATCGACATCCCCAGCTACATGGCCCTGGTGGCCCAGGGCCGGTTCGTGGAAGCCCTGGAAGTGATCCGTCAGGACAACCCCTTTCCCTGGGTTTGTGGTCTCATCTGTCCTCATCCCTGCGAGCGGAGCTGTGTGCGGGGCAACCTGGATCAGCCCCTCAACATCAAATACCTCAAGGCCTTTGTGGCCGATTATGCCACCCGGCACGGCGAATACGCCCCCTTGCAGCCGGAGGCGCCCAACGGCCATCGCGTCGCCGTGATCGGCTCCGGACCCGCCGGTCTCTCCTGCGCCCATTACCTGGCCTTGCGAGGTTACGCGGTGACCGTCTTCGAGGCCCTGCCGGAGGCCGGCGGCCTCCTCATTGCCGGGATTCCCGAATATCGCCTGCCCCGGGAGGTGGTGCGCAAAGAAGTCGAGCTGATCCGTTCCCTGGGGGTGGAAATCCGGACCGCGGTCGCGGTGGGCCGCGACGTCAGCCTGGAGGAACTGCGCCGGCGAGGCTATGAGGCCTTTTTCCTCGGAATCGGGGCCCATCTGGGCTACAAGTTGAAGATCGAGGGCGAAAATGACTTTCCCCAGGTCTATGACGTTATCTCTTTTCTGCGTCAGGTGAACCTGGGTAATAAACAGAAGCCGGCGGACCAGGTGGTGATCATCGGCGGCGGCAATGCCGCCATGGACGCGGCCCGGACTTGCGTGCGCCTGGGCTGCCAGGAGGTCCACGTCTCTTACCGCCGCACCCGCAAAGAGATGCCGGCCCATCCCGAAGAGATAGAGCAGGCCCGGGAGGAAGGGGTGCAGATCCATTTTCTGACGGTGCCCATCAAGATCGGCGGCGAGCAGGGGAGGGTGCAATACCTGGAGTGCCTCCAGGCCGAGTTGGGCCGTCCGGACGCTTCCGGACGCCGCCGCTCCATCCCCATTCCCGACAGCAACTATCGCATCGAAGTCGGGGCGGTAATCACTGCCATCGGACAGCAGCCCGATCTCTGCCCCTTCCCGGAACCGCCGGTGCAGACCAGCCCCTGGTGCACCATCGTCACCGACAAAGGCAGTACCAGCACCAGCGTCCGGGATATCTTCTCCGGCGGCGACGCAGTCACCGGGCCGGCCACCGCGGTGGAAGCCATCGCCGCCGGCAAACAGGCCGCCCTGGAGATCCACCATTATCTGTCCCGCGCCCCCGGTCCGGCGCCGCAGGCCCGGCCCCAGAAACGCGGCAGGGTGCCTTTCCTGGCCATCCCGGCCGAGGAGAAGATTGTCAACCACCGGGTGCCCACGCCGTTTTTGGATATGGAACAGCGGCGCCATAATTTCGAACGGGTGGAACTGGATTACTCCCCGGAGGAGGCTCAGAGAGAGGCGCAGCGCTGCCTGCGGTGCGACGTCTGCATCCGTTGCGGCGCCTGCGAGCGGGTCTGCCGGGACACCATGCAGGTCTATGCCCTGAAGTTTACCCAGATCAGCCCCACGGAGCGGGTGCTCAGCGACTACCACCGGGCCCGGGAGCGCTGCATTGCCTGCGGCTCCTGCGCCCTGGCCTGTCCCACCGGGGCCATCGAATACCGGGAAGGGCCGGAGCACCGGGAAATACGCCTCTGCGGCACCGTCTTGAACCGCCTTGAGGCCCCCCAATGCCAGGGTTGCGGCGGCCCCTTACCTCCGGCCCGCTATCTCGATTATGTCACCTCCCACAGCGACGCGGTCACCGGCAAGCAGGTGTTGCGCCGGTTCTGCCCCGCTTGCGCTCGGGAACAACGGGCCCAGGAGTTCGTCAAATTGTAGGGACAACTGGGACCTACGCCCTAACCCTGGTCGACGCCCGTCTCCGCCGCAAGAGCCAATGAACCGGCAAAGAACCCCGGCGCCAGGAGGGCAACGACTAGAAAACCTGTTCTGCTCAGAAGCTTGCCCAGCTTCGCCAAATCCACACCACGGCCTGGCCGCGGGGGGGATTGGATCCCTGTATGCCGATCCACCATTTTTACCTAAAATGTAGGATAAAGACTGACTTTGGGGCTGGTGAGAGTCCTATGCAAAAATCAGACACAGGCGGACAGCTTTTCGAACCGGCCTATGAGATTTTAGGGATGCAGAAAAGAGTTTTCTAAAGTTGACCTGATAGGATTACAGTTTTTAAAATGTTCGTGGAATTTGTCCGGGATGGCAGGCCGCTTCTAATCAAAGGTTCGATTTAACTGCTGGCGGGTAACAGCAGGATGGCAGCCGCCCTCCGAATTCGATGCGAACAGCCAACATCAGCAAAGGAGAGGAAAATGTCGTATTACATGTATGACGGGTCCACGGAAGTGACTCCCTGGGAAAGGATGTTCGCCACCATGAATGGCGAAAAGCTTGATAGGGTCCCCGTGCATCTCTACCCGCGCTGGACCGCGCTGGAATACCTGGGGCTTACCTTTAAGCAGACCTGGGAAGATCCCGATCTGTATGCCAAGGCACAGATCATGGCTCAGCAGCGGTTTCAGTATGACTGTGTCGTCGATTTCGATATGATGGGACCGGTTGAAGAAGCCGTCGGTGCGACCCTCAAATACCCCGAGGATGATGTCCCCCAGATTGCCGAGCCCTTCATCAAGACCAAAGAGGACATGAAGAAGGCCAAGTGGAAGCTCGATCCGCGCAAAGACGGCAATATGCCCAAGGTTCTGCAGTGCATCAAGAGCCTGAAGGCAGGGCTGATCAAGGCAGGCAACGGCACCCAGCGGGTGCCCATCATGACCTGGGGGAGTTGCCCCTCCCGGACCGCCGCCTGTCTGACGGGTTTCAAGGAATGGTTCCTGATCGTCGCCCGGGACCCGGATTGGGCCGTCGAACTCATGGAAAACGCCTTGGACGGCTGGCTGCAAATGGTCATTGCCGCTCATGAAGCGGGAGCCGACTGCGTGTGGGTCAACGACCCGGTATCCTCGGCCGACTGCATCTCCAGAAAACATTATGAAAACTTGACCCAGCCGTTCGAGCGGAAGTTCATTGAGGCCATCCGCCGTGAAACCGGCATGAAGATCCTCTTCCATCCTTGCGGGAACTGGCATGACCGTCTCGATCTCGTCTATCAGAACCAGGCCGACGGCTATTTCCTGGGCCCGATGAATATCGATCTTTGCACGCAAAGAGCTGTCGAAACGAGAGACGCCGGTCTCAATCCGCACCTGAAGTTCCTTAACGGCAATTTCGGGGCGGCCACCAAGTCCTCTACGGCGGACCGGAAGCCCGTCCCTTATGCCACCACCCTCAAATTTGGCACTCCTGAGGAACTTATCGAGGAGAGCAGGATTATCATCGAGACCGTTGAAGGCGGTGATCTGCGCTGCATGCTCGGCCCTAACTGCTGGGAGCCGAAGGGGGCCGCTAACATCAACCGCGATGCGGTGGTCTACGCGGCGCGCCGCTACGGTAGTTACCTTAAAAAGGAAGAGTAAATCGGGAGGATCAAGGTGGAAATATTAGCGGAAATCGCAAAAGCGGTCTATGACGGAGATGAGCCGAAGACACTCGAGCTCGTCAAGAAGGCGATGGCTGAAGGCGTGCGTGCCCAGGACATCGTGGATCAGGGGCTGGTAAAGGGACTCCACGAATGCGGCGCCGGCTACGAGGCCGGAGAGAAGTTCATCCCTGAGATGCTGATGGCGGCCGAAGCCATGAAGGCATCCATGGCGGTTCTCAAACCTCATCTCGTGGTCGGGGAAGCCGCCATCGGCGGCAAGGTCGTGCTGGCCACGGTCGAAGGCGACGTTCATGACATCGGCCTCGAACTGGTTGCCACCATGCTGGGCAGCGCCGGCTTAGAAGTCAATTTCATGGGGCCGGACGTGGAAACGTCCCGCATTATCGCGGCGGTAAAGCAGGACAAGCCGCAATTGCTGGGACTATCCGCGCTGCTTACCAACACGATGGATACTATGCCCGTGATCATCAAGAAACTTGAACAGGAAGGCCTCAGGAATTCGCTCAAGGTGATCATCGGGGGCGCCCCTGTTTCTCAGGATTTCGCGGACCGTATCGGGGCTGACGGCTACGCGTACGATGCCGCCGCGGCCGTGCCGGTGGCGAAAAAGCTGGTGAGCCAAATGGCCTGAGGATCGGAAGATCCCGGTATACCGGAAGTGATGCAAATCGGTTATCTTGTCTATGGAACAAGATAGCCGATTTGCATAACCATGTTATACTTGTGGGGCCCATGAAGACGGAAGACCACAGGCAGAAGAGCAAGAAAGCTGTGCCGCCACCGGCCATCTCGCGCCGGGAATTCAGCCGGATTGCTGCAACCTTCGGCCTCACCTCCACCCTGCTGGCTTATGGCGGCTTTGCCCGAGCCGGAACCGAGCCGACCGCCACGCTGCTGGCCCAGAAGGCCTCCGAAACCGCGAACCACCGAGCCAAAACCACTCCCCGGATTAAGCTGATATACGGCATGGCGGGGCACAACCTGGACGCCACCTGGGTCGCCAAGGTAGGGACCTTCGGTTTCATCCATGATATCGAGGAGCGCACCGATAATGCCGTGCAAATCGAGGCCAAGGGGGGGAATTCGATTTGCGGGGAAATGACCTGCGCCGAAATGTGTATGAAGGGCGTTATCGATTTGTACCTGGCTTCCACCAATAACGCCGCGATGACCTGCCCTTATCTGAATGTCCTCGACTTCGGAGCCCTGTGGCCGTCGCGCGCCGCCCTCTACTCCTTTGCCTTTGACTACAGGAGCGAGGATCTCTGGCGGGAGCCGATGCGCCGGACCTATGGCCTGGAAATGCTGTTTGGTGATTACGGTCTGCGCGGCTTCTTCATGAGCAAGATGAAGTATGGGGAAGGCACCCCAGCCCTGGACACCCTGGAAAAACTGCGGCTGGCCAATGCCAAGGTCAGGACCACCGGCACACTCTTCGGTCTCAAGAGCATGCAGCTCATGGGGGTCAACCCCGTCGCCATCATCTACGAGGAAGTGGTGGACGCAGTGCGCAAGGGAGTCATAGACGGCGCGGAAGCCTGGGAAATTCCCTTCGAGGTGATCCACTTCACTGAATTCACCGGCCAGTACCTGTACCTGAAGTACTGCTCGGGCAACTGGGTTACCGGCATGAACGTCAAGGCGCTGGAGGATATGCCCGCAGACCTCAGAGATGCCCTCATGGAATCTGCCTACCAAGCTCAGGTCGCCACCCTGGGCAAGGAAGAAGCTTCCATCTGGCAGAAGGCCGGCTCGGGTGAATGCGATCCGCCCCCTCCGGGAACGGAGCATTGGAGATGCGGTATCCGTAATATACACTGGTCACAGGAAGAGATGGACAAGCTCGAGAAGGTGATCTCACCCAAGTACAACCCCGAGCCCTGGAAGGAATGGATGGACAAGCTCGATAAAATCTATGGAAATGGTTCCATCTTCGAGAAAATGTATGCAATCGCTCATGAGGTTCCTGCCAACGCCTACGCCATCGATATAATTCCGAAGCGCTGGTGGAAGCCAAACCCGCCCTGGTGGACCAATCCCGACACGGCGCCGTGGAGGAGAGGAACCGGGTACTTCGCGAGATCACTCGAAAGTATAGTCAAAAAGTAGCAACTTAGTTTGCGTCGATCCTGCAAAACCCCTCAGACTTACTTGCCGGCCCAAATCCGAAAAGCGCGGTGACTCTCTAATCCGTACGCCCGCCGTGGGTATGCCTACGGCTAACCTTGCCGGCAGGCGGGGGCGGCAGGGGGGCTCACCGGGATCCGTGAGCCCTGGCAGCAGCTTCCGGGAAGAAAGCGCTTCAAATGGAAAACGGCTTTAAGCGGCCTGGCGCGCCCGGAATCCCTTGATCCACTTCATGCCGTAGGGGTCCCTCCCTTCTATAAGGTCGGCAGCTTGCAGGATGCTGACTTCTTGCTTTTTTAACGGGTTGCAGATCGGGCAAGTCAAACCGGCATCCACTGAGAGTGCCAGGAAGGCTGCAGTCAGGGTTTCCCGGTCGGGCATGCCAAAGGAGACGTTGCTGGCGCCCATGGTAATGTTGACCCCAAAGTGGTTTACGATCATGCGTATGGCTTCCAGAACCATCTTCCCGGCTCGCCACTCGGTTCCGAGCGTCAAGACGAGAGGATCGATCACGATGTCCTCGGCGGGGATTCCCAGTCTGCCGGCCTCTTCGATGATCCTGGCGGCGTTCTGAAATCTTTCGTCAGCGGTCTTGGGAATACCAGTATCTCCGCTGCACAGCCCAATGACCGGGCACCCATACTCTTTGATCAGAGGCAACACCGCTTTGAGGCGCTTGGTTTCCGCACTTACCGAATTCACCAAGGGTCTGGCCCCGTCTTTACAGTAGTAGTTCAGAGCCGCCGCCAGCGTCTCGGTTCTGGGGGAATCGATGCAGATCGGGAAGTCATCCGTTGCCGCTCTGACTTCCTTGATAATTTGCACCATCAGGGCGGACTCATCGGCGCCGGGTACCCCGGCATTCACATCCAGAATCCCGGCCCCCGCGGCAATCTGGGCCAGGGCATCCTCGCGCACCATTTCAAATATTCCCTCGCTGAGTTCAGCCTGCAGGACCTTTCGGCCAGTGGGGTTGATCCTTTCCCCGATGATCACCACCCCCTGGTCACGGCAAATGCGCACTTCTTTTTTCGCTGATTTAACCACAGTAGTAAGATTGGTCGCCATTGCGTCATACTCCTTCCCGCTGGCTAAATTTCCCATAAGCCAGCGTTGACCTTAAGTTTTCATCCAGAAAGTGAAGATCTCCGTGATGACCCTCCCGGTATCGGCGCTTTTTAACTGGGAGAGATCTGGTCATGCACGGAGATCTTCAGCCGCACGCCAGGAGGATGCCGTCCAGGCGTAGCGGTTTAAGCCTTTAAGGGCGAGCGCCCTTGGAGCCTGCCGGCAGGCCAGGGCCAAAGGGGCAGCCAGGCAGGCGCCAGACAAGCCTGCTCTATTCCTTGATTCCCAGCTTTTTGCCTTCTTCCACTACAGCAGGCTCCACCACAGGGGTAACCTCTTTTTCCTTCTGCATGGCGTCTTTCTCGGGAATTTGGAAGGTCCCCGGTACCAGGGTGAGCAAACCATGCATGTTGACTATGGGAAAACCGTCTTCGATCCAACCCCTGAATCCATCGGTGATATTGGTAATTTTTCCGGAATAGCCCATGTCGAGCATAATCTTTTTGACGATGGCGCCTCGATTTGAACCATTTTCACAAGTTCCGGCCTTGCACATGAGATAGTAGTCGGCCGTGGCGTCCGGGGCAATGCTCGGAAGTAGCCAGTAACCAAGGCCGGTGTCCAGGCGGACTGCTCCAGGAACATGCCCCTGGGCGAACTCCGATTCCTGACGAACGTCCAGTATCTTAATTTTAGGATTTTTCCAGCCTTCCTGCTCAATCCAGAGCTTGTAGAAATCCTGGGCGGAAATTCCTATCCCATACTGCCACATTATTGCCCGAAACGCATTCTGCCCGTTTTCGAAAAGCTCCTTCGGGGTCAGTTCTTTTCCCGTATGACGCGGGGTCAGAGTTTTGCTAATGATGCACTTGTTACCTCGTCCCATGGCCTGGAGTTGTTCTGGAGTCCAGGGCTTCTTGGAAAACTCCAGGATTTGCTTTTCCGTCCAGTCTTTGCTGGGGCCTACGCCCTGGTCCTTGGCGGCGCCCTGCTCTGCTGCAAAAGCGAGAGAACCAGCAAAGACAATGGCCACCAAGCTGGCGAAGATCGATACAGCCGCGCTTCTCCTAAGCTTTTCCATCTTCACAAACACTCCTTTCTTTGGGGTGAGAATCTCACTGGTCTCCTAATAGACAACCTCGCCGCGGAATACGATTTCTTCTCCTTTCACCTCCATACTGTGGGTTAAAAGAATTTATGGTCCCTTGGGCCCCAAAACCCGCATCGGTGTGTCAAAGTCTAGTCGAACGGAAAAGAGGCCGCATGGAGATACCTATCAATGGTGCGCAGTTTGGATTGAGCCGTTTATTAAATGACACGGACTGGTCTTGAATGCTGTCCGGAAGAGTCTGATTTTTTTATAGGATTTTCCCTCTCCGCTAAGTCCGTATTTGTCCTACACTTGGTCGCTTAAATTAAATAGTGCAAATTAAAAAATGGTGTTGATCAACCAGGGTTAGCCAACCAGGGCGCAGGAGGGAAAACCCTTTGAGGTCCAAAGGGCTTCGAGGGAATTAAAAATCTCCAGGAAGTTGTGCGGGGATAAAGAAGTTTATCAACAGGTCATGGAGGGCTGGCAAAATTTCCTTGGCCCTTTCAGCCCCCAGAAATGCGAGCCAGGTTAAATCCGATGAGGATCGTACCTAATTCCGGTTTCCCTGCGTCCCATCCAAACCTCTCCTTGAGGTAAAGATCGCCCGATCCAAAGGGGGAGGCGGAGAGAACCTCCTCCACGCAGGGAATACCTTCTATTTCAGGGAAGCACAAGGCCCGAAAAACGAAAACCGGCCGTTGACCGGCGGTTTTCTTTATTCTATCGAAGAAAACGACAAAATTCTTTCCGATGACCTTAACCCTTTCACTTCTTTTCAATGATTCAAGGCGCTCCTGGTCACAGACCTCCTCGCCGATGACCACGCCACCCATTACCCAGGAGAGGCAAGGCTCCGTGGCGTGCCTGAAGTCATTATTGTTCAAAACCACGCAGACCATCTGTCTATCCAGAACGGTTAAAACCCCTTCGTTGAGATATTCGCCTAATCCCCCCAGGCCTCGCTCCTGAAGCTCTTCTTCAAATTGCCTGAGGGTGCGCCGATCATTCTCCTCAAGCCAGCCGATATCCAGTATCCCTTTGGTGTCACGCAATGCTTTTTCTACGCTGGGTTTACACTTTTCCAGGTCACCGCAACAATTTCGAATTTTTTTAGTATGCATGTCAAAATCCAATTCGATAAGTATTAGGCCCAACAATAAGATGATTAATTTTTATATCGAGGCAGGTTTTCCAGAGATTATATAAACTAAATCGGTCAAATTATAAAAGGCTTTTTTTCTTGCAGGTTAGCCAAACATACCCAGAAAGGCAACCTTCATTGGAAGCCAAACGGCTTCCAAAAGCTGACCACAAGTTTATGCGGGGCAGGCCGAATCCACCCTGCTCCGGGGCCACGACTTCCAGCCACAGCCGGCCACCAGGGATATCTGGGTTGCCGAACCCGGAAGAACCGGTTTCCAGGGGCAGTTTTCAATGCCAGGCGGGAACAGGTTTCGTTGATCATCTTTAATGCTAAAATGAGAGTGAAGGGATTCCGGTGCATGGACGCTCCTAAGTTTGCAAAGGCCCTGCGGGCCTGAGTGGTAATATGGGAACTACCGGAAAAGGCAAATCAGACCCCTCCCTCTTGAAGGCCCTCGCTTTCCTGATCATGGCCATGCTTCTGGTCGTTCTTCTCCTGCTGGCGCTTATCCGGCAGGACCGGCAGCCTTGGAAAACTTATCAAGAAGCCTACCGCATAAACCAAGCCCATAAACTGACAGCACCGTTGAAAGGTACGCTTTCTGAAGCGGAGATCCGGGACAGATTCGCAACCATAGCCCAGGCGCCCTCCCGGGTGAAAGAACTGAGGCCAATCATTACCGGCAAGGTGGAAAGATGCCTCACCTGCCATGATGGCCTGGAGGAGGTTGGCCGTTCCCATCCGGTGGAGGAATTCGGTTGCGTCATCTGCCACGGGGGTCAGGGCATTGGGGTGACGGTGGCTATTGCCCATCAAGGTCTCATCGGTGGCCGGAATCCATCAGACCTGTCCGTAGCCAGCCAGACCTGCGGCGGATTGGGGGGGCAATGTCATGCGGGACGAAAATTGGCAGCCCAAAATTCGGTGGCACGGGTGCGTTCCGGCGTTATGGCGACCATGAGCGGAGTCATCGCCAGCCTGCGCTACTCGTGGGCGGCTCAAGCCTCAGATGAGGCGCGGTATGCTTCCGCCGGAGTTAAAAATGCCGCTCCCCAGCCCGGCAGTTTAGCTGATTTATTGACGATTCCCCAGATGGGTCCAATAGCTGGAAATAACCCTGCCGATCCCACAGGACAGGTATCGGCCTCTTCGGGAGAGCTTGCCGACGATCATTGGCGCAAGCTCTGTGCCTCGTGCCATCTCTGGAACAAGAAAGAAAGCGGCCCCTCGGCCCACTCCTCAGGCTGCGCCGCCTGCCACGCGCTCTATAACCCCAAAGCCACCTACGAGGGCGCTGATCCGACCTTACCCCAGGACCAACCTGGTTATCCGAGACTGCACCGCCTGACCACCACCATACCGGTGAACCAATGTCTGCGGTGCCATAATCGCTCCGGACGTCTAGGAATTTCTTACATCGGTCTTGAAGAGGCAGACGGTTACGGCGCCCCTTACCGGCAAGGGCGGCCCAACCTGGAGGTCCTCTCCGGAGGTAGAGATGTACGGCATTTAGTCCCTGACATTCACTTTGAACGAGGACTGGCCTGTATAGACTGCCATTCCGGAAAGGAGGTCATGGGTGATGGCAACATTTACAGCCACATGCGCCAACAGGTCGAAATTCGCTGTGGCGATTGCCATGGCAGCTTCGGTCGCCCTCCCCGCACCAAGATCTTGAGCGCAGATGATGAAGAGGCCATCTGGAGAGCCAGGGCTCTGGGGCTGGGCGATCTCCGGGGCCGGGAGGTGGGACTTACCCGGCGGGGGACAGCTATTTTGAATCTTCGCAAAGAGGACGGCAAGATGATCCTGCGCAGCAAACTGGACCAGAAAGATCACCTTTGCCCGACCATTGCCACTAACCAGGATCATGGCCTTCCCGGCCATGGCGTGGATCGCCTGGAATGCTCGGCCTGCCACTCCGCTTGGGCGCCCCAGTGCTATGGCTGCCACGACTACCGGCATCGTGGCGAAAATGCCAGGGATCACGAGACCGGAGTCAAAACCGAGGGATTATGGCAAGAGACCAGGGACTATTATCGGTTTGACAAGCCCACCCTGGGGATCAATTCACGCCAAAGGGTATCCGTAGTGGTGCCTGGCTGCCAGGTGGTTTATACCGAGTTGGCTCCAGATGGAAAAGTGTTGGCCGGCAGCGATAAAAGGGTGTTCATGGGCGCGGGGATAGGCCACGGTATCGTCTCGACCCCCCTCTCGCCTCATACGACGCGCACCGAGGTGCGCTCCTGCCAGGAGTGTCATGCCGACCCGAAGACCCTGGGTATTGGGCAGGGATTGTTCCAGGCCGGGAAGAGATGGGAAGAGAACACCTTCGTTCCTTTGTTGAAGGCGGAGGTCAATCCCCTGGGTTTTGCCTGGGAGAGCCTTATCGATCCGCAGGGGCGCCCTTTGGCAGCCACGACCCATGTCGGGGCGCGCCCTTTTAATGCGGAAGAATTGAAACGCATTCTCGAGGTGGCCCCCTGCCTTCCCTGCCATGGCCGCTATGATGATCCGATCTGGTCGAATCCAGCGGCTGCCTTCGCGAGGGCCAAATTACCTTCCCATCAGCAACAGGTGAGCCGCAGGTTGGGCGGAGCTGGAAATTGAGGATGCTCGTAAACCTAAGACTAGCGCTTGGTCTCTGCATCTGGGTTGGAGCTGTATGGGCCTCGCCCTGCCTTGGCGCCCCTGCTCAGATGCCAGGGCCGGGTCCGGATCATTCTCTATCCGGCCCTGTATGTCCCAGTGGCCATAAAGACCAGTCGGATTGCGCCGGTGCGCCTGGGGGGCTCATAAGCGACCCTGCAGATTTCCCTCATGCTGCTCACACCTGCGGCCGCTGTCATGATGAACAGGAGCAATGGGTAAAGCGAAGCCTCATGGCCACCGCCAGCGGGATCATCAACCAGACCCGGTTTCTCTGGGGAGCCCAGCCGGATGCAGGGCCGCGCTATGCGGCTGCGGCCATCGCCGGGCTGCAACTCCTGCCCACTTTCGAAGAATCGGGCGCCCTGGTGGACGACCTGCTCCGCCGCCGCTGCCTGCGCTGCCATCTCGGGGCCTCCGGCCCGAGGCGCGCAGCAGGGCCCCAAGACGGTACGCTGGCCGGAGCCGATTGTGTGGCGTGCCATTTGGTGAACGGCAGCGAGAGAATTGCGGGAGACCAGGAACTGCCCGGGAATGGAGATAAGCCCAAGTCTTATCGCCTGACTACGGCCATCCCCACTTCCCAGTGCCTCCACTGTCACCGCGGCAATCACGCGGGCGCCGATTACGCCGGACTTTTCCAGCGGGATCACTCGAGATCCTCTAACTTCGAGGCGACGGACCCCGATTTAGTTCCTCAGCTCTATAGTCACTCGTATCACTTCCTGCTGCCTGATATTCATTACGAGCGAGGGATGCATTGCATCGACTGCCACCCGGTGGAGGAAATCATGGGCGAGGGAACCATCCACTCTCAATCTCAGGAGCAGGTTGGCATACGGTGCATGGATTGTCACGGCCTGCCGGGGAAACCGCCGCGCACCCGCCGGGTGACCCTTGCCGACCAGCGGGCCCTGCGGGCGGCCCGCGCCAATCCCCACTACGATCTCCAACCCGGGCAAAAGGTTATGGTCACCTCAAAAGGCCATCTGCTGACGAACACCCAAGAAGAAAAAGATGGCAAGTTCCTGCTGGTATCCAAGGTCGATGGCAAAATCCACCAGATTCCGACCCTTTCCCGGGAAGGTCCAGGGAAAGGGCCGCTTGACCATCGCATCCCCGGCCACCTGAATAACCTGGAGTGCGCCACCTGCCATGCCGCCTGGACTTTTCAGGATCTCGGGTTGCACCTGCTGCGGCTGGATTCTGCGGATTACCAGCCGTGGATCTGGCTCACCCGGCAAGATGATCCGCAGGTTCGACAGGTTCTTAGGGAGGAGCTGGTAAAGCCGCCGGCACAGAGAAATTTGCCGAGATCTTTCGACTATCTTACTGGCAAAGCGTCGCCTGGCATCTGGCTGGCAGGCTACTCCAGGCGCAGTTGGGAGGGGATCATTTTGGGTACCAATTACCGTGGGCGGGTAAGCGTCTTCAGACCTCAATATCAGTATTGGGTCAGCCGGGTAGATCCCGGAGGGCGGGTACTCCTGGATTCTGTCACCCCTACCACGGCGGATGGACGGGCGGCGCTTGCCTGGAATCCTTATGCCCCCCACACGATCCGGCGCCAAACCCGTGCTTGCTGGGACTGCCATGGAAATCCCCGCGCCTTGGGCTTGGGGCAGATGTTGATCCGGGCTAAGGATGGGCAGCCGCGGCGGCTGACCAGACCAGCCGCCGACGGTCTGGGCATCGGGTTCGAACTGGATCAGGTGATTGATGAGCAGGGCCGGAGCCTCCAGATCACCACCCGGCCTGGAGCCGCATTTCTCGACCAGGAGCGGCTGCAGCGGCTGGCCGCGAGTAATCCCCTTTATGTGAAATACCTTCTGGAGTATTATGCGAACCGGGAAGCCTATGGAGATTCTGTGGGTTTCACAGCCCCCCGAAAGTGAGGAGGGCCAGGGTGCATCCCATGGCCAGCAGGATCGCCAGATGGATGCTGAAGCGGTACCGTGGCGCCGCATCAGGCGGGCCGGCGCCGGGCAGCCAGGGCAGGACGGCGAGCAGGCACAAGGCGGCGAGAGGGATAAGCAGTCCTGCCCAGACGGCCGGCAGGTGGCGCAGCAGTACCTGGAGCCAGATAATGAGCCAGGGCGCGGTTATTTCGCCAACGCCTTGATTCTCCGGGGTCACCGTGGAATAGCCTGGCGCCCAGAGCAAGGCCAGCCCCAAAAGAATCAAGGCCAGGAGCATTCCGGCAAGCAATTCCCTGACAATGAGTTCTTTGCGTCTGGCAAATCTTGAACGGCTTTCCGGCATTAGTTACCATCTGAGCTGGGTAGGAGTTTTCGGTTGGGGAAGGTAAAGACCTTAGCAAACTTGTTAGCCAATTATATGTTACCAATTGGAAAAAACAAGCCTTCCGAGTCTCGCCTGGGACGCCGCGGATTTTTGCTCTCCCTGGGTTGGGCCATGGTGGGGCTGGCACTTGCCGGTATGACCTGGATGACCGGGCGTTTCCTCGGGGGGGCTCGGGCCCGCTCAGATCCGGAACCGGCGAATTTCGGTCCCCCCGAGGCTCACCGCATTGGATCAACGGCCAAATTGGGCAGGGTAGTCCTCTTGCGAGATGAAACCGGTTTCTGGGCGGTAAATGCCGTCTGTCCCCATTTAGGCTGCCAGCCTGCCTTTGATGAGAACCGGCGGATATTTGTCTGCCCATGCCATGGGAGTCAGTTCGACCCGGAGGGGCGCTTCCTGGCGGGGCCCGCTAACAGTGGCCTGAGTCTGGCCGCTTTGCGTTTGGACACCCAAGGGGCGCTGGTCGCCTACCCGCAGGAAAAGGCCCGGGCTGGTGACAGGTTTAACCCATGAGATTCGATAAGTTCTTAGAGCACCTCCATCCGGCCAAAATTTCGGAGGACCGCATCCGCATAAGCTCCACGTTTTGTCTTGGAGGTGCGGCTTTTTTGCTTTTCATTACCCTCGGCGTTACCGGCCTGCTCCTGGCCATTTATTATCTGCCCAGCGCTGCAGGCGCCAAAATGGGGCTCCATGATCTGACCTATGTGATTCCCTTCGGCTGGCTCATCCGCTCCCTGCATTTTTGGGCCGGCCAGCTTCTGCTGGTGGCGATTCTGTTGCATACTATGCGCGTGGTCGCGGCGCGCGCCTACCTACCCCCACGGCAGGGAAATTGGCTGATCGGGGTGGCGCTCTTGCTCACTGCGGGTGGTCTCGATTTTTCCGGCTACGTGCTGCGTTGGGACGCGCAAACCTTTTGGGCGGCTCAAGTAATGTCCCAGCTTCTTGACCGGGTGCCGCTATGCGGCCATGAGTTGCAACAAATCCTCCTGGGCGGACCTCAAATCACCGAGTCCGGACTTCTGCGCTTCTATGCCTTTCATTGCCTCTTCGGCCCGGTGCTGTGCCTATCATTGATCATGTACCACTTTTGGCGGGTCAGGCGTGACGGCAACCTGGGAAAGCCGCTCTGAAAGCCGGAAAGGGGCTCTCCGCCTTTCCTCTGGCTCACCCTTTCCGGGCGGCGCCTGCCTGGGGTGCTTAAGCTTATCAGCCGGATAGCATCTGGCCGCCGGGGGATGGGTCTGCCCGAACCCTGGGGAAAATTGACTTTCCGCCCAAATTTGTGCGATCCTAGCCTCGACGAGAAAATTTGGCTTCGAGAAGAGGACCGTTGGGAGATTTTACTCGGGGAAAGAGGCTCCCAAACCTCGTGGGGCAGAAATAGCTGGGGGTGCGACCTAATCTCGGTGAGGAGGGTTAACCATGGCCATCAGGACGATAAATCTTCTGGTATTGATAATTCTTTTTATGGCTTTACCTAGGGCTGCGTTAGGAGGATCTGATGCATTCAAACCGGGCTCAGAGCCGGATGGTTTCAGGGGCATAAAGTGGGGAACCGACATATCAACCTTGAGCGGGATGGAATTAGTAAAAGGCAATGGATTGGAAAAATATTACCAGAAAAGAGACGATAAATTGACAATAGGAGCTTCTCACCTTAGCGATATCACCTATGGTTTTAGAGATGGGAAATTTGAAACTGTAATAATACGTACAAAAGGTTATGTAAATTATGGTTATTTAAAAGATGCTTGTTTCGAGAAATTCGGCAAGGGATGGAGCAAGGAGGCTGATGAAAAAATAGATACCCAATCATTTGCCTGGTTTGGCGATACAACATGGGTGAAGCTTAAGTATGAGAAGGACAAGGATGAAGGAGCCCTTATGTTTTCTTTAATTCCCAAGGGAGGTTGTTAAAAGAGTCGAATTGGTAGAGGTTGTTTGATCTTCGGTTAGGGTTCGAAGTCCAAGTCTTTATTCGGAATATCAGGGATAAATACAGCTTTAAAAGAGATAAGCAGTTTATCCTGGGTGGCGTTGATACTGCTGACCAGGTCTTTAATCTTCGCCTGGTCCCGGGTGGGCGCAGCTAAGCCGGCGCTAATCATTCCCTGAAATTTACTGGCCTTTCCCCTCTTTTCTCGGCCCCGGGCGACCCGATCACAGGCTGGAAGCCTGTGCCGCTGTCGCCCCTACATTTCCTGGGGAAGGTCTTGTAGGGGCGGGTTTTAAACCCGCCCCCTACAGGGCGGACACCTGGGTCAGCTCTGGAGGGGAACTGTAGGACAAAAACCGACCGGTGACCGTAAGCATATCCTATGAAAAAATCGGACGCTTCCCGATAGCGGTCCGATGCAGGCTTTGGCATCTAGTCATAAACAAGTACTAAAGATTACCGGTCAGGGTGTCGATTAATGTTTGCCTAGGAAAAGGAGCGACTGATGAGGCTGAAAAAGATTATTTTCATCGGATTTTGTCTAGTGTTGAGTATGGGGCTCATCTTGGTGAATGTGGGGATATGCCAGCCAACCAAGCCAGATGAAGCGGGGACCAAACTGCCTGCGGTGACGCCCGAAGGCAAGGCGCCGGCTCCCCAGGCGCCGGCTCCCCAGGCACCCGAGCAAGTCAAACCGGAAGGCAAGCAGGCGGTTCCCGGGAAACCTCCGGAAAAGGAGCCCGGTAAGTCTGAGTCCCGGGAGGGATGTTAGTCCCGGGCTTTCTGGCACCCTCCGCTAAAATTGACAGCGTTGGCACTTTTTGAACGCTCGGTAATCGTCCGAAGATGCACCCAGCGAGGGGAAAGGACCTCCAGGCTGAGGGGTGGAAGGCTGGCCTCTCTTGTTGGCCGGAGTGCGTTGCCCGGGAATAATCCTCATTTTGGCAAACGCGCCTCGCAACCGCCAGGGTTGGCTCCCTGAGATTGCCAAAATAATAAGTCAAGTTTCGTTTCGCACCAAGTATTAAGGGGAGCGGAAATAGAGATTAAATTCCTCCTCACCCTTACCCTGGTGGGAGAGGGGATAAAACTTGAACCTCTTTCATGCTCCCTTATAATAACTGGCTACACAGGCCAGAGGCCCAGGCTAGCAGTTAAGTTGAACCTGAAGAACCGGGGTTTCTTTCGGAAGCGGTCGTCCAGGAAAACCGCCTGGGGCGCCGCGCCGCCTCCCAACGCCATATACGGCCGCCAACCCTCGTAAAGTAGGACAGATACCGACCTGGTGATGGCAGAAGGTCCTATAAGATAATCAGACTCTTGCGGACAATATTTCCCCTGCGCTTATGCTTATATATTGACAGGGAAGGACTCACTCCGCTCCTTGAGGTCTTCGTAACAGAGGAGGGCTAGGGCAGAAAAGGTGTGAGAGGCTTTGCCGTCATGGGAGTTCGCAGCTAAAAACCTATCCGAAAGAGAGGTGCGAGACATGAAAAGGGCAATGTTTTTCGGTTTCTTGGCAGTAATGGTGGCCAGCATCGCCTTGGGCGCCGGTCCAGCCTTCGCGGCGGAGACTTTCACGGTGGGCTGGCAACCGTATTACATTGACAGTTACACGCCCGCGGTTATTCAGGAGCTCGGATTGACTAAAAAATACCTTCCCGGGGTGGATGTCGAATACCAGGAAGGTTTACACACCGCCCTTTTTGCGGCTAGAGTTCTGGCAGGCCGGATCCAGGTGGGGTACGGGGAGGCAAATCCCTTAAACATCGTCTGCAGCAATCGGGCCCAAGGCGAGGTCCGGGAAGTTTGCTGCACCAGCAACTCCGTCGCGGGTCAGCGTTGCGCCATGGTGATGGCCAGGTTAGATGCTCCCGACTTCAAGACGCCCTTGGAAGCGATGCAATGGCTGAATGGCAAGACCGTCTCCTCCCCGTGGGGCAGTTGCGCGGACAAGTTCATGCGGATAGCCATGGAAAAGCTGGGGATCAAGCCGGCTGATTATCTCAACCAGAGCATTGAAATCATCAGCACGAATTTGCGGGTCAAGAAGATTGACGCCGCCGTCGTATGGGAGCCGACCGCCTCCAGGGTAGGCACCCTGGCGGGCGAGGGAATCGCCAAGCTTGTCGCTACCGGCGCGGTCTGCGGCGATAGAGATGTCGGGATGATGATGATGCGCGGCGATTTCATCGATCAACATCCCGATCTGGCGAAGGGTTGGCTCAAGTGCGAACTGGAAGCCGAGCAATTCATGACCAACCCTCAGAATCGGGAAAAAGCCGTGGAGATGATAGCCAAACACGCGGTGGGGATGCCTAAGAGGGCCATCTGGTTCGGTCTCTATGGCTTGATCCCCAAGGAAGTTGGTGGAGTTAACCCCAAAACGGTCATGCCATTTATCGTTGATGCTGACAATGACAAATACATTCATGATCTTTATAAATTTCAGGTCAGTCAAAAGGAGGTTTCTACCGAGGCCCCCCCTGCCAACCTCGTCGATGACCATCTAACCGCGGAGGTGCTGAAGGAAGCCGGTCTGACGTCGCCCATCGGCCAGATCGTTGCGGTCCCGGCTGATCAAAACCCGTTCCAGAAGTAACCTGGCTTAAGTTTATTGGACATTGCCTTTCTCTGGCCCGGATGCCTGAGGGCCTCCGGGCCAGAGGCCTTATGCAAACGAAAGTCATTTTAGGGACACACCGAGAGCGCCAATGGAACCAGACGAAGTAGTCCAATCAATAGAAGCCCAGTCTCTGGCCGAGCAGGGAACGCAACCCACTTTGCCTGAAGAGGAGAGGGAGCCCCTGACCTGGGAAATAATCCTTAGCCGCATCAGGTACGCCCTGAGAACTTCGGCGCCGTACCTGGGGGCAGTGGGATTATTGTCCACCTTGCTCGCCTATTGGCTGCTGACGGAAGTCATTAAGGCGCCGCTGTTCGCAAAGGTTCCCGGTCCGGTCGCGGTGGCGAGTGAATGGTTTTCGCATCATCCCATGTTCGGGATATCCATCTATAGCGGCATATATTATAAGCACATTTGGGCAAGCTGCTGGCGGATTATCCAGGCTTTTACCCTGGCGACCGTCCTCGGGGTGCCGATGGGATTGTTCATGGGGTGGAAAAAGGTCTTCAAGGATTATACCTTTCCGCTTTTTGAATTGCTTCGGCCTATCCCCATGCTGGCTTGGGTGCCGCTGGCGATTCTGATGTTTCCGGGCTATGAAGCCAGCGTGATTTATGTGACCTTCCTGGGCGCCTTTTTCGTCACCACCCTGAACACTCTTCTCGGCGTCGAGTCCATCGATGAGGCCTACTTCAGGGCGGCGCTCTGCCTGGGGTCCAAGCCGCGACATATCTTTTTGCATGTTATCGTGCCCGGGGCTCTGCCGTTTATCTTCACCGGGCTGCAGATCAGCATGGGCTACGCCTGGTTTTGCCTGGTGGCCGGAGAGATGATCGCCGGTCGGTATGGGCTGGGTTATCTTGTCTGGAACTCCTATATGCAGTTCCAGGAACCAGTGCTGATAATCGCCATGATCACCCTGGGATTTTTGGGATGGTTCAGCAGCGCCTTGATCCGCATGGTGGCCAGGCGCTTGATGCAATGGCAAGTCAGGGAGATGGCTCAATGATACTCAGTCAAACCCTAGGGAAAAATGGCGGGGCGCTGGCGAAAAAGCCGGCAATCTCTTCCGAAGCCACAGCAGGAAAGATCAGCATTCGGGACGTATCCGTTGTCTACGACCCGGAAGGGGCCCGCGTTGTCGCAGTCGATAGCTGCTCCCTGGAAATTGCGGCCGGAGAGTTCTGTGTCATCGTGGGTCCGTCCGGCTGCGGGAAGACGACGCTGCTCAATGCCATCGCCGGATTCCATGGGGTCACGTCCGGGGAAATCTATATGGACGATCAATTGCTCTGCTCGCCGGAGATGACGACGGAGCCCGGAGCCGACCGCATCGTGGTTTTTCAGAACGGCGCGCTCTTCCCGTGGAAGACGGTCCTGGATAACGTCACTTACGGGCCGCTGATCCAGGGAAAGATGACCCGCCAGGAGGCCGGAGAGGCGGGCCAAGAACTGCTTCTCGAAATGGGGCTGAGCGGAATTTCGCACCGGTATCCGAGCGAGATCTCTGGCGGGATGCGCCGCCGGGTCGAGATCGCCCGGGCCATGATGAACGATCCCAAGGTATTGCTGCTGGATGAGCCCTTCCGGGGCATGGACGCCCTGACCAAGACGGTGGTCCAGAAATACCTCCTGGATGTCTACGATGCTTCCAATAAGACCATATTCTTCATCACCCATGACCTGGAGGAGGCCATCTTCCTGGGCACCAGGGTCATTGTGGTCACCAGCCGGCCGGCCCGGGTCAAGAAGGTTATCAACATAGACATACCTCGGCCGCGTGACTTCCGGGTGCTCTCCTCCGAATATTATCGGCACCTGAAGGAGGAAGCCCTCGAAGCAGTCCACGAAGAGGCCCAGAAGGCCTTTGAGGCCGGCGAACGGGAGATGGCTTAGCCCAGAGGCGGGATTCCAACTGGCGGCTGCGCCAGTTAAGAGGGAAAATTTTTTATGTCGGCGTCACTGAAGAATTCCAAGAACGGCGTCCTCGGTAAAAAGGTCAAAGGGTTTCTGGCGACCAAGTCAGCATGCCGGGGAATTTTTTCTATCGTCGTGGCCTCGTTAATCTGGGAGTTCGGCACCAAATACGGCCTGCCAGTGCTCAAGGCTATTCCGCCTCCGAGCGCGGCTCTGCTCTCCTTCAAGGAGTCCTTCGTTGACCCGGCGTACTGGGGTTCCTGGGGGAATAGCTTTATACGGATTGGCCTCGGCTTCATTTTCGCCCAGATCATCGGCATTCCCCTGGGGCTGCTCATGGGAACCAGCCGCTACTTCCGGGAATTGAGCTTGCCGGTATTCGAGGTGTTGCGGCCCATCCCGCCCCTCGCCTGGGTTCCGGCCTCGGCCCTTTTCTGGCCGACCCCGGAGATGAGTATCGTTTTTGTCACCTTTCTGGGCGCTTTTTTTGTGACGATCCTGAACATCGTGGGCGGGGCCCGGAGTATCGACGCGCGCTACGTCCGGGCGGCCGTTTCCCTGGGGTCCAGCCGCAAAGATATCTTCTGGCGCATCGTTCTTCCCGCGACCTTGCCCAGTATCATCGTGGCTATGACGGTGGGCATCGGAGTCTGCTGGAACACGGTGGTGGCGGCCGAGATGCTCGCCGGCCACTCCGGCCTGGGGTTTCTGACCTGGCGGGCCTATGTGACCTTCACCTATCCCTTGATCGTGGTCGGCATGATCAGCATCGGGATCGCCGGCTACATTTCCAGCGCGATTATCCGGATTCTGGGCTATCGTATGACGCCGTGGCTCAAAACCACTTGATGCCGGTGAAAAATTGTCGAGGATGACTGAAATGCCGCAACCAATTTCCAACGGGCAGGACGCCCAGTACCATGTCCTGGCGCAGGCCGCGTCGGCCGAGATGACTGTAGAGCGGGTATGTAAGAGCTACGGGATCAAGCCCGTGGTTAAGGTGCTGGACGATTGCTCCCTGGTGTTAGAGAACCGTAAGCTCACGGTTTTGATCGGTCCTTCGGGCTGCGGTAAGAGCACCCTGATCAATATCCTGGCCGGCTATGAGAGGCCGGATTCAGGGAAGGTCACCATCGAGGGCCAACCGGTCAAGGGACCGGGGCGCGACCGCCTGGTAGTCTTCCAAGAAACCGCTCTCTTCCCCTGGATGACCACCTTTCAGAACGTCAGCTACGGTCCCAGGGTTCGGAAGGAAATGAGCAAGGAAGGTCTGCAAGCTGAAACGATGAAACTGCTCAAGTTGGTCGGGCTCGAAGCCTTCGCAGACAAGTACCCCTCACAACTTTCGGGCGGGATGATGCGAAGGGCCGAATTGGTCCGGGCGTTGATCAACCGGCCGAAGGTCATGCTCATGGACGAGCCGTTCCGGGGACTGGACGCGATGACCCGGACATTGATGCAGGAATATTACGTGCGTCTCTTCGAGACCAAACCCGGGACCAACCTGTTTGTTACCACAGAGATCGATGAGGCCATTTTCCTGGCGGACCGGCTGGTAATCATGAGCAACCGGCCGGCCAGCATCAGGAAGGTCATCGACATCAATCTGCCCAGGCCGCGCCAGTTCCAGATGCTCACTTCCAAGGAATATCTGGAATACAAGAGGGATGCCTTAGAAATACTTTATGTGGAAGCCATGAAGGCCTTTGCCAGCGGGAAGCAGGACGCTGCCGACTTTATGGAGGCATATACCAAGACCGCAGGCACTCCTTGAGGATGGCTCATTCATCCCGAACTCTTCCGGGCGCCGGGGACGACCTCCCGGCGGGAACCGCCGCGCTGGTGCTGGCGTCTTGCGGCGGGAGGTTGAAGGGCAGACGCTGCACCTAAGTTGACATCCTTATTCGATTTCATTAAAATTATGATGTGTAGACATTATCTAATCTATATACCTGGCAATAACCGGAGGGTCCGCTATCTCCCTTAGCCATAAGGCCCCCTGACATTGCTTCCAGGAGATTCATTATGGCCATTAACTCTCCATTGATTAATGAACTTAAGAGGGGCTATAGCTTCCTCTTCGAAAAGCAATGGCCTCCACTGGTGGGAGGGTTATTGATCGGGATTCTGGCGATATTGATTGAGGCCTGGTCGCGGCCTTGGGGCATTGTGGCAGGAATCCGCAATTGGGCCGATTGGCTCTTTTATGGAGTGGGCCTGTACGCCCAAAAGCCGGCTAACCCCTTCCTCTTTTCCCCATCCGTGTTGGATCTGGGCCTTATTCTGGGATGCTTTGCCTCGGCGCTGCTGGCCAAAGAATTTGCCTTTCGCAGGCCTCCGAAGCTCGAAGCATATAAGGGATTTTTTGGGGGGCTGTTCATGGGAGTGGGCTCCTCGCTGGCTCTGGGATGCAACGTCGGGGCTTTTTATTCTCCCCTGGTCAACCTGTCCGCCAGCGCTTTCTTAATGATGATCGGGTTAATCATCGGCGCCTATCTCGGACTCCGCTATATCCTCTGGGAAGTGGAAAACCTTCCTTCCCCCAGTCCCGCGTTGGCCTCAACTTCTCCCAAGCAGGCCCCGTCGTTCGATTGGAAGATGGCTCATCCCTATTTGGGCGCGGTGGTTTTGGTTGGTCTGGTGGGCGCGGCGCATTTCTATGGCAGGTCTTCCTATGCTGAAGTTGGCGGATTGCTGCTCTTTGGAGCCGCTTTCGGGGTCGTGCTCCAGCGTTGCCGTTTCTGCTTTGTCCGCGCCTTCCGGGACCCCTTCATGACCGGTGAAGCAGAAATCGGTAAAGCCGTGGTCATCAGTCTCATCGTTGCCGTTATCGGCATTACGGTGCTCAAGGCGACCGGCCTCAGGAGAGAGACCATGTATGTGATACCCGCCTTCGGCTGGGGCTCCCTGGCGGGAGGAGTTATTTTTGGCATCGGCATGGTCGTCGCCGGAGGCTGCGGCAGCGGGACCCTCTGGAGAGTGGCCGAAGGGAATCTGAAGTTATGGATTGCCTTGTTTGCTTTTGCCTCCTCCAACTCCCTTATGACTGGCTGGCTGGAATCCTGGGGAATAAGACAAAAACTGGGAACAGCAGTCTTCCTGCCCCGCTATTTCGGTTGGGAAGGGGCCGTCCTTTTGGTCATCGGCGTTTCTCTGATTTGGTATCTGGTTCTTGCCTGGAATGAACAGACCAACAAATTCACCGTGGGGCTGTGACGGCGCCGCGCCTCGGGGATCTGCGCCTTGCCGGCTGCTAATTAAGGATGTTACCAAACCATAAGGGGAACTCGCATGGATGACATCAAACCCGATGAAGTTCTGGATTGCCGGGGCCTTAGTTGCCCTATGCCAATTCTAAAGATTAAGAAAGCCATGACCAACATGAGCGCCGGCCAGGTCTTGGAGGTCTTGGGAACCGATCCCGGAACCCGGAACGACCTCCCTACCTGGGCCAAGCGGACCGGGAACGAGTATCTGGGCGAGAAAGAAGGGAGCGGTTTCATTCATTTTTTTGTGCGAAAAGGCTAGGATCAATTGCAAACAGAGTTTTTTGATCGGGAAGGGAAATGATGGCAGAAACCTTGGGAATAATGGTAGCCACGAAGGATTCCCTGGAACACCTGCTGGGATTGGTGGCCGCGGCTGAAAGGAAAGGAGTCCCCATGATTATCTTTCTGACCGCGGAGGGAGTCTTGCTCTCCCAGGAGCCCCGGTTCGGGGAACTTGCGGGCCGGGCCGAGATATCTTTGTGCGATGTTGGTTTCAAAGGCTTTGGACTGGAAGGGGAAGTGCCTGGGCTGGGGAAGAAGGATTTCGCCACCCAGGCCAAGCACGCGGAAATGCTGGCAGACTGCCAGCATTATGTCATGCTCTGAGGGTAGTTAAACATGCCTGCAAAAAAAGTGGCGATCCTGGCGCGCCACCCCCATCGCCAGTATGAGGCCTTGCGGTCCAGCCTGGGGTGCCTCCTGGAAAACCATGAGGTGATTTACCTGGTGCTGGATTACGAGGTAAAACTGGACGAGGCCTTTAGCGATAACCTGGGGTTCCTGGATGAAATGGAAGGGGCCCGCTTCAGCAACCATCCGGCCAACGTGGAGAAGCATGGCTTCGGCTATCTTAGCCTGGCCCAGATGGGAGAGTTGCTGCGGGAACAGGACCTCATCATTCCTTTCTGAGAGGAAATATGAAGATTTTACATCTGTTCCGGCATCCGCCGGATGAGGTGGTTCGGGAATTGGCGGCTATCATTTCCCGGGAGAGAGAGGCCACCGAATTTCCGCTGTACCAGGACGCGGTTGATTATGATCTGCTGTTGGAGTTGGTGCTTAGCCACGACCAGGTAATTTCCTGGTGGTAGGAAGAAGAAATATAAACCGATGGCGGAGGGAAAAAACTATTTCATCTTCCGCGATTTCCCGATAGATAGGCCATCCGCTCAGGAAAACAGCCGCAACGGCCTGAAGCCTTCCTCCGTTTGCCTGCCGGGACCATTTGTAGCAAGATCTCTTATTTTCGGTTATAGCAACATCTCGATGTTGACATCGTTGTCCGCTTCGGGCAATTCGCCAATGACTAGGGCGAGGGCGCCAAGCGCCCCCGTACCATGGGCTAGGGGCGCGTCTGGTTCCGCGGCACGCCAGGTTTGCTTCAGCCCTGGACCCGCTGGCGTTGACCTTGACACCCTTCAGCAGCGGGACGTCCAGCTCAGAGGCGCCAGTCTCATTCCCCTTCTACCCATTTTCGGATATACAGAGCCCTCAATTAATCAGATTTTTCCTTAATAGCAAAGTAGATAGATGAGTGCAGCGTCTGTTCTGATATACTTTAAAAATAATTCCGGCCCAGGGAAAACCCTCGATGTCATATACACGCATAATTATTCTGTTATCGCTAACCATGATTTTATTTGCGAGTAATTCCCTGCTATGCAGGGCCGCTCTCAAAAGTACCAGCATTGACGCCGCCAGCTTTACGACAATTCGATTAATTTCCGGAGCGATTATCCTATGGGTGATAGTGCGAACGAATCACGGCACTAATGTCGGTGGGGGCAACTGGCCGTCGGCTTTTATGCTGTTCGTTTATGCAGTCGGATTTTCTTTCGCCTATATTAGCCTATCTGCCGCAACCGGTGCCCTGCTGCTCTTCAGTGCCGTAGAGGCGACCATGATCAGCCATGGGATTTGGATGGGAGAACGTCTGCGCCGAGTACAGCTTCTCGGCCTCGTCCTTGCCTTCGGTGGATTTATCGGTCTGCTGCTGCCGGGGCTCACGGCCCCTCCCCTGGGCGGTTCCATATCGATGTTAATCGCCGGGGTGGCTTGGGGCATATATTCCTTGCGCGGGAGAGGGGCGAGAGATCCCGTCAAGTCAACCGCAGGGAATTTCCTGCGCGCCGTCCCCATGGCGATAGCACTGAGTATATTGAGCTTTAAAGGCGCCACTCTCGATAATGCCGGAGTTGGTTATGCGGTTGCGTCGGGCGCACTGGCTTCTGGAATCGGGTACTCCATTTGGTATATGGCATTACCCGCCTTAAAAGCCACCAGCGCAGCCATAGTGCAACTCTGTGCCCCGGTTATTGCGGCCCTGGGTGGCCTCGTTTTACTTAGTGAGCCTATAACCCTGCGCTTGGCGTTGGCCTGCATAGCTATACTCGGTGGGATCGCCCTGGCAATTCTGGAGAAGCGAAATGGTAACTTGGCCGACTAGAGCATTCCAACTGACACCCCCTCAGGAGGCGTTCGCTTAACGCAGCACCTGGTGTCACCAGCAGTTTTCGGAACCATCCTGCAGTGGTATAATGGCAAAGGCGATCCCACCAACGCCACGATATGGGCCCCCGCTTTCCTGATTCTGGCGCTGGGAGGGATTATTGCCCCGATCATGGGGTTCGCGCTCCGCCGCCTTCCACAGGCAAGGCTGATGTGCGGCGGAAAAATGTGAGGACCCGGGCCTAACGTCCGGTTTGCAACCGAAAAGGCGAAGCCGGTAATGAGTCCAACCATTCGCATTCTTGGCCGTCAGAAGCCTATAAGCGTAGAGGATGGTTCGACTCTTTTGGATGCGCTGGTTGCGGCAGGGTTTTCCGTTGCTGCGGATTGCGGTGGCAAGGGCAAATGCGGCCGCTGCAAGGTCAAGGTTCATCAAGGGGCAGCGCGTCTGCCGCTGTCGAAAGCGGAGTCCAAGCGTATTGGAGACCCGGAGGCCGCGCGGGGCTTTCGGCTGGCCTGTCAACATGCGGCTGTTGATGGGCTGGTTTTGGAAGTCGTTGAAGAGTTGTATCGGCAGGAAGTCTACAAGAGGCTGGGGATCGGTCTCGGCCGGCCTCTACCGCTGAGCCCCTCTATCCGCACGGTTCCTCTTCCCGGTGGGGAAATTGAAAGTGCGTTGGCGGCAGCAGGGCTTCTCAAGGATGTCGACTGGCTGGCCATCCTGCCGGACGCCGGGCGATGGCGATCCCCCGTAGGTGAGACGCCTACCGTATCCGCAGATCCTCCCGCACCGTGCCGCGCCGCTCTCGTAACCGAGTCCGGCCGGATGATCGGGCTGGTGGCGCCCTCTTTTGCGCCTCACGGGATCGCAGTAGATTTGGGGACCAGCACCATCGCCGTCTACCTGTGCAGCCTGCAAACAGGAGAAGTCCTCGGCATCGAGAGCGCTCGCAATCCTCAAGTCTCCTTCGGAGCCGACGTCATGAGCCGGATCACGGCTTGCAGGGATCCAAAGGATGCGGAAATTATGAAAGGGATGGCCCGTGGGACCATCGCTTCCTGCATCAGGACCCTGGGCCGGCGCTATGATCTTCCCCAGGAAAGTCTGGTGGACGCGCTGGTGGTGGGAAACTCCACCATGATCCACCTTCTCTTGGGAGCCCCCGTGCACGGCCTGGGAGTCGCCCCCTATCGGCCACTATTTCATGGAAGCCTCAAAGTGCGTGCGCCGGAAATCGGATTTCCCCTCCATGCGGGCGCCTTGGTGCAAACGCTCCCTCTGCCCTCAGCCTTTGTAGGCGCCGATACGATGGCCGCCTGGTTGTGGGTGGCGCGTACGGTGGATGAAGGCTCAACGCTGCTTTTGGACCTGGGGACCAACGGAGAGATGGTGCTTTCCGCAAACGGCCGCCTGTGGGCCACCTCCTGCGCCACCGGTCCCGCCTTCGAAGGCGCCACCCTCAGTTGCGGAATGGCCGGAATGCCTGGCGCCATCGAGAAGGTTGCCTTCCAGGACGGGGCTCTCAAACTGAAGGTGATCGGGGACTCCACAGATCCTTCCATCCGGCCGAAGGGCCTTTGCGGATCTGGCGCCATGTCTGCGCTGGCAGCTCTCCTGGGGCGCGGCATCATTCGTCCTGACGGGATATTCGAGCCTGGTTTGGTGCATAAGTCTCTGCGGCGGACGCCTGCAGGAGTCGAATTCATTCTCGCCTCCGCCAAACAGGCTGCCAATGGCCGACCTGTCGTACTGCACCAGAAAGATGTGCGGGAATTGCAGCTTGCCAAGGGCGCCGTCGCCACCGGAATTAAATTGCTCTGTAAGGCTGCAGGAATCCTGGCGCCTGCACGCATACTCCTGGCCGGAGCCTTTGGCAATGTTATTGCAGCGGAGGATGCCATTACCATGGGAATGGTCCCCGAGATCGATGCCGGCAGAATCGTCGGAATTGGCAATGCCGCCGGGCTTGGGGCCTCCCTGGCCCTCTTGGATATTCGGGCTCGCCGGCGTGCGGAAGCGCTGCTTCACGAAATAGAGGTGATAGAATTGGGCGGCGCCCCGGATTTCAGAGAGGCTTTCTTTGCAAGTCTTGCTTTCCCGGACCGGCGGCAAGCGGACCAAGCGCTTCATCAGGAGTTTTAAGGCCGCGGTTCAGGTTGGCGCGGGTACGCTTTTCTCCAGGAGCCGGAAGGTGAGCGATGCGTCTCCGGTTCGCCGGCGGGGGCGATTAAGAGAGCTAACAGATAACCTATGAGGCACTTGCTACCTTTACTTGCACCTAGCCTACGCAGCCGGTTGGTGCATCTTGTTCTGCTGGCTGTGCTCCCGTCCCTGGGGCTGACGTTCTACATGGGATTGGAAGAGCATCGCATCCAATCGGCTGATCTGGAGGCGAATACTCTGCGGACCACCCGCCTGGCAGCCGGCCAGGTTAGCCAGGCTATCGAAGGAGCCCGCCAGTTGCTTACGGGGCTTTCCCAACTGCGCGAGGTCCGCGAGGGTGATTACGAGGAGAGCAGAGAGCTCTTTGTAAATCTGCTCAAGCAATATCCATATTATGTGAACTTGGGCATGATTGACGACAACGGCGATATCGTCTGCAGCGGCCGGCAATCTGCGGCGCCCGTTCATTTGGAAGACCAGGCTTATATCCAGCGCGCCCTGAGGACGGGCGATTTCGTGATCAGCGGTTATCAGCTCGAGACCTTCAGCGGAAAACCGGTAATCAATTTCGTTTATCCGGTAAAGGGTTTGGTGTCCGCGGTTTATGCCGCTCTCGACCTCTCCTCGATCAAAAGTATCGACATTGCCGCGCAACTGCCCGCCGGCGCAGTGTTTCTGGTCCTCGACTACAATGGCGTGGTTCTGGCCCGGTACCCTGATCCTGAAAAGTGGATCGGACAGCTTATGCCTGGCGAGCTGGTGATTCTCGCCGGTATGGGCGAAGGCCGGGACTCGCTCGTGTCCATTCATGGCGGCGGGCTGGCGGAGCGGCTCTACGGGATCACCACGATTCATGAGGCTCCGGAGACGAACATCTACGTCAGCATCGGTATGTCGAAGGAAGCGGCTTTCGCCGCGATTGATCGCGTATTCCACCGGAATGTTGCAGGTGTGGCCCTGGTTGGGATTCTGGCGCTGCTGGCAGCCTGGATGGGTGGCGACGTCTTTATTTTGCGCCGCCTGAAGGAGCTCGTCGGCGCCACCAAGCGGTTGGCTTCCGGGAAACTGGGCGTGCGGATCGGGCCGTATGGCAATCGTGATGAAATTAGTGTATTGGCTTCCTCTTTCAACGAAATGGCCGAATCGCTCGACGAACGCACCACTCAGGTGCGCCAGGCTGAGGCCAAGTACCGCACCCTTGTAGAGCAGATCCCGATGGTTACTTACACCGCACCCCTGGACAAGGCCCTCGGTACCTTCTACATCAGCCCGCAGATTGAATCGATCCTGGGGTACTCCCCGAAAGAATGGCTGGCTGACCCGGGATTGTGGGTCAAACTACTCCACCCGGAGGATCGGGATCGGGTTTTGGCCGAAAGTCAAAGAGACCTTCTGGGCTCCAACGGGGCAGTGTTTCGGTCAGAATACCGTATACTTACCCGAAAAAGCGACGTGTTGTGGCTCCGCGACGAGGCCACGGCGGTGAAAAATGGCCTGGATGAGCCTGAGTTTTTACAGGGAATCATGTTCGATGTCACGGAGCAAAAACGGTTTGAAGAAGAGCTGAAGAGTTCCCATGAAAGAATGCGCGAGCTTGCCGCCCACATAGAAGGCGTGCGGGAAGAAGAAAGAACCAGGATTGCCCGGGAGATCCACGACGAACTGGGCCAGGCGCTGACAGGTATCAAGATCGACCTGGCCTGGATGAATAAGAAACTCCAAATTCATGATCGAGCCACACAGACCGACTTGCTGTTAAAGAGGATAACCGCCATGAAAGATACCATCGACACCACGGTGCAAGTGGTTCGCAAGATTAGCGCCGAGCTCAGGCCGGGTATCCTCGACGGTTTCGGTCTTCCGGCGGCCATCGAATGGCAGGCTTCGGAGTTTCAAGACCGTACCGGAATACAATGCCAACTCAGCGCCATTCCCGAGGATCTGGATCTGGAGGAAAGGCCCTCTTCAGCGATTTTCCGGATCTTCCAGGAACTCTTGACCAACGTCGTCCGCCACGCCGACGCCAGCAGGGTAAGTATCAGCTTGAGGAAGAGGAAGGGAATGCTGATTCTAGAGGTCCAGGACAACGGCAGAGGAATTTCCGAGAATGAAAAATTTAAGGCAGATTCCTTCGGGCTCTTGGGAGTACGGGAGCGAGTGGCGCTCCTGGGCGGCAAGTCCAGCATTAAAGGCGTCCAGGGGCAAGGGACGACCGTCACCATCCGGATACCCCTCCTAGAGAGATCGGGAGCGCCTAACCACCTCGACGCTTAGCCAGTGGAGAAGCCAATATGACCAGAGTACTGGTTGCCGATGATCACGCCATCATGAGGCGTGGTTTGAGGCACATCCTGGAGGAAGAATTCCACGATATTTTATTTGGGGAAGCCAGCACCGGTCAAGAGGCGCTCGATCTGGCCTGGAAGCAGGAATGGGATATTGTGATCCTCGACATCACCATGCCCGGCCGCGGCGGGCTGGACATACTGAAAGAGTTGAAACAGTTCCGCCCGAAACTTCCGGTGCTGGTCCTGAGCATGCACTCAGAAGATCAGTTTGCGGTGCGCGTGTTGAAGGCCGGCGCCTCAGGCTATATGACCAAGGAAAACGTTCCCGAGGAACTGGTCAAGGCCTTCAAGAAAGTACTGGCAGGCGGAAAATACGTCAGCGCCTCTCTGGCGGAAAAACTGGCTCTCCGCCTGGAGACCGATGACGAGAAGCCACTCCATGAAAAGCTCTCTGATCGCGAATACCAGGTACTCTGTCTTATTGGTACGGGGAAAACCGTCAAACAGATATCCGAGGAGTTATCGCTCAGCATCAAAACAATCAGCACCTACCGCACCAGGATCCTGGAAAAGCTCCAAATGACCTCAAACGCGGAACTGACCCATTATGCCCTGAAACACAAATTGGTGGATTGTGACCTTTAGGCGTGCTGGCAATGGCTGGGATGCAGAGGAGCTGAGATGAGCTGAGCTTGAAATGACCGGGGTTATAATTAACTTAGAGTCGGCCCTGGCTGGAGGCGCGGCGCCACGCCGGCCCTCCTGAGGCCGACTGCTTATTATGAAGATTCCCGCGCCACACCGAAGAGGAGGACGCCAATGAAGCGCAGCAGGAGATGGGGCATGTCCCTGGCGGTGCTGCTGGCTGTCTCCCTTTCTCTCCCCGCGGCCTGGGGACAACTGCGAACCCGATCAGGGGCCTTGACCAGGATCTTAAAGAGTAGCATCCAGCACCCCAAGAAATTGGAAGAGCTGATCTTTCAGCTCACCAACGAGGCCCGCCGCAAGAACGGCCTGCCCACCCTGGACCCGGATGAGGCGCTGTCGGCGGCGGCTCAGAATTACAGCGACGAGTTGCTGCGGGGCAACTTCTTCAGCCATAAAAACCTCGAAGGCAAGGGCCCCCAAGAGCGCATGGATGAGGAACAACCGGCGAGACAGGGGTATAAGTATCGCGTGGGCGAGAATATTGCGGCGTACTCTAAACTCGATTATTCTGACATTAAGATTATGGCTCGGATGGTCATGGATGGCTGGATGACTTCCCCGGGCCATCGGCAGAATATTCTCAACCCTCGGTATACCCATTTTGGGGTGGGGGTGTCGGTCCAGGGAGACCAGATGCGGGTCACCCAGGAATTTGCCAGAAGGACTGCCCTGAAATAGATCAAGTCATCAAGGAACGGCAAAGCAAAAATCTTTGCTGGCCTGGGCATTTCTGCTTTGGACTCGCAGGCGCGAGCCGCGGGTCGTCCGCGGGGAGGCTCTGCCAGCGCCAAATACCTGCGATCCCTGAGGCCTTTACCTTAAATCTCCTATCCGCCCCGGCACGATTGGATGAATGATCAAACCCAGCCCCGGATTAGTTGGCGCCAAAAAATCCTGACGGAGTGCATCGGCCAGGAGCCGCCCCCTTGCCAGGCGGCCTGTCCCCTGGATATCCGGGTGCGGGAAAAGCTCCGCTTCCTGCAGGCGGGGCAAACGGCCGAGGCCCTGGCAGTGGTGCTGGAGCGCTGTCCCTTCCCCGGCATCCTGGGCCGCATCTGCACCCGGCCCTGCGAGGCCGCCTGCACCCGCCAATCCCTGGGCGGGCCCATCGCGGTTGCCGGCCTGAAGCGGTACCTGGCCGATCTGGACCCGGAGGCGGCCCTGCGGGTGGCCCCCGGCGCAGAAAGGCCGCAGCAGGTTGCCGTGGTGGGGGGCGGCCCCGCGGGGCTCATGGCGGCCTATGAACTTCGGCTCCAGGGCTATCGAGTCACCCTGTTCGAGGCCGCAGACCGCTTGGGCGGGGCCCTGGGCCTTTACCTGCCCTGGTACCGCCTCCCCCGGGAGGTCCTGGAGCGGGAACTGAGCATCATCGAGAAACTGGGAGTTAGCGTGCGCCTCCGGACCCGGCTGGGGCGGGACGTGCAACTGGAGGAGCTGCGCCGGGAATTCGCCGCGGTCTTCCTGGCGGTGGGCTGCCACAAAAGCCTACTTTTGGAGGTGCCCGGGGAGGAACTGGATGGGGTCTGGCAGGGCCTCGATTTTCTGCGAGCCGTCAAATGGGGAGGGCCTCTGACGGTGGGGCCGCGGGTGGCGGTCATCGGCGGGGGCAGGGTGGCGATGGATGCGGCTCGCAGCGCCCGTCGTCTGGGGGCCTCCCAGGTCGCCCTGGTCTGCCTGGAGTCTCGTGAAGAGATGCCTGTCTCTCCGGCGGAGGTGGCCGCGGCGGCCTGCGAGGGTATCGAAATATGCCCGCGCCAGGGAGTGAAACGGCTTATGGGCCGAGAGGGCAGGGTGGCCGGGGTCCAGCTCCGGGCCGTGGCCCGGGTCTTTGATGAGGAAGGCCGCTTCGCCCCGGTTTATCTGGAGGAGTCGCTAAGCGAGCGGCAGGCGGACTCAGTTATTATCGCCGTGGGCCAGACCGCGGACTTCAAATTCTTCGGCCCCGGGCTGGCCTTCGACGTCTCCTCCAGGGCCCGCCTGGAGGCGGACCCCGTAAGCCTGGCCACCCGCATCCCCGGCGTCTTTGCCGGCGGTGACCTGATCAGCGGGCCCGGCACCGCGGTGGCGGCCTTTGCCGCGGGACGCCGGGCTGCCCTGGCCATGGATTGTTACTTGCAAGGCCGCGCCTTGCCCGAAGTCTTGCCGCCCCCGGCCAGCCGCAGCACGGCGCTGGTGGTGGACACCGCGGGCGTGGCCCCGGCCCCCCGCCAGGAAATGGCGCAACTCAACCCGGAAGAACGCCTGAGGCTTCCGGCCGCGGAGGTGGAGCAGGGCTTCACTCCGGACCTGGCCCGGCAGGAAGCGGACCGCTGCCTGGCCTGCACCTGCTCCCAGTGCGTCAAAAACTGCACCTTTCTGCAACACTACGTCCAGGACTATCCCCCCACCGAACAGGGATTGGTGCGGCTTCTGGAGGAGCGGGGGGAGGCCGAGCCCCTGATCCCCTATTCCTGCCACATCTGCGGCCTATGTGAGGCGGTTTGCCCGGTGGGCCTCTATGGCGGCGGAGCCTGTCTGGAACTGCGCGAACACTTGGTGGCCGCGGGCCAAGGCCCACTGCCCCAGCACCGGGCCATCAGGAACTACGTCCGCTGGGGCGCCCACCCGCTCATGGCCCTGAGCCGGCCGGACCCTGCCAGCGGGCGGGCCCGGCGGGTGTTCTTCCCGGGCTGCTCCCTGGCGGGCCACAGCCCCCACCTGGTGGCCGCGGCCTATGCCCATCTACGGCAGCGTCTTCCTGACACCGGCATCGTCCTTAACTGTTGCGGAGCCCCCAGCCAGTTGCTGGGGGAACGGCAGATGCTGGAGCAGGTGGCCGGCGGGGTGGCCGCGGCCATGGCGAAGCTGGGGGCCGGGGAACTCATTGCCGCCTGCACCCATTGCCAGCACACCATCCAGGACTTGCTGCCGGACCTCAAAACCCGTTCTCTTTATGAAGTCCTGGCGGAAATCGGGCTGCCGCCAGGGGCCCAGGGAGGTCAGGAGGCGGAAATCTTCAACATCCACGACGCCTGCGGCGCCCGCCAGGCCCCCGGGGTCCACCAGGCGGCCCGCCATTTGCTGAAGGCCCTGGGCCACGACTTTGCAGAGATGGCCCATTCCCGCGAGCGCAGCATCTGTTGCGGCTCCGGCGGCATGGTGCCCGCGGTGGCCCCGGCCTTGGCCCAACGGATGACGGAGTTTCGCCTGTCCGAGGCCCAATTTGATCTGGTCACCTACTGCGCCACCTGCCGGGCCCGCTTCGCCGCGGCCGGCCGGCCGGCCCTGCACCTGCTGGAGATGATCTTCAACCCCGGCTGGCGCCAGGCCAAGACCATCCCGCCTCCCGGCTCCCTGCACCGCTGGCTGCGGCGCTGGCGGCTGAAGCGGCATTTTGAGAAGTTACGGGATTAGGGAACTTAGTACTTGATTTCTTAAATATGGTACGTTTCTTGTCGCCCCCCCCTCATCCCGGCCCTCTCCCCCGCGGGGGGAGAGGGAGCATTCAAGCGTTGGCTCTTTATCCCCTCTCCCCCTCGAGGGGGAGAGGGTTAGGGTGAGGGGGAATTAATCATTTGCTCCCGCGGTTAATAAATACGTTACGGGATTTATGAAATTGGGTCCTTAGGTGTGGGGGGAAAAACCGGCATCTGGCCCGGGCCCCAAAGGCAGCCGGCGCCATTTTCCCACTCAATAGGCGGCGATTATTTTGACACCGCGGAGAAAGGCAGAGGAAATGAGAGCTAAATCGAGAAGAGATCCATCCCGGGAATTGACCGTTTGCCTGGCGGACGCCCCGTTGGGGGGAATTATTCTTACCTTTACCCCCAAGGGGTTGGCGGCCCTGGAGTTTGCCGCAGACCCTGGCCAAATGGACCTGGGGCCCTCAGACTCCGGTGATCCCGTGATCGGCAGGGTGGTCCAGGAACTGTACGGCTTTTTTGCGGGGACGCCTACGGATTTTCGCGACCTGCCCCTGGACCTGCAGGGCACGCCTTTCCAACTCAGGGTCTGGCAGGAATTGCGGCGCATTCCCTGGGGCGACACCATCTCTTACCGGGAATTGGCTCGGCGGGCCGGCTCCCCCAAGGCTTTCCGGGCCGTGGGCCAGGCCAATGCCATGAACCCCATCCCCATCATCATCCCCTGCCACCGGGTCATCTCCGCGGACGGCGGACTCGGCGGCTTCAGCTCCGGCCTGGCGCGCAAACGCTGGCTCCTGAAGCACGAAGGCGCAATGTCTCACGCCAAGACGCCAGGACCCAAAGGCAAATAAATGTGGAACCGCGGCCCGCGGTTGCGCTTGATGGGTGGTTAATCGCGGTGGCTGGCGCGCCGGGCGCACCCTAGGCCTTGACCTGGCCCAGCACCGGGTAACCCTCTTGCTTGAGCTTCTGGGCGAAATAGGGGATGGTCAGTTTAAGTCCCTGCTCCAGGGAAATGGTGGGTTGCCAGCCCAATAATTCCCTGGCCCTGGAAATGTCCGGGCGGCGCCGTCCCGGGTCGTCGGGCGGCAGAGGCCGGTGGCTGAAGGCCGAGGCGCTGTTCGCCATGGACCTGATCTTGGTGGCCAACTCCAGGATGGTAAATTCGTCAGGGTTGCCCAGATTCACCGGATCATGCACCCCCTCTTGGTTCATCAGCCGCACCAGGGCCTCCACCAAGTCGGAGACATAGCAAAAGGACCGGGTCTGTTGGCCCTGGCCATAGATGGTGATCTCGCCGCCGGTGAGGGCCTGGACGATGAAATTGCTCACTACCCGGCCGTCATTAATGGCCATCCGGGGACCAAAGGTGTTGAAAATGCGGGCGATGCGGATATCTACCCCATTCTGCCGGTGATAATCCAGCATCAGGGTTTCCGCCACCCTCTTGCCTTCGTCGTAGCAGCTCCGCACTCCGATGCAGTTGACGTTGCCCCAATAGTCTTCTTTTTGGGGATGGACCTGGGGATCACCGTAAATCTCGGAGGTGGAGGCCAACAGGATGCGGGCCTTGACCCGCTTGGCCAGCCCCAGCATGTTGAGGGTCCCCAGGACATTGGTCTTGATAGTCTTCACCGGGTTGTATTGGTAGTGCACCGGCGAGGCGGGGCAGGCCAGGTGATAGACCTGGTCCACCTCCAGCATGATGGAAGTGACCACGTCGTGGCGAATCAGCTCCAGGCGGGGATGGTCCCTCAGGTGGTCCAGGTTCGTCTTGGAGCCGGTGAAGTAATTGTCCAGACAAAGGACTTCATGGTCCTGGCCAAGGAGCCGCTCCACCAAATGGGAGCCGATGAATCCTGCCCCGCCGGTTACCAGTACGCGGGCCATAGGCGCCGTTCTCCTTCCCTCGATTCGTTGCCCCCCATTGTAACCCCCCCCGTCCGTCAGGTAAATTCCAGATTGACAGCTCGTCCCATTTAACTGAGAATATACGGGCGCAGGACGATACCGCTGATCCTTATCCAGTGTGGGGGAAAACTATGGTTAGGCGCAAGGAACCGGCTACCTTTCCAGGGTTGCGGCCCTGGGGAAAATTCTTCATGTTCCTGGCGATGGCGCTGCTGATGACTGCCTGTTCCCCGGGGTCCAAATCCGGGGAGGATTTGCGCGGCGAGATTCAGGATCTCAAAAAGGAACTCAAATCCATGCAGGAGAAGTTGGACAAATTGGAGGCCGGCCAGCAGACCATGCTGGCTCTCCTGCAGAAATCCTTCCAGCCGCCGCCAATCGCGCAGCCGTTTCAGCCGCCGCCGCCGCAAGTGCTGACGGTCAGCCAGTTGCTGGCCAGCAAGGACCAGTACCTGGGCAGCCGGGTAACGGTGAAGGGCAAGGCGGGACCGGTGATCGTGCACCACAAGGCCTTGCTCCTGGTGGCCCCGGAAGGGATGGTGCAGGTCCTCCTGGGCAGCCTCCCAGATGAAAAAACGGTGGTCCGCCTCACCTCCACCCCCCTGGATAAGCCGGTAACCGTCACCGGGATTGTGAGCCTGGCGCCCCAGTCGACCGGCGCCAAGCTGCAAATCACCGCCGAGGCCGTGGATTTCTGAGGGGCAGGAGCCTTCGGCGGCGGCCTGGCGCACCTTAAGCCCGCGGCCGGTGGCGGAAGAAGCCGGTTACCCCTGGCGGCCGCGCCCCGGGGGCGTGGAGGCTGCACCTGCCATCCAGGCTTGGCGGCGCTGGTCTTGCAAAAAATCCCCCCCAAAGCCTCCGGGAATCTAAACCGGCTTATTCACCAGCAGCCAATAGAAGCCCATCTCCGCCACCGTCTTGGCAAAGGCCTCGAACTCCACCGGCTTGACCACGTAGCTGTTCACCCCCAGCCGATAGCACTCCTGGATATCCCGGTCTTCGTGGGACGAGGTCAACACCACCACCGGAATGGACCTGGTGCTCTCCTCGTTCTTCAGCCTCTGGAGCACCTCCAGACCGCTCACCTTGGGAAGTTTCAGGTCCAGGAGGATCACCTTCAGTTGATTGGTCAGCCCGGTGAAAGAGCCGGTGTTGAAGATAAAATCCAGGGCCTCGGCGCCGTCTTTGACCACCTGCACCTTATTGGCCAGATTGTGTTTCTTCAAGGCCCGCAGGGTGAGTTCCACGTCGTGGGGGTTGTCCTCCACCAGCAGGATCTCCACATCTTTATAATTCATGGCGCTTCCTCGATGGCGCCGGATTTTTCAAATTCGGCGCAGGTCTTGTCCTTTAAGGACGTTCTAAATCAGCCAGGGTAAACAGCGCCTCGACCTGGGGGACGGCCGCGGCCACCGCCTCCCGGCCCCCTTCCTGCCGGTCCACCAGGATCAGGACCTTGACCACCTGGAGGCCGAAGTCCCGGGCCGCGGCAATGGCCTTGAGGGTGGAGGCCCCGGTGGTGATGACGTCTTCCAGGATCACCACCCGGTCTCCGGGCTGGACGTCGCCCACCAATAGCCCGCTGGCGCCGTGCTCCTTGGCCTGTTTGCGCACCGTGAAGGCGTTAAGGGGCTGGCCCTTGAGAAAGCTGGTGAGGGCGACGGCGTGGGCGATGGGGTCCGCCCCGAGGGTGAGGCCGCCCACCGCCTCCACCTGCAGGCCCCGGAGCATCTCCCAAAAAATCTCGCCGATGAGGAAGAGGCCCTGAGCATTGTGGGCCGTGGGCCGGCAGTCGATGTAATAGGGACTCTCCCGCCCCGACGCCAGTCTAAAGGGTTGCTGGGGACGGTAGTGGAAGGATTTTTGCTTGAGGAGCTGCCGCAATCTTTCCCTGCGGGAGTCTATCTCGCCTTCGAGGCTACTCATAATTATCCCGTCCCCTGCCTGGCTTAACAAATCGGCCCGCTTCCCATCTAATTAAACAAATCCGCTCTTCCGGCCTTGGAGTTCCGCCGGAAAGCGCACCGCCTCTTCAGCACGGCAAGACAGAGCTGAAGGGCCCGAAGGGGGAAACGATGGCCCTGGGAATCTTGATCTATTGGACTTCCCTCTGTTACCTATACCTCACGTCGCTCGCCTGGTGGGCTAAAGGCTGAATAAGCCGCCAGGCTAAAGGCCCCGGAAACCAGGGCCATTGCCGGAGAGAGCGTTGCCCTTACCCGGGTTACTGGCACCACCGTAACCCCCCAACCGTGAACTGCAGGAGGAATCAATGAAAGCCCTGGCTGGCAGCATCGGCATGTGGATGTTCGTGCTTTTCGGCCTCATCTGCCTGGTGAGCCTACTGCAGAAGAATTTCGTCTACTGGTGATCCCCCCCGATTCCTTGAGCTTGAAATATTCGTCCAGGGTGCTCTTGGTGGAGCGGAAGGGAATCTTGTCCCAGGGAATCTCGCCGTCGGCAAAGATCCCGATATCCAGGACTTCTTCCCCCGGGGCCATTTGCCCTTCCAGATATTCGGTCAGATAGGCGACCACCACGGTGCTGCTGTCCCTGTAAGAGTAAACCCCCAGGAGCCGGTCCACCCGCACCTTTAAGTTGGCCTCCTCCTCAACCTCACGCATCAACGCTTCCTCCAACAACTCCCCCACATCCATGAAGCCGCCGGGCAACACCCAGAGGCCGTAGCCCGGGTTCACCCCACGGCGCGTCATGACCACCCCGCCATCCTTGGGGACCACGGCAATGACCGCCACCTTGGGGTCCTCATAAAGGACGTAGTGGCATTCGCGGCATACCTGCCGCTCCGGGGCTCCGGACTTAAGGAGGCGCCTTTCCAAAGGCCCGCCGCACTGGGGGCAGTACTTGTAGGTGTCGGTGGATTTAAAAGCCAGTTTGGTTACTCTTTTCTAATGAGAAATTGATCAGAAGGTTAAATGAGCCTCGCTAAACCAGTCTTCTGGTCCGGTTTTCCACGGCAAACCCGCGGGACGCCCCGGCGGGGCCTCTCTACTAAATGCAACCCCGGCTGACTCCCTTTGCCCGGTGGCGGCCTTGCTCGCCTGGAGCACCTCGCTGTTTGACTCATCAACACCAGAAACCAGGCTGAGGGGTGTGGGGCAAAAGGTCAGGGCAAATACCAAAATGGTGATGAAGCCCAGGAGGCGGCGGCGTCCGTCCAGAGGCAACCAATAGTAGTGCGGCGGGGGATGGCGCCATCCCAGGAAGCTGAGCAGCACGGCCCATACCAGCCAACCATACCAGAAAATCAGCCCGCACGCCAGCAATAGCCCCAGAAAGCCCAGGGAAATTTGGCGATGGTATTCCGGGAACAGGGCGTAGCTGACATGGCCGCCGTCCAGTTGGCCAACCGGGATCAGGTTTAGGGAGGTGACCAACATGCCGATCCAACCGGCAAAGGCCACCGGATGTAAGATGACCTGCGCCTCCGGCGGCAAGGGGCCGAAGGCCACCCAGCTCAGGAACTGATATAACAGAGGCTCCCCCAAGGCCAACATTTCGTGGCCGCTTTGCATCGCCGTGACGCTGGAGAGTTTTAGGCCCACCAGGGTCACCGGGATGGAGACCGCCACTCCGATCAACGGCCCGGCGCAACCCACGTCCAACAAGGCCCGCTTGTCCTGAATGGGGGAACGGATGCGGATGAAGGCCCCAAAAGTGCCGATGAAGAATGGGATGGGCGGCGCCGGGATGAAGTAGGGTAGGGTCACCGCCAGTTGGTGGCGCCGGGACACCAGATAGTGTCCCATTTCGTGGGCCCCCAGGATCAACAGCAGGGTGAAGGAAAACGGCACGCCCCGGTAAAGGAGCCCGGGATCGGTGAAGGGGTCCACCCCTTGCTGAATGGCCCCGGCGATGATGGTCGTAGCTACGGTGGCCAAAAACAATCCCAGGGGCAGGGCCAGCCGCCGTGGGCTTAGCGGCCCATGCGTCCGGGGGCTTGCCGGGCCGGGCCCTTCTCCCTTCGCTGCCGGCGCCTGGGGGGGCCAGGGGGTGGTGTCCGGGGTCATTTCAGCCTCACCGTTTGTCTTAAGGCCGCCATCTCCGGCGGCGTCAGCAAGCGATACCGTGAACGGGCCAACCGTCCCAGGCGCAAAGGGCCGAAGGCGATACGCTTCAGCTTCAGCACCGGATGCCCGATTTTTTCCAGGAGGCGCTTCACCAGATGATGGCGGCCCTCCCACACCGTAAGCTCCAAAACAGTCTTGTCCTCCTGCCGTTTAACAACCTGCACCGCGGCGGCCACCTGCCTGCCGTCGAGGGAAACGCCCGCGGTCAATTCCGCCAGGGACCGGCGCTCCACCTGTCCGGTTACCGTCACCCGGTAGCTGCGGGGCACCTGGTGGCTGGGGTGGGTCAGCCGGTGGGCCAACTCCCCGTCGCTGCTGAGGAGCAGCAAGCCGGTGGCGTCATAATCGAGACGGCCCACCGGATAGAGGCGGCCCCGGAGATTTTCCGGCAACAGCTCCATCACCAGCCGCCGTCCCTGGGGATCCCGCCGGGTGCAGAGATAGCCGTACGGCTTGTGCAGCACCACGGTCAGCGGCGGGGCCTCCGCCGAGACCGGGCGGTCGTCCAGACGCACCACCTCCCGGGCCGGGTCCACCTTGGTTCCCATCTCCGTGACCACCCGGCCGTTGACGCTGACCCGGCCGGCCCGGATCAACTCCTCCGCGGCTCGCCGAGAAGCCACCCCGGCCCGGGAGAGGAATTTTTGCAGGCGCTCTTCTGACATAAGGAAAAGTAAAAAGGCAAAAGTAAAAATAAAAAGGCAAAACGAAACTTATAGTTTTTTTGCCTTTTTACCTTTTACCTTTTGCCTTTGTTGGGCTGAGAGCGAGGCTCAAACCGAAAATTGACATTGCAGGTTGAAGCCTATGGCCTCCCGCACTTCGGCCATGGTTTGTTTGGCCTGTTCCCGGGCCCGTTTATTGCCCTCTTGCAGGATGTCCCGGACTTCATCCGGGTGGGCCTCGAAGTGGCGCCGCCGCTCCTGCAGGGGAGCCATATTCTCCAGCAAGGCCTCGGCCAGCAGCTTTTTACAATCCACGCACCCCAGGGCCGCGCCGCGGCACTCCTGCATAATTTCGGCGAGCCGTTCCTTGGGCAGGTTGAGGCGATGAAAGGGGAAGGCCAGGCAGCGGTCCGGCTCCCCGGGGTCGCGCCGGAAGGGGCGCAGGGTATCGGTGGTCATCTGCCGCACCTTCTGGGCCATCACCTCCGGGGGGTCGCTCAGATAGATGCAGTTGTCATAGCTCTTGCTCATCTTGCGGCCGTCGGTGCCGGTGAGTTTGGGAATCTCGGTGAGCAGGGCCTCCGGCTCCGGGAAGATGGGGCGATAGAGGTGGTTGAAACGCCGGGCGATCTCCCGGGTCAGCTCCACGTGGGGCACCTGGTCCACCCCCACCGGCACCCCCCCGGCCTTGTACATCAGGATGTCGGCGGCCTGGAGCACCGGGTAGCCCAAAAACCCGTAGGTAGTCAGGTCTTTGTGGGCCAGTGCCTCGATCTGGTCCTTGAAGGTGGGGTTGCGCTCCAGCCAGGGCACCGGGGTAAACATGCCGAAGATGAGATAGAGCTCGGCGTGCTCCGGAATGGCCGACTGCACGAAGAGGGTGGATTTCTCCGGGTCGAGCCCCGCGCTCAGCCAATCGATGATCATCTCCGGGATGAAGCCGCTGATGGCCTGGGGGGCCTCGTATTCCGTGGTGATGGCGTGCCAGTCGGCCACGAAATAATAGCAGCGGTAATGCTCCTGGAGCTTGAGCCAATTGTACAGGGCGCCGTAGTAATTCCCCAGGTGCAGCCTGCCGGTGGGGCGCATGCCGCTAAGGATGCGCCTCTTGGGTGAGCCAGAGGATGGTGGTTTTGAACCGCTTATCTCTGCCAATGCCATTAGTAATCCTGTTCAATTAGGAAATTTTCCGCTGGTCCCAAGTTGGGCTTGGGGGCGCGCTTTAATGTACCAATATTCTTGCCAGGGCGCCATTGGTGAATCTCGAAGGCAGCCAGCCCGGATGCTAATCCTCCTGGAGCGATTCCAGGTAAGAGCTCAGCGAACTGAAATCGCGGCCCGGCTCAACTTCGTTCCCGGACCGGAGATCGTGGATGGCCACCCGTACGGGTTCCTCCATGGTGCTGGGAAAGCTCTCCCCGCTGGCGTCGTTGACGGTGATATAGGCACGCTTGCCTCGGTATTTTATCCATTTCGTGTACGCTGCTTTGCCGGCGCAACTGGCCGCGAGATTGAAACCATGGCTTTTCATTATTTCTTCAAGGTTCATCTGTATTACCCTGCCGGATGGCGGGATTTTCCCAGCGACTCCGCCGGGGTTAGCACTCGCGCCATATCGGGGTTCTCTTCTCCAGAAAGGCCTTCACGCCTTCCTCCGCATCCACGGTGCAGCAAAGAGCCGCAAAACGGTCGCTTAGCATGTTCAGGGCCTGGCCGTAAGGAACATCTTGCATCCCATAAATTCCGGCCTTGCCGGCCTGCAAGGCCAGGGGGCTTTTGCTGGCCAATTTTTTGGCCAGTTCCAGGGTGGCTTCCTCCAGTTTATCACTGGGCACCACCTTATTGACCAGTCCCAATCTCTGTGCCTCGGCCGCACTGATCATATCTCCGGTAAGCACCAACTCCAGGGCCTTTTTGCGGCCGACATTGCGGACCAACGGCCCCGCCGGCCCCAGGCAGATGAGGCCGACATTGATGGCGGTGGTCCCGAATTTGGCGTCCTCCGCGGCCACCGTCAGGTCACAGGCAAAAGACAGGCCGGCCCCATTGGCCAGGGCATACCCCTTGACCGAGGCGATGACCGGCTTTTTCATCCTGGCGATGGTATGATTGTGTTCATCCATCAACCGGATAAACTCGCGGTATTCGTTATTGGTTTTCCCCTTGAATTCGTCCAGGGAAATCCCGACGGAAAAGTGTTTGCCATTGGCGTCGATCACCACTACCCGTATGCCGGGGTCATTCTCCATTTCCCAGAGGGCGGCATTTAGCTCCCGGGCAAAGGGACCGGTGAAGGTGTTCATGGCCTGCGGGCGATTCAGGGTAATGATGCCGATTTGCTCCTGCCGGTCCACCATAATGTTGGAATATTCCATAATCATCTCTCCTTCATCTTAAAAGAACAATCAGGGTTCAGTTCTTCGTTGGGAACGCTGCCAGCGGGTGGGATCTCGGGAAATGATTAATCCGACCATACGGTTATTTTCCCTCAGAATAAGTGGTTTGGGAAGATATCCGTGTGATTTGGTTTCCTCGCGGGAGCTTTAGAAAAATATTCCTCAAAGATACACTTCAACAAATTTCTTAAGTTCCTCCAGCAGCAGCGCCGGCTCCTGCTGAGTGTCCAAACGCAGCAGCGGCTGGTCCTCGGGCCCCAGGGGGTCGAAATCCCCGGCCTGGGCCGCGAACAGCTCCACCCGGCCATTGGAAACCGCCTGGGGGTCGGTGAGCCTGATCCCCAGGCGGCGGCGGGCCTCCTCTGGGGGGCAGGCGCAATAAACGAAGACCACCGGCGCCCTGTGCTCCCGGGCCAGGAGCCGCACCCGCTCCCGTTCCCCGGCCCGCTTAAAGGAGCCGTCCAGGATGACGCTGCCCCCCGCGGCCAGGTGCGCCGCGGCCAGGCGGCGCATCTCCCCGTAGGTCCGGGCCGAGAAACCCTCGGCGTAAATCCCCTGACCAAAGGCCAATTTGGCCCGGGCGCCGGGGGCCAGCCCCGCCAGGGCCTTGCGCACCCGATCGCTTTCGATGACCGGCCATTCCAGGGCCTGGCCCAGGGCCCGGGCCAGGGTAGTCTTCCCGGCGCCCATCAGGCCGAAGATCACCACTAGGCAACCCACCGCGCCCCTTCCTCCGCGTACTCTCCGGCCAACCGGAAATAGGCCCTGGCCAGCTGCTGGGCCTGGGTCCTGGCTGCCGGGGCCATTTCCGGGTCCTGGGCGGTGAAGGCGGCGATCTTGCCCCGCACGCAAGCCCGGTAGCACTTGTAAAAATCGAGCATCAGCAAGAGTTCCGGGTCCGCGGCGGCCCGGGCCAGATGTTCCACAAAGTGGCGGCTCAACTCGCGGAAGCCGTGAAAATCCAGGTCCATGGCCAGGAAATCGACATCCGCCGCCACATCACCATATCTGAATCGGGGATTAAATTCAATGCAATCGAAGATATATACCTGATCGGCCAGGCAAATGTTCCTCATGTGCAGGTCGCCGTGGCAGTCCCGGATGCGGCCTTCCCGGAGGCGCCGTAAAAACAGGGCCCGGTGCTGCTTCAGGAAAGCGCCGGCAAAATTCCGGATGCGGTCCAAGAGCTTCCGGGAAATCACCGCGCCCACCAGAGTCTCAATGCGGGAGAAATTTTCCTGGTGATTATAGGCGATGATGGCCGGCTCCCCGAACTTGTTGATCCTGGGGCCGGTGGCCGCCTGGGCGTAAAAGGGCGCCAGCCGGGCGATGATGCGGTCCAGGTGTTCCTGCCGCAGCTCCCCCCGGTCCGCGACTTCGTCCATCATGCGCTCCTGGGGCAGGCGCACCATCTTCAGGGCGTAATCCAGGGGCTGGCCCCGGCCGCCCAGGCGCACCTTTGACAAAGAACCCCGGGGAGAGGTGATGGGCAGGACCTCCAGGTAGATCTCCGGGCAGAGGCGGCGGTTCAGGAGCAGCTCTTCGTGCAAATAATGGTGGCGCCGGCGCAGGGTGGTAAAGTTCAGAAACCCCAGGTCTACCGGCTTCTTAACCTTGTAGGCGAAGCGGTCGGTGAGGAAGACATAGGAGATGTGGGTCTGGACCAGCAGCACCTGAGAGGTGGGCTCCGGGTAGGCCGCGGACTCCATTAAGGCCGCCACCAGGTTCATGTTCTCAAGATAATCATGGAATCGGCCGCGGCCAGGGGATCGCCGGGGGGGAGAATGCCGGCATGAAGATTTTTCTGGCCCGCCTGGAAGGGCACGGCGGGGGGCCAATCCCCCGGGAGCATTTTTCCCTTTACTTCCATCCAGGTCTTTAGTAATAAATAATCTATCTTAGGGTATGAAACCCTGAAAACCGTAATCAGGTAAGTGAATTTAATAGCCACGAAGGCTGGGGCGCTCGAAGGCGCCGGGTATTCGTGGCTTTATTTTTGGGGATATTTTGGCGAGACCCGAGGTCTCGAGGCTCCGGAACGATAAGGAGGATTAATCTTGCACATTCCCGACGGGTATTTGAGTCCCTCGACCTGCGTCAGCTTCGGCCTGGTCATGATCCCCGCCTGGGTGGCGGCGGCCCGGAAGGTGAGAAACTGGCTCAAATCCAGATACGTTCCTTTGATGGCCATCGGCGCGGCTTTTTGCTTCACCATAATGATGTACAACGTGCCCATCCCCGGCGGCACCAGCGCCCATGCGGTGGGAGGCGGGCTGCTCGCGGTGGTGCTGGGACCGTGGGCCACCATGATTTGCGTTACCATTGCCCTGGCCATTCAGGCCCTGCTCTTTGGGGATGGCGGCATTTGGACCTTCACCGCCAATTGTTTCAACATGGCGCTGGTTCTTCCTTTCATTTCCTACGGCGCCTACCGGTTGCTTAGTGGCAAAAGAGAGCTCCAGGCGAAACGCCGCTGGGTCGGAGCAGCAGTAGGAGCTTACCTGGGGATCAGTGCGGCGGCCCTATGTGCGGGAGTGGAGCTGGGACTGCAGCCCCTTCTGTTCCACACCGCCAAGGGCGTCCCGCTCTACTGCCCCTACCCGCTCAGTGTGGCGGTCCCGGCCATGCTGTTTGCGCACCTCGTTTTCGCCGGCCCTTTGGAAGCGGTAGTTACCGCCCTGGTGGTCCGCTACCTGCAATCCTACAACGCGGACCTGTTGAACCTTCAGGCCTGGTCAGCCGCTTCTGCTCCAGCAACTCCCGTTAGCTATCGGAAGTTCTGGTGGGGGCTGGGAGTCCTGAGCGTCTTGTCTCCTTTGGGGTTGCTGGCCGGCGGCACGGCTTGGGGAGAGTGGGGCACCGCAGAGTTGCAGAAAATCCTCGGTTTCATTCCTGCCGGGATGCAACGCCTGGCGGACACCTGGTCATATGCCCCTTTGGGCGATTATTCCCTCCCCGGCCTTGAGAGTTTCTGGTCCGCGGCCATCATCTACATTGTTTGCGCCATCCTCGGGGTCGGCGTCATCTCCCTGCTCACTCATCTATTCTGGCGATTCCAGGTCGCCGAGAGCAAGGGACAGAAATGACCCCAAAGGAGTGCTGAATTGATGGCCGGAATGCAGTCCGTTCCGTCATGGCTTCAAGAGAAAATACCCCCGCCTGGGCCCCAGGCGGCGGCCAGGGGTTCTGCTAAACGCGGTTTCCTGGAAAAGACTTTGCAGGCCATCGCCGAAGCCCTCCAGAATGAGATCTTTTCCGAGTCTCTCGCCAGCCGGCCGGGTCTTTTGCAGGGGTTGGATCCCCGCGCCAAACTGCTGACGCTCCTCTTTCTCATCGGTGTCGCGGGGCTGCTCCATCATATCTTCTCGTTGGTCCTGTTAAATTTATGGCTTTTCTGGCTGGCGAAGAGCTCCCGGATACCGCTGGGAACTTTCGCCAAAAGAGTATGGGTGGTGGTGCCTCTGTTTACCGGGATCGTGGTCTTTCCCACTCTGTTCAATGTGGTGCGGCCCGGGACCCCGCTCCTGGTGTTGTTTCATCTGAGCCTTCCGGTGAAACTGGGTTACTGGACCATTCCCCCAGAGGTGGCGATCACCAGAGAAGGGGTGGCAGCCGCGGTCCTGCTGATCCTGAGAGTCGGCGCCTCCGTTTCCCTGGCCGTGTTGCTGACCCTCACCACCCGCTGGAATACCCTGCTGAAAGCGTTAAGCGTACTGCGGATCCCCCCGGTATTTCTCTCGGTATTGGAGATGACTTACCGGTATATTTTTCTCTTGCTGCAGACGAGCAGTGACCTGTTCATGGCCCGCCGGAGCCGCCTGGTAGGCCGGGTGAACTCCCGGGAAGCGCGCCGGTTTGTCACTTCCGCCATGGGAAATCTCTGGGGCAAGACCGCGGCCTGGAGTGAAGAGGTGCATAGCGCCATGCTGGCCCGCGGCTATGCGGGGTTGCCCAAGTCGCTGCTCCACTTCGAGATGAAGCGCAGCGATTGGGTCTGGATGGTTTTGGTGTTCATTGTCAGCATTTTGTTTGTGGGAGGTGACCGTGTCCTCGGCTGAGACTGCCAGGGCGCCGGTCTTTCTGCTGGAAAAGGTGGGCTACCATTATCCAGGTGGGGAAATCGGGGTTCGGGACCTGGACCTGCTGATTCACGAGCAGGAACGAATTGTTCTCTTGGGCGCCAACGGCTCGGGCAAATCTACCTTGCTTAAAGTTCTGGATGGTCTGCTTTTTCCCCAAGAAGGGGTCATCCGGGCCTTCGGCCAGGTGTTGCAGGAGAAGAGTTTAAACGACGACGGATTCAATCAGGCCTTCCGGCGGCGGGTGGGGTTCGTTTTTCAGAATTCTGAAACCCAGCTCTTTTCATCCACCGTGGGGGAGGAGATTGCTTTTGGTCCCTTGCACCTGGGACTGGGCGAAGCGGAAGTGCGGCAACGCGTTGCGGAAACCCTGGAACTTTTTGGCCTGGAGGACCTTAAGGACCGGCCGCCTTTCAAACTGAGCGGGGGAGAGAAAAGGAGGGTGGCCTTGGCTTCGGTAGTGGCCACGAATCCAGCCGTGTTGCTGCTGGATGAACCTACGGCAGCCCTCGACCCGCGCACCCGGCGGTGGGTGATTGACCTGCTGGCTCAGTTTGGCCAGTTTGGGAAAACAATCATCACGGCTACCCATGACCTGGATATCGTTGAAGAGATTGCCGATCGCGTCCTGGTCTTCGATGAGGAGCATCGGGTGGTGGCCAATGGAACCCCTGCGGAGCTTCTCTCCGACCGGGATCTGCTCTTCCGCGTGAACTTGATCGATCCACGGTTTCACAAACACGCGCACGAGGGTGATCATCAACATTATCACCTCCATGATTGACACCGGGGGTGCGTGGCTTTCCCTGCTTGCTTCCCGTTTTCCTAGCCGCTGAGTCGAACCAGAGGGGACAGAGGCCGCAAACATTTTTGGTCGGTTTGCGCCACCAAGAGTTTGATGTTCCCATAACCCTTGGTAAACAGGTAATGCCAGGCATCGTTCACCTCAAAGAATCCTTGCCTGGAACCCACCAGTTCCACGCGATCGGCCGGGAAGCCCATTTCCTTACAGCCGCTTGCCAGATCGAAGCCTTCCGGCAACTCCCCCTCACCCACCAGATAGACGATCAGCCCGCTCCTCATAGCACCTCCTAAAAGTTCTGCAAAGCCTGGGTCAAATGTTCCAGATAAATATTGACGATCTCTTGCTGCTCTCCCAGTCCCTGGCGAACGCCCTCAACCTGATAGTTACCCATCTGCAGCAGTTTGGATTTCCAGCTCTCCGGGCCGTTCCCCAGGATATCATTTTGCACGTGATCCCCGGCTACCAGAAGAAACGGGATAATCTTGACCGAGGTGGCCCCGGACCTCTTTATTTCCTGGAGCACCTCCTCTTTCCCGGGTTTTTCAAATTCCACCATGCCGAAGAAGACATTGCCCTGGGGATAGCGGGAGCGCAGTAACTGCGCGAAGGAGTTATTGGCGGCCTGGGCTTGGGGGTCGGGACTGCCGTGTCCCACCAGCACCACGGCGTTTTTCTGCAGATCCGGGGGAAATTCTTTAGATAAGTCATCGAGAACCTTTATTTCGTCCGCCTTGCCGCTGAGCAGCGGTTTGCCCACGGCTACGGTGAGCCCGGGGACTTCCCGGCTTTGCTTAACTACCTCTTCCCATTCTTTTCCCGGAGCCAGAAGCAAGGATTGAATGGCAACCTTGGTAAAGCCGTCCGCCTTCAGGTCCGTCAAGACCTCAGGCAAACTTTTTAGTTTTTTGTGCTGCTGCTCCAGCACCTTGTGACGCACCATATTGGAAGTAAAGGCCCAACGGACTTCATAGCCGGGGAAGCGCTCTTTGACCTGGTCTTCGATCTTTTGGTAAGTGGGAAAGGCGTTGGTGGTGGTGCCAAAGGCCGCCAAGACGATGGCGGGTTTCGGCGTCGCCGCGGCGTTCAGGGTCCAGGGGGCGCTGATCATCGAGAGGATAAGCGCCAAAGTTAGCCAGCCAAACTTGCTCCGCTTTACCATGTTTTCTTCCTTCCTTGATTGAGACGGTTTTTTTCCAAAAAAAAATCCTTAAGTCGCGATGACTTAAGGATGGCACCCAGCTTCTTGATCCTTAACGGAGCTTACCGCCCGCATACCTCGTGGGGCTTAAGCTTCTATCCGGGCAGGTCTTCTGACTTCCGGTTCTTCCTACCGCCTGCGCCTTCCCATCCCACTTCAGTGAGACAGTGGCCTGATGCAGGTTTCGTCACCGGTTACAGCGGCGGGACCATGCCGGACTTGCACCGGCTTCCCTATTATGCCCTATATGGGCTCCCGGACTATTTAATGCCACTATATATAGCGCTTGGTTCTGCCTGTCAAGGAAAAACTTCGCCTGGGTCCAGGGCGCCTACAGATGTCCGGTTTTCCTAGTGCCTGAAATGTCCGCTTGGTTTTTAGGCAGAGCCGGTTCCCGCGCCGCCGGGGGCGGCAGCGCCACATTTGCATGATTTACGGGCGAGCCCAGGGCTCCTGATTTACTTTGAAACTGTTAATTCACCTAGAATCCCCTCCGGCAATCTCCTCCAGGGTGCGGCCGCTGAGGACCGATTCGGGCCGGGTCCGCAGCAGCTCGGCGGAGGCATCCGCCTCCTGGTCGTCGGCCTTCACCAGCAGCCAGGCCTCGTCCTTGCCCGTCTTGAACCGGGTCAGGGCATAGCCGCCTTTGAGCTTGCGTCCCTCCAGCCAAACCTTGAGGTGGCCGTGGGCCAAGGCCTCCGGGAGGTCAAGGGCCACCCCCTTCTTCTCCGTGATATTGCGGAACTTCCCGGTGTCCCAGACCAGCACGGCGCCGGCGCCGTACTCTCCTTCCGGGATGACCCCTTCAAAGCCGGCGTATTCCAGGGGGTGGTCCTCGGTGGGTACCGCCAGGCGCTTCTCCTGGGGATCGGTGGAGGGTCCCTTGGGGATGGCCCAAGATTTCAGGACTCCGTCCACCTCCAGGCGGAAGTCGTAATGGAGGCGGCTGGCGTCATGTTTCTGGACCACGAAGATGGGTTCCGCCGACACCCCCCCGCTCCCCGGCGAGGGCTCCGGGGTGCGGCGAAAATCCCGTTTGGCCTGGTAATCCTTTAAGGTCTTGGCTGCCATGGGCATCCTTTTCCGCAAAGGGTTTCGTCCTTAAAATAAACATCGGCTGCGGCCTGTCAATGCGGCCGGAAAGGACCGGGCCGCCCCAGGGAAAATATATTTTTGGAGGATTAGGCGCGCAACTCTTGACAAAATTTATAATTTTAGTATATAAATAAAGGATTTCCTATGCTTGAAGGAGGGCTACGGCCATGCACTGCGTTAGCGTTAAACCCGGGGTGGATTGCACCTTTATGAGCAAAAAAGGCTGTTCGTTCAACGGCGGCCACTGCAAGCCCATCGTGGACGCCTGTAGCGGCTGCGATCGGACTCTTTCGTTTGAAGACTCCAGCTTCTGCGGTTCTTTTCCCGATCCCGAAGCCAAATGGCGGCGGGGCCTCTGTAACCTGGCCACCCACGCCAAAAACGGCAAAAAAGAGACGGTTCAGAAGGTCAATCCGCTGAAGGCTTCCAAGCGACAGGCGGCCGGCCGCTAAATCTTCTTTACCTGAGTTGAACGGACAGCGCGGCTCGACCTTTCTTAAAAAAAAGCCGCGCCGCGCTGGCCCCGATTCTTCCCCCACCTGCGCCCCCCTTACTTCCCCAACTTCTCCAGGGCCTCCCGGATGCGGCTCAAGCCGGTGGCGATGCGCTCCCGGGAGGTGGCATAGGAAAACCGCAGGCATTGGTCTTCCCCGAATTCATTGCCCGGCACCGCAGCCACGCGGGCCTCGGTCAGCAGGTAATCCGCCAGGGCCTGGGAATGGGACTGCCCCGGCCCGGGCTGCAACTTAGGGTAATAAGCGGAAAAGTTGGGGAAGAGGTAAAATGCCCCCGCCGGCCTGGTGCATTTGACCCCGGGAATCGACAGGACCCGGCGGCAGATGTCGTCCCGGCGCCAGGCGAATTCCGCGGCCATGGAGGCCACCGCCTCCTGGGGGCCCATAAGCGCCTCCACCGCGGCCTTCTGGGAGATGGAGGTGGGGTTGGAAGTGGACTGGCTCTGGAGATTGGTGGCCGCCGCGATCCCTTCCCGGGGTCCCGCCAGGTAGCCGATGCGCCAGCCGGTCATGGCGTAGGTCTTGGACACCCCGTTCAGGACGAAGGTGCGGGCCTTCAGCTCCGGGGCCAGCATGGCGATATTAACGAACTTGGCGCCATCGAAAATGATCTTGTTATAAATGTCGTCGGAGATCACATAAAGACCGTGCGCCAGAACCAGTTCTCCCAGCGCTTCCAGTTCCTGCCGGCTATAGACGCTGCCGGTGGGGTTGGAGGGGCTGTTGAGGACCAGGGCCTTGGTGCGGGGACTGAGGCGTTCTTTTAATTCCGCGGCGCTGAGCTTGAAACCGTTGGCCTCCCGGGTAGGGATGAGCACCGGCGCGGCCTCGGCCAGCAGGGCCATGGGCACGTAGGAGACCCAGTAGGGGGCCGGGATCACCACCTCATCCCCGGGGTCGAACATGATCTGAAAAAGATTGTAGAGCCCGTGTTTGCCGCCGCAGGAGACCATGATCTCCCCGGGCTGGTAGGAGAGGCCGTAGTCCGCGGCAAACCTCTGGATAATAGCCTCCTTGAGCTCCGGGATGCCTCCCACCGGGGTGTAGCGGGTGAAGCCCTCTCTGATGGCCCGGATGGCCGCCTCCCGGATGTTTTCCGGGGTGTCGAAGTCCGGCTCCCCTATCCCAAAGTTGACTATGTCGACCCCCTGGGCCTTGAGCTGGTTGGCCTTGGCGTTCAAGGCCAGGGTGGCGGAGGGCGGAATCTGGCGAATACGTTTGGCGACTTGCATTAATACTCCTTCCCGGTAAAATTGAGGCAGCAGCGCCACAGAAAAATCCCTTAAAAATTATCGAAGATTATGTTAATTGTCAACTCGGGAGGCGCAGTGAAATCCCTGGCCATTATCAGCAAGAAGCACAAAGACGACGCCTGGCAGGCCGGCCAGGCCTTGCAGGCCTGGTTCGCTTCCCGGGGGCTGGCGGCCCGCCACCTGGAAAATGAACCGGAGCCGGACATCCCGCCCCTGCCTCCGGAAACGGAGTTCATCGTGGTCCTGGGGGGCGACGGCACCATGTTGAGCGTCGCCCGCCATTACGGGCGCCTGGGTCTGCCCATCCTGGGGGTCAACATGGGGGGCCTGGGATTCCTCACGGAAATCTCCCTGGAGGATCTCTACCCCTGCCTGGAAGAGCATGTCTTGCCGGGAAAATTTGAGGTGGATGAACGGATGATCCTGTCCGTCAGCCTCATCCGGGGGGGCGAGACCGTCTGGCGGGAAAACGTCCTGAACGACGCGGTGATCAACAAGGGGGCGCTGGCCCGCATCGCCGAACTCACCACCTGGATCGACGGCGAATACCTCACCACTTACCGGGCCGACGGCTTGATCGTCTCCACCCCCACCGGGTCCACCGCCTACACCATGTCCGCCGGCGGCCCCATCGCTTATCCGACCCTGGGGACTATCATCCTGTTGCCCATCTGCCCCCACACCCTGAGCAACCGGCCCCTCATCCTGCCGGAGACGGTGACCGTGGCCGTGACCCTGGACGAAAAAGATGAAAAGGTCCAGGACCTCTATCTTACCCTGGATGGCCAGGTGGGCCGCGGCCTGAAGCCGCGGGATCGTTTGGAAGTGCGCTCCGGCGCCTACCATGTCAAGCTGGTGAAGCATCCCCGGCGCAGCCACTTTGAGATCCTGCGCACCAAGCTGGGCTGGGGAGAGCTGGGGGGGCCCTACCGGTAACAGAGCGGTTTACGGTTTTCTGTTTTCGGTTTTCGGTGGAAGGCAAGGCAAAGGTCTCTTAGGGTGATTTCCCATAATTACCTTAGCAAAAGATTTGAGATAACTCCCCCTCCCTTGAGGGGAGGGTGGCAACATATGGTAAATGAAAGAAAAGGGACCACCCCCACCCGGTGTCGCCCCCTCAAGGGGGAGGGGAAAAGGCAAAGCATTTATGCAACCTTCAGTGGGACGCAATATTAGCAAACGGAAAACGGAAAACGGAAAACAGAAAACAGGACTAGCCAATGCGCCGGAAACTTGAGGATTTGCATGATGGGGCCCAAGACGGTCTGACGCCCTTGCTCCCCCTGGACCTTAACTCCATTGAGGATTTCGATCAGCTCCTCAGGGCCATGGGGCGGACCGCCTTCGGCGGCCGCAGTCTGGGGGAGGCGGCCGACGTCCTGGAGGCTATGCTCCGGGACCCCGACTGCACCGTGGTGGGCACCTTCTCCGGGGCCATGAGCGTGGCCAAGATGGGCCTGCTCCTCTGCGAGATGATCGACCGGGGTTGGCTGCAGATGATCGTCAGCACCGGAGCATTGATCGCCCATGGCTTTATCGAGACCCTGGGCCGGGTGCATTACAAGTATCCGGAAGAAGTCCCGGACCGGATGCTGTTCCAGCAGGGTTACAACCGCATCTACGATACCCTGGAGATGGAGGCCAACCTGGACTATGCCGAAGACGTCTTCCGGCAGGTGTTGGAGGGGCTGGATCAAGGCCAGGTCTGGTCCTCCGCCGCTCTCTGCCGGGAGCTGGGGAGATACCTGGCGGAGCACAGCGAGGCCCCGGGGATCTTGAGAAACGCCTATTTGAAGGGGGTGCCGGTATTTATCCCGGCCTTCACCGACTCGGAGTTGGGTCTGGACCTGGCGGTCTATATGGTGCGCCGGGCCCTGGCGGCCGGGCAGCCGCTCTCCGAGGCCCTGGGGGCGGTGTCGCTGCAATTCAATCCCTTTTTGGACCTGGCAGCCTATGCCCGGCGCGCCCTAACGGCCAGGAAACTGGGGATTTTTACCATCGGCGGGGGGGTGCCCCGCAACTGGGCCCAGCAGGTGGCCCCCTACCTGGACCTGCTCCAGACCCGGCTGCAGCTCGACCTCCCCGAAGTGCGCTTCCATTATGGGGTGCGCATCTGCCCGGAGCCGGCCCATTGGGGCGGCTTGAGCGGCTGTACCTTCAAGGAAGGAGTTTCCTGGGGGAAATTCGTCTCGGCGGAAGACGGCGGCCGCTTCGCCGAGGTCCTGAGCGACGCCACCATCGCCTGGCCGCTGCTGATCAAGGGGGTAAGCCAGCGCCTCAAGAAGAACCCAGGGAAGTAGGGGGCTCATCACAGGGCGGATCGGCGGGGCGGCGGCGGCGGCGGGGGCGGCAGGCCGCAGGAGGCGCAGGTGCAAAGTTTCCCTTCCTTCAAAGCCCTGCGGCCCTCCTTGACCAGAAAGAAGACGATCAGCAGACCGATTAAAGGGTCCGCCTGCCAGAGGCCGAAGAGGTAATTGAGCCCCAAGCCGATGAGCAGGGCCACCGACAGCAGGGCGCAGGCCAGGGTCTGCCTGGAGTCGGCCCTCAGACTGGCGCTGCCCAGGGACTCCCCGGTGCGGAATTTGGCCAGGTAGAGCGCCGGCATGACCAGCGCCGAAGCTAGGGCGATAAAGATCCCCAACAGGCTGGGAGCGGGAATTTCGGTAAAGATTAATTTAGTCGCCGATGCGTAAAGGATATAGGCCGCCAGGATAAAAAAGAGGCAGCCGATGATGGTCACGGCCCGCCGCTCCAGCCGGGCCTCATCTGCCCCCGACAGGCCCCGGTGCGGAAAGAAGCGCCAGATCATCACCCCGCCGGACAGGCCCTCCAGCAGGCTGTCCAGGCCGAAGCCCACCAGGGCGATGCTGCCGGCCAGATAGCCGGCCAGCAGCGATAAAAAACATTCCAAAACCATGTATCCCACGGTGAAGTAGGCTAGGCGCAGGGCTTTTTGTTGCAGGTTCACGGTCATAAAGATAGTGTCATGTTTCAGATTTTCCTTTAATAAAAAAGTCCATCATCTTTAGGCAGTTAAAATGTAGCCGCAAGCTTTAGCTTGCGAAAATCCTTAATAAAACGAGCGCAGGCTAAAGCCTGCGGCTACATAAAACAGAAGAGGGGGTCTCCCCCGGGCGGTCACGGGTGCTTGGCCGGTTGCTGAATAAACCTGGTTAATCTGTCAAAATAAGCCGGGCCGCCTACCAGAAAGGTGTCGTTGTGATGGGCCCCGGGGATGATATAGAGTTCCTTGGGGTCCCGGGCCGCGGCGAACAGGCGCCGGCTCATCGAAACCGGGATGATCTCGTCCTCGGAGCCGTGAATGATGAGCAACGGCGCCTTGATCTTATCAATTTTCCCCAAATTATCATAGGGAACCCGGGGCCGCCAATCGAACCTGAAGGGCAGGAAGAGTTTGGCCATGTCCGAGGAGTTGGTGAAGGGCGACTCGATGATCAGGGAGCGGCAGGGGAGGCGGGCGGCCAGGTCCACGGCCAGGGCGGTGCCCAGGGAACGGCCGAAGAGGACCAGGTCTGCGGGGTCTATCCCCCGGGTTGCCGTCACGTAGCGGTAGGCCGCGGCGCTATCCTTATAAGTGCCTTCCCGGCAGATCAGCCCCTCAGATTTGCCGTATTCCCGGTAATCGAAGATGAAGACCTGAACCTCCGCCAACCGGTGCAGCAGGTTGAGGTTTTCCAGGCGGTGGCTGATATTGCCGGCGTTGCCGTGGAACCACAGGAAGACCGGGGCGCCGTCCTGGGGCACCCACCAGCCGTGCAGGCGCACCCCGTCTGCGGCCTCGAAGTAGACCTCCTCATACCCCAGCCCGTAATCACCGGGGTTGCCGATGAGGTGCGGGTCCGGGAAGAAGACGATGCCCTTTTCGGAAAATTCCCAATACATGGCGGTTTAATATCTTTTGCGCTTTTGCGCCTTTGCGGGAGAAATATATCACGCTAAGACGCCAAGGGCGCCAAGAAAAGAAGGGGGTCATCAGCCCGCGGTTGATGACCCCTATATGTAGACTGGCTAACCGGCCAGATGCAGTCACGCTCATTTCCTAGAACAATAATGCCCCCAAGAATCCGGCGGTGATTATGATGATACTGGGATCGAGCTTAGTAAAGGTAAGGAGGGCGAAGCTGGCCACGGCGATGCCTATGGTGGTCTGGTTAATCAAGGAACCTTGGCCCAGAAAGATGAGCACTGCGGCCAACAACCCCACCACCGCCGGCTTGATCGCCGCGAAACTGGCCTTTACCGCCCATATCTCTTTATAACGGAGGTAATACTTGGTAACCAGTGTGACAATAATGACGCAGGGTAGATAGCTGGCGACCATGGCCACCAGGGCCCCGACCAGGCCGCCCACCTTAAAGCCCATAAAGGCATTCATCACCGTTAGCGGCCCAGGAGTCACCTGGCCGATGGCAATGGCGTCGAGGAATTCCTTATTGCTGAGCCAATGATAATGATTGACGAATTCTTGCTGAAGAATGGGGACCATGGCGTAGCCGCCGCCGATGGTCAGGGCGTTGGCAATGAAAAGGATGGCGGCCATTTTCAGCAGGGCCATTTAATTCCTCCGGTACAAGACCAGCCCCAAAGCCCCTGCGGCCAGCAGGATGCCGATAGGATTGATCTTAAAGATGGCCAGGGCCAGGAAAGCGGCCATAACCAGCGTCGCGCTGCGGTAATCGGTAACCAGCTTGATAAACATCTTATAGATGAAAGAGGCCAGCAAACCCACCACCGCCGCGGCCACCCCTTTCATCACCGATTGCAGGAGGGGGTTGTCTTTCATATAGAGATAAAAGGCCGCCAACAGAATAGCCAGCACCGTGCCGGTAAAGGCCTGGCCCACGGTGGCGGCCAGCGCCCCCCACAATTTATGCAGTTTGTAGCCGATGGAGATGCCGGTATTGACTATGGGTGGTCCGGGGGTCATCTGGCCGATGGCGAAGCTCTCCACGAACTCATCTTGGGTAATCCATTTGCGCTTAAATACCAACTCCCTTTCGAAGAAGGCCACCATAGAATAGACGCCGCCGAAAGAGAAGGTGCCGATTTTGAGGAAGACCAGAAAAATCTTTTTTAGGGTTACCATGGAGTTCTCCGCTCAAATGACCAAGGTTTTTGCCATGATAGGGTAACCATCCGTTAGCATTGATTAATTCAAGGCTGAATAGACCCTTGGTAGGAAACTGTTTCCCCAAGCCGCTTCCGGAAATGGCCTGAGGTTAGCAACCGTTTGGTTGAGCGGCGCTGCCGGGCTGGTGATCTTGAGGATACTCACCTGGAAGGGCAACAACAGCAGAAAGCCGCCGGAGACTCCTCCCATGGAGGTGAAGGTGGAAACCTCCAGGGCAGTGAGAGGGGGGATGAGGGGGTTGACTCCCACCCCTGAGACGGGAAAGACCATTTACCAGCCCATTGTTAAATTATTCACAATATTAAGACCAAGCCTTCCGCATGTCAATGGAAAATTACGCCGGAGAAGATCAAGGGGCTCCGCAATAATCCGGACTCCTGCCTGAAAAAGATGGCAGGGAAGGGGGTAGCCCCGGAAAGGTCCCCGGCCGCCAGATAACCGGCTTAACTATCCTCTAGACAAGGGGCGGCCCGATCACAGGCTGGAAGCCTGTGCCACTGTCGCCCTTACTTTGTATTTTTGCGGCTGGGTCCTCCCCTCTAGTTTAGTTTTTCAGGGAAACCCTAAAAAAGAAATCGCTTTTATCCCCTCCCCCTGAGAGGGGGGAGGGTAGGGTGGGGGTGGTATCGTCTTTGGATTAAGTCTTAGCCGCGACAACTGAGCCACCCTCCCCCCAGCCCCCTCCCCTCTCAGGGAGGGGGAGTTTGCCAATACCTTAGACACCTAGGTGTGCCGTGGTAGGCCGCCTGACTATGCAGGATCCGTAGCGCGCACCCAATAAGGCGCGTAAGACGCGCCCTACTTGTCGGTTTTCTAATCGGAGCTTCGGGATTTTCTTAGTAGCGTTCCCAGGCGCAGCCTGGGAACGATATGAATAAAGAAAAAAAGCCCAGGCGGGACGCCTGGGCCACCCAACAGGAAAACCACAGGGGCGACCCGCCGGGTGGCCCTTACTTTGTTGGGAGGATGATGGCGGGCAGTGCCCACCCTAGATGTTGGCGGCTGGGCTGAGACGGCGCTACTCCCAGGAGTCCTCCACCGTAGTGAGGACCCCCAGTTTCAGCGGCTGGATCTTACGGTAAACCTCATCCGGGGGGTGCTGGCGGCCATCCACGGTGAGCAGGTCGTGGTCGATGGCGATGTCGAAAAGACGTTGGTTTTCCTGGAGGTAAGGGAGGATCAGGTTCCAGTCCGCCTCGGTGAGGGGGACGATCTCGCCGCCGTTCAACTGCTCCTCCACCACCTGCTGGTAGGGGTCGCGGATATAGAGAGCCCCCCCCGAGGCCAGGGAGAACAGGTTGGAGCCGGGATAGGGGGTCCGTTGCGGCCGCAGGCGCCCCCGGGGGTCGTACTCCAGGCCGTTGACGATGACAAAGCCGCCGCCCTGGAAGACGTCGCCGGCCATGAAGGATTCCGCCAGGAAGTCCAGGGCGGTGCCGTTGATCACCACCCGGGGCCGGCCCACCGCGTTGATCAGGGGCCGGCCGGCGGCGTTGCCCAGAATGTAAACCTCCCCGCCCTTGGCGCCGTACATGAAGGTCTGGCCCACGTCGCCGTGCACCACCAGCTTGCCCTGCTTCATGATCTGCCCCAACTGGTCCTGGGCGTTGCCGTGGACCTGCAGGGTCATGCCGTCGATGCCGGAGGCCAGGTAGTCGCCAGTGCTGCCGTAGGCGTCGATGCGCACCTCTTGGGTGTCGGGCCCGAAGCCGCAGCCCAGGAAACGCTGGCCCTGGTAGCCGTAAGTGATGAATTGCCGCCACCCCAGCTTAAAGGCCTGGCACAGGAGGCGGGCGTCGCAATCATCCCCTTCCGGGGGAAAGCCCGCGGCATTGAGAACCAGGACCGCGTCCGCTTGCGGGGGCGTCTGCAAGAGCGCCCGGTTGTCCCAATCGAGCCGGTGGTAGCGGCTGGGACGATTCTCCCCCACCAGGGGGGTATCCTGGAAGATGCGGATCAGGGTTTCCATGAGAAGGTGCAGAAGATTGCTGCGCTTCTTATCCCCCGGGTCGTAGCGCCGGTCCAACAGCAGGGTCAGGCCGTTGATGGCCGCGGCCTTGAGAAGGTCGCCCCGCCCTGCCTGCTTGACCACCGCTTCCAGGATTTCCCGGAAGCCGGTGTAGGAAATGGCGGCGGCGCCTTGGCGAATGGCGTCATAGAGCCGCTTCCCGCTTTGGTCCTCCAGGTTGGCGGTGGCCAACAGGGCGGCCTCGGAGTCCTCCTGGCAGCCCAACTCCAGCACGGCGCCGTCCCAAGGGCGCTGATGCCAGGGCACGGTCCGGAGTTTTCCGAACTTGTCGCGGCAGGATAGCACCCGGCGGCCGTTATGGGGTTCCAGGGAAAAGATGAAGGCGCCGCCGTCGGTGGCGCTGCCGCCCCGGGCGTTCCAGTAGAGGTCGGCCACCGGGCAGATGCGGGGATCCTCCTGGGCCAGACTGGCCAGGGTGGCGTCGATGGCTTGCTTCTCGGAACAGATGAGGCCGAGCTGCACCTCGCCGTCCTGGAGGGCAAAGACCTGGGGGCGCAGCATGGAGGTGTCGGTGATGCCGATAAGATCGAAACTCTTGCGCTCCGGGTCGTTGCGGGCAATGATGAAAAACCAGGGGCCATCCGGGGAACCGTGGATATTGGCCGCCTGGAGCTGCCGGTAGATGTGCTGGCGCTCCGGAGGCAGCAGGTCGAAGTCCCGCTCCGTGGTGGGGGCCATGGACTCGATGACCTGTTCCAGGGTATAGCCGTAGAGCCGATGCCAGAGGTCGAAGATGAGCACCGCCACCTCGGTGTCCGTCAGGAACTGGGGGAAAAAATGGCGCTGGCTCAGGTATTCGCTCACGGAAAAGTAATTGGCGAAGTCGCCGTTGTGCACCAGGGCGGTGTTGAGGGCCGCGAAGGGGTGGGCCCCGCCGGGGTGCCAGACCCGCCCCCGGGTGGGGTAGCGCTGGTGGGCGATCCACACGTGGGCCTTGAAGTCCAGCAACTGGTAATAGTAAGCGACTTCCTCGGCATAGCCCACGATCTTCAAGATCAACATATTGCGGCCCTGGGACATGACAAAGGCCTTTTTCTCTCCCAGGGAGGCGTAGAAGGCCTCGTTCAGCTTGTAGCAATTCTGGGCCACAAACTCGTCTTCCACCTTGCGCCAGGGAATCCCATAGAGCTTCTGCTGCTGGATGAAATATTGCAGGACTTCGGGCTTCACCCGCACGAAGTACTGCCAGACGTCGGGGGGCTTAACCACCAGGCCGGGGATATCCCGCCAATCGTCCACGGTGGGCAGGCGGCGGGCGTGGTCCAGTTTAAAGATCGGGGTGATGAATCGGGCCTCCACCTGGGGCCGCGCCTCGATGTCCAGATAGGCGATCTGGATGAGGTAATCGTCATCGAGGATCTCCTGGGAGACCTCCAGGGATGCCGGGTCCAGGCCCACCGCGGCGATGCCGCCGCCCTTGCCGTTGCCCCGGTTGTGCATCTGCACCGAGGGACAGACGATGTGGCGGCCGGCCACCGGCACGCTGGCGGCAAATCCGGTGACCCCGCAGCCGCCTTCATCGGCGGATTTGTGGATGCGGCTTCCGGCAAAGGGATTGCCGAACACGCGCCGGGTATTCAAAAGGCGCAGTCCGCCATGATTCAAGTCATTGGTTACCTTCATTGTTTACCCCAAATTTCAGGCTGTGAGTTTCAGCTAACAAAGTGTATATTTTTTTTGATAACATTATTGCCACTATCTATAACTAAGTATATATAATTATCATAAATGAATTTAGGGTTGTTCTGACACCAAAAAATAAAACGATATTCAAATTCATCTTTGTTATCAGGCGATTTCTGAGTATAAAGGAAATCAAATGGTTCTACAAGGTATTTATTTGGCTTTATCAGTTTTCCTCTGTCATATCTGACCTTCTTCAATTCCACTTGTTGGCTATTGATACTATAGGGGAATTTAATCCAACTTTTGTTAAAAAGTTCCAGAAGTCCAGAAGGATCACTTATCTCTACCACATATTTCTTTTCTAACCTTATGGCAATCTTCTTCTTATTAGCTCTTGAACTACAAGTGCAAATTAGATAAATTGGATGGATTAAAGTCCCTTTGGATTCTATCTTCGTTGTCGGTGATACAGTTTTTCCAACAATTTTTAGTGTATTTTTATCAATTATATATTCGGGGGCAGGCTGATCCCAAACAATAGAGGATGTGCCTTCTGACTCATCTCTTAAGGCAACATTTTCAATGTTTTTATAGACATCAATTTTCCCAAGACGAATCTTACCTGAAACAAATTCCTCAGCATGGCTTCTTTTTTCAAAAAATCGAAATAACCTTTTGGGAATCATGCCGGTCCCATCCAAGTTATTGGGATTCGATAGCGATGAATCCCGGCGGGCGCAGCCCGCCAACTTTGAACCTTGAACCTTGAACTTTGAACTAGCGTCTCAAATCGTCATCTACCGGGCCGTCGAAGTAGTCCAGGTGGGCCAGGGTGTCGGTGCGGCCCACCAACTCCCGGATGGACCTCATACCCAGGCGCCGCAGGATCTCCTTCAGAATCCAGCTCCAGGAGTAATACATGTTGCTGATCCGGTTGCTCCCCCAATCGATGGTCATGAGGTCCACCAGTTCCGGGTCGGTGGTGGCGATGCCCCGGGCGCAGCCCCGGCCGGATTCGCAGTTGTGACACCGCAGGCACTCCAGGGCCACCAGGTCGGCGGTGCCGATCTGGACTCCATCGGCCCCCAGGGCGATGGCCTTGGCCACGTCGAAGGCGCTGCGGATGCCGCCGGAGGCAATCAGGGTCACCTGCTCCCGGATGCCCTCGGCCTTGAGGAACTGGTGCACCTTGGGAATGGCATATTCCACCGGCATGGCGATGTTCTTCTTGGCAATATCCGGCGCGGCCCCGGTGCCGCCATAGCTGCCGTCCAACTGGACCACGTGGGCGCCGGCGTAATAGCTTCCCACCGCCACCATATCCACGTCGGTGGGAGTGGAAACCTTCACCGACACCAGGGCCCGGGGATTGATCTCCTTGATCCAGTCGATGTGCTTCTTGTGGTCTTCCACGGAATAGACGCTGTGGAAGGGGAAGGGGGAGAACAGGGCGCTGCCGGTCACCGACTCCCGCATGCGGGCCACCGCGGGGGTCACCTTGTCCCCTAGCAGGTGGCCGCCCAGGCCGGGTTTAGCCCCCTGGGCGTATTTGAACTCCACCACGCGCACCCGCTGGATGGTGTCTTCCCGGACCCCGAAGAGGCCGGTGGCCACCTGGGTGACGATATTGTCACTATAAGGGTAGAGTTCTTCGGGAAAGCCGCCCTCGCCGGTGGACACCAGGGTGTTAAAGCGGATCGCCGCCCGAATCCTGGACAAAATGGTATTGATGCTCACCGAGCCGAAGGACATGCCGCCGCCGTACCAGGGCACCGACAGCCGCACCTGGGGCCGGCCATCCCCCCGCCGGTTCAGCTCCAGCTCCAGGGAGATGTCCTCCTGGGCCAGCTTGAAGTCCGGGCGGTGCTTGGGAAAAAGAAAACGCATTTTATCGAAGCCGCCGCCGGACTCTCCCAGACGATATTCCAGGTCGGTATAGGGGAGGTTGCCCCATTCCGCCTGCCACCAGGTGCTGAGGAGCAGGTCCGCGGGCCAGCGCCGGTCCCCCAGGGTGCTGTACACCGGGTGGATGCTGAGCCGCAGCGCCTTGGCCGGGCATTTATCGACGCAGTAAAATTCCTTCCCCCGGCAGGCAAACCCCAGGCACAGGTGGTTCTTGGGTCGCCGGAGGTAGCTGCCGGACTTGGTGTGAACCCCATACGGACAGATTTCTGCGCAGGTGCCGCACTTGATGCAGGCGGATTCGTCACGCCCCACCAGGTACTTGCTCAAGGGAGTGCGGAAGCGGGACGGGGTGGGAACCGGCTGCCAGGGCTGGCCCTCGCTCCAGGATTCCAGGGGAACGATTTTTTCTGCAGGATTATCCATGTGTTATGTCAATCTCTCTTAAGTTTGGTTCGCCAGCTCAAGTGAGTACCTTTGTTCCCCCTCCCGTAGTAGGAGGGTCTTAGGGCGAGGGGGGGAATTTTTTTGCCACCCCCACCCGGTGTCGCCCCCTCAAGGGGGAGGGAATAAAAATCAACTAACGTCGCTACTCTCCCACGCGCCTGGTTTCACCCTCCGGCCGGGCGAAGAGCGGGGCAAAGATTTCTCTATCCAGGTCTTCCTTGAACATGGCCCGGCCCACTTCCCCTCGCAGGCGGCGCACCTCCCGCATGCCCATGGCGCCCAGGACCTCCAGGAGTTGGTTGTTCCAGGCGCCCAGGAGGTTGACCATGCGCTGGGCTCCCCGCGGGACGCTGAGGCTTCCCAGGTCGATGGGGCAGGGTTGTTGGTCTTTTTTGTCTTTTTTATCTTTTTTGTCAGAGTCTCCGGCGCACTCGGGGCACAGGCGGCATTCCAGGGCCAGGAGCAGGGAGAGGTCGGCCATCACCCCGTCGGCGCCGGCGACGATAACCTTGGCCACGTGCTCCGCCAAAGCGATGCCGCCGCTGACCAGCAAGGTGACCGCGTCCCGCAATTGGTCTTCCACCAGCTTCAGGTGGCAGCCGCGCACCAGGTCCTTCAGGTGCGCCGGCGCGGCGTCCTTGAGGCCCCGGGCCTTATCGGAGCCGGCCAGGTGCAAAACCTCGGCCCCCGCTGCGGCCAGGGCCGCCACCCGCGCCGCGGCCTGGCCGTCGGCCGGCACCCTGATCCAGACGAGCAGGTGCGGGAACCGTTTCTTGATGGCCTCCATCTGGGCCATCACCCCGGGATGGTCCGGGATCTCCACCGCCGGCGCCTGGCTGAGCAGCGGCTCATCTTTGTCCAGAGGTTCCCTGGCCGACAGGATGGGTACCAGGCAAGAGGCGGCCGGGGCCAGGTCGGCGCTGATGTCTTTCCGGTGCAGGAGCGCCAGGGTGCCCAGGTTTTGCGCGGCGGCCACCATAATCTGGCGCAGCCGGACCGGGTCGGCGCTCCGGGATGGTTCCGCCAGCACCACCGGCAAGGGGATTTCCAAAAGGGGAGGTGGGGTGACCAGCATCTCCTGGTGCTCATCGAAGGCCAGAAACATGGGTTTGCGGCCCAGGTCGATGTAGGTGCTGATATATTCCCGGCCGTGGATGCCATCCCGGGTGGGCCGGACGATCTCCGACATGTCGGTCCAGCAGGAGTCGAAGCCCTCCCCGGCAAAGGGCCCGCCATAGCCGGCTCCGGAAACGGGGATCTTGCCGGTTTCCGCCTGGCTCCAGGTGACCGCGATGATCTCCGGGGTCCAATAGTCGTCCCCCATCTGCCGGTATTGGGGGTTCATGGCCTTAAAGACTAGTCCCCGTGGACAACCCTGGACGCAGCGGTAACAGTCCCGGCAGATCGTATCGATGGTGTCCAGCAACTGCTGCCGGTCGAAACCCCGCTTCCGGTAAGCGTCCACCGGACAGACTTCCTTGACGCAGCGGGCGCAGCGGAGACAGCCCTCGCCCCAGTCGATCACGGTGCTTTTGGCCAGAGGGGTGAAACGGGGCGGTACCCGGCGCAGGTGGATGTGATATTTGGCAGGCAACCCTGGTTCTCCTAAATGAGACAGTTTGATCAATAGGGCAAGGATCTCGTTTTAAGACCCTTCGCCTTGGGCTCAGGATAAATCAAAATTCAATGGTTCAAAACTCGAAATCGGGCGACCCCATCACCGGCTGGGAGCCTGTGCCATTGTCGCCCCTACCACCCCTAAACCTTGCTCTTCAGGCGGCTGGGCCCCAGGGCCTGCAGACGGGCCTTGACTTCCTTGACGATCCCGGCCAGGGCCGCGGCATCGCCCGGGGTGACCAGGGAATGCCCCAGCCGCCCGGACTCCAGGCCGATTTCTTCCAGATAACCCTGGGAATATTGCACCCGGCCTCCCAGGCGGCGGCTGCCATCCTGGTAGCGGCAGAGGGTTTGGGCGCACCCGATGACCCATACCAGGTCCACCGGGGTTGCCAGGGCGCGGAGCAACTGAAAGGCCTCCACTTTGCTGCTGCAAGGCTCCGCCAGCACCCGCCAGCGGTCTCCGCCCTTGCTCAAGGAGGCCCGCAGGGCCTCCGGGTCCGGCACCGCTTGCTGGCAGGCGAAAATCACCGCTTCGGTTGGCATAGGTCTCTTGCCCCAAAAGGCCGGGGAGACGCCCCAGCGAAATGCAGGCCAGGGAGGATAACCTCCCTGGCCGCGAGAAATCGTCTTATTATTTCATGGAAAAACCAGAAATGCAACAGTTTAGGGAGGCCGCCCCACCCCCTGCCGGAAGGGGGTGGGCCGGGGTGAAGGGGGAAACTATTTGGCGGTGCTCTCCTTCCTTGCGTCAATGTCCCCGGGATACATCACCGCGTCGTGCCCCCGCTCCCGGGTACGGATGCGGATCACTTCCTCCACCGGATAGACGAAGATCAGGCCGTCGCCGGCCTTGCCGGTATAGGCGGACCGCAGGATGGTGTCAATGGTCTCTTCCAGGTTCTGTTCGCTCAGGACGATGTTTAGCTGGATTTTGGTCAGCAGATCCACCCGGTAACTGCCGGAACGGCCCGTCAGGCTGATGCCCCCCTGGCGGCCGTGGCCGCGAATCTCGAAGAGGTTCAGGCCCACGATGCCCATTTCCTTCAAGGCCTCCTTGACATCGTTGAGCTTGTCTTCCCGAATGATGGCTTCGATCTTTTTTAGCATTTTCCGTTCTCTCTATTGAGGATCAGCATTACCCGAGGAGGGATTAGACCAGGGTTATTTAGCTGACCGCTCTTAAGAATAGGCCCGCTCGCCGTGGGTGCTGATATCCAGTCCCACCTCCTCTTCCATGGGGGAAACCTTGAGGCCGATGCTCATATCCAGGATTTTAGCGATCCCGAAGGTCATCCCGAAGGCAAAGGCCATGGTGACTACCGTAGCCAGCGCCTGCAAAGCCAGTTGGGCCGGGTTGCCGAAGAACAGGCCGTTGGCCCCGGCCGCGTTCACCGCCAGGGTGGCAAAGAGCCCGGTGGCGATCATTCCCCAACTGCTGGCCATGCCGTGGCAGGCCCAGACGTCCATGGATTCATCCCACGAGCGGTTCTGGCGGAAGCGGATGGCATAGTAGCAGAGGGGCGCCGCCACTGCGCCGATGACCAGGGCGGCCCGGGGCGTCACAAACCCCGAGGCCGGGGTCACCGCGGCCAGGCCCACCACCATGCCGGTGGCGATCCCCAAGGGGCTGGGCCGGCCATCTATCCATCCCAGGATCATCCAGACCAACCCCGCACTGGCTGCCGCGGTATTGGTGGTCAACAGGGCGTTCACCGCCACCCCGTTGGCTCCCAGGGCGCTGCCGGCATTGAACCCGAACCAGCCCACCCACAGGAGTCCGGCCCCCAGGAGGGTGAGGGTGATATTGTGGGGTTCCATGGGGAACTTGCCGAACCCCTTGCGGGGGCCGATCACCAGGGCAAAGGCCAGGGCCGAATAGCCCGCCGCGACGTGCACCACCGTACCGCCGGCGAAGTCCAGGACCCCCAGTGAATTGAGCCAGCCGCCTTTGCCCCAGACCCAGTGGGCCAGGGGGTCATAGACCAGGGTGACCCAGATGAGGCCAAAAAGCAGGAAGGACTTGAAACGCACCCGCTCCACGAAGGCTCCGGTGATCAGGGCTGGAGTGATCACCGCGAACATCATTTGGAAGGCGGCGAAGAGCCCCTGGGGGATGGTCTTGGCGTAATCAGGATTAGGGGCCGCGCCCACCCCGGCCAATCCCAGGTAGTTGAGGCCGCCGATGAGCCCCCCGATATCCCGCCCAAAGGCCAGGGAGTAACCGTACAGCACCCATTGCACTCCCACCAGGAGCATGAAGGCGAAGCTCAGGGTCAGGGTGGAAAGGACGTTCTTCCGCCGCACCATACCCCCGTAAAACAAGGCCAGGGCCGGGGTCATCAGCAGCACCAGGGAGCAGCACACCAGGAGCCAGGCGGTATCCCCCGAATTTATCGCAGGATCCATTTCACCTCCATTTTTGTGAACAATATTGTTAAGTTATAATCAGGCAAAACAAAACGCCAGCCGTGGGTTTCCCCTGACGGGGCGAAAGTGGCTCATTCTGCCATGGGAAAACAGGATTTGCAACAGGTAATTATTAAGAAGCCCCGCCACCCACCGCGCCAGAATGAATCCGCGGCGCGGTGTTGTCGGGCCGGGTTTAAAACCCGCCCCTGCAAAGACCTAGAAGCTATTGCAAAACCCAGTCTGCCCAAAAATGTCATTCTGAGCGAAGCGAAGAATCTCGTATTTTTAGTGACTTGAGATCCTTCACTTCGTTCAGGATGACAGCAAAATCTGGTTTTGCAATAGCTTCTAGAACCTTTCTCTGGCGCGAGTCCGCGAGGCGTTGGCTGGGGGCCTCCCCTGGCTGGTTCAGCCCTTAACCCCCTGGAGCCGTTCGGTGACCGTGGGGAATAATTCTATTTGGGTATGGGGCAGGAAGAGAGCGGCGATATACTGGTTCATGTAGCCCGGGGTCTCGGAGAGTTCGAAGTTGGTCATCATATTGGCTACCCGGCGCTCCTCCTCCAACAAGTCCCGGGAGAAGGCCAGCAGGGAGGCGCCCTGGAGGGAGGCGTTGCCCACGAACTGGAAGCGATCCCGGGGCAGGTCCGGCAGCAGGCCAATGGCAATGGAGTTTTCGATGTTGATGAAGTTGCCGAAGGCCCCCGCCAGGATCACCTGCTCCAGATCCTGGAGCTTGAGCCCGACGCTTTCCAGCAAGGTGAGGTAACCGGCGAACATGGCCCCTTTGGCCCGTATCAGGTTGTCGATGTCCGCCTCGCTGATGGTAAGGTCCTGGCCGCTTTGGGTTTCGGAGCCGAAGACCAGGATGTACTCCCGGCCGCTGTCCCCCAGGCGGATGCGGGGGGTGTCCAGGTCTTCCCGGAGCTTGCCATTGGGTGAGACGAGGTCCGCCTCCATCATGGCGGCCAGCAGATTGATCAAGCCGGAGCCGGCGATGCCCTTGGGCTTCACCATGTCGATGGTGATCAGGGTGGGTTCAAAGGTTTCGGGATTGATGATCACGTCTTCAATGGCCCCGGCGCTGGCCCTCATGCCGAACTTGATGCCGCCTCCTTCGAAGGCCGGCCCCGCGGAGCAGGCGGCGCAGGCCAACCACGCCTGGTTGCCGATGACGATTTCGCCGTTGGTGCCGATATCGATGAACAGAGTAAGCTTGGGGTCCTTGTAGATACCGGAGGCCAGGACCCCGGAGACGATGTCGCCGCCCACGTAGCTGGACACCGAGCTGACGCAAAAGATGAAGACGTGCTCCGGCACCTCCAGCCCCAGGTCTCGGGCCCGGACCAGGGGAATGCTGCCGGCAGTGGGGATGTAAGGCGACAGGCGGATGTATTTGGGATCGATGCCATAAAAGAGGTGGGTCATAGTGGTGTTGCCGGCTACGGTGATATGGGAGATCTCCTCCGGCGACAGATTATGGGTCTTCAGCAGCCGATGCATCACCTGGTTGATGGTGCCCACCGCCGATCTTTGCAGTTTTTGCAGCCCCTGCTCTTTCTGGCAAAAGACGATGCGGGAGATGACATCGTCCCCGTAACTCATCTGGGCATTATAATCCGCGGCCTGGCCCAGGATCGCCCCGTTAGCCAGGTCCAGGAGCTGCACCCAGACGGTGGTGGTGCCGATGTCCACCGCCACCGCGAAGTGGCGCTGGGTGGTGTTGCCGGCCTCGACGTTCAACAGGAAGGGGGAGCGGTAGCGGCGCCGGGAGAAATCCAGGGTAGCGGTGACCCGGAAGTCTTCCTGGCGCATCACCCGGGCCAGCTTGCGCAGCAGGAAAAAGTCCAGGGTGAGGCTCTCCACTGCATGTTGCCGCGCCAGCCCCTGCTCCAGGCGGGCCAGGTCATTGAGATTATCCCCCAGGGTGGGGGGCGCCAGTTCTACGAATCTCTTCTTGAAGGCAGGATTATAGAGGCCCTCGGCCCTCAAGGCCGACAGGTCTATGGGACTGGGCCTGAGACCGATGCCGCCCCGGCGCCGGGTCAGGGTGCGGCGGTCCAGGAGGGATTCCGGGGGGATGCGCACCACTACGTCGGAGAGCACCCGGGACTGGCAGGCCTGGCGGTAGCCCAGGCTCCACTCTTCGTCGCTCAGCAGCGGGGAGCGGAGGCTGTCCAGTTCTCCTGCTTCCAAGAGGATGCGGCACTTGCCGCAGACGCCTTCGCCGCCGCAGGAGGCGTTGATGTGCACCCCCGCCTGCACGGCGATCCGCAGCAGATTCTCGCCTTCCGGCACCTCCACGGTTAGATCATATGGCTTGAAAATGACGCGTTTGCTCAAGATTCGGTCCTGTTATCCAGCAGGTCGAGATGGGGAGTTATCATCCGCCCTGCCACCGGGCAGTCTTGGCCCCCGGCCTGGTGGCCCCCCGGGAATTTTCCGCTTCAGGCTGGCGATTGGGGCATTCTATCACAGGCCCCGGCCAAAAAAAATGCTAAAATGGAAGCCAGACTCAGTAGTTTCCGGCAAGGTTTTTGCTATGAGGCAGGCATTAGGGATTTGTTTGAACTTAGGTATGCCCACTAGCTAATCAATTCATGGAATTTACAAGTATTTCCCTCTCCCCCCATGGGGGGAGAGGGCAGGGTGAGGGGGGTATGCAACAGCCGATGAAGCCACCCCTCACCCTAACCCTCTCCCCTCGCAGGGGAGAGGGGAGTTGGTGAGCATCGATATAATATGTTGATATCGTTTAAATTAAAACGGCATAGAGTTTAACTGCGAGGTAGGGTAATCTTCCCCTTGCAATCTTGTTGCCGGACACTACTGAGCCAGACTCCGGCTGGGGTTCACCTCCCGCCGGGGCGCGCCAGTTCGAGGAGACCCATGACCACGGCCAGGACGGGCAAATTGTTGCGGAAGCTTTACGAGAGGTTGTGGCAGGCCTTCGGCCCCCAGGGTTGGTGGCCGGGGGAGACGCCCTTTGAGGTGGCGCTGGGGGCCATCCTGACCCAGAATACCAACTGGAACAATGTGGCCAAGGTGATGGCGCGGCTCCGGGCCGACGACCGCTTGACCGCGGTGGCCTTGACGGCCCTGCCCGAAGCGGAGCTGGCCGAACTCTTTCGGCCCGCGGGCTATTACAATCTCAAGGCCCGGCGGGTCAAGAACTTTTTGACCTTTCTCCGGGAAGAGTATCAGGGTTCCCTCGAGCTCATGACCCGGCACCCCCTGGAAAAGTTGCGGCCCAGGCTCCTTTCGGTCAAAGGCATCGGCCCGGAAACCGCGGACAGCATTCTGCTCTATGCCCTGGAGAAGCCCACCTTTGTAGTGGACACCTATACCTTCCGCATCTTGAGCCGGCACCAATTGGCCCCGGAATCCTGCGCTTATGAGGACCTGCGCCGGCTCTTCATGGACCATCTGCCCGGGGAGGTGGGGCTTTATCAAGAATACCACGCCCTGCTGGTGCGCCTGGGGAAGGAATGGTGCCGCCCCCAACCCCTTTGCCAATCCTGCTTCCTGGAGGGTTGGCCGGACCAAAGGCAAAAGTCAAAAGGTAAAAGGTAAAAACGGAAAAAAACGATTTTCTTTTGCCTTTTTACTTTTGACTTTTGCCTTCGCTGTTCCCAGGGCCGGGGAATGGTGGTAAAATTTCCCGGTAGGCATCGATAATGGAGATTATCGCGCTTAAGCGCCATTCCACGGAAGAGTTGATCGCCCGCCTTCGCCAGGTGCCCCTCCTGGACCAGCCGGAGGTGATGATTTATGAGCGGGCCTGCATCAGCCTGGAGCAGATTCACACCGACTGCCTGCGCCCGGCGCAAAACTACCTGTGGCTGCGGGAGCTCCGCAAGACCCAGGAATTGGGCTGGAGCCTGGCCGAGCACGGGGTGGACCTGTTCCGCCTGGACGGCTTTGTCACCTATACCGTGCGGCAGGGCGACGGTTCGGAAGCGACCTTCGATCTTTATCCTCCCATCGTGGAGGAGTCCATCGAGGCCGACGGCACCCTGGCCCTGATCATCAACGACGGCATGCACCGCCTCTACCTGGCCAGGTTGGCATGGCTGGCGCCCCAGGTCACTTACATCCGGGGGGTTCCCAGGGCCTACCCCTACTACGCCTATCCCCGGCGGCAGGGCTGGGAGGGGTTGGACTTGCTGGCCGACAACCCCGACTCCAAGGTTTACCTGAAGAAATGCCACCGGCTGCGCCACAACAAGAGGCTCTTCCGTGACTTTCAGGCGGTATTCCATAATGTGGGCGGCCCCCGGAGCCGCCTGCTCGACAAGTGACTCTTCTTGAGTGATAAAGATTTTTAGGGCAAATCCCGATGATCTTGATGCAGGAGGAGACTTATGAGTTTGGTCTTGCCGGGAGTGCTGATGATCATCGCCGGCGGCTTTTTCTTAAGGGACGGCCGGCCTTTGCTGCTAAATACCGGTTCCGGGGAGGCGCGGGGAAAATGATTGACAAGCTCGAGACCTGGACCTATCTAAGGACTATGAGGCGTTGGCTTATATCAGCCTTAATCGGCAGCATTTTGGGAGTTTTTCTCCTTCTGGCCCTCAGCGCCCCGGGTCTGGCGGGGGCGGTGCAGGAAGGCAACGCCGGCCAGGAGGGCTGTGCGCTGGCTCTCCAGAACCTGCCGGTCAAGGGGAAGATCACGGTGGTCGATTGTTGGAGCCCCTTCTGTCCTCCCTGCCTGCGCCTGGCGCCTTTCCTGGAGAAGTTGGCACAGAAGCGGAGGGACCTGGCGATTATCAAGCTCAACATCAATCGTCCCGAGGTCCAGGGTGGGATCGATTGGCAGTCCCCCCTGGCCCAACAGCTTGGCCTCCACTCCATCCCCCATTTCCTGATCTTTGACCCGCAGGGCAGGCTGGCGGCCCAGGGGTCCGAGGCGCGTCGGCAAGTACTGGACTGGCTTAGGGAGGCCGGACTTCTAAGGCAATGAGTGGCTAGTGTCGTGTCTCAGATTTTCCTTTAATAATAAAGGTCCTTCATCTTTAGACCTTTAAAAGGTAGCCGCAAGCTTCAGCTGGCGAAATCATTAATAATCTGAGCGCAGGTTTTTGGTTAGGGCCTGCGGCTACCAGAACAGGCAGGTATTTTTAAAGGCATTTCTGAAACCTGGCACTGATGGAACTTAACCCTTCTCCGGCCTGGATGGTTTTCCGGGTGGGGGGGGAGAACCGGAACTTCCGGGGAGGAGCGGGGACATGAAGAAGCTCTCAGGCCGGTGCGGCCTTTGCGGGTTGTTCCTTGCCATGGCCTTCTGGTGCGGATGCACGGCGTCGCCTTTCGCCGCCCCGCCCCCGCTGAGCGTGGCCGCGGCGCAGTACACCCTGGATGCCTGGAATCCCGGCTACTGCAAGGTGGCGGAGTTCTTTGGCTTTTATCAGCCGGAGTCTTCCAACACCCGGGTGGCCTACGTCTCCATTGTCAACCCCAGCGACAAGGCCCAAAAAGCCGGCGTTTATTATGCCGCCACCTTCCAGCTCCTCAGCCGCGTCGACGGCCGGCAACAGTGGTTTTTGACCGGAGTGGTCACCCACGGCTCAGGAATTTTGACTAAGCGACAGGGCTGGGACAACCTGATGGTCCCGGTACAGGAGGCTCCCCCGGCAGCGGTCCAGAAGAAATCATGAGCCGCGGCAGCCGACGGCAGCCACGGCCGCTCCCGACTCCCGGACGCCGAGCTTAGGATAAGGCTCCGGACCAGGACCGGAGCCCATGCCGCAGTAATCCCCGGGGGTTATGCACCGGTTAAATTTTCGGGGTAAACCGGGAGAGGTCGCAAAGGTCCAACTGCTTCTCCAACTCCGCCACTTCGGCCACGAGCTTCTCAAAGCCATCCTTGCCCGACAGTTCTCTTTCCCGGGCCTCGAACCTGTCCCCGGTGTCTTTGGGGGGAGAGATCTTCGGGGCACAAAGCAAAAGCCCTCAAAGCAAGCTTTGAGGGCTTTTCTTAGATGTCGCAGTTAAGTCAGATTCCCTGAATAGACAGGGAGGTTGAGATCAACCAGTGGTCTCTGGCGGCGGTCCCGGCCAAGGTGCAATAGTGGGAGCCTGTTTCTCGTAATGAATGCCGAAGGCCCGGATTTCGAAGGCCTTGGGATTGAAGGCCTTGGTCAGCTCCACCTCTTCCGGGGTCAGGATGCGCACCAAGCCGTAAGGATCCACTACCGCAAAGCGCTCCCCCTTTGCCAGACACGAGGCGACGGTCTCTTGCCCCTTGAGATCCTGCTTGGAGACGCAGAGCAACTTCTCGCCGGCGCCAGCCGCCACTGCCGCGGTGCTAATGAAGAATACTGCCACCAAAGCCACCATCAACCCTACAACTAATTTTGACCGCATGCTCCTTCCTCCTTCCTATAGGTTGACATCCGGCTTTCCCCCCCCTTGTGGAGTATTGAGAAAAAGCCGCAAACTCCTTTCCGCGCAATAATATATGGGTAGAGGCGCGAATGTCAACTTAATTATATAAAAAATTGCAACCATTGCCAATGGAAAAAGTTAGAGAAACACCTGGCCTCTCCGACGCTCATGGATAGGCCAATTTTATCTCAGCCGCGGTCCCCGGGGCCGGAGCAGGGGAGGGGGAGGCCCTTCCCTGGGAACGATTAGGGCGATTCCGGCAAATTCCCTGGATGGACAGGGAGGTTCGGATCAACCCGTGACTTCTGGCGGGGGTCCCGGCAGCGGTGGAATGCTGGGGGCTTGCTTAATGTATTGGACGCTGAAGGCCCGGGTTTCAAAGGCCTGGGGGTTGAAGGCCCGGCTCAGATCCACCTCTTCGGGAGTTAAGATCCACACCAGGCCAGAATCGTCCACCACTGCAAACCTTTCCCCCTTGGCCAGGCAAGAATTCACCGTCTCTGTCCCCTTGAGAGTTTGATTGGTGACGCACAACAATTTCTCGGCCTGGGCCACGGGGGCCGCCAGCAACAGGGACGCCAGGATAAGGATCAGCATCATCTTAAACTTCATGGCTTGTTCCTCTCTGCGGCTGAATTTTATCGGCTAACCATAAAGTTAGGCTGCCGATGCCGAAAGTCAATGGCGCCGCGGCAGACCGGAAAAAATCCGCCGGTCTTTTCCTGCGGGGAGCCGGGGAAATCTGCCAGCCGCGGGTTAGGCAGGGCCGCCCGGAATTTTTTTCTCTATAAACGCCAGGCGAGGACATTTTTTTTGGACAAATGAGGGAAATTAGCATAATCTTTTCGTTGGAAAATCCATCGGGAAATTTTTCTCAAGAAGGTGCTCGTTGGGAAATACAACAAATATTCATTGGTAAATGGATAGATTTCCGGCGTAGCGCTTAAATACGCTTAAATATTAGTGAATATCTTCACATAAATCTCCGGTTCCTTCCCAACCCGGGGACGCCGATTTTCCGGTTAATCTAAGGATTGGATTTATGGTGAAAGGAAGACGACTGCTAAGCTGGGCGGGGATCCTGTTGTTGAGTGGCGCGGCCTCTTTCTATGGCAGCCAGGCCCAGGGTGAGAAGGAGCCGCTTCAGGCCGCAGAAACGGGGCGCCCGGATCTGATCCAGATCGACACCCTGGCCGCCTATCAGAAGCTGGAGCTGCCGCCGGCCACCTTCTCGCATGACAAGCACACCAAGGCGCTGCGCCAGGACAAGGCGCTGAGCCAGGAGAAGAAAGATTGCACCACCTGCCACCTGGTGGAAAACGGCAAGCTGTCCTTCGCCTACATGCGCCGGCAGAACACCCCGGCGGCGGCCCTCAAAGAGATCTACCACGCCAACTGCATCCGCTGCCATAAGGAAACGGCCGCGGCCGGCAAGAAGACCGGCCCCCTGGACGGGGAATGCCGCGCCTGCCATAACGCCCAGCCGCAGATCGCCGCGGTTAGGCTGGACGCGGGGCTCAACCAGATATCGCATTTCCGGCACCTCGACTCCAAGCTCATTCCCCCGGACCAGAACCGCAAGGACAATTGCGGCCGCTGCCACCACCAATACGACCCCAAGGCCAAAAAAACCTTCTACGCCCAGGGCAAGGAGGAGAGCTGCCGCGATTGCCACCTGGCCAAGGAGCAGAAGGAAGTGCAGAGCCTGAAACAGGCCGATCACCAGCAGTGCGTCCTCTGCCACCTCGAGCTGGACAAACGGGGGGTGAAGGATAATGGCCCCTTCGACTGCGCCGGCTGTCATGGGGCGGCGGCCCAGGCCCTGGATGCCAAGAAGAATCAGGAGTGGGTGGCCACGCTCCCGAATAAAGAAGTGCCGCGGCTGAAGCGGGGACAGCCGGATGCGGTCCTGATCACCCACGATCCCCAGTGGGGGGAGGGGAGGCCCGGCAAACCCCTCGTGATGGATCCGGTGGCCTTCGACCACCAGGCCCACGAGAAGAACAAAGACAACTGCCGGGTTTGCCACCATGGTTCCATGGACCCCTGCGAGAAGTGCCACACCCTGATGGGCGCCAAGGACGGAGGGTTTATCAGCTTCGAAAAGGCGATGCACTCTCTGGCGAGCCGGGCGAGCTGCCTGGGTTGCCATACCGGGCAGCAGGCCGCGGCGAAGTGCGCCGGCTGCCACAACTACATCAAAAAGTCCTCACGCCCTGAAGACGCCAGTTGCCGACAGTGCCACCTGCTGGCCGCGGAAACCGCGATTCCGGGGGGCGCCAGCCCAAGCCAGATCTGCGCCTTGAAGCCGGCGGAGAAAACCGCACTGGCCGAGACCCTGCTCAAGGCCCGGAACCTGAACCCGGGGACTTACGACCTGGAGGCTCTCCCGGAGACGGTGGAGATCAAGGGCCTGGCGAACCGGTTCCAGCCCTCCGAGTTTACCCATAAGAAGCATATCGCCGCGCTCCTGAAGGGGATCAAGGGCAATACCCTGGCCGAATACTTCCACCGTGATCCAGGCGCCATCTGCCAGGCCTGCCACCATTACAGCCCCCCCGCCAAGGAGCCGCCCCGCTGCAGCAACTGCCACAGCGGCGAGAGCCTGCAGGCCAGGGAGTCGAACCGCCCGGCGCTGTTGGCCGCCTTGCACCGGCAGTGCATTGACTGCCATACGGACATGCACCTGGAGAAGCCCGCGGCCACGGCGTGCAGCGAGTGTCATAAGGAAAAGAAGAAGTAACCGGCAGGGGCCGGTGGAGGAAGACGTCCATGTTGCGAAGAACCTTTCTTGGCCTGCTGGGAGCCGCGGGAGTGGGCGCCGCCTTGGGCAAGCCGGCCCGAGCCGCAGGCAACGAACATTTTACGGGATATCCCGACAGCTTCGGGGTGCTGTTTGACGCCACCCGCTGCATCGGTTGCCGCAGTTGCGAGGCCGGGTGCAATAAGGTCAACGAGCTGCCGCCGCCACCCGAGCCTTTCAACGACCTGAGTGTTTTTAAGATGAAGCGCCGGACCCATTCCTGGACCTATACGGTGGTCAACCGCTATGACATCCCGGGCGCCCCGGGCCCGGTGTTCAAAAAGTGGCAGTGCAACCACTGTCTGGAGCCGGCCTGCGCCTCCTCCTGCTTCGTGCGGGCCTACACCAAGACCAGCCAGGGGGCGGTAACCTGGGACGGCACGGTCTGCGTGGGCTGCCGTTACTGCATGATCGCCTGCCCGTTCGATATTCCCACCTTCGAATTCATGGAGCCCCTGACCCCTCGCATCATGAAATGCACCCTGTGCTACCCCCAAATCACTTCGGGCAAACTGTCGGTGCCGGGCTGCGTGGGCGCTTGCCCGGTTGAGGCCCTGGTCTACGGCAAACGCCGGGACCTGCTCCAGATTGCCCGGGAGCGTTTCCACGCCTTTCCGGGCCGTTACCTGAACCATATTTACGGAGAGCACGAAATGGGGGGCACCAACTGGCTCTACCTCTCGGGAGTGCCCTTCCGGGCCCTGGGCATGCGGGAGGACCTGGGGGAGGTTCCGGCCCCGGAACTTACCTCCGGGGCGCTGGCTGCGGTGCCCCTGGTGGCCGCGACCTGGCCGGTGCTCTTGACCGGCATCTACGCGATTTCCAGGCGCAAGGACAAGATAGCCCGGCAGGAGACGGCCCAGGCGGTGGCCCGGGCCGTGGCCCAGACCCAGGCGGAAGCCGAGGGCAAGCTAAAAAAGGCCATGACCAAGGCCGACGCCGAAAGGAAGGCCGCCATCGAGCGGGAGGTCAAGAAGGCCCTGGCAGAAGCCGCCAAGCCTGAGACCCCGGAGGGCGAATAACATGGCCGCTGAGAACTCTGCCGTGAGAAAATCCCTGTTTACGCCGTTTCACGTGGTGGTCGGCGCCATCTTCCTGGTGGGTGCGGCGCTCACCTTCCTGCGCTTCACTAAAGGGCTGGGCGCGGTCACCAACCTGTCGGACAACAATCCCTGGGGCATCTGGATCGCCTTCGACCTCCTGTGCGGAGTCGCGCTGGCCGCCGGCGGTTACACCACCTCCGCGGCCTGTTACGTCTTCGGCCTGAAGCGTTATCACTCCGCGGTGCGGCCCGCGATCCTCACCGCCTTCCTGGGCTACTCCCTGGTGGTGGTCGCCCTGCTGTACGACGTGGGCCGCCCCTGGCGGCTGCCCTATCCCTTCTTCGTGCAGTCCGGCACCACCTCGGTGCTCTTCGAAGTGGGTTTGTGCGTCATGCTCTACTTGAACACCCTCTTCGTCGAGTGGCTGCCAGCCTGCTTCGAATGGCTCGGCTTCCAGAAACCCCGGGACTTCATCATCAGGATAACCCTGGCCCTGACCATCCTGGGGGTCATCCTCTCCACCATGCACCAGAGCTCCCTGGGGGCCCTTTACCTGATCGCGCCCTCCAAGCTCCACCCCCTGTGGTATTCCATGTACCTGCCGGTCTTTTTCTTCGTCTCCAGCATCGCCGCCGGCCTGTCCATGGTCATCTTCGAGGGGACCCTGTCGCACCATTACTTGCATGGCCAGATGGATGCCGCTTACAAACGCGAGCACGACGACGTGGTCCTGGGCTTCGCCAAGGGAGCGGCCATGGTTCTGGCGCTCTACTTCATGATCAAGGTGATCGGCATTGGCATCGACAATAAATGGAACTATCTGCTGACCGGCTACGGCGCCTGGTTCCTGGTGGAACTCCTGGGCTTCGTGGCCTTGCCCGCTTTCCTCTACGCCATCGCGGTGCGGGAGAAGAACCTGAAGCTTGCCAAGTGGACTTCGGTAATTACCGTGTTGGGCATCATCCTCAACCGTTTCAACACCTCCCTGGTGGCCTTCAACTGGCAACTGGCGCCGGCGGACCGCTATTTCCCCAGTTGGATGGAAATCGCCATCTCCCTCTACCTGATCACCCTGGGACTCCTGGTCTTCCGCTTCGTCGCCACCCGGATGCCCATATTCTATGAAGATCCGCGCTACCGGCAGCATGTCCCCCATGAAGGTGAGGAAGAGGAAAGTCCGGAATTCACCGAACATAAACTCCATCGCCATCCCCAAACCTTCGGGCACTGAGGAATAATGCCATGGAACACCATTTCTATACCCTGTTTGACTTTCTGGTCTATACCAAGGGTGCGGCTTACATCCTGATGGGGGCGACGCTCCTCGGTTTTTTGGGCTTCTGGCTCTACCTCACCGGCAGGGACGAGGAAAAGGAGATCCATTAGTACTGAGGGCCGAAGCGCGGCCTTGGGGAGAACTTGCGCATGCCACAATTGTATCAGTTCATCACCGGCCCCCTGCTGTGGCTGTCCTTCGGAATCTTTTTCGTCGGGCTGACTTTTAGGGTGGTGCGTTACGTCCAGGGCCTTGACTGGCAGTTGGACCGGGTGGCCTACCGGGCTCATCCGGGCCTGGGCCTCAAGGGGGCGCTGCGCTCCATTGTCCACTGGCTGGTGCCTTACTATTCCGTGGGCTGGCGGGCCAAGCCCCTGTACACCGCGATTTTCTTCATTTTCCATGTCGGGTTGGTGGTCACTCCCCTGTTCCTGTTGGGGCATGCCGTCATGTTCAAAGAGCGCTGGGGAATGGACTGGCCCACGCTCTCCATGGGGTTGGCCGACGCCCTGACCATCGGGGTCATGATCACTGCCGCCTGCATCGCCATCCGCCGCCTCGGCTTGCCCGAGGTCCGCATCGTTACCACCTGCTATGACTTCTTGCTGCTGCTGCTCAGCGTCGCCCCCTTTGTCACCGGATTTCTGGCGGTGCACCAGGCCCCCCACTATCAGCTCTGGCTTTACTCCCACATCCTGAGTGGCGAGCTCCTGCTCATCGCCATTCCCTTCACCAAGCTTTTCCATGTGGTGGGTTTCTTCCTCTCCCGGGGCCAGATCGGCGCCGACTTTGGCATCAAACGCGGCTATAAGGGGAAAGGCTTTGCCTGGTGATTGGTATGGAACAAATATGGTATAATATAGAGAGAAAAGTTTCCGGGAAACCCCTGCCACGAAGCTAAGGCCGATTCCGGGCGCGGGTGGCCCCCCCCAGCAAAGCGGGCCGTACTTTAAGGAGTGAAAAGCCATGCCGGAAGGAACCCTTTGCAACAAGAATACCGTAGATGCCAAAGAGTATCTCGATGCGTTGCTAGCCGATAAAAGCGGCAAAATATATTACGAGGAGATGAAGCGTCTCGACGTCGACCAAGAGAAGCTCAAGAACACCCTGGCGGCCAGCCTGAAGTCGCGCCTGCGCACCTGGCTGGAGATCTGTTCCCATTGCGCCTTGTGCGCCGACACCTGCTTCTTCTACCTGGCCAACCAGCGGGACCCCACCCAGGTGCCGTCGTACAAGATCCAGTCCACCCTGGGGAAGATCGTCCAGCGCCGCGGCGAGGTGGACAACGCCCACATGCGCTACTGCATGGACGTGGCTTGGTCCAAGTGCACTTGCTGCAACCGCTGCGGCTCCTTCTGCCCTTATGGTATCGACATGGGCGTCATGTTCGGCTACCTGCGGGGCCTCTGTTTCTCCCAGGGTTTCGTCCCCTGGGAGCTGAAGATCGGCACCGGTATGCACCGCATCTACCATGCCCAGATGGACGTGACCTCCGAGGACTGGGTGGAGACCTGCGAGTGGATGGCTGACGAGCAGCAGGACGAGTGGCCCGGCCTGGAGATCCCGGTGGACAAAGAGGGCGCCGACCTGATGTACACCTTGAACGCCCGGGAGCCCAAGCACTATCCCGAGGATATCGCCGAGGCCGCCATCCTCTTCCATATTGCCGGCGAGAACTGGACGGTGCCCAGCGAGGGTTGGGAACAGACCAGTCTATCGATGTTCGCCGGGGACTGGGGCGCCTGCAAGGTGATGGTGGAGAGCGTCTATGGGGCCATGGAACGGCTCAAGCCCAAGCGGGTCGTGGGGACGGAATGCGGCCACGCCCACCGGGCCACGGTCATCGAGGGGCCTTACTGGGCGGGCCGCCAGGACGGACTCCCGCCGAGGCCTTACCTGCACTACACCGAGTGGGTCGCCGAGGCCCTGCGCACCGGCAAGATCAAGATCGACCCGGCCAAACGCCTCAAGGAGCCGGTGACCTTGCAGGACTCCTGCAACTATATCCGCAACTACGGTTTGGCGGACGTCACCCGGGAGATCATGAGCTACCTGGTGGAGCCGGGCTACTTCGTGGAGATGACCCCGAACCGGGAGTACAACTACTGCTGCGGCGGCGGCGGCGGCTTAAACGGCATCGGCATCTACCGGCAGCAGCGCAACGTCGGCCTGAAGGTCAAGCGGGACCAGATCCTGGCCACCGGCGCCAAATTGGTGGTTACTCCCTGCCACAACTGCTGGGACGCCATCCGGGACCTGGAAGAGGTGTACGAACTGGGCATCAAGCAGACCTTCCTGAAGCCGCTGCTCATCAAGATGGCCATCATCCCCGAACACCTCAAGCCCAAGGCCGCGGAAGAGGAAGAGTAACCTTCCCCTACTCCCGTAAGGCGCGGGGTTACCCCGCCTCCACCGGCCTGGCAAGAAACCGAGGCGCCTGGCTTCCCCGCGGAGCCAGGCGCCTTTTGTGTGCGGAGGGAGGTTGAGCCGTTGCCGTGCCGGTTCTTGCCTCTGTCCCTCTGGATGGGGGCTGAGGTGAAGAGGCAAAAAATCCGGCGTTGCCTTGTTTCCCGAATTTTTCCTCTTATTTTTAGGGGGACGGGGTCCTCGACCACCCCTCTCACTCAACTCCCTAAAACTGATATCTGGCTCAATCTCCCCCACCCAGTGAAATTAACCTGAAAGGGGGAATTATCCAGGAGGATGTGATGTCAAAACCGGAAGAGATGTGGCAGTGCCAGGTTACCAACTGTGGTTATATCTATGACCCGGCCCGGGGGGATAAGAAGGGGAAGATCCCTCCGGGAACCCGTTTTGAGGACCTCCCTGAAGACTGGAAGTGCCCATGCTGCGGATCAAGCAAGAAAATGTTCCGACCCCTGGCAGGGCCCGGTTCGGTGGCCGAGCAGTCGAGCCATTGCGACACGTGACCCCCCAGCCAAGCAAATTACTAAGGAGTAAGATATGACTGAGAAATTGCAGGTTTACAAATGTGAAATCTGTGGAAACCTGGTGTCCATGCTGCATTCTGGAGCCGGCGCTCTGGTATGTTGCGGCGCTCCCATGCAACTGATGTCGGAGAATACGGTAGATGCTGCCAAGGAAAAGCATGTGCCGGTTATCGAGAAGACCGCCGCGGGCTTTAAAATAAAGGTGGGGAGCGTCGCCCATCCCATGGAGCAGAACCACTACATCGAATGGATCGAGGTCATTGCCGACGGCAAAGCCTACCGCCAATTCCTGAGTCCGGGAGAAGCGCCGGAAGCCACTTTTGCCATTGAGGCTGAGAAGGTGGTGGCGCGGGAATATTGTAATCTGCACGGTCTGTGGAAGGCCTAACCATTACAGCCTGGCTAAAGCCAGGCGCCCCCTGCCAATGGGGGGTGTAATGGGTGGCTTGGATATCATAGGTTTCATTAACGGAGCCACCTTGGCTGCCAAGAATCAAATGGAGCTCGCCAGAGATTCCCGGAGAGAAGCATGGTTTTAGATCGAATAAAGTCGTCCAAAACCGGTGAAGTAATTTTCAAATACTGCCTGCATCATCTCCCTTCGCCCGTTAAATTTTTTG
>CAWEWX010000022.1:0-10187 GCA_963812655.1 uncultured delta proteobacterium | reverse complement strand
GTCCTCCTCCAGGTAGACGGTATACTCCGCCAGTATATTCGGGCCGCCTGGCCCGGCCGGGAGATTTTTATCACCCGCCTCGATGAGCCAGGTCGTAGGGCATTTGCGGGAGCCAGCGAAGTCCTTCACCGGACCGAAAATGAACGCGGGGTTCATCTCGTCGGCCACGAAATTTGCGGCCAGAAATTTCTCGGGCGGGTTGTAAGTGGTCAGCCCGTTGGCTTGCCGCAGGGCCATGGCCCTGGCGCTCGTTGCCCAGGCTGTGGTGCCATTGCACACCAGGAGCAAAAATCCCAAGAATATTGGAAATAGGCGCGCCATAACCCCTCCTTGCCTCCTACCTCATCATTGCCCTTTGTACATTGTTTTTACCAGATGCGATGGGAAAATCAAGGTGAGGAGCCAGTCGGCCAAGACTCCAAAGCTGAGCTGATTATGGCATGGTTTTAGATCGAATAAAGTCGTCCAAAACCGGTGAAGTAATTTTCAAATACTGCCTGCATCATCTCCCTTCGCCCGTTAAATTTTTTGTCACCCCCCCTTGACTTCGTCTAATCGACCATTATAATGTATACATAATTAATATAGAGTAACATAGTAAACATTAACATATAATCCTGGAGAAAGGCCATGAAATTCTTGGATCATTGCCCAGCTGACGCCACGGCTGACTTGGTATATCGTGCTTGTCCGATGCACCTCCTGGAGCCGATGGAGTTAATGAAAGACCTGAAGCAGGGTCAGGTGCTGGAAATATTGACCGATTACGACGGCGCCTTGGAAGACATTCCAGCCTGGTGTGCCAAACACGGGCAAGAATTCATGGGTATCTGCGAAGATGCCTGCGATGATTGCTATAAGCTTTACATAAAGAAGCTATCCTGAGGACAGGGCCATGAAACGAGCCTATATGGATCACACGGCGGCCACCCCGGTTCGCCCCGAAGTATTGGCAGCCATGATGCCTTTCTTTGTTGAACGTTTTGGCAATCCCTCTGCCGTGTATGACCTGGGATCTGAAATCAAAGAGGTCATGGAAGAGCAGCGCGAAAAGGTGGCCCGGCTAATCGGGGCCCGAAGCGAGGAGATTATCTTCACCTCCTCGGGTGCGGAAGCCAATAACCTGGCCATCAAGGGCATGTCCCTGGCCAATTTTTTAAAGCGAGGCAAACACCTGATCGTTTCGGCCATCGAACACCACTCGGTGCTTAATTCGGCGAGATTCCTGGAGAAGTTTTTCGATTTTGAAGTAACCTTCCTGCCCGTAGACAGTTACGGTCGGGTTGACCCTGAACGTCTCAAAAAGGCCCTCACCCCAGCCACGGTAATGGTATCCATTGGTCACGGCAGTAATGAGATCGGCACCCTCCAGGATATCTCCGATTTGGTGGCGGTGTGCCGGGCGGCAGGAGTCCCTTTCCACACCGATGCCGTGGCTAGCGTGGGCCAGGTGCCGGTGGATGTCAAAGAGATGGACGTGGATCTGTTAACCATTTCAGGCCCGGCGCTGGGAGCAGCCAAAGGCATCGGAGCTTTGTATTTTCGCAACAAACTGCGGCTGGTGCCCCAGCTCAACGGTGGCATTCAAGAAAGCGGCAGGCGGGGTGGCACCGAGAATATCCCCGGCATTGTAAGCTTGGGAAGGGCGGCGGAGCTAGCTTTGTCGGAGTTGGCTGAGAAAGCCGTCTACCTGGCAAAGCTGAGGGATCTTTTGGTCGCCGGAGTCCAGAAGAATGTCCCCCACGTCCTTTATACCGGGCATCCGGCAATGAGACTGCCAGGACATGCCAGCTTTTGCTTTGAAGGCATAGAAGGCGAGGCTCTGGTTTTCAAGTTGAGTAGCCAGGGAATCTATGCCAACACCGGTTCGGCCTGCGCCTCCAAGGCGCTCAAGACCTCGCCGGTTTTGGGCGCCATCGGCATCAATCCGGAAGTGGCCCAGGGTTCCCTGGTTTTTACCCTGAATCGCGATAACCAGGAAGCAGAAGTGCACCATGTCCTGGAGCACCTGCCCCAGGCGGTAGAAAACCTCCGGGCTTTCTCTCCGGTCTGGCGGAAGAAAATGGCCGCAAGGGCGGAAGCCTAAACATGAAGCTCTCCGCCAAAAGCCGCTATGGCACCCGCCTGATGCTGGATATGGCCCAACATTATAAGGAGGGGCCCATTCACCTGGCTCAGGTCGCCACGCGGCAGGGAATCTCGGTGAAATATCTGGAGCAGATCATCATTCCCTTGAAGAAGGCCGATTATATCCGGAGTGTGCGCGGCCCCAAAGGTGGTCATGCCCTGGCCCTGGCCCCGGAAGAGATTACGGTGGGAGAGATCGTGGCCTTATTGGAAGATGGCACGAGTTTAGTGGAGTGTGCCCATAATGATAAAGTTTGTGAGCGCTTTCAAACCTGCCTGACGCGTGGGCTTTGGAAGGAAGCAGGCCGGGCGCTGTTTGACAAGTTGTATTCCATTACCCTGGCCGATGTGATGAACGGGGCAGGGCCCCGCTCTGCGGAATAAGGAGTCTGTTATGTACAGCAAAACTGTGATGGATCATTTCAACAATCCTCGCAATGCCGGGGTTATCGAAGATGCCGACGGCATTGGCGAGGTGGGTAATCCCGTCTGTGGGGATATGATGACGTTTTATATCAAAGTCAAAGACAACCGCCTGGAGGACGTAAAGTTCCAGACCTTTGGCTGTGTAGCCGCAATCGCCGTTTCCAGCATGGTGAGCGAAATGGCGAAAGGCAAGGAACTGGAGGAGGCCAAGAAGATTACCAATAAACTGGTGGCCGAAACCCTGGGGGGCCTGCCCGCAAATAAAATGCACTGCTCTAATCTGGGAGCCGAGGCCTTGACGCTGGCCATTGACAATTTTCAAAAAAAGGCCCACCCGCCAGCCTGATAGGGATATTGCCAGAGAGGTATATGAATGGCTAAAATCAGCCGGCCCCTATAAGGAGACGCCTCTCTTCAGGGCCACCTATGGGCGGGGTAATGCCGGGGCCGGGGCAGGACCCCTGAAATCCTTGAACCCACCGCCGCCCGGCATTACAGCTGGGGATCAATATGGCCGGGACCGCCACAATCCGGCGTATAGCAGGTGATATTCAGGAAATCGCAATTCTGGTGACAGCTGGGACACGTTTCCGGGGGCCTGGTCGCGCTGATCGTAAAGTTGCACTTGCTACATCGCCAATAGGTCAAGTTGCATTGAGGGCAGATATCCCCGGTGAATTTGCCGGCAGCGGTATAACCGCACAGGTCACATTCCTTTTTCTCTTCCTGGGTCGTCATCACCCTCGCCTCCCTTTCTCCTTGTTATGGTGTAGATCGTCAGCGAACTGCCCGCGTTACACTTGAGGTTCTTGTTCTCCGCGTAAAAGATAATCATCGCTAAAGGAGAAACAAGGCCTGCAAGGAATGGACCTTCACTACCTGGCCCCCTCTGAGGACGACCTCCACCGCGCCATGGCGAAATATACCGAGTGGTTAGATGGGCAAATGCAATGCGTTGACCAAATCGTTGACCAAGTGAACGATAATTGAAAAATAACTCGGCTAACTTCATGAAATGGTTGGCGCGCCTGGCAGGATTCGAACGCCATGCGGTGCAGACCACATTGTTATCCATACTCCCGCCTAACAGGGGATGGGGATGGGTGATGACCACCCCCCCGCCGCCGTCTCCCGCCAGCAGCCGGCCTTCCAGACTTGCTTCCGCCCCGGCAATGCTTACTTCCTCTTCCATTTACGATTAAATTACTTTTATGCAACGAGCCTGACAAGATTATTTCCTTCGAGGTGAAAGTAACCGTCTCAGGACGGTTTGCCGTGGTGGTGGTTGACAGCCCCGCAACCTTCGGATATTTTAGAATTTTTAAGAATTGGCCTCGGCGCCCGAACGCCCCCTAGGGGGTACACCTTCTTCGAGCCTTAATCATGGGGACTCTCAGCGATCTCGTGCAGTTCATCTTTGCCGGATTGACCGGCGGGGCGATTTACGCCTTGGTGGCCCTGGGCTTCGGAGTGGTGCATAACACCATGGGGATCGTCAATTTCACCCAGGTGGATTTCGTCTCCCTGGGCGGCATGCTGCTGTTCAGTGCCCTGTTTGCCGCAGGGTTGCCCATGGCCGCCGCCCTGGTCGTGGCAGTGGCGGGAGTGACGCTAATAGCCTGGTGGGTCGAGGTCCTGGGCCTCCGGCCATCCCGCTCCCAGAGCCGCCTGGTGCTGATCTTCCTGACCATCGGGATCTCCATCATCCTGCGGGGAGTCATGAAGCTCATCTGGGGCAAAAACCGCATGGCCGTGCCGTCGCTGTCGGGAGAAGAGCCGGTCCGCTGGCTCGGCGCGACGATCCTCCCTCAAACCTTATGGATTCTGGGGCTTACTGCCGTGGCCATCGTCTGCCTGGTTCTGTTCTTCCGGAAGACCTCTTTGGGTTTGGCCATGCGGGGAGTGGCGGCCAATGCCGAAGCCGCGGCGATGGTGGGCCTTAAAGTCGGGCAGGTCAAGGCCCTGAGCTTTGCCCTGGCCGGCGCCCTGGGGGGCCTGGCCGGTTGCCTGGTGACCCCCATCACCACCTTGAGCTATGACGTGGGGGTGCTGCTGGGACTCAAGGGATTCGCCGCCGCCATCCTGGGTGGGTTCGGCTCCTTTCCCGGGGCTATTGCCGGCGGGCTGCTCCTGGGGCTCCTGGAAAGCCTGGGCGCCGCCTATATCAGCAGCGCCTATAAGGACGTCATCGCCTTTGTCGTGCTCCTTTTGGTCCTGTTCATCCGCCCCCGGGGTCTGCTGGGGGGAGAGGCCTAACCGGCACTTTAAAGGGGACAACTCATCACTTTTGACCGCGGGCCGGGGAGAAGAAACGCCAGGAAGGCCATGTTAAGCAAGCCTTCCATTGATATGTGTGTTTAACCTAGGATTGACGCGGAACTATGGCTACGCAGCAGAACCCCGAACGCATCCTCATGGGCAACGAAGCCATCGCCCGGGGGCTCATCGAGGCCGGCGTCACCCTCGCGGCCTCCTATCCCGGCACCCCGGCTTCCGAGATCCTCTCCGCGGTGGTGGCCTTTGCCAAAGAGACCGGCGCCCCGGTGCACGCCGAGTGGTCGGTAAACGAAAAGGTGGCCTATGAAGTGGCCCTGGCCAATTCCTACACCGGCCGCCGCTCCGCGGTCTCCATGAAGCAGGTGGGCCTCAACGTGGCCTCGGACCCCTTTATGCGCTCCGCTTACCTGGGCGTCAAGGGCGGCCTGGTGGTCATTTCCGCCGACGATCCCGGCCCCCACAGTTCCCAGACGGAGCAGGACAGCCGTTTCTTTGCCATGTTCGCCAAGGTGCCGGTACTGGACCCCAGCAGCCCGCGGGAAGCCAAAGAGATGATTCGCCGGGCTTACGAAATCTCCGAAAAATACGAGCTGCCGGTGATGCTCCGCCCCACCACCCGGGTCTGCCACGCCCGCCAGAATGTGCCCCTGGCCGCCCCCGAGCCCCTGGCGCGGTCGGCCCGCTTCGAGAAGAATCCCCGACGCTGGTGCGCCACCCCCCAATACCTGCGGGAACTGCACCGCCTCCTCAATGAAAAAATCCGGCAGCTCGCGGCCGCAGACGAGTTTGCCCCCATCCTGACGCCCGGGGACGGCTCCCATGCCGGAACTTGCCTCATCGCTTCGGGCGTGGCATTCGCCCACGCCTGGGATGTCCTCATGGAGTTGGGGCTCTTGGGCCGCATCGATTGCTATCAGGTAACCCTGCCCTATCCCCTTAACCGGGGCTTTATCCAACAGATTGTCTCCGGTTACCAAAAAGTCCTGGTCCTGGAAGAGACCTATCCGGTCATCGAAACCCAATTGGCGTGCGCCGCGGTCCAGGGAAGGGGCTCTCAAGCCGTACCCAATGAAGGGGAACTCACCCCCGAAGTCATCCAAGCCGTCCTGGAGCGCGCCCTTTCGCTGCCGCTCAGTCCGGCCCTGGGCGGCCCCCAGGGAGAACTCACCCGGCCGACCCTGTGCGCCGGTTGCGCCCACCGGGCCGCCTTCTACGCCATCCGGGAGACTTTCCCCCACGGCATCTTCCCCAGCGACATCGGCTGCTACACCCTGGGGATGAACCTGGGCGCGGTGGACACCTGCCATTGCATGGGCGCCGGCATCAGCCAGGCCGCCGGCTTTTACCACGCCTACGCCGCGGCTGGTGACGACCTGCCCACCATCGTGGCCACCATCGGGGACTCCACCTTTTTCCACTCCGGCGTCCCGGCCCTGATTAACGCCGTGTTCCACCGGGCCCGCTTTATCCTGGTCATCCTGGACAACGCCACCACCGCCATGACCGGCCACCAGCCCACCCCGGAGCTCGGCCTCACCGCCATGGGCGAGCCGGCGACCCGGGTTTTCATCGCCGACCTGGTGCGGGCTAGCGGCGTCCGCTTCTTACAGGAGTGCGACCCTTACGACCTTAAGGCCTTCGCCTCCCATTTAAAAGACGCGGAGCAGTATTGCCGGAGCGAAGCGGGCGGGGTGGCGGTGCTCATTGCCCGGCATCCCTGCCTCCTGGACAAAGACGCCAGAAAAGCCCAGCCGGCTTACGAGATGTGCGTCACCGAGGATTGCACCGGTTGCCGGCACTGCCTGGACGATTTTGAATGTCCCGGGCTGGCCCTGAATGAGGCCACCGACCAGGTGGTCATCGACGGCGAGCGCTGCATCGGTTGCGGCTTCTGCGTCCACGTCTGCCCGGCCGGGTCCATCACGGCTGCCCCCCGGGAGCGGCCGTGAAACAGCAGATCATCGTCAGCGGCCTGGGAGGGCAGGGTGCCCTCACCCTCACCCGCCTGCTGGCGGAAGCCGCCTTTGCCGCCCACTTCCCGGTCCTGACCTCCGAGACCCACGGCATGGCCCAACGCGGCGGCACCGTCATCTCCATGATCAAGGTGGGTCCCTTCCGGGGGCCTTTGATTCCGGCCGGCGCCGCGGACGTGGGGCTCTTCCTAACCTTGAAAAACCTAACCGTTCACGGTTTCTACCTGAAGCCGGACGCGGCGCGCTTCGTCAATTCCGACACTCCAGGCGATTACTGGCACCTCGATGCCCGGACCATGGCGCAGCAACTGGAGGCGCCCGTGGCGGCCAACCTCATTCTCCTGGGATACGCCGTGGGGCAAGGGGCCCTGTTCTGCGACCCCCAACTCATGGAAAACGTCATTACCGCCAGGTCCCCGGCCCGTTTCCGGGAATCGAACCTCCGGGCCTTTGGCGCCGGGGTGGAGGCCGCGCGGCGTGCCAACCCTTGAGACCAGCAAATTGTTCGTCGTGCGCCACCGCTCCGGCCTGCTGGTCTGTCTCCTCTCTCTGGTCCTGGTCCTTACCCCCCTGTTGCTCCGCAACCCATACAACCTGGGCATCCTCAACCTCATCGGCCTCTATGTCATCGTGGTCCTGGGGCTGAACCTGTTCACCGGCTATGCCGGCCAGATTTCCCTGGGGCACGCCGCCTTCTTCGGCCTGGGGGCCTATGGTTCCGCCATCCTCACCGCCACCTATCATTTCCCGCCCTGGCCCGCCATGGGGCTCACTGCCGCGGCCGTGGCCCTGGTGGCGCTGATCCTGGGCGTTCCCACCCTCAGGCTCTCCGGCCATTACCTGGCCATGGCCACCCTGGGTTTCAACTATGTCATCAGCAGCATCCTGGTGCAGTGGGATGAGGTCACCGGCGGGCCCAGTGGCCTCTCGGGCGTGCCGTCGCTATCCCTTTTCGGGGTCTCGTTCAACAGCGACCTCAAGTTCCACTACCTGGTCTGGACCTTTGCCCTGGTGGCCCTGACCTTATGCCTCAATCTGGTGCGCAGCGGGGTGGGACGGGGTTTGGCCGCCCTGGCCCAAGACGAGGTGGCCGCCGCTTCCTTCGGGGTGGATGTGAAACGGGAGAAAATCCGGGTCTTCATCCTCTCCGCGGTCTTTGCTTCGGTGGCTGGTAGCCTCTACGCCCATTATTTCGGCTACGTCAACCCGGACGCCTTCAGCATCTTCAAATCCCTGGACCTGGTCATCATGGTGGTGGTGGGCGGCATGGGTTCCATCTGGGGCACCCTCTTCGGGGTGGCGTTCATCACCCTCCTGCCCCATTTGTTGGACTTCTTGGAAACCTACAACGACATCATCCACGGCGTGATCCTGGTCATAATTCTCCTTTTCCTGCCCCAGGGATTTGTTTCCGGGTTGCTGGATCTCATCAAAACCCGTCAGGCCCGTCGCCATCTGGCGGCCGGAAGCTAATGTATCAAAATTGTAAGATATTCACCCCGTGTCTTGGGGGCTAATATGATTATGGAAGACCTCCAGAGCCAACCGCTCCTCCGGATATCTGGCCTCACCAAACATTTCGGCGGTTTGCCGGCCCTGGCGGATGTCTCTTTCTGGGTGGAGCGAGGCAAAGTCACCGCCCTCATCGGCCCTAACGGCGCGGGCAAGACCACCCTCCTGAACTGTCTCTCCGGGGTCACCCGGCCCGATGCCGGAGGCATCCTCTTCGCTGGCGCCAATCTCGCCGGGGTGCCGTCTCACCGCGTAGCCCGAATGGGCATCTCCCGCACCTTCCAAAACCTGCGCATTTTCCCGCGCCTTTCCGTTCTGGACAATGTGCTCTGCGGCCTGACCGTCCAGGCCGGGGCCTCCATGCTCCAGGCCCTGCTCCGCCCCCCCGGGTTGCGTCACCGGGAGCGCCGCCTTAGGCTATCGGCCATGGAGGTCCTGGATACCTTCGGCCTGGCGGACAAGGCCGGCGTGCCCGCGGGGGCGTTACCCTATGGCGACAAAAAAAGGGTGGAGATGGCCCGGGCTTTCGTCTCCCAGCCCCGGCTCACCCTGTTGGATGAGCCGGTGGCGGGCCTCAACCCCGATGAGACCGCCCAGATCGCCGGTCTCATCCGCCAGATGCGGCTCTATGGAAACACCATGATCCTGGTGGAACATGACATGGAACTGGTCATGGGGGTCTCGGACCAGGTGGTGGTCCTGGATGGTGGCAGCCGTATCGCCGCGGGGAGCCCCGACGAGGTCCGCCACAATCCCTTAGTCCTGGAGGCCTATCTGGGCCGCATGAGCCTCACCGCCTGAGGTCATCTTAAACTGCAGGAAATATGGCCTGGTTCCGAACTGCCCTGGTCAAGTGGCCGGGATACATATATAATTCTATAGGGCTATGACCGCTACCACCCCAGCTCCCTTGCTCCGCATCGATAACCTGACGCTGCACTACGGCGCCGCCCAGGCGCTGTTCGGCCTGGATTTGCAGGTGGCCCCGGGCGAGACCGTGGCCCTGGTGGGCGCCAACGGCGCGGGCAAGACCAGCCTGCTCAAGGCCATCATGGGCCTCGTCCCTCCTTCCGGCGGCCGCATCTTCCTGGACGCTCAAGAGGTCACCGGCAAGTCCCCCGCGGCCATGGCCGCCCTGGGGGTGGCCCTCTGCCCCGAGGGCCGGGAGATGTTCGGCGACCTCACCGTCCGGGAGAACCTGGAGCTGGGCGCCCTGGCCTTACGCCTCGGCCGCCCGGAAATGGCCCGCCGCCTGGAGGAAGTCTTGGCCCGCTTCCCCCGTTTGGGCGAGCGGGTCAACCAGCGCACTAATACGCTTTCCGGCGGGGAGCAGCAGATGGTGGCCATGGGCCGGGCCCTCATGGCCAAACCCCGGCTCCTGTTGCTGGACGAGCCTTCCCTGGGTCTCGCCCCCCTCATCACCGACGAGATTTTCGACCTCATCCACCGGCTCACCCGGGCCCACGTGACTATCCTCCTGGTGGAGCAAAACGCCGCCCGGGCCCTGACCGCCTCCGGCTCCGCTTATCTTTTGGCCAACGGCCGCATCGTGGGCCAGGGCCAAAGTGAGCAACTCCTGCTGGACCCGGAACTGCGCTGCGCCTTTCTGGGCGCTGGTTCCGCCCGCAACCCGGCGGCGTCCCGCTTGGGCGCCGCGGGATTCACCAATATCAGACTGGAGAAGCCGAACTTGAGCAAGCAAACCTTTATGCCGCCGTTTAAAACCGTGGAGGAGCTTAAGTCCCACCAGCTCGCCGGCCTCAAGTGGACCGTGCGCCACGCCTATGAAGGGTCCAGCTTTTACCGGGCTCACCTGGACGCGGCCGGGGTCTCCCCCGACGATATCCGGGAACTTTCTGACCTGAGCAAGCT
>CAWEWX010000021.1:0-11399 GCA_963812655.1 uncultured delta proteobacterium | reverse complement strand
ACGGCGAATTCCTCATGATCGGCATGTTCCTCTCCTACTGGCTCTACACGCTGGCGGGCGTCGATCCCCTGTTCTCGATACCGCTCAACGCGGCGGCCCTCTTCTTGCTGGGGATGTTCATTTATCGGTTCATCATCAGCAAGGTGATGACCGGGCCTCTTCTGGCGCAACTGGTGGTGACCTTTGGCATCAGCATCTTTCTGGCAAACTTCGCCGCCCTTATCTGGACCCCGAATTACCGCTCCATCGGACATACGATCTTGTCCGGCACCTGGCACATCTCCGGCATCATTCTCAGCGTCCCCAAGGTGGTCAGCTCGATAGGCAGCATCCTTACCTCCTTCGCGGTCTTCTGGTTTCTGCGCCATACCCGTACTGGCAAGGCCATCCTGGCAGTGGAAATGGACCGTGAAGCCGCGTTGATCATGGGCATCAACACCGAGCGCATCAACTCGCTTACTTTCGGCATCGGCTGTGCTTTGGTGGGGGTGGCCGGGGCGCTGCTCGCCACCCATTACTACATTTATCCTTTCGTAGGCGGGACCTTCGGTTTGATTTGCTTTTGCATCGTGGCGCTGGGCGGGTTCGGCAGCATCGAAGGGGCATTCATCGCCGGTATCATTGTGGGGGTCGCCCAGACGGTGGGCGGATATATTTTTAACCCGGCCTACAAGCTGGCAATCGTCTTCCTCATATACCTGATCACGGTCTGGATCAGGCCGCAAGGACTCATGGGATGGTAGGGATGCGCGGGGTCACCGGCAAACAATTGACCATGGGTGGCGCGGTGCTGGCGCTGTTTTTCATCCTGCCGCTGTTGATTGTCCCGTTTGGCCAACATGTCCTGATCCTCACCTGCATCTTCGCCATGTGCGGAGTGGCGTGGAACATCATGGGCGGCTATGCGGGCATGTTCTCGTTCGGACAGGCGGCCTTTTTCGGGATCGGGGCCTACACCTCCTCCTTCCTGCTATTGACCTTCAATGTCAGCCCGTGGATCGGTCTGGTGGCAGGCGGGATTATCTCTTCCCTGGTGGGCGCGGGCATCGGTTACCCCTGCTCCAATCTGCGCGGCCATTACTTCGCCATTGCCAGCATCGCCTTCGCAGAGATCGTCCGAATTGTTTTCAACAACTGGGAAATGGTGGGAGCGGCGGAGGGGCTTACCATTCCCATGGGGAAAGGGTCCCTGGCCCACTTCATTTTCAATTCCAGCAAGCTGCCTTACTGCTACATCATAATGGCCTTCCTGCTGCTCGCCCTGGCGGTTGGCCGCCTGGTGTCCACTTCCAAGATGGGTTACTACTTCCGGGCGATCAAAGAGAGTCATGAAGTCGCACAGGTGCTGGGGGTAAACGTAGTGCGCTACCGCCTATACGCCATCATGCTCAGCGCCTTCCTTACCTCGATGGCCGGGACTTTCTATGCCCAGTATATTCTCTACATTGACCCGGCGAGCGTGATGACCCTGGCGATTTCAGTCCAAATAGTGCTGGTGGCTATGCTGGGCGGGGCGACCACGGTGCTGGGGCCGGTGGTCGGGGCGGCCATCCTGATCCCCTTCTCCGAGTATTCCCGGGCCTGGCTGGGCTACAAAGGCACGGGGTTTGACATGATCATTTACGGCGCCCTGATCACCGTAATCTCGATGTATCGGCCCAACGGCGTGTGGGGAGCCATCGCCGAGCCGGAGCAGAGGAAGAAATGAACGCTTCGCTATTGCTGGAGCTGCAGGGCGTCAGCAAATCTTTTGGCGGGCTGCGGGCCAATGAGGATATCTCTTTCCAGGTGAGCGGGGGACAGATCTTAAGTATCATCGGTCCCAACGGCGCGGGTAAGAGTACGCTGTTCAATTGCATCACGGGGTTCCACCGCCTGGACCAGGGCCGGGTGCTCTTCAAGGGCCTGGATATCACCAACCGGAAACCGCACACCATCGCCAAGCTGGGCGCCGTGCGCACCTTCCAGATCACCCAGGTGATCAGCGACATGACCGTGCTGGAAAACGTCATGGCCGGCGGCTTCCTGCGGCACGTCCGCGTGAGGGACGTGCGCGTAAATGCCGAGGAGGTGCTGGCCTTCACGGGCTTGGTGGCGAAGCGGAACTACAACGCCCAGGCGCTGAGCGTTTCCGACAAGAAACGGCTCGAAGTATCCATGGCCCTGGCGATGGAGCCCGAGTTGCTGATGCTGGACGAGTCCATGGCGGGGCTCACGACGGTGGAACTGCGGGAGATGATCGGGCTGATCCGCAAAGTGCGGGCCAGGGGGATCACCATAGTCGTGGTGGAGCATGTCATGGAGGCGGTAATGGAGCTTTCCGACCGGGTGATCGTGCTCAACTCCGGCCGCAAGATCGCAGAGGGTTCACCCAAAGAAGTGGTGGCAGACCGCGAGGTAATCCGAGCTTACCTGGGAGATCGGTACGATGCTGTCTGTCCATAATTTGTCCGTGGGCTACAAGGGGCTTTTGGCCATCCAGGATGTCTCGTTCGAAGTCAAACACGGCGAGGTCGTTTCCCTGATCGGCTCGAACGGGGCCGGCAAGACTACCCTGCTCAAGACGATCATGGGCCTGCTAAAGCCTATGCAGGGGGAGATCCGCCTGAACGACCAGGTAATCTCCGGCCAGCCTGCCTATGATATCGTCAGGAAGAAGATCTCCCTGGTGCCGGAGGGGCGGCGGCTTTTTCCGCGCCTGTCGGTGTGGGACAACCTGCGGCTCGGAGCCTACACCATAAAATCCCAGGAACAGATTGCCGAAAGCTTTGAGTCAGTCCTGCGGTTGTTCCCTTGGCTCAAAGAGCGCGCCGGCCAGCGCGCCGGAACGCTTTCGGGCGGCGAGCAGCAGCAGGTGGCGATTGCCCGGGGGCTCATGTCCCGGCCCGAGCTTCTCATGCTGGACGAGCCCTCCATGGGCATCATGCCCAAGCTGGTCACCGAGATCTTCCGTACCGTGGAACATATCGCGGCCGCTGGCGTCACCGTGCTCCTGGTCGAACAGAACGTGTTCGAGGCCTTGCAGGTCTGCCACCGGGCTTACGTGTTGCAGACTGGCCGCATCGTCATGGAAGGCTCTGGTAGAGAGCTGTTGCAGTGCGACCTGGTGCGCCAGGCCTACCTGGGGATGTAAGCGGGGGAATCAGGACAACCGTTCGCGGGTGGGGCTCTTGATATCTCAGTCCTGCTTCCTGGCGTATAAGTTGCAATCAGGAGGTGGGTGGGGATTCGTACTTTTTAGTATTTTGGGAAAAATTTACGGACCGGTCATCTGGCCGGTGGTGGGGTCGAAGATGCCAATAGAGAAAAGCTGGTTAACTCTTCCTGAACCTCCTCCAGCCCGCCAGGGTCAGAAAGATCCGTTTAACGCTGGTCATTTTTCTGTCCTCAAATCCCGCCCCGCCTCGGGCTGCTCCGTGAATGAATAATGTTCCCCGGGGGGTGCAGTTCAACATAGCGCTATGTTAATTACGTCAAATCTTAAAATCAGCATGCTTCCCAACCAACCATAGACTGCTAACACGATCAACAGCGTTAATGCTTGATCCATTCTGGTGATCTTCATTTGATTACCCCCTTGCTGTTCGTTACCATTATTAATGATGTGGGGTTTTTCGGTTAATGAGTTTTAGTCTTTTGGCTCTCCTTAGAGATTAGCCGCTCCCTCCAAGTTTAACCGAGCTTAGGCGGCGGCACCTTCCCAGGCGCCTGACTCCTGCCCAAGGCAATAAAAAAACCGGACTGCCTCTTTCCAGGCAACCCGGCTATCTCATAAAGACCCGTGGCTTTCCGCCCCCGCCTCGCGGCGGGTTTAGCTTTTTACTGTGATTTCAGCATAAGCACCTTTGATCACCATGTCAACTAAAATTTACTCGATGCTGAAGGATGCTAACGGATTGGTCCAATTGGGCAAAAGTGTCAGGTACTGCTTGTTATATGGCGTCCCCAACCGGATTTGAACCGGTGTCGCCGGCGTGAAAGGCCGGTGTCCTGGACCAGGCTAGACGATGGGGACGGAGAGGCTTTTTGTGGGCCGTGTTGGATTCGAACCAACGACTCTCTGCTTAAAAGGCAGATACTCTACCAACTGAGTTAACGGCCCAAACGGCATATTTTTAACTTTTGGGAGGGGCGTTTGTCAAGGGTTGGCAGGCAGCCAGGAGAGCCGGGGTCCCGCGGCCGGCGAGGTGGTACCGGACACTAGAAGCTATTGCAAACCTGATTTCACTGTCATCCTGAACGAAGTGAAGGATCTCAAGTCACTAAAAATACGAGATTCTTCGCTTCGCTCAGAATGACATTTTTGGGCAGACCAAAGGTTTTGCAATAGCTTCTAGGCCGCAGCCGCTTCTTTAAGGGCCTTGCGGGTCTCTTCCAGGATGGCGGCATGCACCGAAAGGGGCGGCCGGGAGGCCTCCACCCGCCGAAAGTGGGGGCCCCGAAGACCGGCGTAAATGGCCTCCACCTGTTTCAGATAAGGGAAGGACTCGCTCACCTGCCGGGCCTCTTTGCCCTTACGGGCCAGGCGGTGCAGGGCCTCGGCCACCGGCAGCGCCAGGATGAACACCAGGTCCGGCGCCGGGGCAAAGGACTGGTTGGCGGCCAAAATATCGTCGGGGTCCAGTCCCAGGGCCCCCTGGTAGGCCACCGAGGAATAGTAGTAGCGGTCGCTGATGACGATCTTCCCCCGGGCCAGGGACGGTGAGATGATCTGGGACACGTGCCCCCGGCGGTCCTCCATGAAGAGTTTGAGCTCCTCTTCCGGAGAGAGATGGCGGCCGGGCCCCTTAAGGTATCTCCGGAGCTGCTGCCCGGCGGGGCCGTTAGTGGGTTCCCGGGTCAGGACCACCCGGTGGCCGTCCTTTTCCAGGGAGGCGGCCAACAGCCCGGCCTGGGTGCTCTTGCCGGAGCCGTCCACCCCTTCTAGCGCGATGAGGAAGCCTTTGGCCATTCCTCAGCCCTCATACCAGGCTTCCGGAAAGGCCGTGTTATCGTAGAGATATTCCATCTTTCCCTTGTGGGACAGTTCCACCTGGGCCATCTTCTCCAGGAAATCCCGGATTTCCCCGGGGGGCTGCAAGGCGGCCAGGGATTTATAGAAGCGCTGCGAGCCCTCTTCCCGCTTCATGGCCACCACCAGGGCCTCTTTGGGGGACAGGGCGTCGTGGAAGCTGGGGGCCTCCAGCAGTTCCGCCAGATGGACCTCTTGGGGGCGGCCGGCCAATTTGCAGCCCTGGGGGGTGATACAGCCCTCCAGGAACTGCTTGTGCTCCAGCTCCTCCCCGGCCAGATACCGGAGGGTCTCTTTGGTGTCGGCGTGGCTCACCAGGTCGGCCAGGCGCAGATAAAATTCGTGGGAGAGTTCTTCCTGGGCGATGGCGTTCTTAATGACGGCTTCCATTTCCGTGCTCACGGGATCTTTCCTCGTAGGTCGCCCCCTGGGGCCGCACCTATCTAGACGATTTGAAACCTTGGCGGTGTCTGACAGCCCAGGACGGCTCTGACCCAAAAAACCCAAAACCCCTAGGGGGATTTACGCCTTTTTCGTATTTTTCGTATTTTTGGTATTTTTCGTTTTTTTGATACTTTTGGTACTTTTGGTACTTTTTGTAGTTTTTGTAGGGGTCTCGATTTTTTTGGTTTTAATGGTGATGGCCTTGGGTTTGACCACCTCCTTCTTGGGACAGGTAATGGTCAGAACCCCCTTTTCATATTGGGCCTCGATCTTGCCGGCGTCCACCGCGGCGGGCAGCCGCAAGGTCCGGGAGAAGGAGCCGTGGCTGCGCTCCACCAGGTGGTAGTTCTCCTTGGTCTCCTCCCGCTCCGATTTCTTCTCGCCCTTGATGGTGAGGAGATCGCCCACCAGGGAGATCTCGAGATTTTTGGGTTCGATGCCCGGGACCTCGGCCTTCACCGTCAACTTTTCGGGGGTTTCCGCCACGTCCACCGCCGGGCTCCACTCCTCGCCCCCGCGCCGCGACACGGGACCCGGCCCGAAAAAGTCCTCCCAGAAACGGTCCATTTCCCGGCGCAGCCGGGAGACTTCCCCAAACTGTTCCCATTTCACCACTTCTCTGGCCATCTCCGTTTCCTCCTGGTTGTCGTGGTCCTCTGCATTAAATAGGGCCGGCCCGGAAAATTGTCAACCGGCAGCCAGGGAAAATTTCCGGAGATTATTCTTGAATTTCTCTCAGGGGAATGGTAAAAAATGCTAGATGCTGGCAGGCTGCCTATGAACCGCGAAACCCAGGATATCGAGACCCGCCTCCTTTTTCCAAGGAGGTTTTTTTTGGCAAATCCCCGGGGCCAGGTTCTGCGGCGGCCCGCCGGGGTTAGCTTAACCACTCCTGGCGGCTGATTTGGCCCGATTTTATCCAGGACCAGACCTGTTTCGCCGCTAAGATTGGCGGCCGGCCATCTCTCGCCGGGGATAAAAAGGAGCCGCCATGGAATTCCGGCACAAGGATCTGCTGGGCATCGCCGACCTTTCGGTCGGGGAGATCCACCTTATTCTTTCCACCGCCGCCTCCCTCAAGGAGATCTCCCGGCGGACCATCAAGAAGGTCCCCACCTTGCGGGGCAAGACCGTGGTGACCCTGTTCTACGAACCCAGCACCCGGACCCGCATGTCCTTTGAGATCGCGGCCAAGCGCCTCAGCGCCGACACCCTCAACCTGACGGTGGCGGCTTCCAGCGCCGTGAAGGGCGAGACCCTGGCGGACACCGCCCACAACCTGGAAGCCATGCAACCGGACCTTTTGGTCATGCGCCATTACGCCAGCGGCGCCCCGAGCTATCTGGCCGGCAAGCTCCGCTGCGGGGTGGTCAATGCCGGCGACGGCCTGCATGAGCACCCCACCCAGGCCCTCCTGGACCTGCTCACGGTGCAGGAGGCCAAAGGGCGCCTGGATGGCCTGAAGGTGGCCATTGTCGGCGACATTGCCCATTCCCGGGTGGCCCGCTCCGACATTTTGGCCTTCAGCAAGATGGGCTCCCGGGTGACGGTGGCCGGCCCCGCCACCATGCTGCCCCCGTATCTTGCCGACCTGGGAGTGGAGGTCGCCTATTCCCTGGAGGAGGCGGTGGCCGGGGCCGACGTCATCATGATGCTGAGATTACAACTGGAGCGCATGGGCCAGGGGTTCATCTCCACCCTGCGGGAATACAGCCGGCACTTCGGCCTGGCCCCCCGGCACCTGGAGTTGGCCAAGGAAGACGCGATCATTATGCATCCGGGGCCCTTGAACCGGGGGGTGGAGATCTCGCCGGAGGTGGCCGACGGGGCCCACTCCGTCATCCTGGAGCAGGTGACCAACGGAGTGGCGGTGCGCATGGCCGTCCTCTACCTCTTGATCGGAGGGGAAAAGACTTGATGCTGATTAAGGGCGCCCTGGTGGTGGACCCGGCCCAAGCCCTGGAAGCTCCCATGGACCTGCTGCTGGCGGACGGCAAAATCGCCCTGCTTGCGCCCCCGGGGACCATCCCCGGCGAGGGCCGCCGGGTGGTGGAGGCCCGGGGCCTGGTGCTGACCCCGGGACTCATCGATATGCACGTCCACCTGCGGGAGCCGGGGGAGGAATACAAAGAGACCATCGAGACCGGGACCCGGGCCGCGGCGCAGGGGGGCTTCACCGCGGTGGCGGCCATGCCCAACACCAGTCCGGTGAACGACACCGCCTCGGTGACCCGCTTTATCCGGGAGCAGGCCGCGGCCGCCGGCCTGGCCCGGGTCTACCCGGTGGCCGCCATCTCCATGGGTTCCAGGGGGGAGAGCCTGAGCGAATTCGCCGACCAGAAGGAGGCCGGGGCAGTGGCCGTCTCCGACGACGGCCGGCCGGTGATGAACTCCATGCTCATGCGCCGGGCCCTGGAATATGCCCGCACCTTCGCCTTGCCGGTCATCTCCCACAGCGAGGACCTGGAACTGCGGGGCGGGGGGATGATGCACGAAGGCCTGGTCTCTCTGACCCTGGGCCTGAAGGGCATCCCGGCGGCGGCGGAGGAGGTCATGGTCTTCCGGGACCTGGCCCTGGCCGGCCTCACCGGCGCCCGCCTGCATATCGCCCACGTCTCCACCGCGGGCGCGGTGGAGCTGATCCGCCGGGCCAAGGCCGCGGGGCTCCAGGTGAGCGCCGAGACCGCGCCCCACTACTTCAGCCTGACCGACGCCGCGGTCGGCGGCTACGACACCAACGCCAAGGTGAACCCGCCCTTGCGCGGCGCCGCGGATCTGGCCGCGATCAAAGAAGGCTTGCGCGACGGCGCCCTGGACGCCATCGCCAGCGACCACGCCCCCCACAGCACCCTGGAAAAGGACCTGGAGTTTGAGGCCGCGGCCTTCGGCCTCATCGGCCTGGAGACCAGCCTGGGCCTCAGCCTGAAACTGGTGCACGAGGGGGTCCTCAGCCTGTCCCAGTTAATCGCCAAGATGAGCCTCAACCCGGCCCGCATCCTGGGATTGGCCGGCGGTACCCTGGCCGTGGGCGCCCCCGCGGACCTAACCCTCATCGACCTTAACCGGGAGTGGACCGTGGACGTGGGGAAGTTCGCCTCCAAATCCCGCAACTGCCCCTTCCACGGCTGGACCCTCAAGGGCCGGGCGGTGATGACGGTGATGGGGGGGAAAATAGTGAGCGGTGAGCAGTAAGCAGTGAGCAGAAAAGGCAGGGGTCAGGGGTTAGTTTTCGGCGGCGGCACTCAATGTAGCCGCAGGCTTTAGCCTGCGCCGAGAGGAATAAATGGTCGTCCGCCAAATAAAGCTTGCACCGGGGCGGTGATGACAGTGGTGGGGGGAAAAATAGTGAGCGGTGAGCAGTAAGCAGTGAGCAGAAAAGACAGGGGTTAGGGGTCAGGGATCAGTTTTCGGCGGCGGCATTCAATGTAGCCGCAGGCTTTAGCCTGCGCCAGAGAAAAAATTGCTCGCTTTCTTCCAGAAGCTTGTGCCGCGCTGTAAGCGGATTTCCTAAACCCCCCTCTCCCCTGAGAGGGGAGAGGCCCCCATTGGGGGAGCGGGGGATTTCCTGACTTGGGAGGCTCTTCATAAGCCAAACTGCCTTTTCCGCGGCTGAACCCTCAAAGGATAGGAGGTACTGGCAACGTGGGGGAGAAGTGGCATGGATGGCAAGTTTATAACACAAGGAATAATGCGGGCTTTTCTCCCTCTCCCCTGAGAGGGGAGAGGGCTGGGGTGAGGGGTGGCTTGAGTGGCCAGAGAACTCCCCAGGGCCTTGCGAAAACGCCTGACCGATGCCGAAAGGCTGCTGTGGCGTCATCTGCGGAATCGAGAGCTTGGCGGCTGGAAATTCAGGCGGCAATATCCGCTGGGTCCCTTTATTGTTGATTTTATCTGCGTAGAAAAAAATATTGTCATTGAAGTAGATGGCGGGCCACATGCCAAAAATGTGGAACAAGATATTCAGCGTTCCGCATACTTAAATAGGATGGGTTACCGGGTCTTCCGATTTTGGAATAACCAGGTATTGCAGGAAACAGAGGGAGTTCTGGAGGCGATTTTCGCGATTTTGGCGGAAGGCAAGCAGAATTCCCCCTCACCCCAACCCTCTCCCCCATCGGGGGAGAGGGAGATTCTCTGACTTTTTTAGCTTTTTTCAGGATTGGGCCACCGCAAGATGACTGTTTCAGGACAAATCTTCGGTTATGATCCTGGTGGTAATAATTGTCATGGAGTTGCATTGCTTAATCTTGATAATGGAAAAGTTTACGAAGTAAATATCCAAACATTTAGCACTGCCGAACAAGTAATTAGATATCTTGAAAATTGTGGGCCCATAATCGGGTTAGGAGTTGATACGCTGACATGTTGGAGTACTGGTGAAAGTGGCTGGCGCCCTGCAGACCGTTGGCTGCGTGGTCAATATAGTGAAGTAAGAAATAGCATAGTTACTCCTAATGGACTGTATGGTGCCATGGCGTTAAACGGCATGGCTGTGTTGTTGTCGGCAAGAAATATTGACCGGGAATTATTTATTACAGAAACCCACCCAAAAGTTCTATACTGGATTCTAACCCAGCAAAGATATAGCTATAAAAACCATAGAGATGATATGGATAGATGGCTGTCAGGCCTTTTGGGAAAGCCCCTCAAAACTACCAATGAGCATGAGTGGGATGCTGCATTTTCGGCATACGCGGCATTTAAATCCTTGACTCAAGATTGGACTAGGAATCTTCATGATCTTCCTAAAAAGAATGATGAAAGAATAGTTTACCCATGCGGGGCAAAAACATTCTTCTTTTGGCCGGAATGAGTGCTGTTATTAGAGCACGTCCCTAATGCTTGAGACTCATACTCGATAAGAGGTATCCCATGCCCAGCCAGGTATTCTTCATGGACCTCCGGGCCAGCGCCAAGGAGCCCAATTTCAAGAAATTCCAGCGGCTTCTGGAGGCCCTGGCGGTCAAGGGCATCATCCGGCGCAAAAAGAAGCGGCCCCTGGTCGGGGTGAAGCTCCATTTCGGCGAGCGGGGCAACACCTCCTTCATCCGCCCCATCTTCGTGCGCCGGGTGGTGGACCACCTCTGGGAGGCCGGCGGCCGCCCTTTCCTGACCGACGCCAACACCGTCTATGTGGGCACCCGGGCCGAGGCGGCGAGCCACCTCACCACCGCCATCGAAAACGGTTTCGCTTACGCGGTGGTGCGGGCGCCGCTGGTCATCGCCGACGGCCTCACCGGCAAGGCGGAGGTGGAGGTTACGATCAACCGGGAGCAGTTCCAAAAGGTCTATCTGGCCGAGGCCATCATGGAGGCGGAGGCCCTGGTGGTCCTGAGCCACTTCAAGCTCCACGAACTCTCGGGCTTCGGCGGGGCCCTGAAGAACCTGGGGATGGGCTGCGCCTCCCGCAAGGGGAAGCTGGCCCAGCATTCCAACATCTCCCCCAAGGTGAGCGCCAAGAAGTGCACCGGCTGCGGCGAATGCGTGATCCATTGCGCCCAGGAGGCCATCCGCATCAACCCGGAGACGGAGAAGGCGGTCATCGACCCCACCCGCTGCGTGGGTTGCGCCGAATGCCTGCTGGTCTGCCCCTACGGCAACATCCAGATCCAGTGGAACGAATCCATCCCGGTGTTCCTCAAGAAGATGATGGAATCCGCTTACGGGGTGGTTAAAGACCGGCAGGACCGGGTGGTGTTCGTCAACTTTCTCACCCAGGTGTCGCCGGCCTGCGACTGTTACGGCCACAACGATCTGCCGGTGGTGGGGGACCTCGGCATCCTGGCCTCCCGGGACCCGGTGGCCATCGACCAGGCCTGCGTGGACCTGGTCATCCAGAGCCCCGGGCGCCTGGGCTCCGCCCTGAAGGAGCTGGCCCCCGGCCGCGATAAATTCAAGGACATCTATCCCCAAGTGGACTGGCCCCTGCAACTGGAGTACGCCG
>CAWEWX010000020.1:0-8356 GCA_963812655.1 uncultured delta proteobacterium | reverse complement strand
TCCTCTCCAGCCGCCCGGTACTATTGTTGACCTTCTTTTCGATATAAACCTCATCGTCCGGGGGGATCTTGCCGGCCAGGGCCTGATTGAGCTGCTCCTGGGTATATCCGGGTTTCAGCTTGCCCTCCTTGAGGGCCTGGTCAATCAGCCCCGGCAGATCAAGGCCGGCCTGATCGTCCACCAGCTTGAATTCCAACTGCGCCGTCTGGCCGATGAGATCCAGGGCCCGTTGGGGGTCCTGGATGCCGGGAAGCTGCACCACGATGTTCTCGGTTCCCTGGCGGATCAATACCGGCTCGGTGACCCCGAACTGGTCGATGCGGTTGCGCAGCACCTCCAGGCTTTGGGAAAGGGTGCGCTCTTGCAACCCCTTGATTTCCTCGGGTTTGACAGTCAGGCCAAAGACCAGGCGGTTATCCTGGCGCTGGGGCTCGCCGGCTGCCAGCGTCGGGAACTCCTCTTTCATCAGCCTCAGGAAGGCGGCCTGGTCATCTCGGTTGGTCAGGGTGACGGGGAGGGCCCGCTGGGCCAGGTCTCCCAGCTTCAGGTCTATCCCCGCTTTTTCGGCCTTTTGCTTCAGGTCCACGGCGGCGCGGCTCAAGGAGTTATTGATCGCCTGGTCCATGTCCACCTGCAGGATCAGGTTCATGCCCCCTTTCAGATCCAACCCCAGATGCAGGCCACGGCTGACGTGTTGCTCCCACCAGCCCGGCAACTCACCGCTCACGGAGGGCAGCACAAAGATGACGGCCAAGACGGTGAGGGTAAAGAGGAGAAAAAATTTCAGGCGCACAGCTCGCAGCATCAATAATCTCCTTGGAGGCCGAGGTAAAGGGCGCGGCCGGGCCGCGACTTCCTCTTGCCCGGAACTGCTGATTCTTCTGGAAAAGGCGAAGCTTTAGGGGTACCCTGGACCAGACCCTGAGTTCGCCAAACATGCTTAAATTACTGTACTGAGGGGTGCCTGTCAAGTTTCCAGGGCAGTGAAGGGAAGGGAAGGGGAGCGCGGCCCGCCGGCGCAGGAAATGAGGGAGTTTAGTTCACCCAGGCCAGAGGCCCAGGCTACCAGAGGCCGGGCCGCCCAGGCGTTCCGCCTGGGTAAAGCCTAGATAGCCGCCATGGAATTACCTTGTAAATTCTGTCGCATCATTTCCCGGGAGCTGCCCGCCTACGTGGTGTTCGAGGACGAGTTCTCCCTGGCCTTCCTGGACCACAAGCCCCTGTTCCCCGGGCACCTATTGCTGGTGCCCAAGAGCCATTATCCGACCCTGCCGGAATTGCCGGCCCGCCTCCTGAAACCCCTGTTTGCCGACGCGGCGCTACTGGCCCAAGCCATGGAAGTGGGCCTGCTGGCCGAAGGCTCCTTCGTGGCCATCAACAACCGCATCAGCCAGAGCGTCCCCCACCTGCACATCCACGTGGTGCCCCGGCGGCGCCGGGACGGCTTGAAGGGCTTCTTCTGGCCGCGGCAGCGCTATCGGGATGAAGGGCATATCCAGGAAGTGCAAAGGCTGCTTCAGGAGACCGTGGCGCGCCTTAGGGGAGAAAAACAAGAATAACTCCGCTCACCCCTCATCGCCGGCGTCGGCAGGGGCCGGGAGCCTGCCCCTGCCCGCCGGGCGCAGCCAGCCGCGCCCCTACTCCCTGCGCTGCCGGACTTAATTAGATCTCAGCCGTCCGATTCATGGCCCACCGAGATGAATTCTTCCCGGGGGAGTTTGAGGCAGGTGAGCCGGTTGCCGTAGGCGGCGCCGGTGTCGATGCCGATCTTGTTGGGCATCACCAGGGGTTTCTGGAAGGGGGTATGGCCGAAGATCACCTTCTTGCCGAAATCTTCCAATGAGGCGATGAAATCCCCCCGAATCCACAGCAGATCTTCTTCATCCTGCTCCGCCGGGAGGACCCCGGGTTTGAGGCCGCCGTGGACAAAGAGGTAATCCGGGGTCTCATAATAGAGGCGCAGCTCCTCGAAAAATTCACGGTGCTCCGGGGGCAGGACCAACTGCTCCAGGTGATCCCAATCCTCGCCCCAATAGTCCCGCAGGGTGCTTAAGCCGCCGTTGTACATGAAGAGCTCCAGTTCCCGGCCCTGCAAAAAATTGAGGAACATGGCCTCGTGGTTGCCTTTGAGACAGATGACCTGCTGTGGATTCGCCAGTCTCTTCAGATCCAGGACGTAATCCACCACCCCCTTGGGGTTCGGCCCCCGGTCGATGTAATCTCCCATAAAAACCAACTGGTCCCTGGCCAGGTCAGGCTGGATCTTTTCCAGGAGACGCTGCAGCAGGTCCAGATTTCCGTGAATGTCGCCGATGGCGTAAAGGTCTGCGGCCATATTAAACCTTGGAGTTTAGTTTTTGGGGGGCCGGGCCTTGCCCTTGCAAAAGATACAATAAATACAATAAATCAGTAGGGTCCGGCAAGGTTTTTTGCATTGCCGGCTCAAAAGATCCCTGCCCTCCCTCAAGCCCCCTCCCTCTCAGCCTCATTCCAACCACCGGAACAATTTCTCCCGGCGGTCCAGGCGGGTGAGGCCGGCTTCCCGGGCCAGGTCCTGGGCCTCGGCGTGTTCCTCGGCGCTGAGGGGTTGCCGGAGCAAGGGGTGTGCGGCGGCCCGGCCGCAGGGGCGGTACTGGCCCATGACATTGACATAGGTGTCCGGAGAAATCTCCCGGGCCAGGAATTTCATGATCTCCCGGGTGCCGGCCAGGCCGCCGGGCAGCACCAGGTGGCGCACCAGCAGGCCGCGGCGGGCCACCCCGGTGTCATCCACTACCAGGTCCCCCACCTGGCGGTGCATCTCCTTCAGGGCCCGGCGGGCCATCTCGGGGTAGTCTTCCGCCTGGCAGAGGTCGGCGGCCACCTGGGGGTCCCAGAATTTGAAATCCGGCATATAGATGTCCACCACCCCGTCCAGCAGGCGCAAGGTCTCCACCGCGTCGTAGCCGCCGGTGTTGTAGACCAGGGGCAGATTCAGGCCGCCGGCCACGGCCGGGGACAGGGCCGCCAGGATCTGGTAGGCTTGGTGGCTGGGGGTGACGAAATTGAGGTTGTGGCAGCCCCGCTGCTGCAGGGAGAGCATCATGGCCGCCAAGTCGGCAACGGAGACCTCCTCCCCTTCCCCTCCGTGGCTGATCTCATAGTTCTGGCAGAAGCTGCAGTAAAGATTGCAATGGGTGAAAAAGATGGCGCCGGAGCCGCCGCGGCCCACCAGGGGGTCTTCTTCGCCGCAATGGGGGCCATAGGAGGAGGTGACGGGCAGATCGCCGGTGCGGCACAGGCCCCTCTCCCCGTGATGGCGGTCCACCAGGCAATGGTGGGGACAGAGGGTGCACTGATTCAAGATGTCGTAGGCCGCGGCGATCTTCGGCTCTAAGAGCCCCCGGCGATGCGTCTCCAGATAAACCGGCTCCCACTGTGTCATAAAAATAATGCCTAAGAGCTCTCTTAATTTTTGTTCAACCGTTCTTGTATTATGTTTAATTTTCAGGATTGCTTCAATTAGGCGGTGGAAGCCGGGCTTCAGCCCGACTTCCACCGCCCCTTATACGGGTTGGGAGGGGGGTGTGGGGGGAGGGCAGGGATGAAATCCCTGGTCCTCCCCCCACATTCATCTCACCATTCCTCCGTCTGGGCCCGCCAGGGTTCCAGCAGGCCGCGGGGGATGTCGGCGATGAAGCGGGAGGGCGAATTGACCGTCATCCCGAACTGCCGGCTGTAGCCGATGGCAGGGTAGGCGAGCCCCAGGTATTTCCGGGCCCGGGTGATGGCCACGTACATCAGCCTGCGTTCCTCTTCCAATTCGTCCTCCCGCTCCTGGGAGTAGGAGCCCGGGAAGCGGCCTTCCGCGGCCCAGAGGACCAGGACCGCGTCCCATTCCAGCCCCTTGGCGGAATGGATGGTGGAGACGGTCAGATAATCCTGGGGGGGTGGGGTCAGCTCGGCGATGCTGGCGGGCGGCTCCAGGGTCAGGTCGTTCAAGAAGGTCCGCAGACTGCGATAGCGGCTGGCAATGGCCAGCAGGTGGTCCAGGTCCTTCATCCGTCTAGGATAGTCATCATAGCGGCCCTGAGCCAGGGGCTCATAGAACTCCAGGGCCTGGGTCATCAGGGCCACCAGGTCCTGGCCGGGTTCGATGAGGCGCTGCATCAGCCCGGCCAGCTCCGCTAACTGGGCTGGGCGGCGCTGGTTCCGGAGCCACTCCAGGGCGGCTGCCAGGGTAAAATTATTGGCCAGTTGGGCATCGAATTTGGCGCAGGCCTGGCGGCCCACTCCCGGCACCAGCAGCAGGAGCCGGTGCCAACTCAGGGCATCCTTGGGGTTGGCCAGGACCCGCAGATAGGCCAGGATGTCCTTGATGTGGGCGCTTTCCACGAACTTGAAGCCGCCGACCTTGATGAAGTGAAGGCCAACCCTGGCCAGTTCGATCTCCAGGTCGAAGGAGTGGTAACCGGCCCGCACCAGCACCGCGACCTCTTTCAAGGGGAGGCCCTGACTTTGCAGCTCCTGTATCTGGGAAACCACCAGGCGGGATTGCTCGTTTTCGCTGGCGGTGCGGAAAAGCCGGGGCCGCTGGCCGTCCGGCTTGCGGCTGAACAGACATTTGGTGTACTTTTCCCGGGCCCCGGCAATGACCGCGTTGGCCAGGTCCAGGATGGGCTGGGTGCTGCGGTAGTTCTCCTCCAGCTTGATGATCCGGGTCCCGGGGAACAGCCGCGGGAAGTCCATGATGTTGCGGAAATCGGCGCCCCGGAAGGAGTAGATGGATTGGGAGTCGTCCCCCACGGCCATGACGTTGCGGTGGCTGTAGGCCAGCAGCCGCACCAATTCCGCCTGTAGATGGTTGGTGTCCTGGTATTCGTCCACCATCAGATAGCGGTAACGCTCCGACAACTGCCGGCGCACGTCTTCGTGGGTCTCCAGCAGCAGCCGGCCCTCCACCAGCAGGTCGTCATAGTCCATCAGATGCTGGCGGCGCTTCTCTTGCCGGTAGCCCGCATGGATCCTGGCCAGTTCTTCCCGCCGCCCCTGAAACTGGGGATAGTCCTGGGCCAGCAGCGCTTCCAGGGAGGCGCTCTTATTGATCATGGCGCTAAAGATCTCCCCCATGGTCTCCTTGCGGGGAAAGGCGCCGGCCGGGTGTTTGAACCCGTAGCGCTCCTTGAGCAGGTGAAGCAGGTCGCCCTGGTCGCCCCGGTCCATGACGGTGAACCCGTGGGGGTAGCCCACCCGGTCGCCGTATTGCCGCAGCCACTGGTAGCAGACGCTGTGGAAGGTGCCCCCGGTGACCTGCGCCAGGGGCCGGTCCAGCAGCCGCACCGCCCGGGACAGCATCTCCTGGGCGGCTCTGCGGGTAAAGGTGAGGAGCAGAATGGCCCCGGGGTCCACCCCCTGCTCCACCAGGTAGGCCAGGCGGTAGACCAGGGTGCGGGTCTTGCCGCTGCCGGCGCCGGCAATGACCAGGATCGGGCCCTCCAGAGTCATAACAGCCTGGAGCTGGGCTTCGTTAAGCTCTTTTTTATAGTCAATGCGATGCTCCACCAGACCTGACGATGCGAAGGGATGGTATTGGGTTGGCGCTCCTTGGAAATTGTCAGGCATTATTATAAATCTCTTGAGCTGTTGCCAGGTCTGCTGCTAATTATGGTTTAGCGGCATAACGTATTATTTTGATTTGGCGCCGGCCGCTAAGAATCTGGTCAGGCAGGATGGGCTACGCCCAACATTCCCTTAGCCTTACTGGCGCGCTGCCTTCCAGGCGCCGCCGAGGGCGGCGGCGCTACCTTGGGGGATCGATTTTCGCATAGTGATCAATAATCGCCTGGGCCAGGGCCGGGATAGTGTAGTCCGCGGGTTCGATCTGCGGGCTGAGGCCGTATTCCTTGAGCGTCGCCGCAGTGATGGGGCCGATGGCGGCCAGCGCCGCCGTGGCGGCCAGGGCTTGAAACCGTTCCTTGCCCAGGAGCCGGGCGAAGTTGTGCACCGTGGCGGAGCTGGTGAAGGTGAGGACGTCCACCGGCCCTTCCTTCAGGGCGGCTTCTGCTTCCGGGGGGATCTCCCGCGGCGCCCGGGTCTTGTAGACCGGGGCTGCTATTACCTCCGCCGCACCCAGCCGGATCAGCCCCTGGGGCAGCACCTCCCGGGCGATCTGGGCCCGGGCCAGCAGGATGCGGCTGCCGGGGGCTACCAGGGGCGACAGGGCCTCAAGCAACACCTCGGCCTTGAACGCCGCGGGCACCACGTCAGCCTTGAGGCCAAACTCCTCCAGGGCCTGGGCGGTGGCCGGACCGATGGCCGCGATCTTTGTCTGGCCCAGGACCCGCACGTCCTTTCCCCGGCCAAACAGGCGGGCCATGAAGGCCGCCACCCCGTTGGCGCTGGTGAAAACCAGCCAGTGGAATTGGTCCAGGCGCGTTAGGGCCTCATCCAGGGGAGCAAAATCATCTGGCGGACCGATCTCCAGGGTGGGCACCTCCAGGCAGCGGGCCCCGGCCGCGGCCAGCAACGCCACCAGCTTGCTGGCCTGCTGCCGGGAACGGGTCACTACCACGGTCTTGCCCCACAGGGGCCGGGTCTCCCACCATTGCAGGCGTTGCCGCAGTTCCACCACCTCGCCCACCACCAAGATCGCCGGGGGCTGGATGGCCGCCTCCCGGGCCTTTTGGGGCAGGTCGGCCAGGGTGCCGGTCACGGTGCGCTGCGCCAGGGTGGCGCCCTTTTCGATCAGCGCCGCCGGGGTCCGGGGATCGCGGCCCTTGGCCACCAGTTGTCGGCAAATCTCCGGCAGGTTCTTCACCCCCATGAGGAAGACCAGGGTGCCGGGATTTTGGCCCAGGGCCTCCCAGGGGATGGCGCTGGCCTCCTTGTTGGGGTCTTCGTGGCCGGTGATCAAGGTCACCAGGGTAGTGTAGCGCCGGTGGGTTACCGGGATGCCGGCATAGGCCGGCACCGCCACCGCCGCGGTCACCCCGGGCACGATTTCAAAGGGGACGCCGGCCTTGGCCAGTTCCTCGGCCTCTTCCCCGCCGCGGCCGAAGACGAAGGGGTCGCCGCCTTTGAGGCGCACCACCGTAAGTCCAGCCCGGGCCCGGGCTACTAAAATCTCGTTGATCCGCTCCTGGGGCAGGGTATGGGCCCCCGCCTGCTTGCCGGCGTAGATGATCTCCGCCTCCGCCGGGGCCTCCCGGAGGAGCTCCGGGCAGGCCAACTGGTCGTAGACCACCACCTGGGCGCGGCGCAACACCGCCAATCCCTTGGCCGTGATCAGACCAGGATCCCCCGGCCCCGCCCCGACTAAATAGACCATATATTGATAGTATCATTTTTTTAGGCTGGAGCCTTGGGCCCCAGCCTAAAAAAAGATTTTATTGGGGGGAGGGCCAGGGGCTTTCACAGGCGGGGACGCCTGTGCCACTGGCCCCTGCCCTCCCCCCAAGCCCCCCACTCAACCCCCATAAGCAGGGGCGACCCGCTTGGGTCGCCCCTTAAATTCCTGGTCAGGGGGGGCGGTCTGGTAAGCTTATCTACCCACCCTGAGCGCCTACCTTGCAGGCCTTCCCGTGTTCCAGGGTTTCCACCCGGCGGCGATAGGTTTCATGGATCAACTTGCGGTCGAATTCCCACATGCGCTCCAGCATCTGGGCCTTTTCGGCCTCGCTGAAATAGTTCATGCAGGGCAGGAAGAAGTGCTTGTCTTCCTTTTCAATATGGCGGGGATAGAAAGCCGCCAGCGCCTCCAGATGCAGCAGGAGATCGTCCAGGGCTCCGGCTTTTTCCAGGAGATAGTCATTTTTGGCCTGGACCAGCGAGGCGGTGGTCCGGCGGCCCCAGCGGTGGTCCTCGATCAATTCCTCCATGGTCTGCCGGTGCTCCGGGGTCAGGTCCTTGGCGGCCAGGGCCGCGAACAGGATGCCTTCCTCTTTGCCGTGATGGCAGCGGTCGGCGTAGGTCCTGATGAAATCCACCGCGGTGTCGATGAAGACCGGGTCCACAAAGGCAAACTCCGGCGCCACCGCGATGTTGTCCTTGAGGCGGGCCAACTCCTTAACCATGAGGGCAATCAGGCGCTCGATGAGGCGGTGTTCGATCATCAGGGGTCCGATGGGCAGCATCATCTTTATTCCTTAAAAGGGTTGGTCTTGGCGCCCTGGCGTGAAAAATCTCCCGCCAGGCCAGGAACGCCGAGATATGGAAATGCTAATAGCCATTTCAAAACCGCTTTTATCTGTCACCCTGAGCCTAGCGAAGGGTCTAGGTATTTGAAAGACTAGATTCTTCGCGGCGCTCAGAATGACAATTTTGGTGAACTGAGGTTTTGAAATGGCTTCTACACCTTCACCAATTCATACTCCCGGGC
>CAWEWX010000019.1:0-6611 GCA_963812655.1 uncultured delta proteobacterium | reverse complement strand
GGAGGCGAGTTTGCCGCGTTGGTGCAGGAGGACGCGGAGATCTCCCGGCATCTGACCCCGGCGGAACTGGCGGTCATCTTCGACCTGGGTCGTTCCCTGCGCCACGTCGACGCCATCTTCGCGCGGGTGTTTAAGGAGTGAGCAGTGAGCAGTGAGCAGTGAGCAGTGAGCAGCAAAAGCAGGGGTTAGGGGCCAGGGATCAGTTTTCGGCGGCGGCATTCAATGTAGCCGCAGGCTTTAGCCTGCGCCGAGAGGAATAAATGGTCGTCCGTCATGTCGTCCGTCAAATAAAGCTTGCACCGGGGCGGCAATGACGGTAGTGGGCGGAAAAATAGTGAGCAGTGATCAGTGAGGGGCCGCGGCCAGGGGCAAGTGGGCTTCCGTAGCCGCGGGCTTTAGCCTGCGCCGGGACGATTTAGCGGCCAGGCTGAAAAGGTGTTAAATTTTTTCATTGGTGGGACCTCAGGCTCGATTAAGAGTAGGATGGGAGGAGGCAAATGGCACACGGTAATCTCCCCGAAAAATTTAGGCCCGGTCGTCTTCTGAATCTCCCTTTTCTAATAATCTTGTTGATTTTTTGCGCCTGTTCCGCCAAAGAACCACCCTTGACTCCCGCGGCGGCCTCTTTTAAGCAAGAGGTCAAAGACTGCATCACGCGGCTGGTGGCGCCGCTGGCCGGACCGGTGGCGCAACAGGACGCGCCAGCCATCAATAAGGCTCTGGCGATGGCCGAGCCGGCTATTAAACTCTGCCGCATGTGCCCTTTCCAGATCGGCGTCATGAACCGGGTTGGGGACATCGTGGCCAGGTGTCCCGAGAAGAAAGAGGGGAGCTTTAATTTCTCCGGTTATGGTTTGTTTGAGCAGGTCCTGAAAAGCCAGAGAACCTCCCAACAACGCTTCTTTTTGCAGGACGGCTCTGAGATTTATATCATTGCGGTCCCGCTCTTCCATGAGGGGCAGATGGTAGGACTGCTGGGCTTGGCCCTGGACGCGGCGGAAGCGTTGCACCGGTGGGGTCTGACCGATAAAGAGTTCCTGACTCTGGATTTTAATAATTAACTCAACCCAACACGAGATTCCCAGGCCCAGAAGAGTCAATTTGGGGGACTGGCGTTTTCCGGGATGCTATGGACCACCCCTCCCAACCGAGTCGCACCTTCAGCCTTAAGGTGGCCGGCCAGCAAGGTCAGGACCTCAATCTCGCCATCTCCGGCCGCCTCGCCCTGGAAAATTTGAGCCACTTTAACTCGGAGGTCGCGGCCCTGCTGGCAAGAATGACCCCCAGCAAACTGACCGTGGACCTGGCCGGGGTGGAATATTTGGACAGTGCCGGAGCCTTGGGGCTTTTACAGCTCGAGAGCGAGTCCCAGGCCAGGTCCGTGCCCCTGGAGTTTGTCAATCCCACCGAGAAGGCCAAGGGCATCATGGGCCTCATCGATCAAGAAGCCCTGAGGACCCCTCCTTTGATCAGGGAGCGGGGAAGCGCCAATGTGGTGGAGCAACTGGGCGAGGGCAGCCAGACGTTCGTTAAAGATCTGGTGGAGGTGACCGCTTTTCTGGGAGCGCTCCTCATCAGCCTGATGCAAGCATTGCTCCACCCTCGTGCGGTCCGGTGGCAGGACGTAGGCTACTACATGAAAAGGGCCGGGGCGGATGGGCTGCCCATCGTGGGCCTCCTCAGCTTCCTCTTGGGACTGATCATCGCCTTCATGTCTTCGCTGCAGCTCAAACAATTCGGAGCTAATATCTATGTGGCCTCCCTGCTGGCCATTGGCATGGTCAAGGAACTGGGTCCCATCATGACGGCCATTCTGGTAGCCGGAAGGTCGGGATCTGCCTTTGCCGCGGAAATCGGCACCATGAAGGTCAATGAGGAGGTGGACGCCCTGGTGACCATGGGTTTCGACCCCATCAAATTTCTGGCGCTCCCCAAGGTCCTGGCAGCCATGGTAGTGGTGCCCCTCCTCACCGTTTACGCCGATATCTTCGGGATCGCCGGCGGCCTGGTGGTGGGGATCATGGGTCTGGACCTGACGGCTTACGCTTACCTGAAGGAGACCCAGACCAGCCTTACCTTGTTGGATATCCTCCTCAGTCTCCTGAAGTCCGGAGTCTTTGCCTTGCTCATTGCCGGCATCGGCTGCCAGCGGGGTTTCCAGGTGCAGGGGGGGGCCGCGGCGGTGGGTTCCGCCACCACCTCGGCGGTGGTGACCGCCCTGTTTCTCATCATTGTCACCGACTCAGCCTTCGCCCTGGCTTTTCAATATTTGGGGATTTAAGCGAGGATTCAGCAAAACCTATTTTTTGTCAGTAAAGTGTCCGGCAACAAAATTGCATGGAGGAGATTACACTATCTCGCAGTTAAACTCTAGACCATTGTAATTTCAGCGATATCAACATATTATACCGATGCAACTAGATCCCCTCTCCCCTGCAAGGGGAGAGGGAAGTAGCTTGTAAATTCCATGAATTGATTAGATAGCAACCATGCCTAAATTCAAACAATTCTCTACTGCCTGCCTCCCAGCAAAAACCTTGCCGGATACTACTGATTTTTTGTATCTTTTGTATCTTTTATATCTTTTATAAGGGTCAGCCAAAAGGAAGCTCCTTGGAAAACGCCGGTCAGGACCCGATCATCGTGGTGGATGGACTCACTGCCCGCTTTGGGGAGAACACCGTCTTCGAACGGGTCAGCTTCCAGGTTAACCGGGGTGAAATCCTGGTGGTTCTGGGAGGCAGCGGCTGCGGCAAATCCACCCTGCTCAAACACCTGATTGGCCTCTATCGGCCCGCGGCGGGGAGGGTGCTGATCAACGGCATCGATATTATGACGGATGATGAGCGAAAGCTGCGTTCCTTAAGAGAGGGGTTCGGGGTGCTCTTTCAATCCGGCGCCCTCTTTGGGTCCATGACCCTGGCCCAAAACGTGGGCTTAACCCTCCAGGAATTTACCGACCTGAATGAGGAAACCATTGATCTCATCGTGAAGATGAAACTGGCCATGGTGAATCTGGCTGGGTATGAAAACCACCTGCCCGAAGAGATCTCCGGGGGGATGGCGAAACGCGCGGGACTAGCCCGGGCCATGGCGCTGGACCCTGCGGTACTCTTCTTTGATGAACCTTCGGCCGGATTGGATCCCGTCACCGCGGTGGAACTGGACATCTTGATCAAAAGCATCAATGCCGGGATGGGCACGACCATGGTGGTGGTCACCCATGAACTGGAGTCAATTTTTGCTATTGCCCACCGGGTGATCATGCTGGATAAGAGCGCCAGGGGCATCATCGCCGAAGGCCTTCCCCGGTACCTCAAGGAGCATTCCTCGGACCCGCGGGTGAAAAACTTCTTTAACCGCAAGCCTTTCACCAGCAACCAGCCTAAGGAACCATAAATATGGCCAAGAAATCTACCGACTTTATTCTGGGGCTCTTCGTGATCCTGGGATTCTTATTAATAGTGGGCGGCATCATCTGGGTGGGAGCCAGCAGCTTCTTTCAGAAGGGACAACGCTACATCTCTTACTTCGACGAATCGGTGGAGGGCCTGCAGGCAGATTCCAGCGTCAAATACCGGGGCGTGGATGTGGGCCGGGTGGTGCAGATTCAGGTAGCGCCCGATAATAAACTGGTCGGGGTGGTCATGAAGATCAACTTGCGGGGTGATTTACCCAAGACCACCATAGCCCAATTGAGGAGCGCGGGCATCACCGGAGTAAAATTCATCGGGCTTGACCGGCCCGCACCCGGGGAGCGAGCCCTGTCGCCCCAAATTGACTTCTTTTCCGAATATCCCATAATCCCCACCCGTCCTTCCGAGATCCAGCGTCTCATTAACGCAGCCAATGCCATCATAGAAAAGTTCCAACAGATTGACACGAAAGGGATTTCCGACCAGGTCGTGCTCACGACCAAGGCTATGCAAAACTTCTTGCAGGGCAAGGAGATGACCGGAATCCTGGTGAAACTGCATGGCACTGCGGGAAATCTGGATAAGTTCACCGGCCGGCTCAATGAGACGGTGAGCGCCAAAAAGCTGGACGATATTCTGGTGGGGACCCGGGATTCCCTCAAGGAAATCAATGGACTCCTGGCCAGTGTCAAGCAAGACTTGCAGGCCATGAAGCTTCCGGAAACGGCTTCCCGATACCGCGCCGTCGCCGTGGAGGCCGCGGCGCTCAGCGACCATCTCCAGCGCGCCTCGGCCTCCCTGGACCAATTTCTGGAGCGCCTCAAGGAGCGGCCGCCGGATCTTTTTTTCGGCAAACCGCCTGAGAAAAGATGGAATGAATAACCCAAGGTGAATCCATGAAAAAACTTAAACTCTGGCCGCGGCCGCCCCGTCTGGTGATCACCCTGATGACCTGGTTCTTCCTGGTTTCCCTGTTAGCGGGATGTGGAAAACCGCCCAATGCGGTGGAGAAATATATCCTGGAATACTCCTCTCCAGTGATGGGGGCCCGCCACCAGCTCGATCAGAACCTCACGGTGGAGCAGTTCGCAGTGGCGCAGGCTTATAACAGCACGGATATGGTATATCGGCCCAGCCCTTATGAAAGTGGCGTTTACCGCTACCACCGCTGGCGGGTCAACCCCGGGTACCTGGCAACGGACTATCTCATCAGGGACCTGAGGAACTCCCGGCTGTTCCGGGGGGTGTTTCTGGGCCCCAACTCCGGGAACAGCCGCTACCAATTGGAAGGGACGGTGGAAGAGTTCCAGGAACTCGATGAACCCCAGGGTTGGAAGGCCTCCCTGGCCTTGAATATTACCCTTCTGGATACGGCGCAAGAGCTAATGCCGCAAAGGGTGGTATTCCAGAGAAATTATCGGGCCGCGGAGCCACTGGTTCAGAAGACGCCCCAAGGCCTGGCCCAGGGGATGAGCCAGGCCATGGAGAGCCTCTCGGCTCAGATCATCAATGATGTTTACCAGGCCTGCCAAAAGAGGCCGGCGGTCCAGGGTAAGTGAGGCGCGGCCCGACCCTGGAACAGGGCCCGGATATGCAGGCCAAATGCGACTCCCGCGGCTGCACTAGTCCGGAGGTCATCCGGGGTTTAGAGGCTTTCCCGGAGAAGCGCCGGATGAGGCAATAAGCAAGTTAACTTATTCAGACTTAAGGTCATCTAACCTAGCAGATCAACCATTTTCTGGCTGACTCCACCATTTTTATGGCGAGCTTGACAAGGGCAACTTTGGTGCTAGGGTCCAAGCAAGGAGAGCCTCAGGCTGGAAGCCACGCCAGGGATCATTGGGCAAAAAAAAAGACAATTTGCGGGGGTTCCCATGAAAAGGTCAATTGCTTTTTTGGTACTGGTAATTTTGTTGGCTGGAGGCGCGATCGGCGCGATGTCCGGAACTTCTTCCGCTCAGGGCTATTATCCACCCCAGCCCCAGGCTGTTGCCGTGAACCCGTGGGTGGGAAATAATACGCCCTGGACCTTTTACAAAGGTGATTGGTTTTTGAATGGAGTCCTTCAATACTTTTTCGGCCCCAGATATGGATTTGCCCCGTATTACGCCTATCCTACCGTCTATATTGTCAGACCCGAAAACTGGTATGCGCCGGGGTGGAATTCGTGGTATCAGGGACATCCTCAATACTGGAGTAATTTTGAGCGACAGTATCCTTATTGGCGCGGGCACCAGGTTGGTCACGTCTATGACCAGAATTTTTATAACCAGTACCATCGCGGCCAGGGGGGAGGTTGGAATCAAGGATTCCAGGGGAATCGTGCCCCAGGGGCCACCGGTCCCGGCTATCGCGGCCCGGGAACAACCGGTCCCGGCTATCATGGCCCGGGAACAACCGGTCCTGGATATAGTCCTTCCGGGACTGCCGGTCCCGGATATCGCGGCCCGGGAGCAACCGGTCCCGGCTATCATGGCCCAGCAACCACCGGCCCCGGATATAGTCCTTCCGGGTCTGCCGGTCCCGGCTATCGTGGCCCGGGAACAACCGGTCCCGGCTATCGTGGACCTGCAACCACCGGTCCTGGATATCATCCTTCCGGGACTGCCGGTCCCGGCGTTCATGGCCCGGTAACACCCGGTCCTGGTGGTCACCCCGCTGCGGTGCCTGGTCCTGGAGGTCATCCCTCTGGAGCCCCCGGTCCTGCAGTGCGTCCTAAAGCCCCCGCTCCCGGCGGTGGCACTCCTGGGAAAACTCCTCCTCCTCCTCATGAGGAAAAACATCAGCAGTAGCTCTCCCACCGCTGCCAGATCCCAGATCGCTCTACCCAGGGCGATCTGGGATCATTTTGAAAGCGCCATCCAGGTCTCCATTGTTTGACTCATTAAACCCACTACACGCATAATTAACCCAACCCTTTCCAGGCCGTCGGTCATATTGAGCCTCCAGTCCCTCGAACCGCGCCTCAGGGGCGCGCTCCCAGCCCCCCGCCCCTGGGGCCTGCCACGGCCATCGTGGCGCACTCTAATCAATTTATAACTTGAAGCCCGAGGGTAAATGAGATATATTAAAAAGCACCAATAAGCATATCCCAGCCAATTCCTGCAAACCCTGACCCTGGGCAAACTCCCGTGTCTTCACCTTCTGGTTAGCTATACTCAGGCTGACCCTTGCGATAACCAGGGGTTTTTCTAG
>CAWEWX010000018.1:0-15035 GCA_963812655.1 uncultured delta proteobacterium | reverse complement strand
GGTCTGGGCGCGAGATGAGGGAAGCATGGGTATTTCTTTCCTGACTGTCGAGGTCTTGAGCGCCTTGCGCCAGGCTGCCTTCCTGTTCCTCATATCTTCCGGGCTCACCCTCATTTTCGGGGTGCTCAATATCATCAACTTCGCCCACGGGGCGCTCTATATGCTCGGGGCCTACCTGGCTTATGGGATCACCCTTTACCTGGTAGGCCCTGCCGGCTTCTTCCTGGCCCTTTTGATGGCGCCCCTGGGCGTCGCGGCAGTGGCGGCAATCATTGAAATAGGACTGCTGCGGCGGATCTATATCCAGGAAGAGACCTACCAGCTCCTCCTCACCTTTTCCCTGGTGCTCATCATTGATGACCTGGTCAAAATAATCTTCGGCGCCGAATATAAATCTATCGCCAAGCCGGATTTTCTCTCGGGGTCCTTCGTTCTCTTCGGCGGCACCGTTCCGGTCTATACCGCTCTGGTGCTGGTGGTGGCGCCCGTGATCGCGGCCACCCTGTGGTACCTTCTGTACCGGACCAAGACGGGGAAGTTGGTGCGGGCTACGTCTTCAGACCGGGAGATGGCGGATGCTCTCGGGATCAATATGGCGGCGCTATTCACCCTGGTATTTGCCTTCGGCGCCATGCTGGCGGGTTTTGCCGGCGCCCTGGCCGGTCCGGTGCGCACCGTCTTCCCGGGTTTAGGCGCCGAAGTCATCATTGAATCCTTTGTGGTGGTGGTGATCGGCGGACTGGGGAGCCTCTGGGGGGCGCTGGTCGCCTCACTGCTCATCGGCACCCTGGAGACGGTGGGCATCATCATCTTCCCGGCGTTCGAGATGGCTCTCATCTACCTGCTGATGGTGCTGGTGCTGGTAGTGAGGCCCTGGGGACTCTTCGGGAAGCCGTTGCAGATCAAATCATTGTCGGAGAAAAACCTGAGCCTGGAGGCTCAGGAAATCTCGCCGGTGCATTTTTCCTGCCACTATGCGCTACGACTGCTCCCCCTGGTCGTCCTGCTGATTCTGCCGCTGGTTATCGGGCGCTATTACCAGTATCTGTTGACGCAGATCTTTGTGGCAGGGCTCATGGCCATTGCCTTCAACCTGCTGCTGGGCACCACCGGGTTGCTTTCCTTCGGCCAGGCCGCGTTCTTCGGCGTCGGGGCCTACACGGTGGGACTGCTCCTGACCAAGACCGCCGTGGGCACCCTTTCGACCCTGGCCCTGGCGCTGGTCATGTCCGCAGGGGTGGCCGGCGTCATCGGTTTTTTCTGCATCCGCCTTTCCGGGATTCATTTCGCCATGCTCACCCTGGCCTTCGGGCAGCTCATCTATACCGTGGCTTTCAAATGGTACAGCGTCACCGGAGGCGACAACGGCATCCAGGGAATCCCGGTGCGGGCCATCTCCTGGGGGAATTTTACCTTAAACCTCGGTTCCACCAGGGAGATGTACTATTTTGTCCTCCTGGTGGCGGCCTTGGCGGTGGGCTTTTTGAGCCGGGTGCGCGCTTCTCCATTTGGGGCCACCCTTAAGGCCATCCGGGAAAACGGCCAGCGGGCCTCCTACCTGGGCATCAACGTCCGGCTCTACCAGTGGACGGCCTTTGTTTTGGCCGGGGCCTTCACGGGATTGGCCGGGGGGCTCTATGCCCTCATGGAGAAATCCATCTCTCCGGAGATCATCCACTGGACCAAGTCGGCGGAACCGGTATTGATGACCATTATGGGGGGAATTTATTCTTTCGCGGGGCCGGCCATCGGGGCGGCCATCTATATCATTCTGAATGCCTACATCGTGGCCTGGACCGAGAACTGGTCTCTGGTCCTGGGACTGGTCCTGCTGACCATGGTGCTGGCCTTGCCTGGCGGGGCGGTGGGTTATTTTAACGAAAAGGCGCGTAATTTGCTGGTGAGGATGGGATGGCTGCGAACCTGGGATTTCTTGAGCTCCAAGGCATCACGAAAGACTTCGGAGGCCTTAGGGCGCTCCAGGACGTAAATCTCTCGGTAGCCAAGGGTGAGATTTACGCCGTCATCGGACCGAATGGGGCCGGGAAATCCACTTTGTTCAATGTGATGACGGGCTTGCTGCAGCCGGATGCGGGGGCAGTGCTCTTCGACGGGGAGCGCATTTCGGGGCTGCCTCCCTACCGGATTATCCGCAAGGGCATCGGCCGTTCCTTTCAAATTACCAACATCTTCCCCCGCATGTCCGTGTTTGAAAATGTACAAGTGGCCCTCTTCGCTCATTATGGCGAATCTTCCCGGCCTTTCGCCCCGGCCCGGAAATTTCTGGGCCTCGGGGAGGAAGTGCTGGGGATCATCGAGCAGGTGGGACTGGGAGAAAAATGGGAATCCTCTGCCTCGGTGCTTTCCCACGGCGATCAAAAGCGGCTGGAGATAGCCATATCCATAGCCTCCCGCCCGCGGCTCCTGTTGCTGGACGAGCCCACCGCCGGGATGTCGAGATTTGAAAGCCGGGAGACGGTGGGGCTTCTCAAAAAGATCTCCATGGAACAGGGCCTGACCCTGGTGTTCACCGAACACGATATGGACATCGTCTTCGGCATCTCTGAAAAGATCACCGTGCTGCATCAAGGATCAGTGATCGCCGCGGGCAGCGCCGCGGAAATCAAGGCAAACCGCGAAGTGCGCCAGGCCTACCTGGGGGACGAGCTGCTGAGTTAGCGGCTTGGGAGGTACTCGTGGCCTTTTTGGAATTAGACTCCATCAACACCTACTATGGGCGCAGCCACATCCTGTTCGATGTGTCCCTAGCCATCGAGAAAGGGGAAGTGGCCAGCTTGATCGGGCGCAATGGGGCGGGGAAAAGCACCACTTTCCGATCGATCATCGGGCTGACCCCTCCCCAGACCGGGGCAATCATTTTTAAGGGGGCCCGGGTAAACGGACTAAGGGCCTATCAGATCTGCCGGAGGGGGATCGGCTTTGTCCCCGAAGACCGGCGCGTTTTCCCGGACTTAACCGTGCGGGAAAACCTCGAAGTGGCGGAGAGACGGGAGCAGGAAGTGGCCTCGCCCTGGACGGTGAATAAGGTTTACTCCTTTTTCCCGCGTCTCAAGGAACGGGAAAAAAATCTGGGTTCCCAGCTCTCGGGAGGTGAGCAACAAATGCTCACCATTGCCCGCACCCTCATGACTAATCCGGAGCTCCTGTTGCTGGACGAGCCCTCGGAGGGGCTCGCTCCTCTGATTGTCAGCCTGCTGGCCGATATGATCCTCGAAATCTGTAAAGAAGGCGTTACCGTGCTGCTCGCGGAACAGAATTTCCACTTCTGCGCCAAGGTGTCCGACCGGGTTTATGTGATAGATAAAGGCTCACTGAAGTACGAAGGGAAGATGGCGGACCTGTTAGCCAACGAGGCGATCAAGGAAAAATACCTGGCCGTCTGAAATTGGCCCTAGAAAAAGGCAATAGTTTCCGGCAAGGTTTTTGCTATGAGGCAGGCAGTAAGATCTGTTTGAACTTAGGCATGCCCAATAGCTAATCAATCCAAATTTACGAGCTTTTTCCCTCGCCCCCCCTGGGGGGAGAGGGCAGGGTGAGGGGGGGATATGCATGGCCGACGAAGCCACCCCTCACCCTATCCCTCTCCCCTCGCAGGGGAGAGGGGATTCGGTTGCATCTGGATAATATGGTGATATCGTTGAAATTACAAGTTCTAGGGTTAACTTCGAAATAGTGTAGCTTCTTCATGCAATTTTGCTGCCGGACACTACTGAGAAAAAGGGCGATCCGGCTGCCGGAGACGCGGCAGAGGCGCGCCCTGGCGTTCGTTGCCAGTCACCGGCATGACCAGAGAGGATGAAGACATGGGAGATCAAAGCTATTTTGAATGGTCCAACCAATTGTTCTCGGTGGATAAGATCTTCGGCAAACCGGAAGCCTTGAAAGGGGTGCGGGTCCTGGAATTATGCACCCGGGTGTTTGGCCCGGTGACCGCGGACCTGTTGGCCGATTTTGGGGCGGAGGTCATCAAGATTGAGCTGCCCGGGGTGGGTGATCTCATGCGCTACGTAGCGCCTCGAGGCTTTTACTGGCAAAATATCTCCCCGGCCTTCACCCATATGAACCACAATAAGTATCATGTGGCCATTGATATTCGCACCTCCGCAGGGGGCGATTTGCTCCGGGACATGGTGGCCAAATCCGATGTCTTGATCGAAAATTTCCGCGCCGGCTCCATGGATCGCTGGGGAGTCGGGTACCGCCAACTCAGCGCGGTCAACCCGGCTCTCATTTACCAGGCCAACAGTGGTTTTGGCCAGTGGAGCAAATTCAAAGACCGGCCCTCCTATGACGCCACCTCCCAGGCTATGAGCGGTTTCTCGGCCATCACCGGGTTTCCGGGCAGAACTCCCCTCAAGACCGGGATCTGGATCGGCGATTGCACCGGGGCTCTCTTTGCCGCCATTGGCATCCTGGCCGCGCTCCACCACCGAAAGAAAACCGGCCGGGGGCAACTCCTGGACGTCTCTCAGGCGGAGGGGCTGATCCGCATTCTCGACTGGACCTGGCTATACCAAACCAAAACCCAAAAAGAGCGCGCCCTTTATGGTAATCGCGATATTTCCTGTTCTCCTTCAGGAATTTTTCGCTGCCAGGAAGGGTTTATCGCCATTGCCGCGCTTGATGATCCGCAGTTTAACGGGCTTTGCCAGGCCATGGACCGCATGGAGCTGGCCGAGGACCCACGGTTTAATACGGTTGCCACCCGCCTGGAGGAAGAAAATAATGCGGCCCTATATCAGATAGTAGCCAAATGGGCTGTATTAAAAAATGGTGGGGAGATCGAAAAATTAGCAGGTATCCATGGGTTCGCGGCTCACCGGGTGGTCAATGCCCGGGACCACTACCATGATGAACACCTGCGCCAGCGGGGAGCGGTTTGCGAGTTTGAAGATCCCCTGTATGGGAAGGTGGTGGAATATGGCCCGGGCCCCAAACTCTCGGAAAGCCCGGGACGCATGAGATGGATGGCCAAACCGGTGGGGTTTCACAATTCCCATGTGTTTCGCACCCTGCTCAATCTCAGCGAAGAACGGATGAAGCAATTGGTGGAGAAAAAGGTTATCGGCGCCTGGGCGGATCGCGTCGGCGCCAAGCCCCCGGACCATTGGAACGGCCGGGATGGGGTCATCCAGCCCTGAGGCCGGCGTCCAGGAGTAGGTGTAGTGGCACAGGTTTTAAACCAGTGCCACCAAGGGGGCATCCAGCCTTGAGGCCGGCGCCCAGTGGTAGAAGCAAGCCAAAACCAAACTTGGGGGTCAGAGTGAATGGCTAAGAATGTAACCATGCGAATTGAAGGCAAGAAGTTGATAATCGAGGTTGAGCTGGATCAGGATTTTGGCCCTAGTAAAAGCGGCAAGACCAGGATCATCGCCAGCACCGAGGGCAATATTTCCGCTCCGGGTGACGAAGACATTAAGATTGGCCTGAATGTTTACCGGTACCATAAATAGGATGCCAAGAGGGGACGCCGCGATGAGCCATGCCAAAGATACCAAAAACTCCTGGTATGACTGGGCCAGGGAACAGACCGATCCCGCCCAAGCCTCCCAGAAACCGGAAGCCTTGGATGACTTGCTGGTCCTGGATGTGAGTGCAGGGAGTATGGAAGGGCCGGTGTGCTCCTCCATGCTCGCCGAACTGGGCGCCAAGGTCATCCGCCTCGAACCTCCCGGCGGCGATGTAACCAGGAAATTCAGCCCCTTGGGCGTCATGCATCAAGATACCGGCCTGGGGTATCTCGCGGAAGGAAGAAACAAATACCATATCACCCTGGATTTAAAGAAAGCGGAATCCCGGGAGCTTTTCATTACCCTGGCGAAACATGCGGACGTGATTATCGAAACCTATCAACCCGGGGTCATGGATGGCTGGGGGATAGGATACCGGCAACTGCGGGAAGTCAATCCCCGCCTGATTTATGCCGCCCTGGGCGCTTATGGGCAATTCGGGCCGGGGGCCGGCAGCGGCCGGCCGAGTTCTGAAGTAACCAACCAGGCTTATTCGGGCCTGGTTCACATCAATGGCGAACCTGAACATTTAGAGCGCACGGAATATGGCGTCCCCACCAAGGTGGGCAGTTGGTACGGCTGGTATGCCGAGGGCATGTTCGCCGCCTACGGCATCCTCCTGGCCCTCAACTTCCGCAGCGATACGGGCCAAGGCCAGATGGTGGACGTCTCCGGGGCGGAATGTATGATGAAATTTATCGATTACAATCTCAGTTGGTTCCATATGGATGGCCAGGTCAAAGAGAGGCTGGGGAATTACGATATCGCCGTCTTCCCCTATACCTTTATCCGCTGCCAGGAGGGCTATACCTTCTTGGCGGCCTATAACGATGAAGCCTTTGAAACCCTGATGGAAATCATTGGACGCCCCGAAATGGCGAAGGATCCTAGATTTTCCTCCTTTCTGAATCGCACCTCGATGGAGAATGAAGAGGCGTTGCAAGATCTCTTGGAAGAATGGAGCCGGCGTTATCCGGTGGATGAAGTAATCCAGCGGGTTCAGGACGCCATCTCTAAAAAGAAAGGTAGAGCCGCCGCGGTGGTCACCGGCAAGGTCAGCCAACCGGCGGAAGTGCTTCAGGAGCAGAACTGGTGGGATCGGGGCGCGTTTCAAAAAATTGAAGACCCTACCTACGGTGAACTTACGGTCCAGGGGCCGGCGTGGAAAATGAGCGAAACCCCTCCACGCCTCAAATGGATATGTCGTCCGGTCGGCGCGGATAACGAGTTCATCTATTTGAAATATCTGGGAATGGGGAAGTCTCAACTGGCCGCTCTGGAAAGGGCGGGGGTCATTTAGGCCGTTATAATGCAGCCGCAGGCTTTAGCCTGCGCATATTTATTAAGGATTTTCGCAGGCTAAAGCCTGCGGCTACAGGAACATGCAGATATTTATAAGGTATTTCTGAAACATGACACACCAGAAGCTATTGCAAAACCCCGTTTTGCCCAAATATGTCATTCTGAGCGAAGCGAAGAATCTCGTTTTTTTTAAACTTGAGATCCTTCACTTCGTTCAGGATGACAGGGAAATAAGGTTTTGTAAGAGCTTCTAGTAGCGGCAATAGGTAATGGTGTCTTTTTCGAACTCGACACTCACTTCTTCGGTGAGAGAGGCCCGGATTTTAGGCAGGATTTCAAAGATGGTGTCAGTGGTAACGCGATAATCCTGCTTGATAAGCAGTTCCTGTTCGAAAGCGAACTGGGCCACTTGCTGGAAGAGATATTCGATATCCGCGGGGGTAAAGCGCACCGTCATCTTGACGATCCGCTTTAAATCGATTTCCCCGGTATTGAGCATAGAGAGAAAGTGTTTTAGGATAGTGGCTCTTTCATCTTCGTCCAGCCCTCCCACGGGGATGATGCAGTCAAATCTTCCCGGACGCAGCAGGGCGGGGTCCAGTTGCCGGATGTAATTGGTGGCGCAAACCAGGAGGATATGGTTCCCCTGGCTTTTGAGCAGGGGCACCTGTTTGAGAAATTCGTTGGTGATGGACTTGTCCACCCGGCTGGCCTCGTCACGATTTCCCGCGAGCTCTTCAAATTCATCGATAAAAATGACGGTTTCCTTAAGGGTGCGAGCCTTTTCCATGGCCTGGCGCAGATTGGCCCCCACCTTTTCGACGCCGTCAACCATAAGCATGCTGGGGGCAATTTCGATGAACCACCAGGAAAGCGCCCCGGCGATGGCCTTGGCAAAATGAGTTTTGCCGGTGCCGGGAGGTCCGAAAAAAATGATGGCCTTGGGAGGGACGACGCCGTGCTTTTTGGATAGATTTTCCTGGGTCAAGGGCAGAATGATCCTTTTCTGCACGATCTGCTTGGGCGGTTGGGAATCCGCAATGGTGTCCCAGATTTCTTTGCTGATGGTCAGAGCGCCCATTTCCTTTAAAAGGTCTTGCTGTTGATAGGCGAGGTACTCCTCCAGAGCTTGCTCCATATTTTCCAGGAAGTCGATGCACGCGACCCGCAGGCCCACATCACGGCCGAGCTTTTCCGACATGAGCCATTTATGTTGCAAAATCCTGGGCCACAGGTCCGCGGCAGCCTCCGGCTCCAATCTGGCGCCGCAGCACTCAAAGATTTTAGAGGCGGATACTTCCGGTGCTAAGAGATCGGTCAATTCTTCGTCCATGATTTAACGCCTCGCCAGGCCCGGTGGCATTTTTGCCAGCCCGTCGCAAATCAGAGATATGTTCCTGGCTTTTAGCAGGGCACCTGTTTGAGAAATTCGTTGGTGATGGACTTGTCCACCCGGCTGGCCTCGTCACGATTTCCCGCAGCTCTTCAAATTCATCGATAAAAATGACGGTTTCCTTAAGGGTGCGAGCCTTTTCCATGACCTGGCGCAGATTGGCCCCCACCTTTTCGACGCCGTCAACCATCAGCATGCTGGGGGCAATTTCGATGAACCACCAGGAAAGCGCCCCGGCGATGGCTTTGGCAAAATGAGTTTTGCCGGTGCCGGGAGGTCCGAAAAAAATGATGGCCTTGGGAGGGACGACGCCGTGCTTTTTGGATAGATTTTCCTGGGTCAAGGGCAGGATGATCCTTTTCTGCACGATCTGCTTGGGCGGTTGGGAATCCGCAATGGTGTCCCAGATTTCTTTGCTGATGGTCAGAGCGCCCATTTCCTTTAAAAGGTCTTGCTGTTGATAGGCGAGGTATTCCTCCCGAGCTTGCTCCATATTTTCCAGGAAGTCGATGCACGCCACCCGCAGGCCCACATCGCGGCCGAGTTTTTCCGACATGAGCCATTTATGTTGCAAAATCCTGGGCCACAGCTCCGCGGCAGCCTCCGGCTCCAATCTGGCGCCGCAGCACTCAAAGATTTTAGCGGCGGATACTTCCGGCGCTAAGAGATTCGTCAATTCTTCGTCCATGATTTAACGCCTCGCCAGGCCTGGCATTTTTGCCAGCCGTAGAAAAACCCCTGGTTATCGCAAGGGTCAGCCTGAGTATAGCTAACCAGGGTGGGTGGTTAAGGTGAAGACACGGGAGTTTGCCCAGGGTCAGGGTTTGCAGGAATTGGCTGGGATATGCTTATTGGTGCTTTTTAATATATCTCATTTACCCTCGGGCTTCAAGTTATAAATTGATTAGAGTGCGCCACGATGGCCGTGGCAGGCCCCAGGGGCGGGGGGCTGGGAGCGCGCCCCTGAGGCGCGGTTCGAGGGACTGGAGGCTCAATATGACCGACGGCCTGGAAAGGGTTGGGTTAATTATGCGTGTAGTGGGTTTAATGAGTCAAACAATGGAGACCTGGATGGCGCTTTCAAAATGATCCCAGATCGCCCTGGGTAGAGCGATCTGGGATCTGGCAGCAGTGGGAGAGCTACTGCTGATGTTTTTCCTCATGAGGAGGAGGAGGAGTTTTCCCAGGAGTGCCACCGCCGGGAGCGGGGGCTTTAGGACGCAGTGCAGGACCGGGGGCTCCAGAGGGATGACCTCCAGGACCAGGCACCGCAGCGGGGTGACCACCAGGACCGGGTGTTACCGGGCCATGAAAGCCGGGACCGGCAGTCCCGGAAGGATGATATCCAGGACCGGTGGTTGCAGGTCCACGATAGCCGGGACCGGTTGTTCCCGGGCCACGATAGCCGGGACCGGCAGACCCGGAAGGACTATATCCGGGGCCGGTGGTTGCTGGGCCATGATAGCCGGGACCGGTTGCTCCCGGGCCGACGATATCCGGGACCGGCAGTCCCGGAAGGACTATATCCAGGACCGGTTGTTCCCGGGCCATGATAGCCGGGACCGGTTGTTCCCGGGCCACGATAGCCGGGACCGGTGGCCCCTGGGGCACGATTCCCCTGGAATCCTTGATTCCAACCTCCCCCCTGGCCGCGATGGTACTGGTTATAAAAATTCTGGTCATAGACGTGACCAACCTGGTGCCCGCGCCAATAAGGATACTGTCGCTCAAAATTACTCCAGTATTGAGGATGTCCCTGATACCACGAATTCCACCCCGGCGCATACCAGTTTTCGGGTCTGACAATATAGACGGTAGGATAGGCGTAATACGGGGCAAATCCATATCTGGGGCCGAAAAAGTATTGAAGGACTCCATTCAAAAACCAATCACCTTTGTAAAAGGTCCAGGGCGTATTATTTCCCACCCACGGGTTCACGGCAACAGGCTGGGGCGGGGGTGGATAATAGCCCTGAGCGGAAGAAGGTCCGGACATCGCGCCGATCGCGCCTCCAGCCAGCAAAATTACCAGTACCAAAAAAGCAATTGACCTTTTCATGGGAACCCCCGCAAATTGTCTTTTTTTTTGCCCAATGATCCCTGGCGTGGCTTCCAGCCTGAGGCTCTCCTTGCTTGGACCCTGACACGCCTGATCTGGTAGGTTAGATAACCTTAAGTCTGAATAAGTTAACTTGCTGATTGCTTGATCCGGCGGTTCTCCGGGAAAGCCTCTAAACCCCGGATGATATGTGGACTCGGGCAGCAGCGGGAGTAGCCTTTGGCCTCCGGATCCAGGCGCGGTTCCAGGGTCGGGCCGCGCCTTACTTTCCCTGGACCGCCGGCCTCTTTTGGCAGGCCTGGTAAACATCATTGATGATCTGAGCCGAGAGGGTCTCCATGGCCTGGCTCATCCCCTGGGCCAGGCCCTGGGGGGTCTTCTGGACCAGTGGCTCCTCGGCCCGATAATTTCTCTGGAATACCACCCTTTGCGGCAACAGCTCCTGGGCCGTATCCAGAAGGGTGATATTCATGGCCAGGGAGGCCTTCCAGCCCTGGGGTTCATCGAGTTCCTGGAAGGCTTCCACCGTCCCTTCCAATTGGTAGCGGCTGTTCCCGGAGTTGGGGCCCAGAAACACCCCCCGGAACAGCCGGGAGTTCCTCAGGTCTCTGATGAGATAGTCCGTTGCCAGGTACCCGGGGTTGACCCGCCAGCGGTGGTAGCGGTAAACCTCGCTTTCATAAGGGTTGGGCCGATATACCATATCCGTGCTGTTATAAGCCTGGGCCACTGCGAACTGCTCCACCGTGAGATTCTCATCGAGCTGATGGCGGGCGCTAATCACCGGAGAGGGGTATTCCAGGATATATTTCTCCACCGCATTGGGCGGTGTTCCACATCCCGATAACAGGAAAATCAGGAAGCACCAGATTATCAGGGTTATCATCGAACGGGGGGGCCGCGGCCAGATTTTAAGTTTTTTCATCGGTTCACCTTGGGTTATTCATTCCATCTTTTTTCAGGCGCTTTGCCGAAAAAAAGATCCGGCGGCCGCTCCTTGAGGCGGTCCAGGAATTGGTCCAGGGAGGCCGAGGCGCGCTGGAGATGGTCGCTGAGCGCCACGGCCTCCACGGCGACGGTGCGGTATCGGGAAGCCGTTTCCGGAAGCTTCATGGCCTGCAAGTCTTGCTTGACACTGGCCAGGAGTTCATTGATCTGCTTGATGGAATCCCGGGTGCCACCCAGAATCTCGTTCAGCTTTTTGGCGCTCACCGTCTCATCGAGCCGGCCGGTGAACCTATCCAGATTTCCCGCGGTGCCATGCAGCTTCACCAGGATTCCGGTCATCTCCTTGCCCTGCAAGAAGTTTTGCATAGCCTTGGTGGTGAGCACGACCTGGTCGGAAATACCTTTGGTGTCAATCTGTTGGAACTTTTCCACGATGGCGTTGGCTGCATTAATGAGACGCTGGATCTCGGAAGGGCGGGTGGGGATTATGGGATATTCGGCAGGGAAGTCAATTTGGGGCGACAGGGCTCGCTCCCCGGGTGCGGGCCGGTCAAGCCCGATGAATTTTACCCCGGTGATGCCCGCGCTCCTCAATTGGGCTATGGTGGTCTTGGGTAAATCACCCCGCAAGTTGATCTTCATGACCACCCCGACCAGTTTATCATCGGGCGCTACCTGAATCTGCACCACCCGGCCCACATCCACGCCCCGGTATTTGACGCTGGAATCCGCCTGCAGGCCCTCCACCGATTCGTCGAAGAAAGAGACGTATTGTTTCCCCTTCTGAAAGAAGCTGCTGGCTCCCACCCAGATGATGCCGGCCACGACTAATATGAATCCCAGGATTACGAAAAGCCCCAGAATAAAGTCGGTAGATTTCCTGGCCATATTTATGGCTCCTTAAGCTGGTCGCTGCTGAAAGGCTTGCGGTTAAAGAAGTTTTTCACCCGGGGGTCCGGGGAATGCTCCTTGAGGTACCGGGGAAGGCCTTCGGCGATGATTCCCCTGGCGCTCTTATCCAGCATGATCACCCGGTGGGCAATAGCAAAAATCGACTCCAGTTCATGGGTGACCACCACCATGGTCGTGCCCATCCCGGCATTGAGGCTTTTGATCAAGATGTCCAGCTCCACCGCGGTTACGGGGTCCAATCCGGCCGAAGGTTCATCAAAGAAGAGGATCGCAGGGTCCAGCGCCATGGCCCGGGCCAGTCCGGCGCGTTTCGCCATCCCCCCGGAGATCTCTTCGGGCAGGTGGTTTTCATACCCGGCCAGATTCACCAGGGCCAGTTTCATCTTCACGATGAGATCAATGGTTGCCTCATTCAGGTCGGTAAATTCATGGAGGGTTAAGCCCACGTTTTGGGCCAGGGTCATGGACCCAAAGAGGGCGCCGGATTGAAAGAGCACCCCGAACCCCTCTCTTAAGGAACGCAGCTTTTTCTCGTCTTCCGTCATAATATCGATGCCGTTGAGCAGCACTCTCCCCGCCGCGGGCCGATAGAGGCCAATCAGGTGTTTGAGCAGGGTGGATTTGCCGCAGCCGCTGCCTCCCAGAACCACCAGGATTTCCCCCCGGTTAACCTGGAAGCTGACCCGTTCGAAGACGGTGTTCTCCCCGAAGCGGGCCGTGAGCCCATCCACCACGATGACCGGGTCTTGACTGGCGTTTTTTTCCAAGGAGTTTCCTATTAAGGAATCGGTGGGCAGTGCCCACCCTAGATTTTTTTGTCATGCCGAGCGAACGACCAAGTATCTCCTAATGCTTAAATGAACCGCATTCCGCCTAAATCCCCAAATATTGGAAAGCCAGGGCGAAGGCTGAGTCCGTAACGATGATGAGAAACAGGGCGGCCACCACCGCGGAGGTGGTGGCGGAACCCACCGCCGCGGCCCCCCCCTGCACCTGGAAACCCCGCTGGCAGCCGATGCCGGCAATGAGCAAGGCAAAGACTCCGGACTTAAGGAGGCTGAGGAGGATATCCAACAAGGTAAGGCTAATCTGGGTCTCCTTCAGGTAAGCGTAAGCCGTCAGGTCCAGACCCATGACCCCCACTACCAGGCCGCCGGCGATCCCGAAGAGATCGGCGTAAATGGTGAGGAGGGGCACCACAGCCATGGCTGCCAGGACCTTGGGGAGCGCCAGAAACCTGATGGGGTCGAAACCCATGGTCACCAGGGCGTCCACCTCCTCATTGACCTTCATGGTGCCGATTTCCGCGGCAAAGGCGGATCCCGACCTCCCGGCTACCAGAATGGCGGTCATGATGGGACCCAGTTCCTTGACCATGCCAATGGCCAGCAGGGAGGCCACATAGATATTGGCCCCGAATTGTTTGAGCTGCAGCGAAGACATGAAGGCGATGATCAGTCCCAGGAGGAAGCTGAGGAGTCCCACGATGGGCAGCCCATCCGCCCCCGCCTTTTTCATGTAGTAGGCGACGTCCTGCCAGCGGACCCAACGAGGGTGAAGCACCGCCTGCATCAGGCTGATGAGGATCGCTCCCAGAAAAGTGGTCACCTCCACCAGATCTTTAAAGAACTGCTGGCTGCCCTCTCCCAGTTGCTCCACCACATTGGCGCTGCCCCGCTCCCGGATCAAAGGAGGGGTCCGCAGGGCTTCCGGATCGATGAGGCCCATGATGCCCCTGGCCTTTTCGGTGGGATTGACAAACTCCAGGGGCACGGACCGGGCCTTGGACTCGCTCTCGAGCTGTAACAGCCCCAGGGCTCCGGCACTGTCCAGATATTCCACCCCGGCCAGGTCCACGGTCAGTTTGCTGGGGGTCATTCTTGCCAGCAGGGCCGCGACCTCCGAGTTAAAGTGGCTCAAGTTTTCCAGGGCGAGGCGGCCGGAGATGGCGAGATGGAGTTCCTGACCTTGCTGGCTGGCCACCTTAAGGCTGAAGCTGCGACTCGGTTGGAAGGGCTGTTCCATAGCATCCCGGAAAACGCCAGTCAGGCAAATTGACTCTTCTGGGCCTGGGAATCTCGTACCAGATAGAGCTAATTATTAAAATCCAGACCCAGGAACTCTTGATCGGTCAGACCCCACCGGTGCAACGCTTCCGCGGCGTCCAGGGCTAAGCCCAGCAGCCCTACCATCTGCCCCTCATGGAGGAGCGGCACGGCAATGATATAAATCTCAGAGCCGTTCTGCAAAAAGAAGCGTTGTTGGGAAATTCTGCGGCTTTTCTGGACCTGCTCAAACAAACCATAACCGGAGAAATTAATGGTCCCCTCTTTATTCTCGGGACATCTGGCCACGATGTCTCCAGTCTCGTTCACGACGCCCATCTGGAAAGGGCACATGCGGCAGAGTTTAATCGACGGCTCGGACAATGCCAGAGTCTTATTGATGGCTGCCGAGTCCCGTTGGGCCACCACTTTCGCCAGCGGCGCCACCAGCCGCGTGATGCAGTCCTTGACCTCTTGCTTAAAATTGGCTGCCCCGGGACTCAAGGGTGGTTCTTTGGCGGAACAGGCGCAAAAAATCAACAGGATTATTAGAAAAGGGCGATGCAGCAGACGACCGGGCCTAATTTTTTCGGGGAGATTACCGTGTGCCATTTGCCTCCTCCCATCCTACTCTTAATCGAGCCTGAAATCCCAATAGTGAAAAATTTCGCACCTTTTTACGCCTGGCCGCCAAATCCGCGGGGCGCAGGGTAAAGCCGGCGGCTCCGGAACCGCACCCGCCCCTGGCCGCGGCCCCTCACTGCTCACTGCTCACTGCTCACTGCTCACTGCTCACTGCTTACTGCTTACTGCTCACTCCCCAAACACCCGGGCGAAGATGGCAT
>CAWEWX010000017.1:0-293091 GCA_963812655.1 uncultured delta proteobacterium | reverse complement strand
GGCTCCGGGCTGCACCTGGGTCACCTTGCCGTAGACTTTCCCTGGGACCGGCGTCCCATCCGGCTCAAACAGGTGCAGGCGCACGTCCTCCCATTCCACCAGCTCTCCGGCTAATACCACCTGGGCCCCGGTTTCGCTGAGATGGGTGAGCTGCACCTCCAGGTTGCTGCCGATAACCACCTTTTCCCGGATACGGTGGAGGTGGATCTTGATAGGCGAAGCTAACTGGACCAGGGCGCTGCGGCGGGTCTGGAGCCGAATATTATAGGGGGCGCCGATGGCGCCCACTTCGTACAGGGTGACTTTGCCCGGAATGCCCTTCATTTCCGCGAGCAGAACGTCCCCCACCTCCACCAGCTCTTTTACCCGCTCATAGGTGGCGGCGCTGATGAGCACCTGGCCCCCCAGGGCAAAGGATTCGATGCGGCTGGCGAAGTTGACGTGGGAGCCCACCACGCTGTACTTGCTGCGGCGCTCCGAGCCGATGTTGCCCACCACCACCGGGCCGGTATTCACCGCGATGCCCATTTCGAGTTGGGGCAGGCCATCGGCCAGGTTAGTTCGGTTCAGTTCGCCCATGGCCGCCTGCATAGCCAGGGCGCAGGCTACCGCCCTGCGCGGATGGTCAGCCAAAGGCTCCGGCGCCCCGAAAAAGGCCAGGATGCCGTCACCCAAAATCTCGTCAATGATCGCCCGGTGATCCAGGAGGATCTCGATCATCTTCCCCAGATAGCGGTTGAGGAAGGTGATGATGTCCTGCGGCGCCATGTCCGAGGTCAGGGCGGTAAATCCCCTCAAGTCCGAGATGAGCAGGGAGACTTCCCGGGTCTCGCCCCCCATCTCCAGGGCCTCTTTGGACTCCAGCAGTTTGGTTACCACTTCCTGGGTGACATAGCGGCCGAAGGTGTCCCGGATGAAGTCCCGCTTCTCCATATAATCGGTGAGTTCCCGGCCCATGCGGTTGAAGGAACCGGCCAGATCAGCGATCTCTCTGGCCCCGGTTTCCGGCACGGTGGCGGTGAAGTCGCCGTGGGCGATGTCCGCGGTCTTCCGGGCCAGAAGCCGCAGGGGCCGGGTGATCCTCCGGGAGATGACAATGATCACCGCGGCCAGAATGCCCAGACCCAGGACCGCGACCGCCGCGCTGCGGCGCAGCAGACGCTGGGCGTCGGCGAATAATTCCGCCTCCGGAAAGATCACCCCCAGGGACCAGCCGGTGGACGGCAGGGGGGCATAGTAGAGCCAGGACCTCTTGCCGGTAAGGGATTCCGGGATGGGCATGAAACCCTCGCCGCCGCGGATCATGTCCCGCCCCACTTCCCGCATCTTGGGGTCGTTCCTGACCTCCGCCAGGCCGAAAATGCTCTCCCGCATGATCAACCGTTGGTCCGGATAAGTGACGAACATGCCGTTTTGGGAAATGAGAAAAGCGTAACCGCTTTCGTAGATCTTCACTGCGGAGACGATATCTTTCAGCCACATGAGGGAGATATCAGCCGAAACCACCCCGGCCATTTCCCGGCGTCCCTCCTTTTCCCGGTAGAAAGGCACGGAATAGGTGGATTCGATAATGTTGCCGGCGCCGAAATAAGGCTCGCTCCAGAGCGGTCGCCCCAGCTCCCGGGGAATTTGATACCAATCCAGGTAAAAGTAGCGGTAGGATTCGCCTCCCAGCATCCTCACCTGGAGTTGATCATCACTGCGGAAAACGTACGGACAAAAATATAAAGATTTGGGGTTATGGCCATAGGGTTCAAATCCGATGCCCAGGCCGAACAACTCCTTATTGTTGCTTACGGCAGTCTGCAGCAAGGGTACCAGGTTTTGCTCCTGCCACGGCAGATGTGTCAGGGTGGCCGCCAGGTTCAAAGGGATCTTTTCCACCCCCCGCAGGATCGCCTCTATGCGGAAAACGGTCTCATGGGTCAGGTGCCGGGCGTTCTCGGCGGCCCGGCGGACGATGCCCTCTTCGGAGGCGTAATAACTATAGATGGAGGCGCTAAGGAAGATGATCGCCACACTGGTGAGGATCAAAAAGATGAGTTGGCTGGCCAGGCTTCTATTTTTTATCGGCATTGGCGCAATCGTGATAAAACTCGGAAAAATTGGGAATAGCCTTAATGGTCCCGTCCATCTTCAGGGCTTCCGCCGTCCGGTAGTAGTCTTCCCGGTCCAGGCTCCCCACCGGCCTGCCGCGGCCCAGGATCATGGTCCGCAGGTGCTCCAGCATCCACTTCTGGTGCACCCGGTCGGTGGGCACGTGGGCGGCATCCACGTATTTCATGACGATGTCCAGGGCCTCTTCCGGGTGGGCCAAGGCATATTGCCAGCCGGCGATGCTGGCCTGGACAAAGGCCCGGCATACCCGGGGCCTATCCCTGAAAGTCTGCTCCAGGCAATAGATGCCGTCTTCGGGGAAATCGAAGCCGTAGTCGGCCATGGAAAAAGTGGTCAATTCCTCCGGGTTCAGGCCGGCGTTGAGGAGCAAGTGGTATTCGTTGTACCACATGGCCGAAGCCACCTCCACGCCGCCCCGCAAAAAGAGGTTCAGGGTAGTCCCCTGGGGAACGGTCTGCACCTGAAGATTGAACTTGCGGAAAAAGGCATCTAGCTGGCCTTGAAAGTCCTCGCCCCAAAGGCCCACTTTCTTGCCGTTGATATCCTGGGGTTTAGTGATGCCGCTGGATTTCTTGGCCACCAGCATCAGGGCCGAATGCTGGGCCAACTGGCAGACGTTTACCAGCTTGAGACCCCGGGCCCGGCGAACAATGCCGGCGGCGAGTTGCAAGGTGCCGAAATCGGCGCGGCCCCGGTCCAGCATCTCCGAGGGGGGGAAATCCGGCCCGCCCCGCAAGATCTCTACCTCCAGGCCCTGCTCCCGGTAGAACCCCTTTTCATAGGCCACATAATATCCGGCGAATTGGGCCTGGGGCTGCCACTGGGGAATAAACCTGACCTGCTGCGCCCGGGGCTCCTGGGCCGCGGCGGTCTTCAGGAAATGGCCGGGCAACGGCGCGCCAGGCTCGGCAAGGGCCCACAGGCCCATGCTGAGGAACAGAATCCGCAGCCAAGGGAAGGCCCGCCCGGAGGCGCGGCTCTTGCGGCAGCAAAATTTCCTGACCATCTGCGAGGGCCTCTGACGTAGGGGCGTAGTGAGGTATTTCAGGGATAATACCGGTCGCTGAGCCGCGGTCGCCTTTGGCCTACCTACCCAATATGGAGAGATTCGGCCTAGGATGCATTTGACTTAAAAGTTTCAGGTACCGCCATTTTTGCAAACCTGATCAGTGAGCTTAACACCTGCTATAAAAAATCCGAGATTATGCGGCCGCCTGGGCCCCGCAGTCGAAAAAATGTGATTGCGGAGCCCTCTAACCAGGTTAAACCCCGACAAGTTTCCTCTTTTTTAGCCGAATTGTTGCGTGGAAGGCATGATAGCACAAATTTCGCTGAAAAAGTAATTTATTCCATGATTCACTCACTAGTTTTAGTGGTGTTTTAATCCACCTGGCTGCCTAAAACCTCTGGGGGCGGAATGAAAGGAATATCCGGCCGCATGAAGAGGCAAAGAACCGCACCGGCGACACAAATGGCAATGCTCAGATAGAAGGCTGCATCCCAATTCTTAAAGTGATCGATCACCCAGCCAAAGACGATGGGCGAAACCACTCCGGCTATGGCGAAACCGGAATTCATGATGCCGCCGCCGATACCGGCATACTCATGGGTGATATCCATGGGAACGGCCCAAATTGGCCCACAAGCGGCCTCCGAGCAGAAGAAAGTGCCAAAAAGAAATAGGGTAACCAGAGTGAGGTCGTGAGTAAGCAGGGTGGCCGTGAGGAACCCACCCGCAAGCAATAAACAGATGGCGATAAACGCATTGCGGGCCAACCGTTTGTTGCCGGTCTTCACCAATATCCAATCAGAAAATATACCCCCCAAGCTATCTCCAATGACCCCGGCTACGAGAGCGAAGGCGGAATGCAAAGCTGAAGATTTTAAATCCAGGTGAAAACGAGTCATGAAATAGAGGGGAATCCATGACAGAAACACCCAGAGCATCCAGCCGTAGGCAAAATCCACCATGGTCACCGGGAAGATCCGCTTTATCAGTGGCCACCAGGGAGTGCGGGCATGCCGCACCCCCTTGGTGGGAGGAATCAGTTCAGCCACTTCGGCCGCGGTAATATGCGGATGGTCCCGCGGGTCTTCAACAAAATTAAACCACCAGAACGCTAGCCAGGCCAGGGTGATAATGGCGCACACCACAAAGGATAACCGCCAGCCGGACAGGGCAATGCACGAGGCCACAATGAGCGGCGCCAGGGCGCCTCCCAGCCGGGCCGCGGCGTGGGTCACACCTTGAATGTAGCCGTACCGCTTCCCGGAATACCAGTGTTTCATCCCCTGGGTGGCGGCGGAAAAGACCGGACCTTCACCAATGCCGACAAACAGCCGGGCCGCGAATAAGGTCGCCAGGCCCACGACGATGCCGCTGAAGAAGGTGGCCACCCCGGCCACCAGGACGCAAAGGGCCAGGGTGAGCTTGGCCCCGATTTTATTGGCTGACCAACCGCCGACCCATTGTCCGATCAGGTACGGCCAGGAGAAGGCCGAAAAGGCCAGGCCAAGCTCGACGTGCGACAGGTTAAAATCCTTGATTATCGATTTGGCGGCCATGGCAATGTTCACGCGGTCAAGATACATGAGGAAGTATAGTGAACAGAAAACAATGGTCATCATGGTCGAGGTGCTCAGCAAACGGCCTTTCACCGCACCAGGGCCGACGGGACCTTGCGAATCGTTATTACCCATGTGAACCTCCTAAAATCCTCGATAACCCTACGTGAGATTCTTGGTTGGATGAATGCCGGGCAGCCTGATCGAACCGCCTCTCAAGCCGGCAGCAGAAAAATTAAGGAGGGACGCTCGTCAGCCAGGTGTTCATGTTAAGAACCTATCCCCACGATTTCTTTTAACTTAAGCCGTTGAATCTTTCCGGAGGGGCCCTTGGGCAACTCTTCGATCTGGATAATTAGCTTGGGAGTCTTGTATTTGCCCAAATGACGCAGGCAATGTTCTCTGAGTTCCGGTTCGGAAACGGAGCAATCGGGTCTCAGGGTGTAGCACACCATAATCTCTTCCCCGTAGTGTTTATCCGGTATGCCTACGGCCGCCGCATCCTGGATGGCGGGGTGTAGGTAGAAACATTCATCGATCTCGCGGGGGGCGATGTTTTCCCCGCCCTTGATGATAAGTTCCTTCAATCGTCCGGTAACAAAGACGAAGTCATCCTCGTCCAGATAGCCCAGGTCTCCCGTATGGAACCAACCGTCGGGATCCAAAGCCTCTGCGGTTTTGCCCGGATCCTGGTAATACTCCTTCATCACGCAGTCGCCTCTAATCATGATTTCCCCGGCGGTGCCCCGGGGAACTTCATTACCCTGGCGGTCGATGATTTTAGCCTGGCAGCCTACGGGCTGGCCGGGAGAGCCGATTTTCCGTTGGGCAGGGTCCAGGGGGTTGGAGAAAACCGGGGCGGCGGTCTCGGTAATCCCCATGGTTTCCACAACATGACAGCGGAACTTTTTCTCGAATTCCTCTTGCAAGGAGGGTGGCATGGGCGCGGAGGCAGAACGTCCGAAGCGGAGCCGGCTCAAATCATAACCTTTGCCGTCGATTTCGCTGCCGCTCACCAAATAAGAGATGATGGTGGGGACCACGGAGAACCAGGTGCACCGATATTCCGAGATGAGCGGCCAAAAGGCGCTGACGGAAAACCGCTCCGGGACCACGATGGCAGACCCGCTTACCAGCGGACCCATTATCGAGACGATCTCGGCATTGATATGATAGAGGGCCAGCGATACCAACCCCCGGTCTTCCGGCTGCAGACAGTGAGCCAGGGTGACGTTCTCCCCGCCGGCGACCATATTTTTGTGGCTCAGAATGACTCCCTTGGGGACGCCGGTGGTACCCGAGGTATAAAGCAGGAGGGCCGGATCTTCCGCGGTTACCTCGGGCAAGTCAAACCCGGCAAGGTCTTCCTCAGGAAAGATTTCCCTCGCATGTTTATCGATGACCATAACCTGGATATCTTTTGATACTTTCTTGAGTGCTTCCTCCAGGCGTTCTCGATTCAGCTCCGTCACGAATACCAGCTTGGGTTCAGCGTGGCCCAAAACATAACTTAATTGGCTGGGTTGAGCCAAAAGATTGAGGGGAGCAACGACCAGGCCGGAATACATGGCGCCCACGAAGATTTTCACGGTCTGGTAGCCGTTGCCCATGAAAAAGGAGACCTTGTCACCTTTCTTAATACCCATCTTTAAGAGCTGTTTCCCCAGCTTGACGGAAGACTCTTGGAGTTGAGCATAGGTGAGTTCCAGCTTCGGTTCCGGAGCGATCATAAAAACCTTGTCCGGCTGCAACTCCGCCTGCTTATCCACGTGAAACCTTACCGAACGCATGGCCTCTATGCCCTCCTTTATGAAAATGTCTCCTGCCCGAGCTTTGGAAATCTTCAGATGGATTTATAGCCTAGTTCAAATGCCTGCTTATTCTCCTCTTTGAATTTGGGAATGATGGTCAGCAGGCTTTCCAGGAGAACCTCCTTCTTTATGGCCCCATCATCTTCAAGGATTTTGGCAATAGCTCCCAGCACTACGGAGTTGCTGAACAAGGGTTTGCCGAAATTGTCCATCGCCAGCTTTTTGGCCGGTAAGGCCCTTTGTAAACAGGTTAGCTGGTCGTCGACCTCCTCCACGAAGTCCGGGTCATAGATAATCAGCCCATTACTGGCCACGGTGTGTTTAAAGCGGTTATAGGCAGCGGAAGAAAGGGCGATGAGATAGTCGGGACATTCGCACATGGGACTATCGACCACCTCTTTGGCCAACACTACCTGACTCCTGACATATCCGCCCCGCATTTCAGTGCCATGGCTTTTCAGCATGGTGACCCGGAGACCTTGCTTCACCCCGGCTTCCCCCAGGATCTGGCCTAGCCGCACCACGCCCTGGCCTCCGAAGCCGCTCGCCACCAACTCGATTCTGTCTTTCATAGCGTGCCGGTCCTCCTGATCCTTTCAGTTGCCCCCCATACCAGTTCGGAAAATTCGGGTCTGGAATTGCTGGCGTCGTGCCAGATTCCGGTAGCCCAAATAGTCTCCGGGGTCTCCTGGCCGAGAGGTGCAGTGTGTTTTTTGAACCACCGGAAAATTTCCACCGGAACCCGGGACCCCAGATGCTTCATGGCAAAGTTGGTGACACAGGGATGCGGCATGTGCACCAGGGAGAAGCCGCGGTTCAGGATGGCTTTCTTAACACTGGCCACCGCCTCGAAGCCGTCCGCTAAAACCACCTGACGGGCCAGGAAGGTGGCGCCGGCTCCTTTTAAGATGTACATCACATCCATACCCTCGCTCATCAGGTTGGGCTCGAACATCCCGTAAGGGCTGGAATCGGTTTTGACTCCCATGGGGGTCGTGAAGCCGAATTGACCGCCGGTGGACTGGTATCCCAGGTTATCATGCACGATGACCGTGATATCGGCGTTGACCCGGGCGGCGTGGATCAGGTGCAGCAGGCCGATGCCGAAGGCGTCCCCGTCACCGACGCTCAGGACGATCTTCTTTTCCGGGGGCAGGGCAATGCGCAGGCCCCGGGCAATAGCGTAAGCCCGGCCGTGGGTTCCGGCGAAGCCGTCGCCTTTAAAGGTGGCGAAGGTCTGCCGGCCGGCGCAGCCGATGGAGGTGCCCCAGATAACATCTGCCGTACTTAGTCCCAACTCCTTAAAAGCCTGAATCACCACCTTATGGTTCATTCCCAGCCCGCAGCCGGCGCACGCGGTACTGGGTATTTTCCGGGGGCGCAAATATTCTTCGATCAAATTGCTGGAATAGTATTCCATCACCAAGCCTCCATTTCCCAGCCTCTCCGCTGTAAAGGCTGGTTTTTCAGGACCTTCTCAAAGATTTCCAGGAGATCTTGATTAGTGGGCAGGTCTCCACACATTCCCAGGAAATGTACTTCGGAGTCATGCGTGACCGCCCGCTGGATCTCCCGCACCAGTTGCCCATCCCAATTGAGCTCCACGGCCAGGTACTTGGCTTTTCTGCTGAAGTGCTCGTCAGGGAAGGGCCACAAATTAATCAGCCGCAAAGAGCCCACTTTCATGCCCTGGCTGCGGGCCCGGCCTACCGCGGTGTTCACCACCCGGGAGGGAGTACCGTAGGACACGACGACCAAATCCGGATCGTCGTCCATGAACTTTTTCTCGTAATGGTGGTTAAAGAGTTGCCGGTTATTCCGCACCTTGTAAATGAGCCGGTAGGCATGCTTGTGGTGATCTTCCACCTCTTCGATATCGTAGCCCTGTTCAGTCGGCGTCCAGTCGGAACAGAGGCCGCCGGTGTTTTTGCCCATCTGCACCGGAGGGATATCCAGCGCATCCGTGGCTGGATAAAAATCGGGACCGGGGTGAAACTTCCGGGGCTGGAAGCGGAATCCCATTTCTTTCATTTCCGCCTCGGTTTCGGGGATCGAAATGTCCTCCCAGCCATCGGTAATCAACTGGTCCGCCAGAATCGTGACCGGCATGCGCAGCCGTTCGGAGAGGTAGAAGGCCTCAATTACCATGGCCATGGCTTCTTGAGCCGAGTTCGGCGCCAGGACCACGCACTCGAAGTTGCCACCTTGGGTGGGATAACGGGTATTGTAAAACTCGCCTTGACCAGGGGCCCCGGTAATCCCGGATACCGGACCCACCCGGCCGGAGTTCAGGACCACCATGGGCATCTCACATCCCAGGGCCCAGCCATAGGGGTCCGCATAAAGAATGAAGCCTGGGCCGGAGGTCGCGGTCATGGCCTTCAGGCCTCCCAACGACGCCCCGATACAAAGGTGCATCGCGGCGCACTCGTCTTCGGCCTGCAGGTAAACCCCGCCCACCTGCGGGAGGCGCAGGCTCATGGATTCAGCCAATTCAGTGGCCGGGGTAATCGGGTATCCGGCAAAGAAGCGGCAGCCGGCGATGATGGCTCCCTCGGCAATGGCGAAATTTCCGGTTTCCAAAAAGCGTTTCATATGATTTCTCCTTGGTTCTTAGGAGGCAATGTCCCTAATCACTTCTTTGACATCGATGGCAAAGTCAGGGCAGACAAAGAAGCACTTGAAGCAGCCCACGCAATGGTCGGACGACTTGACCTCCATCGGCCGGTAGCCCTTCTCATTGAACCCGGCAGTGGGAACAAAAGTGCCAATTCCGCAAACTTCCGTACAGTAGCCGCATTCTTTACAACTCTCCTTCTTGAGCACCACTTCGAACTTGCGGGCGTCGCAATTCAGACAGCGGGAGGCTTCAGCCTTGATGTCCCGGTCGGTCATGGGAAGTTCCACGGGCTCGAAATCCAGGACGCTTTCCCAATCTTTGAGATGCGGGAGATCATGGCGAGGCTCCACCAGGGGGATATATTCCTCGAGTTCCACAAAGTCTTCGGGCGCCGCAAGGGTCTCTGAAATGTCGCCCTGGCCGCCGAGAAATTTATCGATGGCGCCAGCCGCCTTACGCCCCTGGGCAATGGCGCTGACGATGGAGGCAGGTCCGGTGACCACGTCGCCGCCGGCAAAAATCCCCGGAACCGAGGTGGCAAGTAGGTTTTCGCTAGCCTCCACCCGATTCCCCTTCAGGTTCACCGGCGTGGTTTCGACAAAGTCCAGTACCGGCGTTTGGCCAATGGCCAGGATGACTGTGTCGGCGCTTACTTTCTCGGTAGTCTCTTCATCATAGACAGGGTTGAATTTCCCGGTATCGTCAAATACCGAGAGACAACGCTTCAATTTGACGCCGGCCACCTTATCGGCACCCAAGATTTTCACGGGAGCCCACTGGTTGTTGATGACAATGCCTTCCTCTTCGGCCAGGGCGATTTCAAAAGGGTGGGCCGGCATCTCTTCACGTTTTTCCAGGCAGAAGAGGTTGACTTTCTTGGCCCCCAGCCTCCGGGCGGTGAGCGCGACGTCGATGGCCACGTTGCCGCCGCCGATGACGGCCACCTCGCTGCCGATGGCGCCCTTCCTCCCCAGGACCACACCCTGCAGAAAGTCCAGGCCCCAATAGACCCCGCTTTTTTCAGCTCCCTCCACGGGAATTTTGGCTGAAGCACTGGCTCCCACCGCAATGAACACCGCGTCGTAATCCTGTTTGACCTCCTCCAAGGTTACATCTTGGCCCACCCGGGTGTTCCCTTGAAACGTTACCCCCATTTCCAGAATGACCTGGATATCTTTGTCCAGTCTGGCCTCGGGCAAACGATATTTGGGTATGCCATAACGCAGCGTACCCCCCGGCTTGGGGAAGGTATCGATGAGGTTTACCCGATGACCCAGGGTAGCCAAATAGTAGGCCGCGGTCAGTCCAGCCGGACCGGCGCCGATAATTGCCACCTTTTTTCCCGAAGGCGGGGTTTTTTTCTGGTTAGGGAGCCAGCCGTCGCCCCCTTTGTCCATGGCCGCCCGCTTCAAAGCCCGGATGGCGATGGGATCGCCAAACTGCTTATAGGCGCAGACATCTTCACAGGGAGCGAAGCAGGCGTCGGCACAGACGGTGGGCAGAGGCAAACGTTCCCGCAAGACGGCGACCGCTTCATCAAAGCGGCCATCACGCACCGCCCGGACATAGCGCGGCACGTCCACCCCAGCCGGACAGGCCGCGGTACAGCGCGGGGTGATGAAACCCTTTCTGCTAACCCTTAAGCCCATGAATGATTTCCTCCTCGGTGTTTCCCATAATTAGTGTTGCAGGGGCTGATCTCTTCGGTTCTTATGGAGCTCAGCCGGCGATTTACTTAAAGAAAAATCTAGGTCCGAAGCAGTTTCTGCTTACAACACTGCTGCCCTGGTTTCCCGCACCATTAACCCGGTCAGGGGAATCAGCACGAGTGCGGCGCTGCCAATCACGATGAACAGGTTATGCACTCCCCACGAAACTAACAGGGTTGGCACAATTCCGGCCCATAATATTCCACCGATACCGCGAGCTACGAATTCGGCTGCACTTGCACCGGTGGCTCTGGCTCCGGTCGGATAGCTCTCGTTAATGAGCATCTTCTGAGCTGCAAAGGTATCGAACCAAAAGATACTACAACCGACTACAATGAGCATTACATGACTCGTCACAAAACTAAAGGCAATAGCAGATAATCCGGTTAAGAATCCGTAAATTGCAATGGTCCAGCGACGCCCTATAGCGTGCATCATTGCTCCCCCCATTAAATTGCCCGGGATCGCGGCTGCATTCATTATCGTGGCGTACAGCAGCGAATTTTTAAGATTAATGCCTTGTGTACTCAAAATTAGAGGCATATAAAGCAATCTTGTATAGAATACTATGAAGGTCATGCTTAACATGACCCAAAGAGCCAGCGTTGTACCGATGTATCTTTTGCTAATAATATCAAAACGCGTTCCCGTTTCATCAAAAGCACTCTTGATTGGAGATACAGGAGGCAATTCCTTCTTGGTCCAATGTCTTACCTGATATTCGATTTTTTCTACCACTGCCTCTGCCTGGGTAAGGTATCCACTGGCAACAAGCCACTTCGGGGATTCCGGAGCCAAAAAGATGACATAAGGTATGGACAGAAGAAGGACCCCAGGCACGAGAAATAACACATGATATCCATAATGAGGCGTAATGACGTAACTGATGAGCATGGTCATGAAATATCCCAATCCCAACACGCCATTGCACACCCCCGTATAATACGCCCGATGCTTGCTCCCCACGAATTCTGCCAAATATGTTAAGGTGATTGGAAAAATAAATCCGAGACCGAGACCAGTTATCAGACGGAGAAGAAAAAATGTCATGAAACTATTGGCAAAATAGGTTAAACAAGTAAAGACTTCTGCAATGGCAACTCCAAGAATCAGCATCTTTTTTCGACCGAAAATATCGGCAAAGGGACCGACAATCAGTATCCCGATAACTGTGGTCGCGACGGCTGCCACGCTGAGGGTCCCCAGTTGAGCCGGGCTAAGAGCCAAGGCTTCTTTAAGAGGTCCCAGAACCGCGGCGATAATCGATGTATCCATTGCTTCAACCAAAAATGCAACAACCCCGACCCCGAGTATCATCAGATTAAAGCGACTATGGGGCAACCGCTCCAACCTTGCCGCTAATTCGTCCCCTTTCTGCTTGCTGTTTGGCAGAACTTTGCCGCCATTACGCGGTTTCTTCCCAGTTAAGTTCATTATTATTTCTTCTTTTAACAAGTTGAAGATTATAAAAGTGAACCCATAATCAACCAAACCAGAATCGGGCTCGATCTCGGCAAATTCTACCCGCCGTCGCGGTGAAACCCAGAAAGCATGATATCCTAAAGTTATTAGCAGGCGCCGACAATTTTACTTTCACGCCACGGCGTCCAGGCCGAGGATCTGACGAGTCTCCTTCTGGGTAGCGACTGGCCGGCCCAGCTCTTCAGAGATGGTCCTGATTTTCCGGACTGTTGCCGCGTTGGAAGCGATGATTTCATCTTTATGGGGATACATATATAGGCAGTCTTCCATGCCGATACGGATGACATCCGCGCCCATCATTACGGCTAGAACTGTCAAGGGCAGCCAATTCCGCCCGCCCACATATATTCCCAGCACCACATCTTCATTCGCCAATTCCGCCTTGACCTGGTGAAACCAGGTGATCTCCTGGAGATAAGACCAGGGATCTTGCGACAGGGGTGGCGCATGGTGTTTGCCCAGATGCATGTTGACCCAGATAGGACGTTTTATCTGGTTAGGTTTCGTTAGAAGCGCGTGCTTAATCCGCTCTATACTGCTGTGAGCGTACATCTGCAATTCCGGCTTCACTCCTTTCATCTCCAAATAGGCCACGAGTGTGGTTAGGTCCTCGTCAGTCAGGGTATAAGCAAGCGGCCCTTTCGGCTCCGAGAAATCCGTCACCACGGTAGCGGCTACTTGCAGATAACGTGGATTCCATTCGACCAGCGGGTCGATATAACCCTTAAACATGTCAAGGCCGCGGGCTAATCGGTTTTCCATGATATGGTTTGAGGTGACAATGTCGTCACCCACTTTATCGAAAACCATATCCCATACTTCCTTATTGAGGGCAGGATCTTCTGTGGCAGCCCCTTTTTTATCGCGAACGTGAATGTGAGGGATGGTGGCTCCCACCTTAACTGACTCAATTATTTCATCAGCAATCTCCCTGGTGGTTAGGGGAATATGGGGATTCTGGGAGCGCAGAATCCGAGCCCCGACGACGTCCACACCGATAATAAGGGGCTTGTTCATGGTCAATATTTGTGGTTCAAGATGAGCGAAAAAAGTTGGTTCACTGAAATGCTTAGAGACGACTTCTTTCACATCCACCTTCTCTGGCATCTCACATTCTCCTCTTTAAGGGGCCAAAGTTAAAGTAGTATGCAACTAACGACTCGGATTGCCCTCATTTTTCATGGTTATTAAAGATTTCGAGCGGCGGCCGCCGCCGTGGATCCTGGCGGCCGCCCCTGACGTCAGGCCTGTTACCGGGACCAATGCCCCTTTCTTGCCAAATGCAGCCAGCCCTCTTGGCGCCAGCCTTCCTACGGCACTAGGATTTATTCTGCAAAGCCGACAGATCGGTCCCGGTCTCTTCGACGCTCCGGCCCGCGGTCTCTATTCCCAGAAATAGCAAGGGAATTACCAGAATGACTGTCAAAGTTCCCAGAATTATGAAAAGCTTAGACACGCCGATGGCCGCCATCATGGAGGGGATATAGTAGACCAGCAGCACGCCGGTCAAAAAGCGGGAAATAAACTCTCCTACGGCGGTTCCGGTGCCGCGCAGCCGGGTGGGAAATTGCTCTGCCATGTACAGCTTGGGCACGGGAAAGCCGGCGACGCCGAAAAACCATAATCCGGCGGCAGCCAAGATGAGCACCAGAGTAGGCGGGCTCTGGCCCAGCGTGATTACCGCAGTCGCGGCCAGAATCATCCAGAGCACATGGGTGGGACGGCGCCCCATCCGGTCGCCCACCCGAGCCCCGATGACATTGCCTGACATGGAGACGAAGTTTAAAGCCGCCACATAGAGCATGGCGTTGGCTTGGGTGGCTCCCATGCCGTGAAAGATCGTCGGGCCGTAAATGATCGACAAATAGAAAACCACAAACGGAGCGGTTAAGGCGCAGTAGGACACAAAACAGCGCTTAAAATAAGGAGGCTGCAGCAGGGTGCGCAGCCCCACCCGGCGCTCGGTGGTGCTTTCCAGGACACGCAGGGCGTTCTCGTTTGTCAACAAAGTATCATGGGGCAGGCCCGCTTCATCTTCGACGCGCTCGACGAAGGCCCGAACCTCGTCGGCCCGCCCCTTTTTCAGCAGAAAGCGGGGTGATTCGGGCAGATATTTCCAAAGAATGGGGGCGACAACTATGGCCCCGCCGCCCACCGCGAATAAAACCCGCCAGCCAAGTTCCGGGGTGAAGCTGCGAACGGCCCAGAATCCCGCCAGGGAAGCGAGCATATAAGCAAAGCCCAGCAAGCTGTTGGTCCAGCCCACCGCCTCGCCGCGGCGTTGCTTATTCACGAATTCCGCGATTAACAGGTAGGGAACCGGGAAGACCGCACCTTGACCCAGGCCGGCAATAAAACGAAGCACCGCAATTTCCAAGACATTTTGGGCCGCGGCGCTGGCTAAAGTAAAGAGCGAGAAGATCACGATGCCGATCACCAGAACCTTCTTGCGTCCATAATGGTCCGCGAACCAGCCGGCCGGCAGCAAGCCGATGACGATGCCGAAGGTGCCGGCGCTTCCCAGAAGGCCGATCTCCTTGGCAGTGGCGTGCCAGGAACTCTTGATGATTAAAATTGCCGGAGCAATGATCCCGATATCGAAGGCTTCGATGATCCAGGCCAGCATTAGCAGGCCGATGATTATCTTGATGGTCCGGGTCACGGGGGCGCGATCGAGGCGAGCCAGCAAGTTTTCCTCATCCACCACTGAGCGCGACGCCTGGGTACTCATGCTTAACTCCTCCCTAAGGCTCTGGGGATGCTCCACCCTCTCTTCCCTGGGCATCCCCGGTTTATCTCATGGGCAAAACCCGCTCTACCCTTTTAGGAAGTGAGCTTCATGCCCAGGATGGCCCGCGCTTCCGTGGGGTCGGTGACGACCCGGCGGCCAAGACGCTCGGCGATGTCACGCGCCAGGGTCACCATATCGGAGTTCTTTTTGATGATTTCATCCTTGTGGGGATATACCCAATAGCAGTCCTCGATCCCCACGCGCACCAGTTGCGTACCCATCATCAGGCCAAGCACCAGGACCGGCAGCCAGTTGCGTCCTCCGGGGTAGACCCCCACTATCGAGTCGGCGGCGGTGCTGAGCACCATGTTGTAATTGGTGATCAGCTGGAGGTGCGCCCAGGGGTCAAGCTGAATGGCATGGGCATGATGCTTCCCCATATGTAGGTTGAAGACATAAGGCTTAGATTGGGCGATACCCGTATCCAGGACTTTTTGCTTTAGGTCCCAAATGACATAGGTATCGTAGAGCTGAAAGACCGGTTTGACGTCATGCGCTTCCAGCCACTTGATGCCCTCAACCATATTCTTGGCGGTATGAAACGCCCCGGTGGCGCTGAGGAAGCCATCCCGCAGCACGACGCTGCCTTGGCAATATTTATTGCCGTTGCCGAGTTCCAAGAGTTTCTCGGTCTCGGTAACGTATTCGGCCTGTTCTTTCGCCGACCAGGTGTGGGAAATCGTCACAAAATCGCCCACTTCCTCGAACACCGGCCCCAGAATATCGGCCAGCAACTTCGGATCCGCCTTGGCATTGCCGGTCTTGGGGTCCCGGGGATGCATATGCACCGCAATGGCCCCGGCCCGGATCGAGTCGATGGTTTCCTGGACCTGGTCTTCGATGCTGATGGGAACCGCGGGATAGCGGGCGCCGCCGACTTGCCAACCCGGGCAGGCGCTTTCGATGATCACCGGCTTGGCCATGGTCATAATCTTCGGTTCTTTTTCCACGGGGAAGTGTTTCGCCACTCGCTCCGGCGTGAATTCCGGGACCACTTCCATGCCGGTTATTGAAGAGATAGCCATAGAGGACTCCTTTCGAGGCGCTGGGCCCCAGATGCCGTTGAAGTTTCCTTAAAGATTAATACAGGGCGGGGGACATTTTCTGCTTACAACACCGCCGCCCTGGTTTCCCGCACCATTAACCCGGTCAGGGGAATCAGCAAGAGTGAGGCGCTGCCAATCACGATGAACAGGTTATGCACTCCCCACGAAACTAACAGGGTTGGCACAATTCCCGCCCACAGGATTCCCCCGACAGTGCGAGCCACAAACTCAGCCGCCCCTGCACCGGTGGCTCTGGTTCCGGTGGGATAGCTCTCGTTAATGAGCATCTTTTGCGCCGCAAACGTATCGAACCAAAAGATACCACAACCGATTACAATGAGCATTACATGGCCCGTAACAAAACTAAAGGCAATACAAAATAATCCAGTCAATAATCCGTAAGTGGCGATGGTCCAGCGACGACCGATAACGTGCATCAATATTCCCATCAAGATGTTTCCAGGCACCGAGGCAAAATTCATTATCGTGGCGTACAGCAGTGAATGTTGGAGATCAATGCCTTGAGAACTCAAGATTAGAGGCATGTAAAGCAACCTGGTATAGAATACTACGAAGGTCATGCTAAACATGACCCAAAGCTTTATGGTGGTAGCTATAAACTTTTTACTAAAGATATCCAGTACTTTTCCGGCCTCCTGAAAAGCCAGCTTGACGTGAGAGACAGGAGGCAATTCGCGCCCGGTCCAACGCCTTACTTGATTTTCTATTTTTTCCACCACAGTCTCTGCTTGAGTCACCTGTCCATGGGCGACCAGCCACTTGGGAGATTCCGGAACTGCATAGATGAGATAAGGTATACTTAGAAGGAGAACCCCGGGAACCAGAAATACAGCATGATATCCATAAACAGGAGTAATCCAATAACTAACCAGCATACTCATAAAGTATCCAAAGTTTAGCATGGAATTGCACACTCCTGAGTAATAGGCGCGCTCTTTGCCCCCAATGAATTCTGAGATAAACGTCAACCCGATGGGAAAAATAAATCCAAGCCCGAATCCGGCTAAAAGACGGAGAACTGAAAATGTCGCGTAATTGTTGGCGAAGTACGTTAAACAGGTAAAAAGTTCTGCAACGATAACTCCGATGACCAATATTTTTTTTCTGCCATACAGATCAGCAAGAGGACCGGCAAGCAGGACTCCGATCACTGTGGTGATTATGGCCGCGACGCTAATTAAACCGGTTTGAGCTGGATTAAGAGACAAGACTTTTTTAATAGGTCCCAGCACCGAGGCGATCACCGAGGTATCCATCGCTTCGACCAGAAAGGCAAGGACTCCAGCCCCGAGGATCAATAAATTAAAGCGGCTGTTGGGCAAGCGTTCCAACCTGGCGGACAATTCTTCGGTTTTCTGCCTGCAGTCTGGGAGCAGAGCGGATTTTCCGGCTTTAGCTATCTTTTTCATGGTTATTCCGTCAGATTCCCTGCCCATTAATAGATTATCGTTGCTTCAACCCCAAAATTTTTCTCGCTTCAACCGGGGAGGCGATTTCACGACCATATTCTTGGGATATCCTCACAATTCGATCCACAAACTGAGCATTGGTTTTGGCGAGCACTCCTTTTTCATAATAAATGTTATCCTCCATCCCGACGCGAATATGCCCTCCCATAATTAAGCCCATCATGGATACCGGAAGATGCCCGCGGCCAATCCCGATTATGGACCAGGTAGCATTCGCGGGTAGATATTCATACAGGTAAAGAAGGGACTTAGGTGTCGCCGGGGCGCCCCAGGGAGTTCCGAGGACAAATTGGAAATGCAGCGGATCATCTAATTTTTGCTGATTCCGCATACCCAGAGCGGTCACGACCATTCCCAGGTCAAAGATTTCGATTTCCGGCTTTACCCCCTTTTCTTTCATTTTCATTGCACAAGCATCGAGGAATTCGGGGGGATTGCTAAAAACCCCGCCACCTAAATTGATTGACCCTGCATCAAATGAAGCTAATTCCGGCTGCAGCTCCAATGAAATGAGACGCTGTTCAATGGGAAGATTTATTCCTGCTATTCCGGAAGTCGTCAGATTAATGAGGAGATCGGTTTTCTCGCGCAATGGGGTGACAACTTGCCGATAGAGCTCCAGATTTTGGGTGCCGAATCCAGTTTGGGGATCGCGCACATGAATATGCACGATAGAGGCCCCGGCATTCCAGCATTCAATACTGGATTGGACGATTTCCTCCGGGGTAAGGGGAATATAGGGAGCTACATCCCGCATATTCCGGGATCCTGTGATGGCCGCGGTAATCACCAATTTATCCATAATGATTCTCAAGGCTCCCGGATTTTTGGTGAAACATAGTTGGACTGCCAAAACCTGGTTTAAGGTTTAGCATAATTGAAGAAGAGCCAGTCGTGGCCGGGGAAGGGCCTCGAGCCCAGTTATTCCGCTTCAAGAAGGGTGCCAAAGTGGCGCAGGACAAGCAGGCCGGGACCGAAGAGGTTAACTTATTGGAATTTAATTAAATTATGGCAAGCCGCGCAGGAGCTGGCAGGTGGGTAAGAAATCATTTTGGGAAAAAACTGTCCGGTTATTAAGACATGTAAGGAAATGGCGACATAAGTTAAATTTTAGAATAGATTAAATGATACTTGCGAAATTTCTCATACAAGGCCGACCTCGAAATACCCAAAAATTTAGCAGTCTTAGACATATTGCCCTTGGAAGTTTTAACTGCATTTATCAAGATGATTTTCTCAAAGTTAGCTATCTTTTGGGCCAGGGAATTGTCCGGAATGTCATACAGATTGCGGTGCAAACCGGCCTCGAGCACTTCCACCGGCAGATGCTCCAATTTTAATTCATTTTTTTCGCACAGGCTCAGGGCTCTATCGATAATATTTTTCAGCTCGCGGATATTCCCCGGCCACTGGTAATGAGCCAAAGCCTCCAAGGTCTCCTCGTGCAGGCGGCATCCCGGTCTCCCGGCGGCTTTTAAAAACTGTTTAATCAAAAGTGGAATATCTTCCGGTCTCTTGGCCAGGAGCGGAATATGCAAGATCATGGTGTTGAGCCGGTAAAATAAATCTTGCCGGAACTCTCCCCGCTGAATCATTACTTGCAGATCGCGATTGGTCGCCGCAATCAAGCGGAAGTCGATCTCAGAGGATTTTATGCCGCCGACCTTGGTGAGCACCTTATCTTCAATGATGCGTAGCAGTTTGGCTTGGGCCGCCAGGGACAGTTCACTGATTTCATCCAGATACAGGGTGCCGCCATTGGCCAGTTCGATGAGACCCGGCTTGCCGCCTTTTTTGGCGCCGGTGAAGGCTCCTTCTTCATAGCCGAACAGTTCCGATTCCAACAAGTCCTTGGGGACCGCGGCGCAGTTAAGGCAGACAAACGGCCCCAGGTTGCGGTTACTCGCGGCATGCATGGCGTGCGCGAATAACTCTTTGCCGGTGCCGGTGGGGCCAAGAATCAAGATGGGCGAATCCGCCCGGGCATACTTCTGGGCCAGAAGTTTTACTTCCTTAATCGTCTTGCCTTCACCAATGATGGAATCAAAGGTATATTTGGGGGAAAATATTCTTTCCAGGGCCATCTCCTGGCGTTTGACTTTGCGCTCCAAGATATTAAGTTTTCTCACCAGATCAGTAAAATCTTTATAGTCGCGCAGCACCGTCTGCAAGATGACCCCCACGATCTGGCCATTATGCTTAAGAGGAATACGATTTACCAGCAACAAGGCCTCGGTTTTCAGAGAGCACCGCTGGCCCAGTTCCGGGATGCCGGTGGCTAAGACATGAGAAAGCCTGGAATCGGGAAAATACTCTTTGATATCCTTACCCGCGGCTTCTTGGGGGTCTATCCTGAGTAATTCGGCATATACCTTGTTCATGAAGATAATTTGGCTATGGGCATTGCAGACGATGATTCCGGAATAAACGTTATCCAGGACAAATCTCAGAAAATTGATGGATTGCAACATATCTTCCAGACCGTGCGGACCATTTTGGCGCGCCTGATGATCTACGGAAAGGCCGCGATCAAAATAGCCCAGGCCCCTGGTTTTTTTCGTGGCATCCTTCTTCATCTAGAATCCTCAAGCAAATCTCTTGCCACTATATCGATCTTAAATTAATTTTATCAAATTTACCCTGTCCCACAAGTATTCCAGGCGATTAAGGGAAAAGCTCAAGTTGGCGCCGGCTGCTGGCAGGAAGACCTCCTCGATTCGGCGGGCCGGAGTTGCAAAGCGGATTCGGGTCTAGTAATCTACCGATAATTGCTCAGCCTGGAAACGAGTTCAGTGACAAGTTGGGGCTGAGGCCGGTTACTCCTGGCCGGTCCCGCAAGCAAGTTTTTCCCGGAGCTGTGGCCAACTATCATACTGTGGCGTCATCCATGAAGAAAACGATCAAACTAATCCTCAGCTCTTCCCTCATATGCCTGGCAGCCTGGTATTTCTTGGGTATGGCCAGGGGAGGCGGAGCCGATCCTGCCGCCGGCGTCCTGGCTCCTTCCCGGTCGGGCGACCCCTATGCCTTTCTGTTCGAGGTGCTGGCCATCGTCCTCACCATCGCCTGCGTGGGCCATTATGCCGCAGCCAAGCTGAAGCAGTCTCCGGTGCTGGGTGAAATCGCCATGGGGATCATCGTCGGCACCCTGCTCTACCAGCTCGGAATGCCTACCATGACCATTATTCGGCACTATGAACAGGTGCATCAGGTTTCGGCCACCGCGTTGAAAGCAAATGTCTGTTTCAGTGATGCTACCCGTGAGGTTTTGAAAGAAGCCGGTCTGCCTGAGAAAGAGGCCCATCAATTAGAGCAGGTGCTCCTCAGGGAGGATGTGGCCCAATCCTACCTTACGGTCCATGCCCTGCAACTGTTCTCGACCCTGGGGATAGTGCTCCTCCTCTTCCTGGCGGGGCTGGAATGCGATGTGAAGGACATGAAGGCCGTATGGAGGTGGGCCCTGGGGGTGGCGCTCATCGGCATGGGGGGAATTTTCCTCTTGAGTTATCTGGCCCTGAGCCTTTTCTTCCTTAAGGGCGGCAATCCCCTTATCCCGGTATTTCTGGCCGCGGCCCTTACCGCTACCAGTATCGGCATCACCGCCCGGGTCTTTCAGGACCTGAAACAGATGCGCACCCGGGAAGCCAAGGTGGTCCTGGGGGCCGCGGTCATGGATGATGTGCTGGGGCTCATCGTCCTGGCGGTGGTGACCGGGGTGGCCATCAGGGGCACGGTGGATTTCTCCACCGTGGCCGGGATCTTTTTAAAAGCCGCCATATTTTTAGGGGGCGTGCTCCTTTTGGGCGCCATCCTGGTACCTCGTTTAGTAAAACTTTTCGCCACCCTGTCCCGGGGAAATGTCAGGGTCATCTTTCCCTTCGCCCTGCTCATGTTTCTGGCCTGGCTGGCCGACCGGTTCGGCCTGGCCACCATCATCGGCGCCTTCGCGGCCGGATTAATCATCGAAGAGGATTATTTCCCCGGGGGGGGTCAAGGCCGGACGGTGGGATCGATTATTGCTCCCATCCAGTCGCTCTTTGCACCCATCTTTTTCGTTCTCATCGGCCTCCGGGTGGACATCACCGTTTTGGCCAACCCTCAGGTCCTCCTCATGAGCCTGGTGCTGGTGGCAATCATTGTCATCTGCAAGCTGATCTCGGCCCTGCCGGTGAAACCAGGGGACAACCGTCTGGCAGTGGCCGCGGGCATGCTCCCCCGAGGAGAGGTGTCCCTCATCTTCGCCAGCCTGGGCAAGTCCCTGGGCTTGCTCAACGACAACCTGTTTGCCGTAATCGTCATGGTCATGTTGCTCACCACCTGCATCACCCCGCCGCTCTTGAAATGGGCCCTGGCGCGGGAGGAATCGTTGGAATCTGTCCGGGCCTAACCCACCCGCGAGAGGGTCTTGTCTATGTAGTTTCCGGGGATTCAGGTTGTAAGGTGACCAAGAAGGTGGTGCCGCTGGCGGTGGCATCTTCCTCGGCGGTCTTGCTTTCGAATCTGATATGGCCGCCTAACTTCTCCACAATGGCATAGCTGACAAAGAGGCCGAGTCCCGTGCCTTCCCCCACTTTTTTGGTAGTGAAGAAGGGGTCGAAGATGCGGTCCGCGTTCTCCTTGGGAATGCCCATGCCGGTATCGGCAATGATGGCTTCCACCAAATTCTCGCGGGCCTGTCGACGGCTGGCTACCGTAAGCCTGCCGCCCTCCGGCATGGCCGCCACGGCATTGGTGATGAGATTGAGAAAGACCTGCTGTAGTTCGCCCGCGCCTCCCTTCACCTGGGGCAGATCGGCAGCCAGATTAAGTTCCAGGTCGATCTTTTTGGTCAAGAAGGTGTTCTGCACCAGGAGAAGCACGGTTTGCAAGTCATGATTGAGGTCGCTAGAGGCTTCCGGTTGGCTCGGATGTCGGGCGAACCCCATCAGGTTCTCCACGATGCGCTTGCAATTGAGGCCCTGGCGTTCCACCGTCTTGAGCATCTCATGTTCCTGGGCGCCCTCCGGGAAGCGGTCCAGTAAAATTTCGGTAAACCCCAGGATGACGGCCAATGGATTATTAATCTCATGGGCCACTCCCGCGGAGAGAGTGCCCAGGGAAGCCAGCTTTTCGGTCTGGAACAGTTGTTCCTCCATCCTTTGGCTCTCGGTGATATCCCGCGCCATCACCAGGATCCATTCCACCGTCCTGGCATCCTCTCCGAAAACGGGCACAAAGTGGGTGGAAAGCGAGTAAACGCGGTCGCCAATATGCGCCTGGAATTTGACTTCCAGGCTTTTGCGGCTGTCCACCACGTCCCGCACCCACAGCAGCATGGCCTTAGCATCTTCCGGGGCAAAAAACCTCTCCAGGTTTTTGCCGGCAATCCCCACCGCGGGAATTCCAAAAGCCCTGGCCACCGCGGTATTGGCGCTGATAAAGTTCCCGTTTTCATCGAGCAAAAAAATGAAGTCCCGGGCGTTTTCCACCACCGACTTGTATTGCTCCCGGCTGCGGCGCAAATCCGCGGTGGTGCGGTCCACCTCCCGCTGCAGTTCCACCGACCAGCGCAGTTCATAGTAGATGACCGCACAGGCCGCCAGGATCAGGGCGAAGATCAGAATCCCCTGGATGAGGAATTGCCGGATGTAGAGGGAATGGATGGTGCCGTAAACTTCCGCGGTGGGCGCCACCACCGCCACCGGCCAGATTCTGGAACCATCCGGGCTCACCTTGACATGGCTGTAAGCCACGAATTTTTCCATTTGCCCCATGACACCCCGGTTCCAGCCTGAAGTGTATCGGGAAGTCCCCTCCTCTCCGGCCAACATTTTCGATTTCTGAATTTCGTTGATCTGGGTGAAACTGATCAGCGGATTGCGCCGGCCCCGGGCGGTAAAGGCGTTTTCCCCGATAAACTCCCGCTCGGGATGATAGAGAAATACCCCATCGCTATTGAGCACCCAGCAGTAGCCGGTGCGCCCGGAGCGAATCCCGGCGCAGTAGTGGCCGATAAACTGGCTGGCATCTATTTTGAACAACAGCACCCCACCCCAAATGCCGGTGGCCTGGGGGTGCGATTCATCCACGCTCTGCTCATATACCGGCATGGCCAGGTCGAAGCAGGGCGCCTTATGGCCCCCAGCGCGCTTCCAGTTCCACAGGTCCCTGGCGAATGCGGCCGCGGTTGGCCGGGTCTTTAGCCCAGGCCACCTCAGCGGAGGATTGATCACCTTTATAATCGATAACCCGGGGGCCGCCGGCGTCCAGGATATAGGTGTGGCCGCCATTGGCGCCCGCAAGATCGATCCGCTCAATGGTGGTGACCCCCAATCTGGAGAGGTCGTTGAAACTGACCTGCATGCGGTTGGCCCAGGCCACTTTCTCCAGGTATTGAATGGCCGGGGAATAGTCGAGGATCTTGAGCTCCTGCTGCAAAAACTCCAGGCCATCTTCGATCTGGCGGGCGGTGGTTTTGGCCAGGATCAATTGTTGCTGCTGAAAATCTTCAGAAACCATCTCGCCGGTGCGCTTCAAGGACAGCAAACCCAACACCAAGGCCGCGGCCAGCAATAGCACCACCAGCAGGCCCAACCCCTTAAGGAGTCGCTTGATGTTGATCCTGGCCAGCGGGATGCCCATGCCCATGATCTACGTCCTGGAAACCGTTGATTTTTTCACCGCAACGCGATTTTGGCCCGGATTTTACCTATTTTAAGGAAATTTTACCATTCATATCTTGGCCCAGTAGTGCCCCGCAAGGTTTTTGCTATGAGGCAGGCAGTAGAGATCTGTTTGAACTTAGGCATGCCCAATAGCTAATCATTCCATGGAATTTACGAGCTAATTCCCTTGCCCCCCTTGGGGGGAGAGGGCAGGGTGAGGGGGGTAGGCAACGGCCGATGAAGCCACCCCTCACCCGGTGTCGTCCCCTCGAAGGGGAGAGGGGATTTGGTGAGCATCGATATAATATGTTGATATCGTTGAAATTACAATGGGATAAAGTTTAACTGCGAAATAGTGTAATCTTCCCCTTGCAATTTTGTTGCCGGACACTACTGATCTTGGCCCGGATCAGTCCATTTTCTCTTCAAGATAATGCTCCCGGACTTCCGCAAGGCCCGGGGCTGGAAATTTCGCCTTGGGCCTCAGTGCCTTTTATAGTATATTCATTGGAGTAATATCTGGGGCAGCGGGTCAGGGTGCAAATCCCTTGGCCGGCAGCCTGGGAAAGACTTTTCGGCTCGGCACCGTGAAAAAGAAACAGAAGATCATCCAGAATAATGCGCGGCCAGCCGGAAGGCGGCGTTTTGAGGTCCTGATCTTCCTGACCGGGGCGGTGACCCTGTCGCTGGAAGTGCTGGCCTCCAGGATCATGACCCCCTATTTTGGGGTGAGCCTCTACATCTGGGCCGGCATCCTCTCCATCACCCTGATCTTTTTAGCCCTGGGGTACCAGTGGGGCGGCCACCTCTCCCGGCTCCGGGATCGAGACGCCTTGCGGCTAACCTTGCTCTCCTTCCCCCTGTGGGCCGCCGCGGCCATTGTCCTGGCCACCGCGCTTTACCCCCTGATATTCCCGCGGTTGACTGCCCTCAACTTGATCGCCGCCAGTTTTTTAGGCGGGACCATCCTGCTGGCCTTGCCCCTGGTGATCCTGGCCGCCATGAACCCGCTGCTCATCGCCCTGGCCCGGGATGGCAGCCCCAGCGGTGACGGCGGCGCCGGCAGGGTCTTCTTCATCAGCACGGTGGGCTCGGTGGCGGGGGTCGTGCTCACCGCCTTTCTGCTGATTCCCCACCTGACCAACTTTCGCGCCCTGCTGTGGCTGAGCCTGGGGCTGGCCCTGGTGGTGGGCGGCATGGCCTGGCTGGACCGGGAGGTGGCCGCCGGCCGCAAGAGACTCCTGCTCTGCGGTTGTCTGCTGGTCTGCATCTGCGGCGGCGGTCTGCTGGCGGGCCAGCCAGCCTACTTCAGACTTCTGGCCGGCATGAGCGATATTGGCAAGAATTTTGAGGTTCTGGCCGAATACACCTCGGTATTCGGCAATATCAAGGTATTGCGGGTGCAATCGGAGGTAGCCGGCAGAAAACCGGCCCTGGCCTACCTGCAGGATGGCATTATTCAAAATATGGTGAACTCGGACGGGGTGGTGTTGGATCACACCGAATTCATGGTCCGCCTGGCCGATGCCTATGCCCCCGAGGCCCGCAAGGCCCTGGTATTGGGGATGGCCGCCGGCATGATTCCCCGCTATCTCCAGCATCAGGGACGGCAGGTCACCGCGGTGGAGATCAACCCCAACTCACTCCAGGCGGCCACCGAGTTTTTCGACCTCGACCCCCGGGGAATCGAGATTCACCTGGAAGACGCCCGGACCTTTGTGCGCCGGCACCCGAACTCCTATGACCTGGCGATCACCGACCTGTTCCAAGGCGACTGTACTCCGGACTACCTGCTGACCGTGGAGTTTTTCCGGGAAGTGCGGGCCTGCTTGCGGCCCCGGGGCGTGGTGATCATCAACACCTATTTTGATCCCAATAATGAACCCGCCAACGAGGCGGTTTTGGCGACGGTCGGCGCGGTTTTCCCCCAGGTCCTGGAATTGCGCTCCCCCTCCTCCGCCGGCCTGGTGAGCAGCGCCTGCCTGGTGGCGGCTAATGTCCCCCTGGACCCGGAAGTGGCCCTCTCCCTGGCCGAGAGCGGGGCAATGCCGCCCAAAGATTACCGGACCTTGAAGGCGGTGCGGCTGGTGACCCGGGAAATGCTGAAAAATCCCAGGCCGGTGAGCGATGACCACAATATCTTTTCCATCCTGTTCGCCAGCAGTCAACTGCGGTACCGCAGCCAATTCAATCAACTGCCCCCCAACCTGCTGGTCAATTAAGCGACCGCGGCAATGGTGCGCGGCCGGCGACCTGACAAGACCCAGTAGTGTCCGGCAAGGTTTTTGCTATGAGGCAGGCAGTAGAGAATTGTTTGAACTTAGGCATGCCCGATAGCTAATCAATTCATGGAATTTACAAGCTATTTCCCTCTCCCCCCTCGGGGGGGAGAGGGGAGGGTGAGGGGGGAGTATGGAACGGCCGATGAAGCCACCCCTCACCCGGTGTCGTCCCCTCGCAGGGGAGAGGGAATTTAGTTGCATAGGTATAATATGTTGATATCATTGAAATTACAATGGTCTAGAGTTTAACTGCGAAATAGTGTATCTTCTCCACGCAATTTTGTTGCCGGATACTACTGAACCAGACCCCGGTTGCCGGCAGGGTGCGGCCCCGGGCACCAAAAAAGGCGCGGCAGACGCGCCCTTCTGTAGGGGCGGGTGTTAAACCCGCCCCTACCATTGCAGAGATTTCTCGCCGGCGGCAAATCAGATTAAGGACAGCCTCTCGTCATAAATGAACTCCCGGGTATGGCGGGCCACGCTCTCCGGCGGCAATTCGATGCGAGCCGTGCCGGTTTCCATGGCGGCCCGGGCCACGGCTTCCGCCACCGCCGGCGGCACCCGGAAGTCCATGGCTGGAGGCAGGATGTGGCCGGGGCTCAATTCCTGGCCCACCAGGGCGGCAATGGCATGGGCCGCGGCGATATTCATGGCCGTATTGATGCCGGTGGCCCGGATATCCAGGGCGCCGCGAAAGATGCCGGGAAAGGCCAGGCAGTTATTCACCTGGTTGGGAAAGTCCGACCTGCCGGTGGCCACCACCATGGCCCCGGCCTCACTGGCCTCCTGGGGATAAATCTCCGGCTCGGGATTGGCCATGGCAAAGACGATGGGGTTGGGCGCCATGGACTGCACCATCTCCCGGGTGAGCACCCGGGGTCCGGAGAGGCCGAGGAAGATCTCGGCTCCTTTGATAACCTGAGCCAGGCTGCCTTTTTGCCGATCCGGGTTGGTAATCTCCGCCAGTTCGTGTTTAATGAAATTCATCCCCTGGGCCCGGCCCCGGTAGATGGCGCCTTTGGTGTCGCAGACCAATAGATTTTGGGCTCCGGCGTTGATCAGGAGTTTGGCGGTGGCGATGGCCGAGGCGCCGGCCCCGTTAAAGACCAGCCTGACCTCGGAAAGTTTCCGATCCACCAGCTTCAAGGCGTTCAGCAGCCCGGCCAGGACCACCACCGCGGTGCCGTGCTGATCATCGTGAAAGACTGGAATATCCAACCTTTCCCGCAACCTTTGCTCGATTTCGAAACAACGGGGGGAGGAGATGTCCTCCAGGTTGATGCCGCCAAAGGCCGGTGAGATATTTTCCACCAGCCGGATGACCTGTTCGCTCTCCTGGGTGCTGATGCAAATGGGAAAAGCCTCCACGCCGCCGAAGGTCTTAAAGATCACCGCCTTGCCTTCCATGACCGGCAGGGCGGCCCGGGGGCCGATATTTCCCAGACCCAACACGGCGCTGCCGTCGGTGACGATGGCCACCAGGTTGTTCTTGCAAGTGAAGTCATAGGCGGCCATGGGTTCATGCAGGACCTTCTGGCAAACCTCCGCCACCGCGGCCGGGGCATACAGGCGGGTGTAAATGACTTCATCCTTGATGGGCACCTTGGTATAGATCTCCACGCACCCTTGATAACGGCGGTGCAGCTCCAAGGCTTCCTCATCGATGCTCAATTTTCCGTAATCCTGGCCTTCGGCGGGCAGCCAGGCCAGCTCTCCTTCGTAGATATAGCGCTCGGTGCGCTCATAGATCCGTTCGGGACTCACCTTTTCCGGCCCCAGAGAGGCGGCCCCGTTCTCCTGGGCCGTCTGGGCCACCGCCTTGGCGATCACCGGAGAAATACGCCAGTCCATCTGCCGGGGAACGATATTGTGGGGGGATAATTTCTCTTCCGGGATCATGCCCGCCACGGCCCGGGCCGCGGCCAGATACATGTCGATGGTGACTCGATTGGCCCCCACGTCCAGGCACCCCCGGAAAAATCCCGGGGTCACCAGAGACGAGCGGATCTGGGTCTCGCTGGTGGCCAGGCCGGTGGCGGTCACCGCGGCGCCGCCCGCCTTGGCCTCCGCCTCCACAATCTCCGGCTGGGGCAGGGCCAGGGCAAAGACGATGGGGTCCGGGGCCATGCTGGCGATCATCTCCCGGGTGACCAGGCCGCCGGCCGACAGGCCGATGAAGACATCGGCGCCCTTGATGACCTGGGCCAGGTTGCCCTTGACATCCTGGGTGGACACCAGGCGGGCGATTTCCGATTTGGCCCAGTTCATTCCCACCGGCCGGTAGACGTTCAGGGCCCCGTGGCGATCGCACAGGACGATGTTATTATTGCCGGCGACGATCAAGCCTTTGGCCACCCCAATACCCGACGCCCCGGCGCCGCTGATGACGATGCGGGCCTCCTGAAGTTTCTTGCCCACCACCTTCAGGGCGTTAATCACCGCGGCCAGCACAATGATGCCGGCCGCATGGTTTTCAGTGTGCAGCACCGCCACCCGCACCGCCTTGCGGATGCGGTTCTCGATGGTGAAGCACTTGGGCGCGGCGATGCTCTCCAGGCAGAAGCCACCGAAGGACGGGGTGAGGGTCCGGACGATTTCCACGATTTCATCCGCATCCTGGGTCAACAGGGCAATGGGCACCGCATCCACGTTGGCAAAGGTCTTGAAGAGCACCGACTTGGCCTCCAACTTGGGCAAGGCGGCCAGGGCTCCGATATTGCCGAATTCGTAGACCTGGCTGCCGTCGGTGATCAAGGCGATGGAATTGCCGCGGCAGGTGTACTCGAAGGAGGCCAGGGGATTCTTGTCAATCTCCCGGCAGATGGCCGCCACCCCGGGGGTGTAGATGCGGCTCAGAACCGAGGTATCCCGGATGGGCATCTTGCTCTTGATGCCCACCAGGCCGCGGTAACGGCGGCGATAGGACAGGGCATCCGATTCGGTGGCCATAGCTGAATCCTCGTTGAAGATCGGAATTCTATCCTTTAATGAGGTGATGTCCCTTAGCCACCTTAAAGCTGGCCAAGGTGCGGCCAGCCCCGGGGGGGCTTCTCCCTGCCCGTCTCAATCCAGCTTTTCATGGATATAGTAGAGCATTCTAGTTTTTTTGCCTTCCAGGTCCTTCCGGAGGGCTGCTTCATCCTTAACCTCCCGGGCCCGGATGTAGACCCGCAGAAAACTCTCGGGGGCCCCCCCATAGCCCGACAAGATACTGGCGATGCGGCCGCCGTGGGCCCGAATCAGATCGGTGACCGCCTTAACCGAGCCGGGCCGGTCTTCCAGCTCCAAGCCCATGGCCAGGGGGGCCTGGTTGATGCCCGAAATGGAGACAAAGGCCCGGAAGATGTCGCCTTTGGTGATGATCCCCTGCAGGGCTCCCTGGGGGTCCACCACCGGCAGGGCTGAGATATTCCGGTTCAACATGACCGCGGCGGCTTTTTCCACCGTTTCCCCGGGAGCGATGGTGAAGAGCTGCTTGGGCATCAGGCTCTTCACCGTGATCCGATCCAGGAGATAGTACATCTCGTGGATATCCAGGGTGGTGGCCTTGGAAGGCGTGGCCTCTTTCAGCTCCCGATCCGAAATCAGGCCCACCAGGCGCCCTTTCCGCAAAACCGGCAGATGCCGCACCCGGTTTTGCTTCATGAGCTTGGAGGCCTTGATGATGGAAGCGTCTTCATCCACGGTGATCAAATCTTTGCTCATAAAATCCTGCACCGGCATGGCCAACCTCCTTGGTTTGCACAGGGGAACTCCCCGGGTAAGCCTGGGTAACCTATGGGTCTTTTAAAAGTCGGCGTCTCTTCCTTCCGGGGCCTTCCGGTCTGCTCTGCTCCCCGGAGCCAGGGTTTAAAACATGGTGGTTCGAGTTGGTTTAACGTTCTATTTTTCCAGGAGGAAAGTCAAGCCCTCCCGGGGCCGGCCGTTCAGATTTCCGGGGTCGGGGCGGAGCTGGGGCGAAGCCGGAAAGCCGCTTACTCGCATGAATCGACGCCAGATCGTAGTCCCTCAACTATTTAAAGGAATTTTTGCGGTTTGCCAAGCCAGCGGCTGGCCGGCGGGCAACTTTTTTGCCCTGACCCCCAAAAGCCCAGTAAGCCATGGGAGCAACTGATTCCGGGTAAAGGCCGGTGAGTATTTTTTGAGGCGCAAAATCTTTTTCATTTCTGCCCCAATACTTGATTCTCCAGGATGAACAGTTCATTAGACCTGGCAAAGCTTAAAAGATACCGGCCCATGACCAGCATCTGGGTATGGTACTCCAGGATGGCTTTGCGTTTAGTCGCCGCCTCCTCGGGGGTGAGGGCCAGGGAGGCCCATTGTATGCCTTTATCAGGAAAGCCCTCAGGAGGATGGAGGCGTGACCCGGTCCCCGCACCCTGGCCAATCGGCCACTGGCCAAAATGGACCAGGAAGGTGAGCACCCGGGGTTGGAGGTCGGGATGCTTCTGGCGCAACTGGGTCAGTGCCTCCTTAACGAAAAAATAAGTGGCGCTATGGTCCGGATGCTCGTCCTGCCCCGGGGTGGTCGCCACCACGTCAGGTCGAAAATCAACGATCTCTCGTTCGATCTCTTTGGTTAGATCGGAGCCGGTATATTTGATGTCAGGGGTCATGATTTCGAAGGCCGGGGGACAGTTTTCCCGGGTAAAAGGAGACCTGTACGCCTGTGGGCCGGTGCAATATTGCCAAAGAAGGGAGGACAGCCCGCCGTCCGGAAAGCCGAGGAAGGTCGCCTCGCCCTCCTTCAGCCCCAACTTGGTGGCGGCCATCAGCGCCTCTCCCCGGCGCTCATCCCCATATTTGCGGTAGTCTTTGGCAGTGGGATGGGAGATGCGATCCTCCTGTTCCACCCCTTCAGGAAAGCCCTCTCCGCTGGTCATAAAGACAACCTTCACCCTTCCGCCTCCCCGGAGAACGCGCTGAATCAGCCCTGCTGCCCCCAGGCTTTCATCGTCCGGGTGGGGCGAGAAGATCAGCAGACGTGTGCCAGGGGAGAGCAGAGGCGCCAGCGCCAGCGGTGCCGCTGCCTGGGCATCAGGAGGGACTATTATGGCCAAAATAAATAGTACGACCCAGAATACCTTTATCACGATGACCTCCGGGAAAGACCAGGACCAAAGGGATGACGAACCAGATCGTCTGATTATATCGGAGATTATGCGGCAGATTCAGGCACCGCGGCAAAAATAGTTGAGGGGAGAATAGAAAACCGGATCAAGGAAGGAAAGAACACCCTGCGGCGGGATACTGAAAATTAACTTGACGTCAGGATTTTTTAAGCTATTATGGGGATTCTCACGAGAAGATTTGCCTTAGAAAATAGGGGCATATCGGTTCAAAAATCGTGGCCCCCAACTGCCGATTTTAGAAAACCAAGGATGCGGGGTAATCTCAGATTAAAGCAGGTATTCGAAGGAGGGAAAGACAATGATCCGGCGTTGCTCCATCAGGTTTTGCTTAGTAGGCATCATGGCGTTCCTGATATCCTTGCCAATCTGGGCCAGTGCGACAGAAGTCGGCAATATCACCCAAATTGAACAGCACGTGGATTACCAGAAAGGGGAAACCGGCCCGGTCATCCCGGCGAAGGTGAAGCAGCCGGTGGAAGTGAATGACGTGATTCAAACCTATGAGGTTTCCCGGGCCCAGGTGCTGTTCCGGGACAAAACGACCATAACTATTGCCCCCAAGAGTAAGATAGCCGTGCAAGCCTACATGTTTGACCCAAAAAAATTTGAACGGAGTGGGGACTTCACGCTTATCGAGGGTGTGGTGAAAATCGTGGTGCCTGTTGCAGAAAAGGTGGAGAAGACGAGCTTTACCCTAACGACCTCCACCGCCGTCATGGGCATTCGGGGAACCGAGTTTTTAGTTACTTCTGGAAAGGATTTTACGGCGGTGTATCCAATCAAAGACGAGGTCTGTATTAAATCGACCTCGAAGCAGCCCGGGAAGTACTCGGTCGGCGGGGCCGCACCGAGTGGAGGCTTGGAGAAAGGCGAGGTTTGCCTGGATCCGGGCACGATGTCCGTGATCCTGGCAAATCAGCTTCCCTCCAGTGCGCTGCCGGCCCCCCCAACTGTCCTGGCCGCGGCCGAGGCCCTGGTGACCACCGGGATTGATGATACTCCTGGCAGATGTATTCTGACCTCTCTCCCGGGAATCGATCTGGTGGCTGTGACTAAGGATCTTTTGTCCCAAGGTGCAGACCTGGATTCGATCAGGAAATCTCTGTCCCTGGTTAGTTGTGATTTGCCCGAGGTCTTTGCTTACAGCCCGGGAGCGCCGCCAGATGTCCCCAACGGGTTAGGGCCAAACTTTCCCGGGGGGGGCGGGGGCGGGGGCGCTGGACCCACCGGTGGGGTAGCCAGTCCTTCATCCTAACCCAAAACCAGGGTAGAAGAATTCTGGGAGGGGAGCCAGGAAATATTGCTGTGTGGGGCTGAAGCAATCGGCGGGTAACTTTCTCCCATCCGGATAGTACCATTTTCAGCCCGAGTCCAGGCGGCGGAACTGGCCAGGTTGGGGCCCAATCAAAGTCCAGCGCCGCGAGTTTAACGGGACCGCACCAACCGGGGGAAGGCCAGGAATGGGCGCGATGGCCACCTGCGCCTGTTAAAGCGCCAAGCGCCAGGCGAGCTGCGCCGCACGCGCCTTGAGGCATTCAGCGCCGGGGTTTTGGCGATCAGCGTCGCTCTGCTGGGACTCGATCTCAAAGTCCCGGCGCGGCGCCATCATGCCAGCGTGAGCGACCCCCCCCTCAGTTGCCTGACCTGTCTCCGAAGTTCCTCAGTTGGCTGATCAGCTTCATCAGTAAGCGCTTACCCTTCCCCAGTCGCGTTATCCTCCAGGAGTCTCATTGGCCGTAGGGATTTGGGACCACGCAGTAATTCACGTCAGTGCCCTGATAGCAGGCCTGGTAATAGTTGCTGCCGTCATAATAATAGGTCTGATTGTTCACGCTCGTTTGTTGCGCGTCGGCTGACAGGGCCCCCACGATTGTGCCCACGGCGATACCGGCAGCCACCCCGGCCGCGGCTGCGCCCCAACCGCCGCCACCGCCGCCGCCGTAGTACGGACCCCAGCCCCCTCCATAGCCGGTGACGTTAACATTCCGGTTGACGTTGACGTTGTTGGGGTTATAGGGGTGATAGGGTTGGGGATGGTAGCCGCCGCCTCCGGGGTAGCTCCCCTGATGATAGGCCGCGCTACCGCCAGGTCCTTTGTAGGCCGTGCCTCCGTGGGAGCCACCGCCGCTGGCGCCGCCCCCGCGGAAGCTGCCGCCGCCAAAACCGCCGCCGCCATGATAGCCGCTACTACCTCCCCGATAGGCCTGGGCCTCCGAGCCAAGAAAGGGCAGACCCAATAATAACGCCACCGCGAAAAGGTTCCAAAAAGGAGACTTCAGTTTTCTCAGCTTCATGACGTACCTCCTTTCTTTTTCTTTTCCGGTTCCGGTTTCGGGGTCTGACTGGCCTGGACCGGGATAAACTTGATCTTTTCGGCCCCCGGAGGGGGAGTAAAGGCAAACAGGTTGTCGTTAAGCTGGGGGGAGAAATTCCAGTCGCTAAGGTACGCGGTCCATTGGGGAGAACCGGGCAAATTTTTATGGGTCAGCACGACCTTTCGGGGCAGGGGCTGGTCCCCGGCATCGATCCACACCTGAAACTGCACATTGTCCCCATCGAAGGACAGATGATGGCAGAGAACCCCACGGATCTTGGACTGGCCCACATAAAGGGAGTGTTTGATGCGTTTGCTCACTAATTCCCAAAGATTAGGGCTGGTCAGGTCGGTCAAGGCCACATGGACCCCAAATTCCTTATGGGCCTTCTCCAGGGCGCTTTCGATATCGGGAGGGACCTCGAAGGTGCCATAGACGTTATGGTCTTTGTCGTATAGAGTGATGGTCTTGCCGTCGAGGTAGAACTGCTTGTCAACCAGGTCGCCCTCGGCGTTGACCCGGAGCCGGTCAGGCCGGCGCACAAAGGTCTCCGTATCAATCTCATACTGAAGTTTTTTGTCGCCGTAGTACACCTGGTCGTCGGCGATCTCGGCTTTGTAGGTAAACTGTTGTTGAGATTTTAGGAAATCACACATCTTTTGAAAAATCGCGAGGGGGTCAGGCTCCGGCGCCTTCGCCTTTTCGGCCTGAGGGGCTGGGGGCGGGGCCTGCTGTTTTTGCGGTTGCTGCTGGGACAGGGCACTACCCGTCAGTGCCCAAAACGCCAAACAAACCAGTCCTGCCAAGATTCGTTTGCTCATTCTGCCTCCTCGTTAATCGGCGACCAAAACGTATTTATAGCCAGTAAAGGGGTTGTAGTTGCCCAGAGCGACACTCCACGCCAATGGGAGAACGAAATTTCCGGGCCACCTCCTCCTTTTTTCCAGGGATGAGGTGCTAGGTGCATTAAAGTTAGGTTGCCAAAAATTGAAGTCAAGCATTCAGGCCAGACCTGGGAGAACTTTGAATCAACTGACTGCAAGTTTCTATTCCTTGCCGCGAGACGAGGCCGTGGCCCATGGCTACTGCGGCAGCGGCCCAGGATTTGCTTTACCGAGATGCGCCAGGGTGTTGCGCAGCGGGGCGCTGGAGATCTTTATCATCCCCGCGTACGGGGTGTCCAACTCCATGATCAGAAAGAGTGAGCCCGCGGCCGACAAGGCGCAGAGGAGCAATACGGTAATTACCGTGGCGTTGCGGGGGGAGAACAGGCCAAAGCCGGCAAAGATGATGGTGAGCCAGAAGACCAGCATCACAAAGAACGGGATGGGGATCGACCTCTGCCCTAACTCCTCGACGAGGAGCCAGCGTCCTCCGGCAATTTCACCGCTGATCTGCAAAGCCTGAGACTGAAGCCAGCGTTGGGCGTCGTTGCGTGGGGACAGTTGGCGCAGTTTGTCCTGGACAGCTTCGAAATCGACCCTTCCTTCAGGGGCCTTAGCAACCGCTTCCCCGATCTTTTCTTCCGGCCAGATGCGCACCATCGCGGAGATGACACTGCGGCGCAGCAGATCGCGGGCTTCCATCGTCTCCGGCCCATAATGGGCCAGGACGCGGTCGAGCAGTATGACCTGGGAGCCAGTCTGCCTGAGCCCGCTGTTCATCGTGTCAAAATTACCCTTAGCCGAGGCGATCAGCAGGCCGAGGACCAGGGCAGCCAGCGTCGCGATCATACCGGTCCCCAGTATCACGGCGCCCCTTGAAGCATCACTCACATGATGTTCGGGTAGAATAATGCGAAGGAACATACCGAGCAGCATGCCCCCGAAGATGCAGGCAAAGGCGACCAAAGAAATTGCCAGTGGGCTCACACTTCACCTCCCTTTCTTGATCTGACCTTTATGCGGCAGACGAGATGAAAAGAAAATAACCCCAGAATAACCACAGGGTCAGTTCATCCGATAAATCTCTCGCATAGACGCCAGGCACCTTCCACCCCGCAATTTCAGCTTGTCGATACGGCTGTGAACCTTGCCGGGGGCGCTGATCCGCTTCAGTTCTTCCCAACTCCTGGAAGAATCGCCTCGGCAATATCCTGGCTGAGCTTGGCCAGCGTCCGGCTTTGTGCCGCAACCAAGGCGGCATAATCCGCACCACTCACCGGCTCGCGAATATTGGACCGATAAGTTTTGATCAGCTTTTTTTCCGGGCCCTTGAAGATACTCCAGCGCGCCTCCAGCCAGGCGGCGTCGCCCAACCGGCCATCGCAACGAATTACATCCACTACCACCTGGTAGTCGATGGGCACGGTCGTGCGCCAGGGATAGAGATAAATCCGTTCGGTCCCCAGGAGAACCCCAATATTGTCGGCCAGAACATTAGTAAAGTTATCCTTGAAGGAGCCCACCCAGCGATCGAACTGGGCTTTTACCGCCTGATTGTCGCTGGTGCGGGTGACCAGCATAGACTGGTCTAGGTAATCGGCCAGCTTGATGGGACCGATGCCGATAACCGCGTTTTGAGCCGGGCTTTTCCTTGAGATCACCTGGTCTTCCGGTATCGAACTCAAGGTGTAAAAACGCGACGATTGACTCCGGCAGCCGCCTAGAAAGATGGCCGCGATGGCCAGGATGACCAGTAAGCCGCGAGAAACTGGCGCTACTCTCATGTTATTTCCCTCCAGGTTTCCCTTTGCCGCGAATCAGGGCCTCGGGATGCTGATCCAAATAATCGGCCACCTGCCGAAGTGACTTGCTCATGGCGGAAATCTCCTGCAGCGTGTTCTGCAAATCTACCATCAGAGGTGAGTCTTCGGAAAAGGTACCGCTGGCCGTGGACATGGTTTTATCCAAACCGGTCGCCACCCCTCCCACCCGGCTGTCAACATTATTGGCCAGCTTGCTGAAATCTTTGGCGGTTTTTTTCACGTCGTTCGCCAGCGGATCCACCTGGTGATCCACTCTGGTGAGGAGCTTGCTGGCGTCCTGAAGGGTGCCTTTCAGGGCACGGATGCTGGCGATTAGGTCCGGGTTGTTCACGACCTGATCGACCCCGGCCAGGGTCGATTCCAGATGCTTTTCCAGCCCCGTGAGATCCAGGTTCCCAAGGGCCTGGGCTATCTTTTCGCCGGTGGACGGGATGGTTGGAATCTCGGCATATTCTTTGTTGAGGTTCTTCAGGTTGACCGGCGTGCCGGGATGAAAATCAAGCTCGATCATTAATTGACCGGTAATAAAACTCTGCATAATCAGCTGGGCTCGAAGACCCTTTTCGATGAGCATCTGCCGATTTTTCCGGGGATTTCTTTCTCCGCCGTGCACGTGCCACCGAGCTGGATCGATTTCGATGATAACGGGGATTTGTATCTGATTCTTAGCGAGATCGGCTTGGATAACAATGCTGGTCACAGACCCGACCTGAACGCCCTGGAACAGCACCGGCGCGCCCACACTCAACCCCTTGACGGATTCATCGAAGTACAAAACGAAACCCAGGGTTTTCTGGAAGAATTTGCCCGAACCGAATACGACCAGGCTGGCGGCCATAATGATTACCGCGAGGACCACGAAACCGCCGATCATCATTCTGCTTGCTTGTTTAGCCATCTGTGCCCATCCTATCGGTTAAGATTTCTCTCCCCGGGTTAAAAACAGGCGCAAATTGGGATCCCGGGTTTCGGCCAAGAGCTGGTTTGGATTGCCCGTGGCCGTCATGGTTCGTTGGGATACGTCCAAAAATACGGAATTATTGCCAATCGCAAATATGCTGGCCAACTCATGGGTCACTACCACCATGGTGGTGCCCAGGCTCTCACGCAACTCCAGGATCAGGTCATCCAGACGGCGAGCGCTCACCGGATCCAACCCGGCTGAAGGCTCATCGAAAAATAGGATTTCCGGATCCAGGGCCATGGCCCGGGCGATACCGGCCCGTTTCTGCATCCCGCCGCTGATCTCCGAGGGATAAAACTCTTCGAATCCGGCCATCCCCACCAGCGCCAGTTTCAGTTTGACAACCTCACGAATCTGGCCCGGGCTCAAATCCGTATAGGTCTCCAAGGGCAGGCCGATATTCTCGGCCAGGGTCATGGAGCTCCAGAGCGCCCCGCTCTGGTACATCACCCCGGCACGGCGAATGATCCGGTCGCGGGTCTGTGGATCGGCTCCCCAGAAATCCACGTCTCCATAAAAGACCTTACCCTTGGCCGGGGCCTTCAAGCCGATTAAAATGGTCATCATGGTGCTCTTGCCGCACCCGCTGCCGCCCATGATGATGAAGATGTCCCCCCGGTTTATGGTAAAGGTCAGGTCCCTCATGATGACAAAGTCGCCATAAGCCATGGTGAGATCGCGCACAGTTAGGTGGGCTTCTTTTTCCGTCATTTTCACTTTATCCTGAGGCGCAGTTGGCATTCCCTCATATCCCCAGCATGTTGCACAAAATGGTGATCACCGCGGTGGAGAGGATGATCCCGACAATGGCGGTGACCACTGCGGACGTGGCCGCATCACCCACCGCCGAGGCACTGCGGCCGCACTGCATGCCTCGCATGCAGCCGGCTAGCGCCACGATCACGCCGAACACGATGCCTGAAAAAAGGCCGATGCCCAAATTCCAGAGATTAACCGCCTTCGCCGTCTCGTTATAGTATTGTATAAAGCCGATATCGAGCATCCATACCCCCACCACCATACCCCCCAGTATGCCCATGATATTGGCGTAAAGGCACAGCAGAGGCATCATCAGCGCCAGGGCCAACATACGCGGCAGCACCAGAAACTCCATGGGTGAGATGCCCAGGGTTTTCAGGGCATCGATCTCCTGGTTTACCTGCATGGTCCCCAGCTGAGCGGCAAAGGCCCCCCCCGTGCGGCCGGCCATGACGATGCCGGTCATAATCGCCGCCATCAGGCGAACCATGGCAATGCCCACCAAATCGGCCACATAAATTTGGGCCCCGAAGAGCTGCAGCTGGATGGCGCCGATAAACGCCAGGATTAACCCCACCAAAAAGCAGATGAGGGAGACGATCGGCAATGCTTGGGCGCTACAGGCCTGCATGATCAAGCCCAGATCGGAGCGGCGGTACTGGGCCTTGCCGCGCAGTAGCCTCTGAACGGCAATGACCGTATCGCCGAGGAACTCCAGCATTTCACCTGCGGATCGGAAGAAATCGACGGTTTGGTTGCCCAAACTGGTGAGAAACGACACCCGTCCCTCTGCCTTGCGGGCATCTTTCTTTTCCGGTACCGCCGAGGCCAATGCCAACAGTCTCTGCGCCCCTGGGGGCAGTCCGTCGCTATTCAGGAGAATTTTTTGCTGGGAGCAGAGCGCGCCCAAATTTATCAGGAAGATCAAGAGCCCGCTGTCCCAATGGTCCAGATCCCGGGTGTCGAAGACCAGGTTACGAACCCCCGGCCTGCCTTCGAGCCTTTGCTGAACCTTATCGGCCCCAGGCAGTTCACCCCCCAACTTCCAATGCCCGGAAAGAATCACCTTCAGAGTGTCTCCTGAAGGTTGCTCCATGGTCATCTCAGCACGGGCCGTCATTGGTTTTTCCCATAGTTATTGATAGTTACCGCATCAATGGGTACAGGAGTCATGCGGCAAGCTCCATCCCTAGAAACTGAAAACCGTCCCCAGCATGGGGCCATGTAACCAGCCATGGACTGCGATATCCGTAGTGCCGCCCGAAGCATAACGGCCGCGATAGCCAGCATAGATATGAATGCTCTTACTCACCTGGTAACCCACCTCGGCCTCAAGAACACTGTCCACGTTGTTGTAAGCGACCACGCCGAAGCCGCCGCAGTCGGCCTTTAACAGGAGGTTAAGCTTCGGGGTCAACCAGAGGCCAAGGCGCAGACCTATGAGTGGTTCAACAAACGACAGGCTGGTAGCATCGAAAAAAGATCCGCCCCTGCTTATTTGCACCTGGCCCGAAGGGCCGCTTAAGGTGGCATTCAGGCCCAGGCTGGTGTCCTGGTTAAAATAAGTGTAACGGAGGCCGCCCAAGAGCTCGCAGGACAGCACGGGCAGCGGTTTCTCGGCCCTGAGGGGTACGCTGCCCAGCAAATAGCGGACTCCCACATCCTGGAATAGGAGTCTCGTCCAAACCTTTGCGGTGCCCGAGAGTTGCAGATTAACCGGAATGGTTGTGGGCAGGCCGTGGCCATTCAGTTTTAGTTGCGTGGCGCCGCTGGCAGTGACGGATTGTCCCATATAGATAAAATTAGTGTCGGAAAATAGCCCCCACCTGCCGTTCCAGATCTCCACCCGGCCCATGCCCCCTATGGCCTTGCTGAAAAGCAGGGGCACTATATCGTACCAGGGCATATCCACTACGGTGGTGCCGCTAAATTTGCCCTGGTGGCTGAGATCAAGATGGGTCCCCGGGATCCATAGATACGGGGCCAGAAAAAATTGCCAGCCTTCCTTATAAATGGGGAGGCGGTCATCATCCTTGGCGGTCCCCGCCTTCTCCTGGGCTGAACCTGGCTCCTCCCCAGAATAAGCGGGCGAGCCCCAAATGAGCAACAGGATGATGATAAGCGTGGTCTTCCATCCCTTCATCGGTTCCCCTCCCAAGCGGTTTTATTCATCGGGACCCATTTATGTATGTCAAGTTCTGCAAATTTGTTTGAGGAATATTGTCTTTGGGTTCTCCCGAGATGCAGAGTTGAGCCGCGGTGGCCCGGAGCGGCGCCTCAATTTTGTTAATCATTCTTGGATTTAATTCAAGGATGAGACCATCATTACAAGACTAATTCATATTTTGCAAGGGACCACTTTCGGCGGCGCCCTCTTGACAACGGCTCGATGGGTACTAGTTTTTAGCTAATTCTTATTGTTCCAGGTTTTCTCACCCTTAAGAGCCCTCTTCATGGCTAATGAGAATCTACCCCCCCGAATCCACGTGCTGGCCAAGCCCACCGGCGCGACCTGCAATCTGCACTGCTCCTATTGCTTTTTTCTGAACAAAGAACGGCTCTACCCCGGCAGTAGTTTCCGCATGAGGGACGAGGTGCTGGAGACTTATATCCGGCAGCTCATCGAGTCCCATCGCGCCAATACAGTGGCGGTTGCCTGGCAGGGTGGAGAACCAACCCTGATGGGCCTCGACTTCTATAGGCGGGCCATCGACTACCAGAAAAAATACCAGCGGCCGGGCATGAGCTTCGAGAACACCATGCAGACCAACGGCACGCTCCTGAACCAGGAATGGTGCGAGTTCTTCCGGGAGCACGGCTTCCTCATCGGCATCAGTATCGATGGTCCCCGGGAGCTGCACGATGCCCACCGGGTGGACAAGAGCGGCAGGCCAACCTTTGACCGGGTGCTGGGAGGCCTCCGGCTGTTGCAGAGGCATGGGGTGGAATACAATATTCTCACCACCGTTAATCGGCTCAACGCTGATCACCCCTTGGAGGTCTACCGCTTTCTCCGGGACGAAGCCGGCGCCACCTGGATGCAGTTCATTCCGGCGATTGAGCGCCTCAATGAAGCGGGGGTCTCCCTCTGCCAGGAAGGGACCACCGTTTCGGAGCGTTCGGTGCGGCCGGAACAACTCGGTAATTTCCTGAGCACCATTTTTGACGAGTGGGTCCGGAATGACGTGGGCCGGGTGTTTATCCAGACCTTCGAGGCTACCGTGAGAAACTGGCTGGGCCTGCCCTCCTCCGGCATGTGCGTCTTCGATGCCACCTGCGGCCATGGACTCGCCCTGGAACACAACGGCGATCTGTACTCCTGCGACCATTTTGTCGAGCCCAAGCACCTGCTGGGCAACATCCGGCAAAACCAGATGATCGATCTGGTAAGCTCCGCTCAGCAGCGCACCTTTGGCCGCCACAAGCTGGAGACGCTGCCCCGTTATTGCCGGGAATGCGAGGTGGGATTTGCCTGTAAGGGCGAATGTCCCAAGAATCGGTTTCTCAGCGCGCCGGATGGGGAACCGGGGCTGAACTACCTGTGTGCGGGTTACCGGGCCTTCTTTCACCACGCCGACCGTCCCCTAAAAATCCTGGCCGGTCTGCTGCGCCGGGGATACCCGGCCGCGTCGGTCATGCAAGTTCTCGCCGACCAGGATGGCCAGCCGGCCCCGGCGTCTGCGAAACCCGGCCGCAATGATCCCTGCCCTTGCGGCAGTGGCCGCAAGTTCAAGAAATGTCATGGCCGGGAGGCAACTGGCCAAGCCGGCGGAACTTCTTTGTAGTCAATGCAGCTCCAACCGTGCCGCGAAAGCTTTAAGCCAGGATTCCCGGCATAATGATCAACTGTGTTATTGCACCCTGAAAGGAGGGTTTATGGCAGCAGAAAAGCAACCAAACATTCTGGTCATCTGGGGAGATGACATCGGCATGTGGAACATCAGCGCCTATAGCCACGGCATGATGGGCTACCGGACGCCGAACATCGACCGCATCGCCGCGGAAGGGATCATGTTTACCGATTGCTACGGCGAGCAGAGCTGCACCGCGGGGCGGGCGGCGTTCATCACCGGCCAAAGCGTCTTCCGCACCGGATTGAGCAAGGTGGGGATGCCGGGCGCCGACCTGGGCCTGCGCGGCGAGGATCCCACCATCGCCGAGTTGCTGAAGCCGCTGGGCTACGCCACTGGTCAGTTCGGCAAGAATCACCTGGGCGACAAGGACGAATTCCTGCCCACCAACCACGGGTTCGACGAGTTCTTCGGCTTCCTCTACCACCTGAATGCTTGCGAGGAGCCGGAACTGCGAGACTATCCCCCGGCCGCGGACTTCCCCAACTTCAGAAAAGACTACGGACCCCGGGGCGTGCTCCGCTGTTACGCCGACGGCCGCACCGAAGACACCGGCCCGCTGACCCAAAAGCGGATGGAGACCATCGACGATGAGGTCCTGGCCGCAGCCACGGAATACATCGGCCGCCAGGCCAAGGCCGCTAAGCCTTTCTTTGTGTGGTTCAATACGTCCCACATGCACCTCCGGACCCATGCCAAGCCCGAGAGCCTGGGCCAGTCCGGCCGCTGGCAGTCGGAATACCACGACGTCATGATCGACCACGATAAGTGCGTGGGCGCCCTGCTGCAGCAACTGGATGACCTGGGGATCGCGGACAACACCATCGTTATGTACAGCACCGACAACGGACCCCACATGAACTCCTGGCCCGACGGCGCCATGACGCCCTTCCGCAACGAGAAGGACTCCAACTGGGAGGGCGCCTTCCGGGTTCCGGCCATGATGCGCTGGCCCGGCAAGATCAAGGCCGGCGCCGTCTCCAACGAGATGGTCAGCCACCTTGACTGGCTGCCCACCTTCCTGGCCGCCGCCGGCGACCCCAACATCAAGGAGAAGCTCCTCAAAGGACATCAGGCGGGCGCCAAGACCTTCAAGGTGCACCTGGACGGCTACAACCTCCTGCCTTTCTTGAAAGGCGAGGTAAAGAAGAGCCCCCGGGTGGAGTATTTCTACTTCTCCGACGACGGCGACCTGATGGCCCTGCGCTACGACAACTGGAAGCTGGTCTTTATGGAACAGCGGATGGTAGGCACGCTGCGGATTTGGCAGGAGCCGCTGGTGCCCTTGCGGTTTCCGAAGCTCTTCAACCTGCGCACGGATCCCTTTGAACGGGCGGACATCACCTCGAACACTTACTGGGACTGGATTATCGATCACGTCTACCTGTTTCTGCCAGCGCAGAAATTCGTGGGGGAATTCCTGATGACGTTCCAGGAGTATCCCCCGCGCCAGAAGGCGGCGAGCTTCACCATCGACCAGGTGTTGCAGAAGCTCCTGGGGGGCGCTGGAAGCCATTGACGTTGCCGCGCCACAAGGAAAACCTTGCCTCCGCAGATCCTCAGATCTCCGTGGATCTGCGGAGGCAGTTTCACCGGGCAAAAGGCAAAATTAGGTTGATGCAGGAAAACCCGCGAAGGTGAGAGGTTTGCATGGGTCCTATATCGCACGTCTCAATCTCAGACGCGTTAATAATTTTCTTTTTGACTCTCGGTCCACTAAAAGCCATCGCCCCTTTCGCGCAGGTGACCCAGGGAACCGACCCCGCGTTTTGCCGGGCCGTGGCCTGGCGGGCTACAGCAATCGCCACCCTCATCGTTCTCGCGGTGGCCCTGCTGGGTGACCTGGTATTGCGAAATTGGCACGTTTCTGTTGCCGCGGTCGTCATCACCGGCAGCATTATCCTTTTCTGCCAGGCATTGCAACTGATCATGCAGCCGCTGACGGCAGCCCCCGCGCCCACCCCGCAAGACGCTGGTCAGTCTCCGCCATCCTTGGCAATTGCCGACTTTCCCCTGGCCATTCCCGCCCTGGTCACTGCTCCCGGCATTGCGGCCATTGCCGCGTTCATAGCCATCGCCGGGGGCAACTGGACTCAAAAAGGCATCGTCTTCGCGGCGTTACTGGTGATCATGGGGCTGAACCTGGTCACCCTGCTAAATATCGAGGTGATTTTAAAGCACGGCTCCCCTTTGGTGCAACGGGTGTTTGGGTGGGTGCTGGCCGTGCTCCAGGCGGCTCTGGCGGTGCAATATATAATTAATGGTCTGGTTCGTTTAGGGGCTCTCCCCACTCTGGTCTCATAGGGATAAGATATTGATATGGATGAACCTCCGCAGGAGCTGAAGGTTTCCACCGAACTTGGCAAAGAGCGGACTCGCGAGGCTGCTGACCGAACCCTCATGGCGTGGATTCGCACCTGCCTCTCGCTGATTGGGTTCGGGTTTGGCATCGCTAAATTCAGGGATATTTTGGTGGAAGGTGAACATATTCAACGAGCTGGCCACTTGCACTCCACCCTGATTTTCGGGTTGAGTTTTATCTCCCTCGGCATCTTCGGTCTCCTCGCCGCGGTTATTCAACATTGGCGAATTCTGCAACATCTCAAGTTTGAGGAGTTCCGATATACCGGCTTCCGGCCGGTGGTAATGGTAACCGCGATCTTATTGCTGCTCATCGGTCTCTTTGCTTTCATCTCCATCTTGATAAGGCTTTAACAGACCGATAAGAGATGGGAGTATTATGGCCCACCAGGATGCAAAGCAACGGAATCGAGACCAGCCTCGCTGTTGATATCTTGCCACCTTTTACTTCCATTTTGGGAGACCCGGTGGGGAATAGGGTGGGAAGGAATTTGGAGGCAAAAAGAAAAGGCCCTCTTGGGGGCCTTAAGTTATTGATATGCCTTGGCGGGCGATGGGCGACTCGAACGCCCGGCCTTTGGTTCCGGATCCTAAAGGATACATTTACCCACCCATACCCGCTGTCTTAAATCCCCTTAATATTTCAAATAAAATAGACTTCATCTTCCCTTGACTTGACTATCAGCATCCTTATACTAGTTTCGGAGGTTGGAAATACGGCTGGAACAAATCCATTTGGGTTAGGCAGCGAGCCCTTAAGTGGAATGCTGGATAGAAAATAGAGAAGAGAAAGGAAGGAACCGTTCAGACAGGGCCGTGATCAATGTCGCTGCTTGTTGCGATATTGCTTCATAATGATGGCATTAGACTCGCACTATGCCACGCCTGGTGCGATCAGGTACAAATTGAACCGCACGAGGGATATCACTATGATTAAATCCGTGCTCTGGGCCTTGAAAGGGGTTCTTCTCGCGCTCGTCCACGATCTTTGGCCGGCCATCGAGCAGTTCGTCACGGTCTTACTGGCAAAGATCCGCTCTCTTTTTGTGCAAGAGACGCCACTGCATCCAATCTATCGCGCTCCATGCGTGCCTATCCGTCATCCTGCTTTCAAGAAACCCGATCCGCTCATTTACGACCAGTACTACCTGATGAGTCTTGGATTGGCGGTGAGCTGGCAAAATCCCGACATTCAGATTCTTCTCGGCGGAGTTCCTGTGACCTCAGCCTATGACCTCCAACCTGCTACCAAGTACACCGTAAAAGCCCGCATCTGGAATGGTTCCACCGGTGGGGTGTGCTCGGGCATGCCGGTGACTTTCTCTTATCTCAGCTTTGGCGTGGGCACCGAATCCCATGCTATCGGTGCAACGGCAGTGGATCTGGGAGTGAAGGGATCAGCCCACTGTCCGACGTTCGCCGAAATGGACTGGCTTACTCCCGCCACCCCCGGACATTACTGCGTTCAGGTGTCCTTTGAGTGGCCCGATGACGCAAATCCGTTCAACAATCTAGGCCAGGAAAACACTCAGGTTGTTACAGCGCAGTCCCCCGCCCAGTTTTCGTTCACACTTCGCAATCCGGACAAAGAGCGCAAGGAGTTCAGGTTCGAGGCCGACACCTTCCAGATTCTTCCCCCGCCACCATGTTCCGACGCGAGAACGGCCCGCAAAAATCCCCCTCAACGCGGTCTGCCGCCCGCAACCCTAGCCCGGAACTCACGAGCAGGGAATCCTCTGCCTGCGGGATGGTCCCTCTCGTTCAACCCCACGACCGCGGTCGTTGCACCCGGGGAGGAGATCGAAGTTCTCGCAACCATCACCCCGCCGGACGCGTTCGTTGGGGCGCAACCGGTAAATATACATACCTTTTCCGGGAACAAACTGGTTGGTGGCGTCACCATCATGGTGCAACGCAACTGATGGGAGAGTGTCCCTGGATTATGCCGCAAGAACTGCCTGAAATAAGCATAACTATATGATATAATGAGGAATAATATGCAATATCAGGGAGGCATAGATGCTCGTTAGTGGTGAAAGCCGGAAAGAGGTGATACGGTCGGATTTTATCGCGCTATCAGGATCGCTTTTCTGGATGCTAAAATCACTTCAGATACCATACCCAAGGATGGAAAAGGAATATACTGAGCTTTTTGGAAGTTATTTATAGATTAAAAAGATTGTAGCAGGTCTAATCTAAAATAGTTCCCTATTGGGGAAGATTTTTGAGTGGCCGTTCGAGGGGCTGGCGGGACGTGCCAGCTTTACCCAGGCGCGCACCCACTTTCGAACCTGACGCGAACCTTCAAGTATGGGAGGCTGCGCTTATGGCTTTCACCGTCACCTACAATGGCAACCACGCGACAGGCGGCAGCGTCCCGGTTGATGGGACGGCTTACGCCAGCGGCGCTCTGGTGACCGTCCTTGGCAATACCGGAACCCCGCCCCTGACCATGGCCGGCGGGACCTTCTCCTACTGGAACACCGCCGCCGATGACAGCGGCTCGGCCTATGGCGGCGGAGCGCAGTTCAACATCACCGCCGATGTCACCCTCTACGCCCAATGGTATATTTACGGTGTCAAGCCTTTTGGGCAATACACGGAATGCGTCGCGCCGAGTGACTACACGGGGCCATTTCTCGGCAGCACTGCCTTCTGGGCGGCACTTGTGGCCTCAATCGTAGCCGGATTCTTCGATCCCGGTGCTGGCGTGCTGGGATTGATCCTGACCGGAATCGCCTACTGCCACTGGTGGCTCTATGGCAGGTTGGTTTGCTTGGGCGACAATCAATGCATGATCGGGCTTGCGTTAACCGTGACCACGCAGACCAACCAATCTTTCGGCCCTGGGAAATTCGACACCGACTATGGCGTCAATATATTGCTGGCCCCCAGCCTGCTTACCGAGACGATCAATGATGTTGCGACAACCAACGCGATCCAGGGATTTCTGATTAAGGACCAACGCTCGACCACTCCGCCGGTCAATCCCAACCAGGCTGCGATCGAAACGATGTACGAAAATTACTCCAATCTCGGTTTTACTGGCGAACCTTCGACCTTCGATGATCTGACCGGCATTTCTGCCCAGGGGGCGTTGAGTGCACAAGAGGCGACTGACCTAGGGTTGGCTTATACGGCGTGGCAGCCAAACAATTTCTACAACTATCAGGATCAAGTCATTGATAGTAACGGCTATTTACAAATCAATACGAGTGATAGGGGGCTATCCGGCGACGGGCTACCCCCCCCCGCCTGGAATGATACCTTTGGCGGCTTAACACCGGACAATGAGCTTACGTGGTCCTGTGTGGGCAAAGGCGGCGTAGGAACCATGCAGGTCGAATTCGAGGGTGCCGGAGTGTGGGACTTGTATCAGTCCTTGCTTGTCGCAACCCCAGTAGCGGCGGCGGCCGCGACGGTTTGCGCCATCCCCTTCTTTGGCTGGATTGCTTGTGTGATCTTGATCCTGATTGCCCTTGCGATAGTGGCAACCGGAGCCCTCATCGGTCTTAGCGACACCACCACCCCGGCTGAGGCCGACCCCTCGATCGGAGTCATCCAGCCCGGAGTGGACATTTTGTTTGTTATGGGGCGCTGGATATTCGATTCCGCACATGAAGGATGGAACGAGCTCCACCCTGTGCTGGCTTGTCAGAAAATTGGCGAAGTGCCAAACAAGGATGATCTCATCAGCGGTAACCCCTGGGCGAGTTTTCAAGATTTCAGCAATCCAGCTCAACTACAGTTCATACTCAACACCCTGTGCGGACTTGCGACTGAGGCAGGCAATCCGACAACCATAAGCAATCAGCTAAAGCTGGAGAATCAGTGGAATCTCCACCCGTCGGTGGATGCGTGTGCACCAAAACGGAACATTCAGTAAAAGCGGGTACAGTTAAACAGGTGAAAACTCGTTCAATTGCTTTGCGATCCTGGTAGGCCAGCAACCTATCCCCCGCGGGAACAGTAAACAAAACTCAAATGTTCGCACGATGACGTGCGGTGAGTCGTTTGCCGTATCTGCTTCACGAACGCCTGCCCTGGCTCGGCCTCATTAATTGGGCGAAATAATCCTGGGGTAAAAATTTGCGGCTAATCCAGTGTGAGAAAGCTGCGGTGGCCCAAGAATTTACCACGTTCCACCGCGAGCAGTACATACAACAGTTACCTTCCTTGGGTTCAGAGCGTTGCCGGCGAGGAACCGTTCCTAATCGTTGGTTCCCAGCCAATGATAAGGGGGGACGTGCTTCCAATGCTTTTTCTGTTGATTATGACCTACGCGACAGTTTTCACCGCGGAACTGGTCGGTGACAAGCTGCTGTACTCGATCGGCGTGCTGTCCACTCGCTATCGCACTCTGCCCATGCTCTGCGGAGTTGGTTTGGCCTTCATGGGTAAAATGACGGCAGCGGTGCTCCTGGGCGGATTTGTCGCTCATCTGCCACCTCGGTTGGTTGCAGTCGTTAGTGCCGCCACCTTCTTTACCATGGCATTCGCCCTTTTCTTCAAGGCCCCAGATGCCGGTGCTTTAGAACATAGGCAGACATGGCGCTGGTCTCATGCGGCTATGGTTTCCTTTGCAGTGGTTTTCTTTTCCGAGTGGGGCGATCCGGGACAGATTACGGCGGCAGCCCTGGCTGCCCGATATCAGGCACCATTCGTCGTTTGGCTAGGCGCAACGCTGGCCATGATCACGAAAGCCACCCTCGCGATGGCAGTTGGGGACCGCTTGCGCAAACATGCTCCGGAAAATATTTTGCGCTACTGCGGGGTCTGCCTTTTGTTCAGTCTGGGAATTGTATCGCTACTCGGGTTTACGACGTGAGAAAATTAAAGCCAAAAGAAAAGGCCCTCTTGGGGGCCTTAATTCATTGAAATTATTTGGCGGGCGATGGGCGACTCGAACGCCCGGCCTTTGGTTCCGGAGACCTAAAGGATATATTTACCCGCCCATACCAGCCTGTCACGAAAACCGCATATATCCTGCCTAATCTCACCTTCACTTTTCCCTTGACTTACTCCAAAATACCATTATATTAGCCTCAGAGGTTGGAAATACGGCTGGAAAAAATCCACTTTGGTTAGGCAGCATCGAACCATGCTGGAAAACAGATTTCCAACCTTTTCCAACCCCAAGGAGGGAAACCATGAAGCGCCATAAGACCACCTACCCAGGAGTATTTTACCGGGAGGCCGAGCGGATCGGCGGCAGGGGCCTTGAGAAAGTCTTTTACATCGTGTTCAAGAAGGGCGGCAAGGTCCTGGAGGAAAAGGTAGGCCGCCAGTATGCCGATGACATGACCCCGGCCAGGGCCGATAAGATCAGGGCGGAGCGCATAGAGGGGAAGCGCCCATCTCGAAAAGAAATCCGGGAGCGCCAGGCCGCCCAAAAGAAGGCAGAGGCCGAACGCTGGACCATCAACCGGCTGTGGCAGGAATACACGGGACACCAGCAGATGAAGGGACTTGCCCAGGACCGGAGCCGATTTGAGAAGTATATCGCCTCCTCATGGGGCGAGAAGGAATCCCATGAGATTCAACCCTTGGAGGTTGACCGGCTACGGCTGCGAATCTTAAAGGACAAGGCCCCGCAAACGGCCAAGCTCACCTTGTCCTTGTTGCGCCGGATCGTCAATTTTGGGGTGAGGCGTCAGCTATGCCGGCCCCTCCCTTTTCACCTGGAAATGCCCAAGGTAAATAATCTCAAGACAGAGGACCTCAACCCGGAGCAACTTAGCGCCCTGCTGGAAGCCATAGAAGCCGACCCCAACCTCCAGGCCGCCAACCTCATGAAGATGGCCCTCTTTACCGGCATGCGGAGGGGGGAACTTTTCCGGCTGCAATGGCAGGAAGTAGATTTTGACCGGGGCTTTATCCATATCCGCACCCCCAAGGGCGGCCAGGATCAGAAAATTCCCCTGAATACTGCGGCCCGGGAACTCCTGGCGGCGCACCCCCGCACCGGCAGCCTCTTTGTCTTTCCTGGACGTGGGGGAAACCAGCGCACCGACATCAATAAGCAAGTGACCCGGATTAAAAAAGCCGCCAGCCTTCCCAAAGACTTCCGGGCCTTGCATGGCCTACGCCACTTCTACGCATCCATGTTGGCCTCATCGGGGCAGGTTGACCTGTATACTCTGCAAAAGCTCTTGACCCACAAGAGCGCCGCCATGACGCAGCGTTACGCCCATTTACGAGACGAGGCACTACGGCGGGCCTCAGACCTGGCGGGCGAGCTTCTCAATCAGGCAATGAATGGCAACGGGAAGAAGGTTGTGAATCGAGGCGAATAAACCGACACAAGATTTCCGGGGATAGGGAGCGCGACCCGACAAGGCGGCAATCCTGGGCCGCCTTCCCCGGATTCCCCACCAGGCCCGCAACAGGAGGCGGTGATGGAGAAGGATGAAAGCCAGACCAAGAAACACCGTGAAATCATATCTCCAAAAGAAGCATTAGCCCGAATCAAAGCCAGGGACGAAGCCGAGAAGAAATCAGAAGCCGAACGACTTTTCAATCAATACTGTTATCCTGAATCCCATCATTGGAAAAGCCAGGCTTCAAAAGACGCCGCTCTTGCCATGCTGGGTTCTAGAATCTTCGGGGATAACGTATTAAAGGGACACGCGCAACATAAGACAACTTATCCGGTAGAGTTAGGAGCTTTAATTTATGAACTAGTAAATGTTTACCGCGGCCATTCCTATGTTCCCCCAATTGCTTATGTAAAAGAGGATATTCTCGGTGAATTTGACCGTCATTTTTCTTATATTGCTGCGATGGAGCAGCTTGCCGGTGCTAGAAAAGATGCGGTTGAAAATTATTGGGATGCCAGGCGGGAAGAATTATCTAAAGCGGTTGATGACAGTAAAATCTCTCCCGATTGGCGCAGACTCATGGAGGAAAAGATGTTTGAGGGACGGCGCTATCGCCCCAAAAAAATGGCTTACGTATTTGCCGACGTTTTCCTTGCCCATTGCTTACTGGCTCCGCCTTCCAGGGTTGCCGATTGGGTGAACGCCATTCTTACATCTCTTGGGCGAAAATGTTTCAGCAAGTCAAGTCTAAGGGATTATGTCAAAGTGGAACAGCAAAAGGCACAGGAATGGATAACAGAAGCAGGAGGGGATTATCGCAATCCCCAGGGGGGGGTTCGGATTAGGTTCTGATTACTCCCCCAAGATTATCCATCAATCCCCGCCCATTTTTTACCTACGAAATTACCCCCTAAAATGGGGGTTTTTTGTCTTAAATTCGGCAAGTAAAAACCTACTTGCCGAAAAATCGTTAAAAAATGTCATTTTTAATGTTGTTTTCCGGCAAGTAAGTATTATTCCCAAATAATACTTCCGATTGACTTTTCATCATTTATCGCTTAGCTTTATCCCACGTATTGAGCATTACTTTTCCTGTCTGGAGGTTCTTTCTAATGGAAAATGATCGTTATGTCACTGCGGCCGAGGCAAGCGTTATTATTGGGTATAAGCCGCAAACCCTTGCCAACTGGAGATTTCGCGGGGTTGGACCTTCTTACACGAAGCGCAAACATTCAATCAGGTATCGAATTTCGGATCTCTTGGGCTTCATGCGCGCTGGCCGCGTCGACCCGGAGGCCCGGCGGGAGGGGCTATAATTATGGGCCCCCCAGGAATGAAAGACCCCGGCGCTGGCGGGCGGACCGGGGCGACAAGGGTGAACTGCGGATGTTTCTTTTCTAATATCAATAAGTCTCCGAAAAATCAATTACTTTCTTCGTCCGGTATCCACCTGGGCCACTTCCTGGGGGAGGTGCGTCATGGCTAATCCATGGCCTAGACTGGCCGCTGAAGCTCTCTATGGTCTGGCGGGAGAATTTGTGCGCCTGGTGGAAGCGCATACCGAATCGGATTCGGTAGCACTGCTGCTGCAATTTCTTATTGGGTTCGGCAACCTGATCGGGAACGGCGCTTACTCGATAGTCGAGGCGGACACCCATTGCTGCAATCTTTTCGGCGTTGGCGTGGGGGAGTCGTCTAAGTCGCGAAAAGGTATATCCTGGGGGCAGGTAAAAAAACCTCTCACCACAGTAGACCCCGGCTGGCGAGGCCGGGTGAAATCGGGATTATCCAGCGGAGAGGGGTTAATCTTTCAGGTCCGCGATTCTATTAAGAAGCGCGAGGCTAAAAAGCAAAAAGGCCAGACAGTTTATGAAGATGTAATCATGGACCCCGGAGAAGATGATAAGCGGTTACTTGTGGTAGAGAGCGAGTTTGCGAATGTCTTGAGGCAAATTGAGCGCCAAGGGAATGTTTTAAGCGCAGTGTCCCGCGACGCATGGGACACCGGGGACCTTGGCACCTTAATCAAAAATTCCCCGACCAAAGCCACCGGAGCGCACATCTCCATCATCGGCCATATCACTAAAGAGGAATTGAAGCGGTATTTGACCCGAACCGAGGCCGGGAACGGTTTTGGGAATAGGTTCTTATGGTTCTGCGTGAAGCGCTCAAAAATCTTACCGGAAGGCGGGCAACTTTCAGAGGTGGACTTCGCACCTTTTTTAAAACGGCTGGCCGCGGCGGTGGAGTTCGCCGCTGGGGCCAAGGAAATTGCCAGGGACAGCGAGGCCCGCTCTTTGTGGGCCAAGGTGTACCAGGACCTTTCGGAAGGCAAGCCCGGACTGGTGGGGGCGCTCACAAGCCGGGCAGAGGCACAGGTTTTGCGACTGTCCATGATTTACGCCTTGCTGGATGCAGAGAAGTTTGTTCGTGTGCCGCACCTGCTGGCCGCCCTGGCGGTCTGGGACTACTGCGAGACCTCCGTTAGGTATATCTTCGGGCAGGCCATGGGAGACCCGGTTGCGGATGTTATCCTTGGGGCGCTAAGGGTAGCCCCAGACGGCCTTGCCAGGACCGAAATTTCTAACAATCTTTTTGGCAGGCACGAGACGGCGGAGCGTATCCAACTGGCGGTTGGGGAATTACTGGGCCGGGGCTTAATCACCATTGAGACAATTGAAACCACCGGGCGGCCCATAGAAAAACTGAAATATACGGGGAGTGCGAAAAAAGCGAATTATGCGAAATAAGTCCTTAACGTCCTGATTCCTTTTTTCGCTTAATTCGCTTAATTCGCAATGTGGGATAAGAAATGAGCTATTTAAAAATGGCATTACGGGCTTTGGAAGCGGCTGTTGGTGAGAGAGGGGACCGGGAAGCGCAGACAACGGGTATCCCCGACCATGTGCCTGACCACGCCCACGTTGAGACACCCCAGGCCAGCCCTCCCGAACGCACCTTGACCTGCTATGAATGCGGGCACTTTAGCCCCGCCGCTGGCCCGAACCCTGCCCAGAGTTGGGGAACTTGCCAGAAACGGCGCCGGGGGCGGTTTGGTGTAGGGACGGCTTGTGGGGCCATACTAAACGAGGGAGGGTGGGATGGCTATTCCAACTCCGATCAAAAGCATTAGGCTGAAATGCCTGGATTGCGTCTGTGGTAGCCCCAAAGAAATTGAACTATGTTCCATTCCCGACTGCCCCCTTTATCCATACCGCTTCGGTAAGCGTCCTGGTACTCCCCGGAAACGGTCGTTTATCAAATCCGATGAGGGGATAGCCCCCACTTTTTCAGGGGATGGGAATGAAGATGGATAAACTTATTGCCATTTCGAACCCCGCCCTAGTCCCCAGTGCGGAAAAGTGGACCTATTTGACTATCGTAATAGGTTGGCCTGGTATGGCCGGCTTGGGATGTTGGTAGGAGCCCTGCTGGAGTTGAGGAGGTTGGCCAGGTGGCGCTAGGTTGACTTGTTGGGCTGATCCCTCAAGTGCCTGGATTATGACGGTAATACCCTCATTCTGCTCGGAATCTTCCCGGATCATCCGCAAAACCTTGGCGGCCAACTCGCAAGCCCGGAGACGCACGACCTCAGACTTGGCCCGTTCCGCCAGCCGCTTAACTATCCGGGCAACCGCAACCTCTCCCAGGCCAGCGGCTCGAAACACTTTTGAAGGGTCTGGCCCGTGCTGGTCATGTTTACCGCCTTCCATCCCATTAAAGGCCCTTTCCATTTTTTCTAGTTGTTTCAAATCTTTATCTTCGCCAAAACGAGATTTTACGCTTGCAGCCGCGGCCTTTTGAGCATCGGCCTTTCGTTGTTCGGGCGACCGGGAAAGGGATGCTCTCCGACATTGCTCTCGACGTTCCTCTGAAACGGTCATTTCCCCCTACCTTTCCCCTTGCCCCGCCTTAAATCCTTCAACCTGGGGGGCATATTAATTATGCAATAGATACTCAATAGCATTAATGAAGGGGGAAGTCAAGATTATTAAACCAAGGAGAACCCCTGTTACCATCTTGGAGATTTTGACGGCCCGTACTGCCGAAAAAAATATTAGCCTATTCCCTTTTGCCCGTGGCATAATACTCTTGGGTGAGGCCCGATGAATCCTTGGGAATTACCCCGAGGAGTTACTGAGATTCGCACCTCCGTGCGGTTTCACCCTGGCGGATTCAAAGGGCAGACTCAAGGCTTATTCAGAGCAACTTAGGGCACCGGAACATTCAGCATACCGTCAGGTACACAGGGCCATCGCGGCACGGTATGAAAGGTTATGGCGATAAGGTGAGACACGCTTCAATCGCTGAAAGCGTCGATATTGTCCGCAAAGAGGTAGGGCAACAGATCACGCAAAAGCGCAAGGCCGAGCTTGGGCAGTTTATGACGCCCTCCACGGTTGCCCGCTTTATGGCGTCCCTGTTCTCGCCCTCAACCCTGCAAACCGCGCGGCTTCTGGACCCCGGCGCGGGCATAGGCTCACTATCAGGGGCTTTTCTGGATCGTTGGGCGGCTGGCGGTATCGCTTTTCGCCGGGTTCAGATTGTGGCATATGAGATCGACGCTAAGTTGCGCGCTCATTTGTCCCGAACACTGGCCGAGTATCAGAATCAGCTTGATATAGACGTTTCTGTGTTACCAGGTGACTTTATCGAACAGGCGGCAAAGCTCATTCTGGAAGGGCGAGAGCGCTTCACCCATGCGATCCTGAATCCGCCTTATAAGAAAATCAACAGCGCCTCCCGTCACCGCCTCTTGCTCCGCCAGGTCGGGATTGAGACCGTCAATTTATATTCCGCCTTTGCCGCCCTCACGATCGAATTCATGCAGCCAGGCGGCCAGATCGTGGCCATCATGCCCCGCAGTTTTTGCAATGGCCCTTACTATCGGCCTTTCCGCGACCTTATTTTCGCGAAGACTGCGATTAAGCATTTGCACCTTTTCGCCGCCCGGAACCGGGCCTTCAAAGATGATGATGTTTTACAGGAAAACATTATCATCCTACTTGAGCGGGACGGCCGGCAGGGAGACGTTACCGTCTCCACGTCGGCCGACGACAGCTTCACCGACTTAGAAATCAATGTTTACCCGTTTAACAGGATCGTTTTTCCGGATGATCGGGAGAAATTTATACACGTTCCCACGTCGCCCGAACGCAACCACTTTGAGACTTCCCCGGCGCTCCGTTGTTCTCTTGGCGATCTTGGCCTTGAAGTTTCGACGGGGCCGGTTGTGGAATTCAGGGTAAGGCGCCACGTCCGGCAAATGCCGGAGCGAGGCACCGTCCCCCTTCTCTACCCCGGCCATTTTTCGGGCCAGGCCATTGACTGGCCTAAGCTGGGCTCGAAAAAACCGAACGCCATTTTACGGAACGCCGAAACCGAAAAGTGGCTTTATCCGAACGGCTGTTATGTCGTGGTGAGGCGCTTTTCATCTAAGGAAGAAAAGCGGCGGGTTATGGCGAGCGTCGTTTGTCCAGACGCTTTCAAAAACAGCCCCATGCTGGGTTTTGAAAACCACCTTAATGTTTTCCATAGCGGCAAGCAGGGGATTTCCGAAGACCTGGCGCGGGGCCTGGCGGTGTTTCTCAATTCCACGGCGCTTGACGAGGAGTTCCGCCGGTTTAGCGGACACACGCAGGTGAACGCCACAGACTTACGCTTACTGAAATACCCAGGCCGGGCGACCCTGAGCCGTCTTGGCGTCTGGGCAAAATCTCAAGTGGACCTCACGCAACGGAAAATAGACCATAAAATAGAAAGCCTCTTATGAGTGAAAACGACAAAATTAAGGACGCCCTTCAAATTCTGGAAGCTCTCGGGCTTCCCCGCCAACAAAGGAATGACCGTTCCGCACTCTGCCTTTTAGCTTTGCTCAATTTGACCCCGGAGAAGACGTGGGCGCAGGCCGGAAATCCACTTATCGGTATCACGCCCATAATGGATTTCAGCCGGAAGCACTACGGCACTCACTACGCCCCGAACACTCGGGAAACCTTCCGGCGTCAGACCATGCACCAGTTTGTCCAAGCCGGGATAGCGCTCTACAATCCCGATAAGCCGGAAAGAGCCGTCAACAGCCCTAAAGCCGTTTATCAAATATCACCCGAAACACTCACGCTCCTAAAAACCTACGGCGCCGAAACATGGGAGTCCTCGTTAAGGCAGTTTTTATCTACAGGAAAAACCCTTACCCAGCGCTACGCCAAGGCCCGTATACAGAAATTAATACCGGTGAGGATTACGCCATGCCAAGAAATCAAGATCAGCCCTGGCGAACACAGCGAGCTTATCAAGGCCATTGTGGAGGACTTTGCTCCGCGCTTTGCCCCGGATTCGGTCTTGGTTTATGTCGGTGACACCGGCGAGAAATGGGGCTATTTCGATGAAAAACTGCTAACGAAGCTGGGCGTGACCGTCGATACTCACGGCAAAATGCCGGATGTTGTTCTCTATCACACCGAAAAAAATTGGCTTCTCTTAGTGGAATCCGTAACCAGTCACGGCCCCGTTGATGCCAAGCGCCACGCAGAGCTTGCCCGGTTATTTTCAGGCGCAACGGCTGGCCTTGTATATGTTACGGCCTTTCCTTCCCGCTCGATTATGGCCCGTTATCTCGGAGACATCGCCTGGGAAACGGAAGTTTGGGTTGCCGAGGCCCCGTCACACCTGATCCATTTTAACGGGCCTCGGTTTTTGGGTCCTTACACCGAAAAGTCTGCAGGGTAGAAAAACCAATTGAGCTTCGCTCAAAATCTACTACCAAAAGGAGAAGACAATGGAAAACTTGGAGGGACTTTGGAAGGTCTTTTTTCAATCAAACTTTCAGACCATCGGCTCCGGAGTAGCCGTTTTTCTAAACGATAGAATACTAGGCGGAGATTCATCATATTATTACGATGGATCCGTAAAGATTCAAGGTAACAAGGCGGAAGCAAATATCAATATCGTGAGATTCAATAAAGGAGGAATGCCGTCGATTTTTGGCAACTTGGACTCATTTAGCCTCATGGTTTCTGGTGATATCGGGGCCACCGACATTGAACTTCATGGAAACATGGTACAACAACCCAACATGAAGATAACTATCAAGGGCAAGAAAATAACTGGTTTTTGAACGGGATTATAGTAATGCAAGTTGACTATCTGAAAGCAATGGACTGGATACGAAAGAATTGGACTAAACCAACCGAATGTCCAATTTGCGGAAGCGACCAGTGGGAAATCGGCGACCAGATCGTCGAAATCCGCCCATTTTCGCCGGGAAGTCGAGTTTATCCGCATTTCTTTGTCTATTGCCAGAAGTGCGCCTACACAATTTTTTTTAATGCCGTCCTTGCTGGGCTTATCCCCGCTGCGCCCAGCGACAAGCCTTAAAGTATAAGGCCAAGGCAACCATGACTGAAAGGTTTAATCAGGACGTGACCCCAAGCGCAACGCCCAGCGCTGGATGCCTGCAGGTGCAAAGGAACGTACGTATTTCTGTCCCTTCACCTGACGCAGATCGAGAGATGATTATTCGTTGGGAGGATTTAAATAAGCTCAAAAGGGGATTAACTGACGCATTAAACATCCCAACAGATTACTCCGCCTTATGTGGACTTTTTTTTGGATTCAGTGGGTCAGCATTGCTTGCCTGTATATCCCTTTCGTTTGCTAAAGACCTGCCATCATGGGTTATGCCGACTTCCGTTGCGCTTGTAGTTGGGTCTTTTCTTTTTGGATGCGGCACAATGTATTTTAGCAGAGAACTCCGGAAAATTCGCAGAAAGACAATATCAAATCTTCTCACTGACGTTGAAGAGATAGAACGCAGATTTCAATCAGCACAGCAGGAGAAAATCATCGACGCAGGGGAGTAGAAACTTCCTAACCGAGATGAGAGGAGTCTAAAATGGACGAGTCAAAAAAAATCTCTAGCAAATTATCCGAAGTTCTTCATTCAAGAAGATGCATAAGAACCGAATCTAGCGAACCCACCATAAAGGATCTATGTGAGCGAATAGAAAAAGGTAGGATCAACCCGCAAGCAGATTTTCAAAGGAATTATGTATGGAAAGACAATGCTAATCTAAAGAGCAGATTAATAGAATCAGTTTTTCTAGATGTTCCAATTCCAACTATTTATACTGCTGAAGAAGATGATGGTAGTGTAGTTGTGATTGACGGTCAACAAAGATTATTAACCTTTTTGGATTTTGTGAGGAACAACTTTAGGTTAAGAGGATTATCTGTATTACCTGAGTTAAACCATAAAAGTTATAAAACTCTTGGAGAAATTGATCCAGCACTACAAGAAAAGATTGATGAGTATCCGTTAAGGATTGTCAAAATTCTAAAGGATTCCGATCAATCTGTTAGATTTGATATATTTGAAAGACTAAATAGAGGATCTGTTAAGCTGAATGACCAAGAATTGCGAAATTGTATTTTTCGAGGAAAATTTAATGATTTCTTAAAAGAGATATCACTGGATAGAGATTTTCAGGTACTACTTGGATCAAGAGAATATACCAGATTCCAGCATGTAGAATTTGCGCTTAGGTTTTTTGCCTTATACGAACGTCGAGAAAATTATAAATCGCCAATGAAGCATTTCTTAAACAATTTCATGAAAGATAATAAAGACATTGAAAATGACAAACTTGAAAACTATAAAAATATATTCAAGAAATCAGTACATTTAGTTAAAACTATCTTTGGCAACGATGCTTTTTATTTATATTCTTTGGATAGTAAAACTAAATCTGGGGAAAGGGGAAAGGTATTAAACAAAGGATTATTTGATATATTATTAATTGGATTTACCAAATATGATCAAAATCAGGTTATGCCGTATAAGGATGCGCTAAAAGAAGAGATATATCATTCGATGACGGATGATAGTTTCTTGAATGTGGATACGTTATTGTCTGTCATATCTGGTACTGGTACTGATAATACCAAGAATCTTGAAGCAAAATTTAGAATATGGTTCAATTCTTTGAATAAGATTATTGGAATACCTAATACTGAGCCTAGGTGCTTTTCTTGGCAATTAAAAAATCAATTATGGAGACAAAATCCTGTATGCGATATATGTGGTCAACAAATAGAGGATGTTCGGGATAGTGAAATCGATTATATAGAATTTTATTGGAGGGGCGGAAAAACTATACCAGAGAATGCACGATTAGTTCATAGGGTTTGTAACCGATCCAGAAAGTATAAGGAATTTGAGGCTGAATTTAACTAATGACGTATTAAAAAATCATATTAAAATAATTTACTTAGTATACTATACCTTATAAAGGAGGGACCGCATATGAAACATATAATCGAGTATAGAACTGTTATCATTACCGATGATACCTTTGAGATATTAGAAAAGGGGGTAAATGATTTAATCGAAAAAGGATTCCAGCCTTTTGGTGGACCTTGTGTCACCCCGAAAACCGAAGCGGGAATGATTGCATGTCAAGCGATGGTGAGATACAAGGAAGACACTAAGCCATAAAAGGCTCTTTCGCACTTATATTCAAAAAACGGTCCGTCCCAAAGGGTAAACAAAAGAAGCACTTTTGTTCCCTTTGAGACAACCCCCGCAGAGAATTTTTTACACTCAAAGTTGAGCAAGAAAGTGGAGTCAGCATTTTCCCCGCCAAGCCAGGGGAGATTTTCGCTTGGGTTCCATCCCCAGAGCACCTTTTACACCCTTGCCTATCCCCTTTTCGCCTCTTAAAAAATGCGCCACGCATTTGCAGGGGGTGTTCCGGTCGGCGTCGAGGGCCGTTGAACCGACGATATCGTTCCGCCAGCATCTTATCACCCCCATTATGCCTCCAATAAAACCGCAGCCTGATTCAACTCTTGAATCCGTTAGGGGTTATGCACTGTTTGTCTAATTCGCTCTTCCGTATGAATTGACCTCCACGCGCACACCAGCTCTTATCAATCCAGACAGGCCTGCCAAAGCAGCATTTGATGTCCAACTGGGCAGGAATGACAACATCATAGGGCCGATCATCTTTGACAAGAATTTTAATTAAATCGTCGAATCTCGTGGAAAACCAACCCTCACTAATGATATGAGGCCATCCGGCGTCGGCCATGGAGAAGTTCACCACCAACATTCGAAGCACACCTTCGTCTGACATACCGCATTGTTGTTTCTGCAGTTTTCCTTTGATTTTGAGCCCCCACTGTGATTGTGCAGTATCATCGGCTGTGCCCATATCAAAAAATAGCTTGGTATCCGTTGAACGTGTTGCACCGTGGAATTTTATCAGACGGTCGCCCTGATCTGCGGAGAACTCAACCAACCTAATAGTGACGATCACTTTGCCACCTGGGCCGGCTATTGAGAATTCACGGTTCCGTTGGGGATCGGTCAGCCAATTTGCGACTTGCTCCGAAAAATCGTCCAGCCATGCGTGCACTTCATTCTCATGGGGAATGGTGTAAGGATAGAATAACGAGTTTTGGTCGTACCCAGGTGTTTCTTGAACTGTTAATGCCGTCACTTTAAGATGATATCCAACAGGAACATCCAGATATTTAAGCACCATAGGAATATAATTTTGGAATAGTTGGAACCCCATGAAATCGACGGGCGTATAAATTTCTACCTTAATCAGATAATCATCGGCCTGGACCTCAATGTCAGGAGATACCGATCCACCCCCGGCCTCTGCGGCCTGCACCGAAGATCCCAATCGGCCATGAAGATGGGCAAACAGAAACAGTTCAGCTGTTACTTGTCGCAGTTCAAAAGGGTGCTTGGCTTTGACGACCCTTCTTCCTATCGCCCCTGAAGAATCCAACCATTTATCAAAGAATTCGAGAAACTGCTTGATATGATTGTAGTGCGTGTTGGAAAGAAGGCGTATCATCTCATATTCTGAACGTGGCGAATCCGGCATTTCAAAAGCTAAGGTAATGGCCGGATATCGGGCTATAGCCTGTCTCGCCTCTTCACCCACTGGATATGATATCTTCAGGACGCTCACAGTAAGGGTTCTAAACTTTTTTGATAACCGCAGTCAACCAGGAATATTTTTTATCAAAAATTGGGGTAGCCCATACCGGGGGTGGGGACTGCTGCTGATTGAGCCTCGACGAAAAAGTGAAAAAATTTCCGTGGCAATCATGCTGCACAGGGGGGACGGGACTCCTATGCTCCGGGTTTTGGTTCCGGGACCGAAAATCCTTCAGGGAGGAGCAGCGACGCTGGCGGGACCGGTGCAAGCGGCTGACCGATGCCAGGGGTCCAGAGCCGAGGCGGTCAAGCAGGAGCTGGCCATGTTCCAAGGCACATGAATTACTGATGTGATCCACCAGTAATCACGAAGTTAAAGACTTCCCATATCCAGATCATATCTGGAATTTTGCCCGCTCAAGTGATAATTCTTGCTCTTGGCAAGATAATCGCTATTCTACGCAGAATCGAGTACCTGATTCCCCTTGCCTTCCCACCATGGCGGCTTTTCTTGACATGATGATTTTAGCCCCTACCTTATAGGCATTCTCTAATGCCTTTTCCTCATAGGCCCCGCGGTGCCGAACCTGGTCAAGAAGCCGATCTTCGAGCAATGAAAACCCAGGCAATAATGATCTCAACCAATATAAAAAATCACATCAGCGAATAAGGAGAAGACCATGAAGGTGCGCACCACTACTTATAGCAGGCCTTTCCTGTTTCTGCTCTGCGTCGTCTTTCTGTTGACCGCAGTGCCGGCTCTGGCCCAGCAGGCCGAGAAACCCGGTGCTCCCGCCCCAACCCCGCAGGCGGCGCCAGCCACCGCCCCCGCCCCGGACCAGGCCAAAGAACAGGAGGTCTTCGATCTTGGAGTGGAGGCCTACATCTACGGCTACCCACTGGTGACCGTGGAGATGACCCGGCGGGTGGGGACCAACGCCGCTAAACCTGAAGGTCTGCACGCCCCCATGGGCCAATTTGCCAACGCGAGGGAATATCCCACGGCGGCCTTTAAGGACGTCACCGCTCCGAACGCCGACACGCTGTATTCGAGTGCCTGGCTGGACCTCGCCAAGGAACCCTACATCCTCTCCCTGCCGGACGAACACGGGCGTTACTACCTGATGCCCATGCTCTCCGGCTGGACCGACGTTTTCCAGGTCCCGGGCACCCGCACCACCGGCACCAAGGCCCAGAAGTACGCCATCACCGGGCCGGGCTGGCAAGGGACGCTGCCCAAGGGGGTGACGGAGTACAAATCCCCTACGAACCTGGTCTGGATCATCGGCCGCACCTATTGCACCGGCACGCCGGCTGACTACCAGGCGGTGCACAAAATCCAGGACCAGTATAAGATCGTGCCGCTTAGCGCCTACGGCAAGCCCTACACCCCGGCGCCGGGCCAGGTGGACGCCGGGGTTGACATGAAGACCCCAGTGCGGGAACAGGTGAACCGCATGGAGGCGGCGGCCTACTTCAAGACTCTTGCATCGCTGTTGAGGGAAAACCCCCCGGCGGCTGCGGACGCCCCCATGGTGGCCAAGCTGGCCAAGATCGGCCTCGTCCCGGGCCAGGACTTCAACCTGAGCAAATTGGACCCGGTCGTGGCCAAGGGTTTGGAGCGTGTCCCTAAAGCGGCGCAGGAAAAGATCTTGGTCGAATACAAGAAATTTGGCGTACCGGTCAACGGCTGGCAGTACTCAACGAAGATGGGCGTCTACGGCACCGATTACCTGCTCCGTGCTATCACTACCTGGGTCGGCCTGGGCGCCAACCGGCCCCAGGATGCCATCTATCCCATTTCCGAGGTGGACGCGGAAGGCAAGCCGTATGACGGCGCCCACAAGTACGTGATGCACTTCGACAAGGGGCAGATGCCACCGGCTAAGGGCTTCTGGTCCCTGACCATGTACGACGCCCAATACTTCTTCGTGGCGAACGCGCTGAACCGCTACACCCTGAGCAGCAGGAACAAGTTCAAATACAATAAGGACGGCTCGGTGGATCTTTATATCCAGAATGAGTCGCCGGGCAAGGACAAGGAGGCCAACTGGCTGCCGGCCCCTCAAGGCAAATTCGTCCTATGTCTGCGGCTCTACTGGCCGTATGATCCGCCCCATGTGTCTATCCTGGACGGCTCCTGGAAGCCGCCGGCGGTGAAGATGGTGAAGGAATAATTTGCAGTTGGGGAGAGAGGGAGGGGGGCACCTCCCTCTCCCTATAAATCGATTTTCATAGTGGGAGCCTACCTGGAATTGAAGATCACTGCTATTTCTGGGAACTTATCAAGACCCTGAAAACTTCCCATATCCATTTCATATCCGCAATTTTCCCCGCCCCACTGATAGGCGCCGATCCTGGCAAGTAATCTGGCAGCACCTCATCTGGCTGGTTCCTCCACCGGTGGCAGCCGCTCATGCACTCCTACCAGGCGCATCCTCATCTCGGCTGGTGGTTCCTGGCCGTCCCCTACTCATTAACTCCCACTTCTTAACGAGCTTTCTTGTGTTCGGGTTGCCGACGAGCAGCCTTGAAGGATTTAAATCCACCGGTCGCCTAAAAAAAGTGAATTTGTAGCGACCGCTACAGACGCGAGAACATAAGGCCGGTATATTGAAATCAAAAAGGATCCAAAAAGGAGGAATAACCATGTCCGTAAAGGAAGGGATTCGGAAACAGATTATCGGGGCCCTGGGGAAAGCCAGCTTTCCCATAAGCTCCCCCCAGGCCTTGCTGGCTGCATTTCCCCGGGGAGCAGCAACGGAGTGCCGGGCGGGTGAGGTAGCTATGACCGCCGGCGAGGCCGGGAAGCTCCTCAAACCCGAGGACTTTCCATTCCGATCCGCCGAACAGGTGGCAGATACTATCTTGAGCCGTGCCGGACTCTAAGGCAACCTTTAAGGGCATAGAGACCGAATTTCCTGCCCCCTCTATGCCCTTGGAGAGCAATACAATTTTTGCCATTCGCTGATCAGCAACAGGATTTAATAAATGCTTTTCCCTGCCGCAGACCGAAAAAGAGAAGCGGAGAAAACCATGAGCACCAATAAGCTGCTTATCGCGTGTAAAGTTTTCTACGATGAACTGCAATCCATCTTACCTCTTAGCCCTGAGCTCAAAATAATCTGGATTGAAGCCGCGCTGCATGCCAATTTGACGCGCCTGGAAGGTGAGCTTAAAACAGCCCTGTCCGAGGCCGCGACCAACGGCGCAGAAGTCCAGTTATTCTTGGGCGTCGGCTGCCACCCGGATATGGTCAGGCTGGCCAAAGAATATGGGGCTCACATCTCTCCAGTGAAAAACTGTATTGAGGCCTTTCTCGGATCAAAGCAGAAGGAAATGGAAGAAAATGATACAGTGGTTATGACGCCAGGTTGGATCAGGGCCTGGCCGAGCATTATGGCGGCCTTAGGTTGGGATGAGGTGGATGTTCGGATTAATTTTGGCCGCTATAAGAGGATCTTACTCCTGGAACCGGGGATAAATCCACTGACGGATGAGGAAATTCTTTCATTTTTTGACTTGACTCAGGTTCCCATCGAAATCGAACCGTTGGATTTAGACCATTTAAAAAGCTTGTTGACCAAAATAGCGGGATAATGGCTATGGGCTGTCTTTGTGAACGAGAGGCCGGTAGGGAACATCCCCTTTCGCCCACCTGCATCGGCCACCTCTGGGTCTTTGAAGATTTGCGACCTGAAGAACTGATGGCTTTGACCAAAACCGCCCTACGTCGAATCTATCAGAAAGGGCAGGAGGTTTTTTCCCAGGGTAAGAAAGCTGACAAGATGTTCTTAATCAAGGCCGGGCGCGTGAAATTGAGTAAGATTACCGAAGGCGGAGATGAACTCACCCTGGACATCCGCAAGGCCGGAGATTTTTTGGGTGAGAATATGCTTCTTGAAGATACTAATTATCCCTTAACCGCTACCTGTTTAGAAGATACCCTTATCTGCGGTTTCACCAAAAAGGACTTTGAAAAGTTAGTCCTGGATCATCCTTCCATTGGTTTACAGGTCATCAAGAATTTGAGTAAACGTATCGACTGGCTGACCAGTCGTGTAGGCAGCTTATCGTTCACCAACCTGGAGGACCGGCTTTATAGCGTCCTGACCCAGTTTGCCCAGGAGCACGGTATAAAAAGTCAAAAGGGTTCCGCCATCCAGTTTCCTCTCACCCACGAAGAGCTGGGCTTTTTGGTGGGGGCCCACCGGGTAAGTATTACCAGGGCCATGAAGGCCCTCAAGGAATCAGGAAAGATCATTCAAGAAGGCAGGACTCTCATCCTTGCTTGAGCTTACCCGCCTCGATCCCTTTGCGATTGACCACACCTAAGAGGAGAGAGCAATGATTCTGGTGATCAACGGCAGCGCCAAACCCCACGGCAACCTGCACCGGATGGTTGAAAAGGTCGCCGGGGATACCGGCCACGATTATGAAATGGTCCATCTGGCCCGGTTGAATATTAAGCCATGCATAGGCTGTGTGAAGTGCGCCGAAACCAACCGCTGCGTTCAGCGGGATGATATGGCCCCGCTCTACGACAAGGTCCTGGCAGCCGATGCCCTCATCGTCGGGTCGGTGGTCTATTTCGGGAAGGCCAACGCCATTACACATACCTTTTTGGAACGAATGTTCCCATTGCGCCACGTCAAGATGTTGACCGCCGAAAAGCTGGCGGCAGTGGTGACTGTGGGAGGCCACGAAGCAGAGCAAGTCACCAAGGATGTGGTCCATCATTTGGACCATTATTTTAGATACCAGGTAGTGGGCTCGGTCTCTTTTAACAGCGCCACTCCACCTTGTTTTATCTGCGGCTTCGGAACCACCTGCCAATACGGCGGTCCCGCTACCTGGATGAAACCCGAAGAATTTGAGAATTTTACGGAAATCACCCCGGAAATGTTCCAGAACTTTGAGGACCACCAGGAGGTGGTGAAGGCCTGTAACCTTTTGTCCCAGGAATTAAAGGCTACGGTAGCCTCCTTGCCGCGCTAAGTAATGGGATGGGAGATAACTGGATATTACCAAGATGTGATTGTGGTACGGCGTCAAGAAGCGGAACCAAACGTAAATCTAAGGGAGAAAAAGCTATGGCCAGAGTGCTGGGTGACAAACTGGTAGTAAACACCGCCCGGAAGCCGGGAGAGGAACAGATCATTGACTTGATGCAGCTTTTTAACCAGCACCCCAACGAGATTATCGCGGTGGCAGGCACGGTGGGAGGGGACGGGGCTCCCAACACGGCTCCTGTGTCATTGATCTTTGCTAAAGATGAAAAAACCCTGTTGTTGGCACTCCTAAGGAACACTAATACCTCGGCCAATCTCCGCCGCGATGGCCGCGTATCTTTAGAAATTATCGAAAGTGACGACCTGGTTATGGGTATCTCGGGCACTATGCGCTTGATTAAAGACCCCCTGGAATGCAGCGAGGCCATGGCCTTGTGGGAAATGAACGTGGAAAAGGTAAAGCAAGACACCTCGCCAGTTAAGCGCGTAACCCAGGGCGTTGCGGCGGTCCTCCGTTCGGAAAAAGGCCAAGCCTTCGAGCAGGCGGCCATTGCTGAAGTGATCGCAGTGGCCAAAGGGAATTAGTTCACCCCCTGATGAAACCTTTTTCGGATGGCAGAAAAGAGTTCAGAGCCCGCTTCGATGCCCAGGACAAACAGGCACAATTCTCTGGGTTTCCCGGCCAGGACCTCATTGCTTTTTTCCAGGTCATCCAGATTGGCCTCCGGGAAGGAGAGATCAGCCTCAACGATTGCCCGCCCCTCTGGGCAGAACCATACCGGGTAAAGCTGGAAAAAGCTCCAAGCCCATCTTGAAAGCTTCGGGTGGCAGGCCCTGGATGAAGGGTGTGGTGGGGAAGAGTGTCAATAACTGCTATATCTCCGCATTTCACCACCCGGCTTGTTGAGTGCTGATATGCTCATCATATATTGACCTCTGACTCACCTCGCCCCTTCTCTGTCACACCCCGGCCGGGGGGTGTTCCTATCGGCATAGATGTCCAGCCGACCGGCGAGAATTTTTCATCAAAATTATTGGGCCGGCCCCATATCAGGGGAGTTCTGCTGCTTGGGCTACCTCGATAGATTTTTAAAAAAATTCCCGTGCCACTCATACTGACCAGGGGGGGCAGGAGTCCCGTCCGCGGGTTTTGGTATCGAGGTCGAAAATCTATAGGGCCATGGCCTGGCGGTCGGGGCACGAGAGAGCGGGTCGGGGGCGAAGGAGCCTGGCAGGAAGCACCGGGCAGGGATAGTCAAGGAGCACCGGGGTCTCTCTAAGGGGAGGCGACCTCAAATCCCCCCTCGGACTCGCCAGGATGCCCCAGGCTGAATCCCAGACCCGGACCCTGGCCCCTACCCTTCACCTTGAGACGATCGGCTGAAATGGCCCGGCTATCGCCGTGATTTTTGGCAAATTTAGGGCATGGCAGAGGGCAGATTGACCCTGGCAGGTGATTTTGACACCGTGGCGCCCAGAACGGCCCCCCAGGATGTCCTACACGGCCCGATAGCGGGGAAGGCCAGGGTTTACTATGCGGCCTCAATGCGCATCCGGGCAGCTTTCGGCATTAGAGGGCATGGTCGCGGTTTTCGCTTCCACCACTTGCAGCCGGGCAGAGCGCAAAGACACAACCTCCCTCTTTTTACCGCTAAATTTTAGATGCAGGTTGGAAATAGGGTTGGAAATCAACTTTAAGGCAAATAGAAAATGCCCTCTTGGTGGCCTTAAGTTGTGGATATTATTTGGCGGGCGATGGGCGACTCGAACGCCCGGCCTTTGGTTCCGGAGACCAACGCTCTATCCACCTGAGCTAATCGCCCGCGCCCAAAAATTTTATCAAATGCACCACCCTTGTCAAGGCAACCCGGCGCCACCGGAAACCGCGGGGCCCCGGCGACCGGGGCGCCCGCGGTTTCCGGCAAAAGGTGGGAGGCTACCACCCCAAGTGTCTCAGGACTTGACGATCTTTTGGAATCGTTGGGTCCGAGTGGCCTCGGCCGCCGGCGGCGCCTCTTTCGGGGCCTCGGCCTTCACCTTGGCCAGGCGCTCGCTGGCGGGCGGGTGGGTCTTGTAGAAGCCGCCGGCGCCTGGCTTTTGTTTGGCCTCAATCTTGGCCAGGACCCTCGCCAGGGCCCCGGGGTCGTAACCGGCCGCAATCGAGATCTTCACGGACCCGGCGTCGGCGGCATACTCGGCATCGCGGCTGTAGCCGTTGACCACCAGGGATTTAAAGACATCGTCGATGGAGCCTTCGAAAAGGTTGACCAGATTGCCCGCCACCCCGCCATACTGCCGGGCGGCCTCGGCCCCCATGGAGGTCCAGACCTCGGTCCAGCGAGCCTTGCTGATGGAGTTGATCCCATCCTTATCGACCACGTGGGTCACTTCATGGGCCAGCACCGCGGCCAGCTCGTCTTCGTTGGCACAGGTGGCCAGCAGGCCCCGGGTTATAAAGATGGTGCCCCCGGGGCAGGCGAAGGCATTGATTTCCTCGCTGTCCAGCACCGCGAAGTGGTAGCCCTTATAGGTATTGGGCCGGGGGGACTTGCGGGCCACCGTCTGGCCCACTTCGTTGACGTACTCGGTGAGCGCGGGGTTGCAGTAGAGTGGGTAGGTGCTCAGGATGCGGGCCGCCACCGCCCGCCCCACGAAGTATTCCTCGGAATCGCTGATTTCCCGGGAGGCCCGGGCCGCCTTGGTGGCCCCCACCGCGGCGATGCTGGCTGCCGGGACCGCCGCGGATGGCAGGAACCCGGTGGCGGCGGCGCAGCCCCACAGACCGGGGAGGGCCGCCAGAAGAAGGAGCGCTAAGCGGCGCAGATGGCTTCTCATGGCTTTAACCCTCCTTCGGTGATAAAGGCCTGGAGTTTGGCGGCGGGCACCTGCTGGGCCTCCACCTGGTCCACCTCGGCATATTTGGCCTCCGGATGCTTTTGCTTGTAGGAGGACTCCACCTCCGGAGAGAAGCCCTTGCCAGCCAGAGCCACTTCGTCACTGCTGGTCTCTTTCACCGGGGCGCCGGTCAGGAGTCCGAGGGGGTTAAACCCGGAGCTTGCGGCGGGGGCGGGGAACGCCTGCCGGTTAAGCCAGCCGCGCTGGCCCTGGTAATCCACCTGGTACCAGTCGCCCGACTGCTGCAGGACCGTGACCACCGCCCCCACCGGCACCGAAGCCACCGGGGCGCTGCCGAAGTCCGGGTCCGGATAGAGGGACTGATTGGGTTGGGCGACCTTCATGGTTTCGGCCATGGCGATCCCGGGGAGCAACAACAGCGCCAGCAGGGCCAGGGCCAAGAACCAGGGGCCGGGGCGCCGGAATAAGATGGGCCGGTTCACGTCCGCCTCCTTTTGTGGTTTTCGGTTTCTCGGTAGGGTCCGGGAACCTTATCGGACCATCCCGGGTTTCTGTAAAAAAATTAAAAGCTTTTACGGTTCATTGACCGCCTCGGCTCCCAGTGTAAAAGATTTCTGGTCAAGGGGCAAGGAGTTAAGAGAGCAGGCGGCTCTCCCCGGAAAATCCGCCACAACTCCAAAAAAAGTTTAGGCGGTCCATTACTTGGAATCCGGGTGGAAGACGGGGTTCCGGGGCAGGGTCGGGTCTTCCTGCAAAGTCCGGCAGCGCTCCAGGAAGGCGCGGGCGGGTCCGTCGTCCGGGAATTTCTCCAAGAGGGCGGTAAAGGCCGCCCCGGCATTGGGGATATCGCCGCGGCGGTAGTGGTCCAGGGCCTGGGCGAATTCCCGGCTCCGGGCCTCCCCCTCCGGGGTCAGGTCTTCTTTGAGCGCCAGGACCTCGAAGACCCGCACCGGCGTCTCCCGGCCCTTCACCGCCACCAGGTCAAGCTCCCGGAAGGCCGCGGCCTCGCCGCACTCCGCCACGGTGGCCTCGCTGGCCATGAGGGTGGTGCCATAGAACTTGTTGAGACCCTCCAGGCGGGAGGCCAGATTGACGGTGTCGCCGATGGCCGTGTAATCGAAGCGCCTGGCGGAGCCCAGGTTGCCGACGATGGCCTCGCCGGTATGAAGGCCGACCCGCATGGCCAGGGGCGGCAAATTCAGCCCGGCAAAGCGCCGGTTGAGGCCGGAAAGCGTGGCCCGCTGGCGCAGCGCCGCCCGGCAGGCCCGCAGCGCCTGGTCCTCCTGGTCCAGGGGCGCGCCCCAAAAGGCCATAATGGCGTCCCCTTCGAATTTATCCACCGTACCGGCCTCCTCCAGGATGATCTCGGTCATGGAGGAGAGGTAATCGTTGAGGAGGGCCACCACGGTTTCGGGAGCCAAATGCTCGGAAAGGGTGGTGAAGCCGGCCAGGTCGGAAAAGAACAGGGTGACCCGGCGGCGCTCGCCTCCCAGTTGCAGTTTCTCCGGGTGCGCCAGGAGATCGCTGATGACGGTTTCGGACATGTACTGGCCGAACATGCGGCGGATGTAAAGCTTCTGGCGGCCCTCGGTGGCATAGCTGTAAGCGGTGGCCAACCCGAAACTGAGGGCCAGGGCCAGCCCCGGCAGGAGCGGGTCGGCCCACCAGCCGCTGCGGAAGGCCAGGACCGCCAGGGTCAGATAAACCAGCAGCAGCAGCAGAAAGGCCGCCAGGGTAACCAGGAGATGCCGGAAGAACAGGACGACGACGGCCATGACCGCGGCCAGCAGCAAGGCCCAGAGCCATAAGGCCCAGCCGGGCAGGGTCCGGAGAAAATCCCCCTGGAGCAGGTTGTCCAGCAAGGTGGCGTGCACCTCTACCCCGGCGAAGACCCCGCTCAGGGGGCAGGCCTTGAGGTCATACAAACCCGGGGCGGTGAGGCCCACCAGGACCCACTTGCCGGCAAAATCCGCCAGCGGATAGATGGGCGGCAGCTGGTGGCGCAACCGGGCCTCGGAAGCGATGACGTTGGCCGCGCTAAAGCGCCGGTAGCTCCGGCTGGGGCCGCGAAACTTGAGGAGCAGGTTGCCGCGGCCGTCCAGAGGAATCCGCAGGTTCCCAAGAAGCAGGCGGTTTTTCTCAAACCTCAGGGGTTCATTATTGCCGAAGCGGTGAAAGGCGGCAAAGCCCAGCATGGGAAGCCAGCGGCCCTTAAAGGGCAAGACCAGCGGGACGCGGCGGTAGATGCCGTCCGCATCCGGATGGCATTCCACATTGCCCAGGGCCTGGGCCCCATCCAGCAGGGGCCGGACCGGGGTGGTCACGCCGCGGTAGGTTATTTCCCCCTCCGGCTCCCGGGGGGGCGGGCCGGGGATCTCCAAACCGGCCTTAGCGAGCCAGGCCGCCTCGTCCGGGTTGGCCCCCTTTTCCTCCCGGGTCAGGGAAAAGGGCAGGACCAGGTTGCCCGCGGCCGCAGCCGCCTGGGCCAGGCGCTGGTCATCTTCGGGGCCGTAGGAGGAGGCCTCGGTGAAGAGGACGTCGAAGATCACCGCCCGGGCCCCGGCTTGCCGGCAATATTCGAGGATAGGGGCGTAAAGCTGCCGGGGCCAGGGCCAAACGACCCCCTGCTTCTTAAAGAAATCCAGGTCGGGCTGGTCCACCGTGACCACCACCACCTGGGGCGAGGCCGGCGCCAGGGGCACGTGGCGGAACAAGAGATCCAGGGTTTTCAGGCGATAATAAGGGAGGGGGCCGAAGATTTCCAGGCAGCCGGCCAGGAGCAGCACCGCCGCGGTGAGGACCGCGGCCGCCTTGAGCTTGGCCGCGGGCGAATGGCTAAACCCGGCAGTCACGGATGACCTCGAATCTGAGTTTAGTCCTAAAAGATGAAATGGCTTAGGGAGAGGTGGCCGCTAAGATTCATCCAAAAGATAATTTTCAGCAACATAATTTTAACTATACCTTTATAGGTCATTCAAGATACCGTTAGCAACAATTACCCAAATTTGGGAGACTTGACAGCCCCTTGGACGAGATTAGCCCTTAACCAGAAACCGGCGGCAAAGGACCGGAAGCCAGGCCACGAAGGGAGGTGCAGTACTGAGATACGGTCTATGAATCCGCGGAAAAGGGCGTACCCGGCGGCTCGCCCGCAGTTGGTCCCCGGGCCGCGGCCTCACCCGGCCAGCAGCCGGCCATCCTTCAGATAGAGGAGTTCATCCCCCAGCCGGTCCGCTTGGGCCGGGTCGTGGGTGATCATCAGGATAGTGGCCCCTCTGCCGGCCTTCATCCGCAGGATGATGTCCTCGATGATTTCCGCGTTCCGCGGATCGATGTTGGCGGTGGGTTCGTCCAGGAAGAGGATCTCGGGTGCCAGGACCATGGCCCGGGCCAGTCCCAGGCGCTTGGTCTCGCCGCTGGAGAGGTCCAGGGCCCGCTGCCCACCCTTGTGGGCCAGGCCGACGCTGGCCAGGATCTCCCTCACCCGGGCCTCCAGCTCCCCGGATTTAACCCCCCTAATCTTCAAGCCATAGGTGACGTTGTGGAACACCGTGGTATTAAAGATGCCGGGGCGGGGCAGCACCAGGGTGAAGCGGCGCCGCAATGCCAGGTTTTGGCCAAGGGCTGCGCCATTTTCCAGATAATTTACCTGGCCGGCGTCGGCTTTCTCCAGGAGGGCCAGGATGCGGAACAGGGTGGATTTGCCGCTGCCGTTGGGACCCAGGAAGGCGTAAGTGCGGCCGGCGGCAAAGGCGTAGGAGCAGTCCCGCAACACCGGGTTGCCCTGGTAAGTTTTCCGGAGGTTGGCCGCTTCCAGTCTCAGGCCCATGAACTCATCTCCAGCCCGGCGCCCCGCCCCCGCCGTTGCAGGCGGCGCAGGGCCAGGTTCGCCAGCAGGGCCAGGGCCAGCAGGATGATCCCCAGGACAATGCCCAGTTCGAAGTTACCCTTGTCGGTCTCCAGGGCGATGGCGGTGGTCATGACTCGGGTGTAGCCGGCGATGTTGCCGCCCACGATGAGCACCGCGCCCACTTCGGCATTGGCCCGCCCGAACCCGGCCATGATCGCGGAGATAATCCCATAGCGGGCTTCTTTGATGATGGTGACCGCCTGCTGCCGCGGGGTGGCCCCCAGGGTGACGGCCGCCTGACGAATCACCGGGTCGACGTTGACGATGGCGGCGTGGGCCAGGGAGGCGACGATGGGCCAGGCCAGGATGGTTTGGGCCAGGACCATGGCCGCCGGGGTGTAGAGCAGGCTCAGGAAACCCAGCAGCCCCTGGCGCGACAGGAGCAGATATAAAAACAGCCCCACCACCACCGGCGGCAGCCCCATGAAGGTGTGCAGGGTGTTGATCACCGCGTCCCGTCCCGGAAACCGCCGCAGGGCCAGGAGGGCGGCCAGGGGCAAGGCGAGGACCGTCGCCAGCATGAGGGCGGCGGCGGAGACCCAGAGGGAGAGCCAGACGATGCCCCACAGTTCCCGCCAGTCGAGGCCGCCCAGGAAAGCCAGAAGGTGGCTCATGGTCCTTCGGATATCCCTAGGCCTGGCGGATATCCTGGCCGCGGCCGGCCAGGCGCTCCGGCGCCAATCCTAAGGGAAGACTCACTTGGCATTGGGGATGAAGAGCTGGTTGCCATGGGCATCCCGGAAAGCGGCAATGGTTTGCTGGCCTTCCGGGGATATCAGCCAGTTGATGAACGTCAGGGCTTCTTGATATTTGACCTGAGGATGTTTTTCGGGATTCACCACCATCACCCCGTACTGGTTGAACAGGGACGGATCGCCCTCCAAGACTATCTGCATCTCCAGCCGGTCCTTATCCTTGGTGGCCAGCCAGGTGCCCCGGTCGGTGAGCGTATAGGCCCGTTTTTCATTGGCCAGGCGCTGGGTCTTTTCCATGCCCTGGCCCACCTCCAGGTACCACGGCTTCCCCTTGGGGTCCAGGCCGGCGGCCTTCCACAGGGCCAGCTCCTTCACATTGGTTCCCGACTTGTCGCCTCGGGAGACGAAGGGGCCGGCGGCGGCGTAGATCTTCTTGAAGGCCTCCACCGCCGAGGTCAGTCCTTTGATCTGCAAAGGATCGCCCCCGGGGCCGATGATGACAAAATCATTATACATCAGGTCGTGCCGATTGACGAAATAGCCTTCCTGGACCGCCTGCAATTCCTGGGCTTTGGCGTGTACCATGAGCATATCGGCGTCGCCCCGCTTGCCGATCTCGATGGCGGCGCCGGTGCCCACCGCCACCACATCCACGTGGATGCCGGTCTTGTTCTCAAAGATCGGCAGGAGATATTTGAACAACCCGGAGTTCTCGGTGGAGGTGGTGGAGGCACAGCGGAGGTGAATAGTCTCCGCCGCGGCCTTAACCCCCGCCAGCATCAGGGTCAGCATCAATCCAGCCATCCCCATCTTTAACCAGAAATTGTATCCCATGCGGCAGTCCTCCTTTTTCCGAAAATTTCCACTTGGGTCCTTTGCGAACCTCTAAATGTGGTTTTTTTGTCAGGCACCGGGCGGGGCGGCTCAAAATTGGCGGCTGGCCAGCCAATCCCGGAAGTCGGCCACCAGGAGCCAAAAGCGGGTGACGGCTTCCTCCCCGGCGGCAGTGAGCCAGGCGCGGCCGCCCCGGCGACCGCCGAAGCTGCGGCCCACCAGGTCCTGTCCGGCCAGGCGGTTCAAGGCGGCCACCAGGGACCAGGCGTGGCTGTAAGCCATGTCCAAAGAACGGGCCGCCGCGGCGATGGAGTGGTGTTCCCGGATCCGCTCCAGGAGAACTACCCGGCCCCAGCTCAGGTAGGTCTCCCCCTCCTTTTCCAGCCAGAGGCGGCCTTTGATCTGGAAACCGTCCGCTCCGGGACTTTCTGCCAGGGCCGTGCCCCGGCCGTGATGGCTTCGCTGGTTTCCCATGGCGCTATTTTCTGAAAAGTATAGCCCTAAAAAGCAGCCCGGGCAATGATTTTTCCTCGGCGGTTCCCGGCCCTGGTCCGGCGGCGAGCCAGCCGCGGCTGCCCTCATTGCCTCCCCAATGGGTTCCCTGGCATTTTCCTGCGAATATCTTGCCGGGTTATTGACATGGCCCATCGCCTTCTTAATTTTACACTGGCCGCGCCGCGTCTGGAGGCTGGAGTTATGCCAGGCTGCCTCGGGCGAGGGGCGGGAGATTGCCATCCAGCTTCCCAAGGAGGAGGAAGATGATCATTTACGTGCACGAGGGCGGCTCTGATCGGGTCGAACTCACCGAGGTCCTGATCAAGGAGGGAGTGATTTACCAGGAGTGCAAAGTGGAGAGCGTCAGGGAGCTGGGGACTGCCAGTTACCGCCTGGTGGAAATCCAGGCCAACCTGCCGGAGGTGATCCCGGTGCCTGCGGAATATACCCAGGGAGATACGGAGGCCAGGGCCTGGCGTCTGCCTTCGGGCAAGCTGGTCATCAGCGACATGGGCGGCAATCTGGAGCAGATTGCCGCCCCCTTACCGCGTTAGTCCGCCTCAGAGACTGACACCCTGCGGAGGCCTTCCCACCCGGGCTGCTCCAAAACCGGGAGGGCAAATTTCCGGCGCCAGCCGCGCATCCTATATCCTATTATAATAGTTTAATATATTGGCCGCAGCAAATAATAAATTAGCCGTTTTGAACTGTTATTTTAAAAGGATACTTTTCACAAGAGGGAAGCTATTGGGGGACCAGGGGAACGACCTTTAAATGGAAGATTAACAACATTACAAGCTACGAGCAACACCCAACTCCCAAGGCCAGGTGATCCGGACCCGACGCGGCGTTGCTGGCGGCGGGATAAAATAGTTTTGAAATAACCGGCAAGAGTACCGGCCAACCTTTTGAGATAAATAAGGAAACCCACCCTTGTCCCTGCCAGCGGTTACCACAATAGGGGCCATAAAATCCTGGCCTGGCCATTGCGTCCGCAGCCAAAATTCAGATTGAAATATTGTTGCTTTAAATGCCTCTTCAATTTTTCCGGTTGCATCTGGAAAAATTACTTGACAAAAGATATTCATCATTATAATGATGCAAATAATTTCATAGAGTTGCAGGTGGTTAACCTTTGGGAAAAATTATGTAAAATATTTGAGTAAGGTTAAGGAGGGGGAGGTGAAGAGAATAGCAGCCAGGTGGGGGTGGTTGCTGTCCTTGTGGGTGCTGCTGTGGGGATTAGGGGGGAGCAGCGCCGCCGGGGCGGACCTAACCGAAAGGATGAAGAATCAGGAGATCACCCAGGTATTGCACCTGCAGGTGGGGCAATCCAAGGTGGTGCGTTCGACCTACCCCATTACCCGCATCTCCGTGGCCGACCCGGAGATCGCCGACATCATCCTGATCTCCGAGAAGGAAGTTTACGTCAACGGCCTGTCCCCGGGGGTCACCAACCTGAGCATCTGGGGCAAAAACCGTTTCACTTCGGCCACCGTGACGGTGGAGGCGGACCTCACCCTCTTAAAAGAGAAGCTGCACCAGGTTCTGCCCGGCCAGAAAATCGAGGTGATGGCCGCGGGTGACTCCGTGGTGCTCTCCGGGGAGGTGACCGGGCCGCTGGCCCAGGACACCGCGCTGTCCCTGGCGGGCTCCTTTGGCGGTGGCAAGAAGGAGAAGACGGTGAACCTGCTCCACGTCGGGGGGGTGCAGCAGGTGATGGTGGAGGTGCGCCTGGCGGAGATCGATCGGACCGTTCTGGATCGCATGGGGATCAACTGGACCGCCATCGCGCCCCAGGGCAATATTTATACGCAACAGATCAACGCCCTGAACGCCCTCCAGACTTTGACCCGGACTTTCCTCGGTGGCACTGGCACGGGATCCTCCGGCGGCACGAACACTTCCTTTACCCAAGCCCTCAGTTCCAATGTCACAGGCATTGTGGGTTTTAAGAACGCCGGGCTCATTTGGACCATGTTCTTTGACATTCTCAAGCAGAATAACCTGGGGCGGATCCTGGCGGAGCCCAACCTGGTGACCACCAGCGGCCAGCAGGCCTCCTTCCTGGCCGGCGGCGAGTATCCCGTGCCGGTGCCCCAGAGCGGGGTGGGCGGCACCACCATCACCATTGATTACAAGAAGTACGGGGTGGGCTTGAACTTCACTCCCATAGTGCTGGACGGCGACAAGATCGCCATGAGATTGGAACCTACGGTTTCGGAGCTGGATCCCACTGTGACGGTGCAAATCAGCGGCTTCACCATTAATGGGTTTTTGACGCGGACAATGTCAACCCATCTGGAGGTCAACGACGGCCAGACCATTGCCATGGCCGGGCTACTCAAAAATGAGGACCGCAACATCGTCAACAAGTTTCCCTGGGTGGGGGACGTCCCCATTTTGGGGAACCTGTTCCGTTCCAGCAGTTGGCAGAAGCAGGAGACCGAGCTGGTGGTGCTGGTGACCCCGCACTTGGTGAAGCCCGTGACCCCGGGCGCCGCCAGGCTGGCCGATGACAAGTGGATAGACCCCAGCGAATATGAGAAATATTTCCTGGGTTGGGAACAGGGGAAGCCGAAGGCACAGCCGGCCCCGGTCCAGCAGCCGGCCCCACTGATGCCGGCGGGCTTTGGGCCTGCAAAACCGTAATCGCAGGAAAAGGTTAATAAGGTTAAAAGCCCGCTCAGCCTTTTAACCTGTTAACCATTCACTTTTTCCTCATCACATCTCAGGCAGAGGCTGAAAATGAAAAACGAGAGGCGAAAATTTAAAGCCGGAACCGGCCTCATCGGGCTGACCGTGGCGCTGGTGTGGCTGACGGGTTGTACCAGCCCCGACACCCTCAAACAGGACTACGGCAATTCGGTGCAAAACAATATAGCCCAGTCGGTGCTCAATCCCCAGGCCGGCCTGGTGGACACCCCGGCGACGGGGCTATCCCCCAAGGCCGGGGCTACTGAAACGGACCAATATATCAAGAGCTTTTCGGGCGAGGAGAAGAAGCCCGCGGCACCTCAGGGGATGGTCTCTACCTATTAGCGCGCCGCTGTCGCCGCCGGGGGTAACAAGGGGATAGCAATCATGTGGGCAGCAGGGCTCGACCAATTATGGCCAGGGGACCGGGGGCCCCGGCGGCGGCAGCGGCCGCCCCAGGGTCCTTTCAGGGCAGCCGCCGGCAGACCCGCCTCTGTCCGGCAGCGCTGGCTGGCATGGTCGCTGGCCATGGCGGCGCTGACGGGGGCGTTGTTGGGGGTGGGCTGCAACACCTCATGGTTGGCCAATAACCGGACGCCCCGGGGAGAAGCCTTGTCAGCCAGCATGGACTCCGCCCGGTTGTTGTATAATGCCCATTATTACCAGTTAATGGGGAGGCCGGAGATCGCCTTAAAAGAATTGCAGCAGGCCCACGAGGCAGATCCCGCTAATCCCAAGGTGGTGGATGCCCTGGCCCAGATGTACCAGGAGCAGGGACAATTCCAACAGGCTCAGGAGCTGTACCAGGAGACCCTGAAACGCTATGGCGAAAACCGGGCCTTGCACAACAATTGGTGCTTCTCCTATTATCTTCAGGGAGACCTGGGCAGGGCCGAATCCTGCCTCCAGGAGGCCCTGGCCCGTGATCCCGGCAATATGGCCGCCCGGAATAATTTAGGACTGTTATGGTGCCGCCAGGGCAAGCTAACGGAAGCCAAACGGCTTTGGGAGGAAGCGGAAGGCGCCGCCCTCGCCCAAACCCGGATGAACCAGGCCCTGGCTTTCCTGGGAATGAGCGCCCCGGCCTATTATGCCAAGCTATCGGAGCCAGGGCCAGGTGCGCCACTGGCTGATGCTTCAGCCAAATCACCGGCAGCGGCGGCGCCCCCCACCGTGAAGGCGGCGCCCGCGGCGCGGCCGTTGGCCGCGGCCCCCAAGGCCAAGGTGAACGGAGCCCCCAAAGCGACGGGGCCAGGAGTGGCTCGGGCGCGGCAACCAGCGGCCTCGCGGCAGCCGCAAGCGGCGGCCCCGGCCATTATTGCTTCCCAAGATGGATCTTTATCGGTGGCGGAAGGGCAGACCAGCGTCAAGGCTACCCCAGCGGCAGGGTTGGCAGAATCGGCCAAGGCTCCGGCCCCGCAGAAACCGGCGGCCCGGGCGATAGTTACTACCCAAGCCGGATCCCTGGCGGCGGAACCGCCCCTCCCTGCCAAGGCGGCGACCCCGGCGACGCCTGCGGCTACCCGGCCAGCGGCAGGGTTGACGGAAGCAGCCAAAGTGGCGCCCCCGCCTGCCCCGCCAGTGGCAGCTTCCTCCGGTAAATCCGTGGCAGCCCAGGGAAAAACCCTGGCGCCGGCCCCGGCCAGGCCATTGGCCGCCGCGGCGAAGGCTAAGGTGAAAAAGGCTGCCAAAGCGGCCGCGCCCCGGACGATCCTGACCGCCGCAGAGCGGGAGAAGACCGGCATCGAGATCCTGAACGGTACCGGCATCCAGGACCTGGCCCGCTTAACCCGAACCGTGCTGTTCCAGGAAGTCTTCAACGTTGCCCGGATCGGCGACTACATCAATTTCGGAGCGCAATCCACGGTGATCTATTACCGCCCGGGGACGGAGCGGGTGGCCGGGGTCCTCCACTCCGAGATTTTCCCCGAGGCCCAGTTGGCGGAGTCCTCCAAGCTCAGGAAAGGAGTGGCCATCGAGATCTTGCTAGGCCGCGATCTCCTGGAGCACCCCCGGATCATGGCCCGCTTAAGGGGGGAAGAGGTGGGCGCTTCCTCGCAGAAGGAACAACCCCGGCCGAGCGCTTCCCCAAGGCCGGCTGCCTCGCTGATCCTGGCGGCCGCGGCCGCCTCCGGGGCCGCCCGCGCACCCCTTCAAGGGCCGCCACCCACCCCGGCGAAAACCCTGGTCCAACCCGGGGTTACCCTGGCGGCGCCCACCGCCGCAGAGCTGATAGCCAGCGTCATTGAAATCCGGAACGGCACCCGGTCCCGGATGCTGGCTCACCAGACCCGGGACCGGTTGTCCCAACAAGGGTTCCAGGTCGGCATGATTGGCAACCATATCGATTTCGGGGCGGAGACCACGGTGATCTATTACCGTCCCGGGACGGAGAAGGTGGCCCAGGCCCTCAACTCCCAGATCTTCCCCGGGGCCCAATTGGTGGAGTCCCACAAGCTCAAAAAAGGAGTGGCCATCAAGATCTTGCTAGGCCGCGATCTCCTGGCACAGCCCCAAACCATGGCGCGTTTAATCGAGAAAGGCCATGAAAGCCATTAAGTCCCTGGCATGCATCGCCTGGCTTCTGGCCATGCTGATGCTTCTAAGCGGTTGCGCCCAAGAACAGGCGACCGGTCCCTCCCCTCTGGAAGCCCTTGCCGCGAGCAGCTCTTCCAACGACACCATCTGGAATAGAATGAAGGCGCACTTCCGGGGGGATAAGCAAGCCCTGCCGCAGGACCGGGTAGAGGCCTTGGGGGACGCCGCCGTGCAGACCGGGGATTACGAATCCTCCCTTCTCGACTTTCTGGAAATTCTCAGGAAAAACCCCGAACGCTATGACCTGCACTACAAGGTCGCGGTCCTTTTCCTCCTCAATGGCCAGTGGGCGGCAGCCAAGCAGGAACTGGCCCTGGTTCTGGTGCACCGGCCGGAGATGCTCCAGGCCCACGAAGCCATGGGGCTGGTGTTCCTGCAGGAAAAGAATTACCCCCAGGCTATCGAGGAATTCCAGACGGTCCTGGGCCAGGAGCCCCAGCGGGTCAATTCCCTGCACCTCCTGGGGGTGGCCTACCTGGAGAGTGGTCAGCCCGGCAAGGCGGTGGTCCAACTAAAGCGGGTTCTGGTGGTAGACCCCCGCCACGTTTCCAGCATCCCGCCCCTGGGGCAGGCCTACATCGATTTGAAGGATTATCGGCAGGCCATCGCCTGCCTGCAACAAGGGCTGACCCTGGATCCGAAAAACCAAAAGCTCAATTATCAAATGGGGATGGCCCTGGCCGCGGATAAGCGCTATAATGAGGCCCTGGATGCCTTCATGAAGGCCGGGGATGAGGCCCAGGCCTACAACAACATCGGGGTCCACTATTTCGTGGCCGGTCAATATGAAGAAGCGGCCAAGTGCTTCCAGCGGGCCATTGAACTACGGCCCTCTTATTACGAGGAAGCCAAGACCAACCTGCAGCGGGCCTTGGAAAAGCTGCAGCAACTCCGGCAGGGCAACAGCTGAGGCCAGTCCGCCATCCCGCATACCCCCCCAACCCCAGGTTCCGGTTCCGAGAGGTGAGCCCGCCGACCCCACCGGGGCCCCCTGCGCCTGCCAATTTAGCAGAAGCGCTATTGACTATAGACTCCACCGTTACCAAGTTGGTAGGCAACTCATGAGGATTAAGCCCCGATTATGGACGCCCCTGGGGAGCGTCTGCCTCTGGCTGCTGGGCTTGGCTGTCCTGGCGGCGGCCGGCTGCGGCGTCCGGGAGCTGGCCCGGGGAGAGATTCAGGCCCCCAAGATCACCTTCCAGGGCCTCGCCGTCTATCAACCCACCGCGGACGGCTGGCCCCTGGCGGCCAACCTGCTCCTGGAAAATCCCAACCCCCAGCCCCTGAACCTGCTGGGCTACGATTATCAATTATGGATCGAAGGCCGCCGCGTAGCCACGGGATCTTCCCAGGGGGCGGTGAACCTGCCTGCCGGGGGGCAGACGGTGGCCCGGGTCCCCATCCTGGTGAAGTTGAACGCCTTGCTGGGCTTTTTGCCCAGGCTTCTGCAAAATCCGCAGCAGAAAGTGCGCTACCAAATCTCCGGCAGTTTTCGCCTGGCCTCCGTTATGGGAGGCATAATCCCCGTACCTTTCCAGTTCCAAGGGGAGGCGGCGCCCCGGGAGGGCATGGAATTTCTCCGGCCCTACTTGCACTAGATCTTCAGCCGGTGGGAACATTTCCTACAACAGAATCGGAGATTTTCCGCCGGGGATGATCAAAATATCCCTTGAAAGCACCCTTTTCCTTGCGGTATAAACAATTTGTAGCAATCATGCCCCAATATTCGGGGAGTCTTTAACTCGTTTGGCGAGGTCCGGTAATCCGGACCGAGGAGGAGCTATGAGGCGTTTGGGATTAGTTAGCTGTCTGGCCATGGCTGTGGTGTTCTTGGGGCTTGGCGCTCCCGGGATGGCCGCGGAAAAGACCATAACCTTGGGCTTCACCGCCTCTCAGACCGGGGCGTTCAACGTGGAGGCCATCCGCCAGATCAACGGATTGAACCTCTGGATCGACACGGTGAACAAGGCGGGGGGCATCAAGCTGGCCGACGGCACCGCAGTGAAGGTGGCCGCCAAATTCTATGACGACGAGAGCAAAAAGGATCGGGTGCAAGAGCTTTATACCCGCCTCATCAGCACCGATAAGGCCGACTTCCTCATCAGTCCCTACAGCAGCCCCCTGGCGGATGCCGCCGCGATCATCGCCCAACAGTATAAACGGATCATGATCACCGCGGGGGCGGCTGCGGAAGCCACCCATTCCAAAGGCTACACCCTGGTCTACCAGGCCTACACCCCTGCCGGCTTCTACCTGGCGGGACCAGTCGACGTATTGGCCAAACTGGCCCCCCAGGCCAAGAACATCGCCGTCATTTATTCAAAGGACAATTTTTCCACCGCCTGTGTGAACGGTCTGAAGAAATTCGCCGAAGGCAAAGGCTTTAAAATAGTGATGGATGAAGGCTATGACCCCGCCACCACCGATTTCTCCCCCTTCATCGACAAGATCCCGCCCGGGACGGACGCAGTGATGGGCGGCGGCCACTTCTCCGATACCACCACCCTGGCCAAGCTGATCTATGAAAAGAAGGTCAATCCCAAGTTGGTCGGCCTGCTGGTGGCTCCGCCGGAGCCCAAATTTGCCGAATTGGGCGATGCCTGCATCTGTGTGACGGGATCATCCCAGTGGGAACCGCTGGCCAAATACAGCCCGGAGGCGGCTAAGAAGGAAGGTGTGCCATGGTTCGGCCCCACGGTGCCGGAATTTATCGAGGCGTATAAGGCCAAGTACCATGAAGATCCCTCCTATCACAGCGCCGGGGGCTACGCCGCCGGGCTGATCTTGCAAGAGGCCATATTAAAGGCCGGCTCCATAGACACGGCCAAGGTCCAGGCGGCCCTCGATGGGGAAGACATGTACACCTTTTTCGGCCGCACCAAGTTTGACACCACCCCCAAGGCCCACGGCCTCCAGATCGGCCACCAGATGATCGTCATCCAGTGGCAGAAGGGTGCCCAGGGCAAGCCGGAGAAAGTGGCGGTGTATCCGCCGGCCGCCGCCAGTGGACAACCCATGCTCTGTACGGCGCATTAAGCCCGGACTTGAAGGTCTGCTGAGAGGAGGGCACGCTAGGCCGTGCCCTCCCCCTCTTGGGGAAGGGCGCCAAGGCGAGGGGCCCGCCGGAAAAGACGGCGCAGCTATTTCTGGGGAACCTTTCTGCATTAGGCAAAGTTCCTGCAAGAGAATCGGAAATCCTCCGCTGGCAGCCACCCGGCGGTCCGGATATCCTTTATCTAAAGAGAGGGTGGTTACCGGGAAAAGGCGAGCGGGCCCTGATCTGTAACTGGCCTGGCCCTTCCCGGGATTAAGATTTTGTAGCTCCAGGAGCCTCAAGGTGACCCAGATTCTGTCTTCGATAATCGACGGCCTGCTCATCGGCTTCGTGTACGGGGTGGCCGCCATGGGCCTGACCCTGATTTGGGGGGTGATGCGGGTCATCAACCTGAGCCACGGGGCTACCATGGCCCTGGGGATGTTCACCACCTACCTGCTGTTCTCCGACCTGGCGCTGAATCCCTACCTGGCCCTGGTGGCGGTGGTGGGCCTGTCCCTGCTCTTCGGCTTTTTGATCTACGGGGTGGCCTTGCACCGGGTGATCCAGGCGGGTTATTTGTCCACCCTGCTGTCCACCTTCGCGGTGAATATGATTATCATCGGGTTGGGCACCGCGATCTTCACCACCTCGCCCCGAAATATCAACTTTTCCGTGGGCTCCTTCAACTGGGGCGGGATTATTTTTACCGGCACCCGCCTGCTGGCGGCCCTGGCCGCAGTGGTGATCACCGGCGCCCTCTATCTGTTTCTCTATTTCACCCGGCCGGGGAAGGCCATCCGGGCCGTGGCCGGCAACCAGGCGGCGGCGGAGCTGATGGGGATCCCTTCGTCCCAGGTCCTGGCCCTGAGCTTTGGCCTGGGCACCATGCTGGCCGCGGTGGCCGGGGGGCTTACCTCCACCTTCTTCCCCTTCACCATTTTGAGCGGCGCCAGCTACCAATTGAAGGCCTTCGTCATTTGCGTCCTGGGGGGGCTGGGCAATCCCCTGGGGGCACTGTTGGGGGGGCTGTTCCTGGGAGGTTTGGAAGGGGTGGTCCCCATCTTTATGCCGGTGAGCTGGGTAACGGTGGTGGAGTTTGTGCTGTTTGTCCTGGTCCTGGTGGTCCGCCCCACCGGGCTGCTGGGGTCCAAATAGATGAACCCTTTCCGGCAATCCGGGTTATGGCCCAGTTTCCTCCTGGTATTCCTGGGCGGCCTGGCGGTCCTGGCCTTGCGCCAGGACACCTTGCGGGAAACGGCCTTCACGGCCCTGATGTTCATCGGCCTGGCCTCCAGTCTGAACATCATCATGGGCTACACCGGCTACGTTAATTTCGGCCATATCGTCTTTTTCGGCCTGGGCGGCTATTTCGGCTTCTATCTGTTGAGCGAATTCGGGTGGCCCCTTTACCTGGCCGCCCTGGCCGGCGGGGTCATGGCCATGGCCATCGCCTTCATCATCGGCGCCGCAGTTCTGCGACTGCGGGGGGCCTACTTTGCCCTGGCCACCATCGGGGTCAATCAAGCGGCCGGGGCCTTTGTCAGCAATTTTGAGCCCTTCGGCGGCTCCATCGGCATGTCCATCAACTTCTCGGCCTACGACCGCTACGGTGGCGCCGGCCAGGCCCTGTGGCTCACCTTCATCCTCTTGTGGCTGGTCACCCTGGCGGTGCTGGTGGTGAGTTACCTGGTGAAACGTTCCCGCTTCGGGCTGGGCCTCATCGCCATCCGGGAGGATGAGGACACCGCCATGGTTATGGGGGTCAAGGCTCCCCGGGACAAGACCAAGGCCTTTTTGATCTCCGCCTTTTTCCCCGGCCTCATCGGCACCCTCTATTTCTTTAAGAATGGCAACGTGCAGCCCGATGACGCCTTCAATTTTCAAATGTCCCTGGAGGTCCTGGTGATGGTGATGCTGGGAGGCAATGGCACGCTGCTGGGGCCGGTGCTGGGGGCCTTCTGTTATGAGAAGCTGCGGGATTACCTCCTCACCAGCGTTATCTTTAAGGACCTGCAGTTAGCCACCACGGGCCTGATTCTCCTGCTCATCGTCCTCTTTGTCCCCGGGGGCGGGGTGGGCTGGCTTAGGAAGCGCTTTCCGAGGTTGCGGCAATGGCTGGAATGATCCTCCAGGTTCAGGAAGTCTCCAAGAAATTTGGCGGCCTGCAGGCGCTGCTGGACGTGAGCTTTGATCTGCCCGAGGGGCAGATCCTGGGGCTCATCGGCCCCAACGGCGCGGGCAAGACCACCCTGTTCAACGTGATCAACGGGGTCTATCCCCCCAGCCGCGGCCAGGTGATCTTCCGGGGGGAAAAGATTACCGGCCTGCCCTCCTACGAGGTGGCCCGGCGGGGTCTGGCCCGGGCCCACCAGGTGGTCCGCCCCCTGAACGATCTCACCGTCCTGGAAAATGTCATGGTGGGGGCCTGTTTCGGCCGGGAACGCCACTCCCTGGGCCGGGCCGCCTCCCTGGCGGAACAGGCCCTGGCGCAGGTGGGCCTGGCGGACCGGGCCCCGCGGTTGGCGGGCGGCCTCAACGTGGCGCAAAAGAAACGCCTGGAGCTGGCCCGGGCCCTGGCGGCCCGGCCTTATCTGCTGCTGCTGGACGAGGTCCTGGCCGGCCTCAATCCCTCGGAGATCGCCAACATGATGGAGACCATCCGGGAGATCCGGGGCCAGGGCTACTCCATCCTGATGATCGAGCACGTCATGCAGGCGGTGATGAGTATTTCGGACCAGATCATCGTCCTGGATTACGGGCAGCTCATCGCCAGCGGCAGCCCCCAGGAAGTGGCCGGCAATCCCCAGGTCATCGAGGCGTACCTGGGGGATCCGGAAATGACGGCGCGGCTTCTGGCCGAGTGAGGCGGCTTGCGGTGGCAGTGGGTGTTTTTCGGTTAAAGGCAAAGGCTAAACTAACTAGATGAATCTCTTAGAAGTCAAGGATATCACGTCGGGCTACGAAGGGGTCCAGATCCTCTGGGGGGTGAACCTCCGTCTGGAGCAGGGGAAGCTCACCACCCTGGTGGGTTCCAACGGGGTGGGCAAGACTACCCTGTTGAAAAGCCTGATGGGGCTCCTGCGCCCCTGGCAGGGCGCCGTCACCTTTGGCGGCCGGGATGTCAGCCAGTGGTCGGCCCACGCCCGGGCCAAGGCCGGCATGGTCCTGGTCCCGGAAGGGCGCCAGCTCTTCACGGAAATGACGATTATGGAGAACCTGGAGATGGGCGCTTTTTCCCGGCGGGCCCGGCCGTCCTTCCGGCAAAATCTGGAGAAGGTCTTCGAGCTTTTCCCCCGCCTCAAAGAGCGGGCCCGGCAGAAGGCCGGCACCCTGAGCGGCGGCGAGCAGCAGATGGTGGCGGTGGCCCGGGGTCTGATGGCCGAGCCGGAAGTCCTGATGCTGGATGAGCTCTCTTTGGGCCTCTCTCCCTTGCTGGCCCTCACCCTGTTCGAATCCCTCACCCGCTTGAAGAAGACCGGGCTCACCATGCTCCTGGTGGAACAAAACGTCACCATGGCCCTGGCGGTGAGCGACTTCGCCTATGTCCTGGCGGAAGGCCGGGTGCACCTGGAAGGGGAGGCCCGGGCCCTCATGAAGAACGATGAGATCAGGCGCACCTATCTGGGGATTTAGTTGTAGGGGCGACAGTGGCACAGGCTTCCAGCCTGTGATTGGGTCGCCCGGTTTGGAGTTTCGAGTTTCAAGTCTTTTAAGCAGGGCGGTTCGTGAACCGCCCTTTTTTGTTACTAAACGCCAGGCCCCGGGGGGGGTGTGGCTCCGGGTTTCTTAATACCCGCCAGTGAGGTACCCGGGCTCTATGCAGCCCTTACAGTTTTACCGGGCGGAGATGGCGGGAGGGAGGGCATAATCCTGGCGACCCACCGGAACCGGCGAGGCGCTCATCCCTGCAAGTTCGGGCGCTGCCGCATCCCGCTGCTGGGCCACATTTCACCTGGCCGGAACTTATCGCGGCCTGGAGAATTTAGCCGATTTTATTAGAGCCTCTGGCAAAAGTCATATTTAATAGCGAAATCACCACCCCCTCCCGGTGTCGCCCCCTCAAGGGGAAGGGAACAAGTCAATAACGTTTTTCTCCCCCTCCCCACGGGGGGAGGGGGTTAGGGGGAGGGGGGCGTCAGTCGTTAGTAACTATTGGACTTAACCGGTTTAACCTGACTTTTACAAGACCTTCATTATATAGTCATCTTAGGAGAAAAACCTGTGTCCCACATCAGGTTGGGTCTCAGCGCCTGCCTCGGGGGAGAAAAGGTGCGCTACGACGGCGGGCACCGCTTGGAGCCCTTGATCACCGGCGCCCTGGGCCAATACTTGGAGTTCATCCCGGTGTGCCCGGAAGTGGAGTGCGGCCTGGGGGCGCCCCGGGAGCCCATGCGCCTGGTAGGCCGGCCCGGCTCTCCTCCCCGTCTCCTCACGGTGCACAGCGGCCGGGACCTGACCCGGCGTCTGCTGGACTGGGCCCGCCGGCGAGTTGGGGAATTGGCCCGGGAGGACCTCTCCGGCTTCATCTTGAAGAGCGGCTCCCCCAGTTGCGGCCCGGCCCGGGTTAAGGTCCACAGCGAGGGGGGGGCGCCGCCGGCCACCGGCCCGGGGCTCTTCGCCCGGGTCTTTATGGCCCATTTACCCCTGGTGCCGGTGGTGGACGAGGAGCAGTTGCACGATCCGGAACTTCGGGAGAACTTCCTGGAACGTCTCTTTTTCCAGCGGCGCTGGCGGGAGTTTTTGGGGCAACGGCCGGATAAGGGACAACTGGCGGCCTTCCATGACCGGCACCGCCTCCAGATTCTGGCCCACAGCCCCGGGCATGGCCGCCGGCTGCAGCAGTTGCTGGCCGCGGAGACCTTGCCCCTGCCGGAGGCGCTCCGCGCCTACCAGACCCTGGCCCTGGCGGCGCTGAGGCTCCCGGCCACCTCCCGGAAAAACTTAAGGGTCCTGGATCACCTGCGGGGCCGGCTCAAGCAAACCCTGAGCCGCCAGGAACGGGAGGAATTGCGGCGGGCCGTGGACTCCTACCGCCGGGGAGAGACGCCCCTGATCGTGCCGGTTACCCTGATCAATCACTATGCCGATAAATATCGGCAGGGCTCCCTGCAAGAAAGCTACCTGCACCCGCACCCCCTGGAACTGAAGCTGCGCTACCACGCCTGAAGGGGGGGACTCTTAAACCCGATGCGGTTCGCTTGAGCGGTTCTTTCCCAAGGAATTGCCGGGCAGTGCCCACCCTACAGCCGCGGGGGGGAAGGGGTAAATGGGTAAAAGGTTAAAAGGCGAAGGAAATTGGGGCCGTAGGGTGCGTCTCACGCGCCAAAAAGGCGCGTAAGACGAGCCCTATGAATGAAATGTCACCAGTTAAGCACAGCTGCAGGATCGCCAATTATCGCTTGAGTAGGAAAAGTTCCTGATATGATCCAGATATGGGAAAATTTTCAGCTTCAGGACTGGTCACGGGGTGGCGTGTTTGATGAAAGTGCCCTGCTCATATTCCTCGAAGGCGAGGCGCAACTCTTCCTGGGTATTCATGACAATGGGGCCGTACCAGGCAACGGGCTCCCCGATGGGCAGGCCCGAGATGAGGAGAAAGCGCACCGGGCTGGCGGTGGCGGAGACCACCACCCCGTCGCCCTCCCCATAAAGGACCAGGGCCCGGTCGCCACAGAGGCAGCGGCGGTCATAATCAAAATAGTTGGCCCCGATGACTTCGTGGGCGTAAGCGTCCCGCTCCGGGTCGAAGTAGCCTTCCCCCTCAATGACGTAGGCCAAGGCCGTGTGGCCGCGCCGGATGGGATGATGGAACTCGGCCCCGGCAGGGACCGACACCTCGAGGTATTCCGGGTCGGTGACGATATCCCGGACGGGTCCCTCAGCCCCGTTAACCCGGCCGCAAATGATCTTTACCCGGACGCCTTGGGCGAGAGAGACCTCCGGAATCTGCAGGCGCTTCACGTCCCGATAGCGGGGCGCCATCATCTTGTGGGCGGCCGGGAGATTGGCCCAGAGTTGAAAACCATACATGCGACCCTGATCGTCGCCCCGGGGCATCTCCTGATGGATGATGCCGCTTCCGGCCGTCATCCACTGGACGTCTCCCGGGGTGATGACCCCTTGATTGCCCAGGCTGTCGCCGTGTTTCACTTCCCCCGCCAGGACATAGGTGATGGTTTCTATCCCCCGGTGAGGATGCCAGGGAAAGCCCTTGAGATAGTCGGCGGGGTCATCCGCCCGAAAATCGTCCAGGAGGAGGAAGGGGTCGAATTGGGGCACCTGGTAGTAGCCAAAGGCCCGATGGAGGTGAACCCCCGCGCCTTCAATCGTGGGCTTGCTTTGCCAGACTTTTTTGATTTTTCTGATCTTGGCCATCATATCCCTCCCCTGCCGCCTGCCAGGGCGCGGGCCGCGTCTGCCGCACCCCAAAAGGGGGGCAAGACGGCGGCCTGAGGCCCATAACCAGATCGGAGCTAACTAGTGTTGTGCTTCGTAAAAAGTATGGCCTTAAATCAAGTTAAAACCTAAGTTCCAAGGCTATTAAAGTCCCCCTTTGGAAAAGGGGGATTTAGGGGGATTTTCAGGAGGTTATTTTAAATCCCCCCTGCCCCCCTTTTCAAGAAGGTTGGAGCCGGGCGCGACTAAGTTGCCATTATCGAAAAATCTTCATATGTTTCGATATCATATCGATACCTGGAGATTATCTTTTGGGTTCTGCTAACTCTCGGTGGGAGTTGGAGACGAAGCCGAATCCAACCAGGTGTCGGATCACCTCGAGGTGGGAGCGGAAGGTCGTCAGGTCAAGCCTTCACCTTATTACTGAGGCGCACCACTGGTTCCCCGACCCTCCAGTTTTTCCGCCAGTAACTGCCCCAGGCTGGCCAGGTGGCCCTTTTCTTCCTCGGCGATGGCCAGCAGGATGGTCTGGGCCAGGGGGTTGGCAGACCGCCCGGCCAGGCGTAGATAGAGGTCCAGGGCCTGGGTCTCCAGCATCATGGCCAGGTCCAGGACCTGGGGCGCCGTGTTCAGGAAGGCTGCGTTGGCCGCCAGGAACTCCTCAAAAGGGAAGCCGCCTTCCAGGGTGGCGGTGGCGGCCGCGTTCTCGTCCAGCTCCCGGCCGCCGGGTTGAAGGCGCCCATAGACCTCCAGCAGCCTTTGCCGGTGGCCCTCCTCCACCCGGGAAAGTCTGCCGAACAATTCCTGAAGTTCCCGATCCCGGGTGCGGTCCTTCAGGGTTTCATAAAACAGTTGCAGGGCCCTTTCCATGCCGGCGGCCAGGAGGGTGACCTCCGCCGGGCCTTCATCGCCCCGCACCAGGTCCAGATTCAATTCCTGGGGGCCGGTGGCGGTCTGTCCCCGGTAGGCCTGGATCCCCCCGGCCAGGTTATAAACCTCCTTGAACCCGTAGCCAGCCAAGAGTTGGGCCGCCACCCGGCTGCGGCCCCCTACGGCGCAGTGGACGATGGTGGGCTTATCCGGGTCCAGGGTTTGATAGGCCCCGGGCAGCTCCGGCAAGGGCAGGAGCCGGGCCCCGGGGATATGGGCCTCCTGGTATTCCCCGGGTTGGCGCACGTCCAGGATGAGATAATCCCCTTCCCGGCGCCGGGCCATGTAGTCTTTGGCCTCCTCGGCGTTAAGTGATTGTACCGGCTGGAACAGCTTGGCGAGCCGCACCATGTCTCCTCCCCTCCCAAGTCAGGAAATCCCCTTCTCCCCCTTGAGGGGGAGAGGGAGAAAAGCCCGCACTATTCCCTATTGTTATAAACCCAGGTTAGCACCAAGTGATTGTGTGGAACCGCCGCCCCCGGCGGTTCTTGCCTTTATGCAGGCGCCGCCGGGGGCGGCGGCGCCACCTAATTCAGGGGTGTGAAACTTGAGCGATAAACCTGCCATCCAGGCCCTTCCCCCCCAGCGCTAGCAGGACCTCCTATCCCTTGAGTTCATCTAGGGTGGGCACTGCCCACCAAATCCTTTGAAAAGAACCGCCGGGGGCGGCGGTTCTACATTTTTTGTCCTCGTTCCCAAGTTGTACTTGTGAACGGGAAGCAAAGCTCCTGCTTGGAGCGGCAGGCCTCAAGGGTGGGCAATTGCCCCACTATACGAAAGATAGGGCCTGGCCTCCAGGGGGTCAAGGGGGAGTGGGCGGAAGAGGAGGTCAAGGGAGGGACTGGGCGGTCGCGGCGGTCCCGCCGGGTGATTCCAGGAGCTAAATATATCATACATAAACGTAAAAGTGCAATAAACCAACTATACGTTTAAGTAGATATATCAATATAAAAATATACATTACCGTACAAATAGACCCATCTGAGGCAGAGCAGCTACCCTGGTAATATTTATTTTAAATAGATATTCCTGATAGATATGAAACTTACCCCGATGCTGGCATAGCCCTTGCTTCTTTATCTATTAAAAATTTCGACCAGAGGATCGATTATGCGCAAAATCGCGATTTACGGCAAAGGTGGCATCGGCAAGTCCACCACCACTCAAAATACCGTGGCGGGCCTGGCCGAGTTAGGCCGCAAGGTGATGGTGGTGGGTTGCGACCCCAAGTCGGACTCCACCCGCCTGCTCCTGGGGGGGCTGGCCCAGAAGACCGTCCTGGATACCTTACGGGAAGAAGGGGAAGACGTGGATCTGGAGGATATCCGCCGCACCGGCTTCTCCGGAATCGTCTGCGTCGAATCCGGCGGGCCGGAGCCCGGGGTGGGCTGCGCCGGCCGGGGTATCATCACCTCCATCAACCTGCTGGAGCAGTTGGGGGCCTATGCCGACAGCGAGAAGTTGGATTATGCCTTCTACGACGTGCTGGGGGACGTAGTCTGCGGCGGCTTCGCCATGCCCATCCGGGAAGGCAAGGCCAAGGAGATCTACATCGTCGTCTCGGGAGAGATGATGGCCATGTACGCCGCCAACAATATCTGCAAGGGGATCGTCAAGTTCGCCGAAGCCGGCGGGGTGCGTCTGGGCGGCCTTATCTGCAACAGCCGCCAGGTGGAAAACGAACAGGAGATGATCGAGGCCCTGGCCGCCAAGCTGGGCACCCAGATGATTCACTTCATCCCCCGGGATAACATGGTGCAGCGGGCCGAGATCCATCGGAAGACCGTCATCGAGTACGAACCCACCCATCCCCAGGCCGATGAATACCGGACCCTGGCCCGGAAGATCGAAGCCAACGAGATGCAGGTGATCCCCAAGCCCATAAGCACCGAGGTGCTGGAGAAGCTGCTGATCGACTATGGGCTGGCGGGATGAAAGAGAAGGAGGGAGACATGGAGCTAACTTGCCTCCTGGCCGCGGCCCGGCGCTGGCTAACGGCGTTTTTGCGGCAACGGGCGGAGATGCGGCAACGGGCGGAGATGTGGGAACAGATGGAATTATTCCTGGAAGAACTACCCTGGAGGACCAAAGAATGATCATGATCAGATCGGTGGTGCGGCCGGACAAGGTGGACGCCGTCCTGGCCGCCTTAATGGAAGCGGGCTTCCCCGCGGTCACCAAGATGAGCGTGGTGGGCCGGGGCAAGCAACGGGGCATCAAGATCGGCGAGATCACCTACGACGAAATCCCCAAGGAACTGCTGCTCATGGTGGTACAGGACCAGGACAAGGATTTTGTAATCAAGACGGTGCTCAAGGCGGCCCGCAGCGGCGACAAGGGCGCCTACGGAGACGGCAAGATCTTTGTCTCTCCGGTGGACGAGCTCTACACCATCAGCTCCGGCATCAAGGAGACCGGGCCCGGCGCCCTGGAAGAGGTGAAGCCATGAAAGAGGTCATGGCCATCGTCCGCATCAACATGATGAACCAGACCAAGAAGGCCCTGGCGGAGGCGGGCATCTCTTCGGTCACCGCCCGGGACGCCTTGGGGCGGGGTAAAGGTCTGGTGGACCTCACCCTGCTGGAAGGGGCGGAAAGGGGCTACGAGGAGGCCATCGCCCAGTTGGGCCAGAGCCAGCGCCTGGTCCCCAAGAGGATCTTCTTCACCGTGGTCCCGGACCGGCTGGTGCCCAAGACGGTGCAGACCATCATCGAGGTGAATCGCACCGGCAAATCCGGGGACGGCAAGATCTTCATCATGCCCCTGGGGGATGCCGTCCGGGTGCGCACCGGCGAGAGCGGCGACCAGGTCCTGGACGAATCCTGAGCGGGCGCACCCTACTTAACCAGCTGCGCCTGGAAAGCCCGGGCCATCAATAACCAGGAATTTTTTGCCACAGATTTCTTTAGATGGAGAGAGCAACATGGCCACCTTGACCCAAACAGACTTGAGTGCCGCGATTCTGGAGATCAATGCGGAAGAAGTGAAAAAGGAACTGCTCAGCAAATATCCCACCAAGATCGCCCGCAAGCGCGCCAAACAGATCGTGGTCAACCAAGTGGCCCCGGATCTGACCGTGCCGGAGATTCAGTCCAACATCAGGACCGTTCCCGGCCTCATCTCCCAGCGCGGCTGCACCTATGCCGGCTGCAAGGGAGTGGTCTTGGGTCCCACCCGGGATATCGTCAATATCACCCATGGCCCCATCGGCTGCGGCTTCTATAGCTGGCTGACCCGCCGCAACCAGACCCGGCCCAAGAGCCCGGAAGATCATAACTTCATGCCCTACTGCTTTTCCACCGACATGCAGGATGAGCAGATCATTTTCGGGGGCGAGAAGAAGCTGCGCCAGGCGGTGCAAGAGGCCTACGACCTCTTTAAGCCCAAGGCCATCAGCATCTTCGCCACCTGCCCGGTGGGCCTCATCGGGGATGACGTCCACGCCGTGGCCCGGGAGATGAAGGAAAAGCTGGGGATCAACGTCTTCGCCTTCAGTTGCGAGGGCTACAAAGGAGTGAGCCAATCCGCCGGCCACCACATCGCCAACAACGGCATCTTCACCCACGTGGTGGGCCTGGACGACACGGTGCGGGAAGGCGATTTCAAGATCAACCTGCTGGGGGAATATAATATCGGCGGCGACGCCTTCGAGATCGAGCGCCTCTTCGAGGACTGCGGCATCACCCTGATTTGCACCTTCAGCGGCAACTCCAGTTACGAATATTTCGCCAACTCCCACACCGCGGACCTCAACCTCATCATGTGCCACCGCTCCATCAATTACGTGGCGGAGATGATGGAAAAGAAATTCGGCATCCCCTGGCTCAAGGTCAACTTCACCGGGGCCGAGGCCACCGCCAAGGCCCTGCGCAAGATCGCCGGTTATTTCGAGGATCCCAAGCTGAGCCAGCAGGTGGAAAAGGTCATCGCCCGGGAGATGCCCCGGGTGGAGGCGGTGCGGGCGGAAGTGAAGAGCCGCTGCCAGGGGAAACGCGCCATGCTCTTCGTGGGCGGCTCCCGGGCCCACCATTATCAGGAGCTCTTCCGGGAGATCGGCATGGAAACCATCGCCGCGGGCTACGAGTTCGCCCATCGGGACGACTACGAAGGCCGGCGGGTCTTGCCCGGGCTCAAGGTGGATGCGGACAGCCGCACCATCGAAGAACTCCAGGTGGAACCGGACCCCAGCCGCTACCGCCCCAGGTTGAGCCCCGAGCAGATGGCCCGCCTGGAGCAGGACGGCCTCAAGTTCGGTGAATACCAGGGCATGATGGCGGAGATGGAGAGCGGCGCCCTGGTGATCGACGACATCAGTCAGTTCGAAACGGAGCGGCTCATCGAGATTTACCGGCCGGACCTCATTTGCGCCGGCATCAAAGAGAAATACATCATCCAGAAGAGCGGCGTGCCCATGAAGCAACTGCACAGCTATGACTCCGGCGGCCCCTATGCCGGCTTTATCGGCGCCGTCAACTTCTACCGGGAGATCGACCGCATGGTCAATAGCAAGGTCTGGAAGTATCTGAAGGCCCCCTGGCAGGAGCATCCCGAACTGGCCGCCAAATACGCCTGGGAATGAACCGCCGGGCCGCCCGGATTTTTTGGTATTTTTGGTAAAGGAATCGAGGATAACGTTATGCTACTCAGACATACGCCCAATGACATCCAAGAACGCACCGCCCTGACCATCAACCCGGCCAAGACCTGCCAGCCCATCGGGGCCATGTACGCGGCCCTGGGGATTCACCGGTGCCTGCCCCACAGCCACGGCTCGCAGGGATGCTACGCCTACCATCGCAGCGCCCTGACCCGGCATTTCAAGGAGCCGGTGCTGGCGGCGACCAGCGCCTTCACCGAAGGCGCCTCGGTCTTCGGGGGGCAAGCCAACCTGCTCCAGGCCATCAACAACATCTTCTCGGTCTACGAACCCGAAGTCATTGCGGTGCATACCACTTGTCTGTCCGAGACCATCGGGGACGACATCCCCCAGATCATCGCCAAGGCCAGGGACGAGGGCAAGATCCCCCCGGGCCGGCACGTGATCCATGCCAACACCCCCAGCTACGTGGGCTCCCACGTCACCGGCTTCGCCAACATGGTCCGGGGCATGGTGGATTATCTGGCCCAAGGCAACGCCCACAAGGAAAACCGGATTAACCTGATTCCCGGATACGTGGAGCCGAGCGATATGGAGGAAATCAAGCGGCTGGCTGGAGAACTGGGGGTCCCGGTCATCATGTTCCCCGACACCTCCAACGTCCTCAACGGCCCCCAAACCGGCCGCTATTCCCCCTTCCCCGCCGGCGGGGTCACGGTGGCGGAATTGGTCGCCACCGGCAGCAGCATGGGCACGGTAGCCCTGGGGCCGCTGGCCTCCGGGCCGGCGGCCCGGTCCCTGGACACCAAGTGGAAGGTGCCTTGCGAAATCCTCAACCTGCCCATCGGGCTCATGGCCACCGACGTCTTCATCGACACCTTGCGGCGCATCGCCGGGGTGACCGTGCCCGACTCCATCAACATCGAGCGGGGCCGGCTGGTGGACGTAATCACCGATATGCACCAGTATTTCTTCGGCCGCAAGGTGGCCCTGGCGGGGGACCCGGATCAGCTCATTTCCCTTACCGAGTTCCTGGTGTCCCTGGACATGTGGCCCATCCACATCGTCAGCGGCACGCCGGGCAAGAAGTTTGAAGCCAAGATCAAGGAGATTACCAAGGATGTGCCCCATCCGGTAAACGTCAAGAGCGGCGGTGACCTGTTCCTGCTGCACCAGTGGCTGCGGAAGGCCCCGGTGGATCTGCTCATGGGCAACACCTACCTCAAGTACGTCGCCCGTGATGAAGACATCCCCCTGGTGCGCTTCGGCTTCCCCATCATGGATCGGGTCGGCCATAGCTACTTCCCTACCGTGGGTTACCGGGGCGGGTTGCGCCTCTTGGAAAAGATCCTGGACGCCCTGCTGGACCGCCAGGACCGGGACGCCCCGGAAGAAAGCTTTGAACTGGTGATGTAAGTGAGCAGTAAGCAGTGAGCAGTGAGCAGAAAAACCATCATAACTAGAGGGGCTGATAAGTCATGGAAAAACCGGATCATCATATCTTTGTCTGCATGAGCTTCCGGGGCCTGGAGCCCAAAGGCAAGTGCATCAAGAAAAATGCCCCGGACCTGTTGGGGTACCTGGAAAGCGAGCTGACCGATCGGGGTCTCACCAACGTGATGGTATCCACTACCGGCTGCCTGAAACTCTGCGATAGCGGACCGGTGCTGCTGGTCTACCCCGAAGGCCACTGGTACGCCGGGGTGGACGGCGAAGAGGCCATCGACGCCATCCTGGACGCCCTGGAAGACGGCGGCCCGGCCAAAGACTATTTGGTGAGCTGAGGGGAGCACCGCCAAGCCCTATAACCAGGCGGCCCCTCGGGGCGCCCCCGGGCGGGCCAATTAACCCAGCAAAAAACCTGAGAGAAGGCCATGAAGTCGGCGATCTTTGCAGAAAGACAAGACCAGATCCACCGCAAGGGCGAGGCGCCTTTCCGGATGGACTGCGACCGGGAGTCCCTGGCCGGGGCGGTGAGCCAGCGGGCCTGCGTCTTCTGCGGCTCCCGGGTAGTCCTCTATCCCATTGCCGACGCCCTGCATCTGGTGCATGGCCCCATCGGCTGCGCCGCCTACACCTGGGATATCCGGGGCGCCCTGTCCTCGGGCCCGGAGTTGCACCGCCTGAGCTTTTGCACCGACCTCCAGGAAATGGACGTCATCTTCGGGGCGGAGCAGAAGCTTTATCGGGCCCTGGTGGAACTCATCGAGCGGCACCAACCCAAGGCCGCCTTCGTTTACTCCACCTGTATCGTGGGCCTCATCGGCGACGATTTGGAAGGGGTCTGCAAAAAGGTGGCCCAGGAGAAGGGCATCCCGGTGCTGCCGGTGCAATCCGAGGGTTTCAAAGGCAACAAGCGGGCCGGTTACCAGGCCGCCTGCCAGGCCATGTTCCGTCTGGTGGGCACCGGCGACCTCGCCGGCGTCGGCCCCGCCAGCGTCAATATCCTAGGCGATTTCAACCTGGCCGGGGAGATCTGGATCATCCGTGACTACCTGGCCCGCATGGGGGTCCAGGTGGTGGCCAATATCACCGGAGACGGCCGGGTGGACGATATCCGCCGGGCCCACGGGGCGGCCCTGAACCTGGTGCAATGCTCCGGCTCCACCATGGACCTGGCCGTCATGATGCAGGAAACTTACGGCATCCCCTATATCCGGGTCTCCTATTTCGGGGTGGAGGATATGGCCGAATCCCTCTACGCGGTGGCCCGTTTCTTCAAAGACCCGGCCATGATGGAGCGCACCCGGGAACTGGTCCGGGAAGAACTGGCAGTTCTCTATCCCAAGCTGCGGGAGTTCCAGCAGGCCCTGGCTGGCAAAAAGGCCGCCATCTATGTGGGGGGCGCCTTCAAGGCCTTCTCCCTGGTGAAGGCCTTTCGCCTGCTGGGGATGCAAGTAGTGCTGGTGGGCTCCCAGACCGGCACTAAGGAAGACTATCAGGAACTGCACGGGATCACTGACCCCGGGACCATCATCGTGGACGATTCCAATCCTCTGGAACTGGCGAGCTTCCTGAAGGAAAAGGAGGTGGACCTCTTCGTGGGCGGGGTCAAGGAACGCCCCATTGCCTACAAGCTGGGGGTGGGCTTTTGCGACCATAACCATGAACGTAAAGAGGCCCTGGAAGGGTTCGTGGGGATGCTCAACTTCGCCCGGGAGGTCTATAACAGCGTGATGAGCCCGGTGTGGAGGTTTGTCCCCCGCCGGGCCCCGGGACTGAAGGCGGCAAGGGGCGCATGATGGATATCGGCAAAAATCCGGAACAGGCCTACGTTCCCACCACCAACGCCTGCAAGTTATGCAAACCCTTGGGGGCCTGTCTGGCCTTTCGGGGGGTGGAGGGGGCGGTGCCTTTTCTCCACGGTTCTCAGGGCTGCGCCACTTACATGCGCCGCTACATCATCAGCCATTTCCGGGAGCCCATGGATATCGCCTCCTCCTCCCTGGGGGAGAAGCAGGCGGTCTACGGCGGTGGCGCGAACCTCAAGCAGGGACTGGGCAACGTCATGAACAAATACGGGGCTCGGCTCATCGGGGTGGCCACCACCTGTTTGACCGAAACCATTGGCGATGACGTGCCCCGGATGGTCCGGGAGTTTTGCCAGGAAGCCGCCGGCCCCGGGGGGGAGATGGAGTTGCCGGAGATCGTCACCGTCTCCACCCCCAGCTATTCCGGCACCCACATGGAAGGTTTCCACGCCGCGGTCCGGGCCCTGGTGGAGCAACTGGCCCAGGGGGGTGAAGCCTCGGCAGCCGTCAACCTGCTGGCGGGCCTGGTATCGCCGGCGGATCTCCGCTACCTGCGGGAGATTCTGGAGGATTTTGGCCTGACCGGCATCATCCTGCCGGACTTCTCCGAGACCCTGGACGGCCCGGCGCAGTCGGACTACGAGAAGATCCCGGCCGGTGGCACCCCGCTGGCGGAGATCAAGGCCGCGGGCCGCTCCCGGGCCACCCTGGAGTTCGGCCGCTGCCTCTCCGGCCCCCAGGAAACCGCGGGGCGCTTCCTGGAAAATCGCTTTGGGGTGCCCTGGCATCCCCTGGGGACGCCCATCGGCCTCCGGGAGACGGACCGGTTTTTTGGAGTTCTGGAGGAACTGGCCGGCCGCGCCGCCCCCCGGCGGCATGCCCTGGAGCGGGGCCGACTCATCGACGCCATGGTGGATGGGCATAAATATCTGTTTAACCAGCGGGCGGTGGTCTATGGCGAAGAAGATCTGGTGGTGGGGCTCACCTCCTTCCTGGTGGAGATCGGGGTGCACCCGGTGATTTGCGCCTCCGGGGGCAAGAGCGGCCACCTCAAGGCCGCCCTGGCCGAGGTCATCGCCGACCTGCTGCCGGAGCCGCCGCTGGTCTTGGAAGGGGCGGATTTTTCCCAAATCGCCGCGGCCGCCGAAGGTCTGGCCAGCCCCCCGGACCTGGTCCTCGGACACAGCAAAGGCTATCATCTGGCCCGGCGCTGGCAGTTGCCCCTGGTGCGGCTGGGATTTCCCATCCATGACCGCTTCGGGGGCCAAAGGATTCTCCATCTCGGCTATCGGGGCGCGCAGAGCCTCCTGGACCGCCTGGTCAACGCCGTCCTGGCGCGGAAACAGGAGGCTTCCCAGGTGGGCTACAGCTACTTATAGTTTCAAGTTTCGAGTTTTTAAACCCAGGAATTAAGGCCATGCTGAATCTCGACCAACATCCATGTTTCAATGCCGAGGTCAAAGGCCATTGTGGCCGGGTACATCTGCCGGTGGCTCCCAAGTGTAATATCCTCTGCAACTATTGCAATCGGAAGTTCGACTGCGTCAACGAGTCCCGGCCCGGGGTGAGCAGCGCGGTGCTCTCTCCCGCCCAGGCCATTGCTTACCTGGAACAGGTGCTGCAGGCCGAGCCCCGCATCACGGTGGCCGGCATCGCCGGCCCGGGAGATCCCTTCGCCAACCCCCGGGAGACCATGGAGACCCTGCGCTTGATTCGCCGGCGGTTTCCAGATCTCCTCCTCTGCCTGGCCAGCAACGGCCTGGGATTGCTTCCTTATCTTGACGAACTGGCCGAACTTAAGGTTTCCCATGTGACCATCACCGTGAACGCGGTGAGCCCGGAGATCGGCAGCCGCATTTATGGCTGGGTGCGGGATCAAAAACGGGTTTACCGCGGCATTGCGGCCGCTGAACTGTTGCTCCGCCGCCAGTTGGCAGCCATTGCCGGACTCAAGGCCCGGGGGCTGGTGGTCAAGGTCAATACCATCGTTATCCCCGGGGTCAATGAGCACCATGTGCCGGCGGTGGCCCGGAAGATGGCCGAGTTGGGGGCGGACCTCCTCAATTGCATGCCCGTCTATCCCAATGCCGATACCCCCTTCGGGGAGCTCTCCGAGCCGGAGCCCGCCGCCATGGCGGCCATCCAGGCGGCGGCCGGGGAATTTTTGCCGCAGATGCGCCACTGCACCCGCTGCCGGGCCGATGCCGTGGGCTTGCTGGGGGAGGACCGTTCCCGGGAGTGGCGCGGCTGCTTAACCGCCTGTGCCCAGACCTCGCCGGCTTCCCCGCACGAGAGCCGGCCTTATGTGGCCGTGGCCAGCCGGGAGGGAGCCCTGGTCAATCTGCATCTGGGGGAAGTGGATTACTTTCAGATTTGGGGGCCGGCAGACCAAGGTTTCCGGCTGCTGGAAGAACGGGCGGCCCCGGCGCCGGGAGGCGGCGCCAACCGCTGGTGGGCCATGGCGGAGATCCTCAAGGACTGCCGGGCGGTGCTGGTCAGCGCCCTGGGCGATACCCCCGGGGCCATCCTGCGGGAGGCCGGGGTGATCCCGGTGGAGATGTCCGGTTTCATCGAAGTGGGGCTGAGCCGCATCTATGCCGGCGAATCACTGACTTCCCTGAAAGGGCGCCGCGGCGGACTGAGCCGGGCTTGCAGCGGCAAGGGCCAGGGCGAAGGCTGCCTGTAGAGCCTCATACCTATTTAGCAAAAATTAACTTTTCAATGTTTTGGATTTATGCTAACTAGATCAATAATTGTCTGGGTCCAGGGAAACTTTTGGGGATTCCTAAAACTTCTTTTGGACAGAGGCAGCTAAGGTTGCCCATATAAATTTCAGTTAACCCTGGGCAGGATGTTTCATGGAGCGGCGGCTATTCCCCCGGATCTATAGATCCTTGCAATTTGAATATCAGGCGCAATTGCAGGGTTCGGAAGATTCATTTTCAAACCGGGCCATTATGAAAGACATCAGCATGGGCGGCCTGCATATGTCCGAGACCGCACCTAGACTGCAACCTGACGATATTGCCGACTTCGTTTTCAAGTTCCAGCCTGACCAGGCGAATCCCCTCATTCCCTACAAAATCAAGGCCAAAGGGAAAGTCAAGCGCATAGAGCAGCCGACTAAAGAATCCCCCAATTTTGGGGTAGCGCTGGAATTCCTTTCAGGGCCGGTTTTCGTCTACGCGGATTAACTCCCCAGGCCACCATTGCGGTTAAAGCCTCCCGGGCCGCTCACTGCCGGGGGACTGTCCTGCCAGCCATGCCGCGGCTAACCGGCCTCTTCCAGGGGGCGGGCTACCTGCCTTGAAGATTGGCGAAATCTTGGGTGGCCCGGATCTCCCGGCCCAGGGCAGTAACCCCTACGCCCAGGTGGGTGTAGTCGGCGCTCAGGATGTTTTCCCGGTGGCCAGGGCTGGACATCCAGGCATTCATGATGTACCGGGCCAGGGCCTCGCGGTTGGCGGCGGACAGGTTGGAGCCTTCCCAGATGTTTTCTCCCAGGCTGCGGATGGAGCCGGAGAAATAAGGGCTGAGCCTGTCCCGGACAGTCAGGCCTTCGGGATTGGTATGGCTGAAGAAGCCGCGCCGCAGCATGTCATCGCTATAAGCCTGGGCAACGGCTGAGAGCGTCCCTTCTTTGGCCAGGGGGGGGAGGCCGGCTCTCTGGCGGATTTCATTGGTGAAGCGCCAGATCCACTCTTCCACGTCTTGAAGGTGCGCCGGGGCCGGGGCCCGGGGACCCCAGGCTGACGGGGGCGGATACTGCTGCCCGGAATATGGTTGAGCCTGGTAGGGCAGCGGCGGATATGGCCCACAGCCCAGGGGCGCCATCAGGGCGGTGAGCCAGGCGGCCCAGGCCATGGCCAGCATGACCGCGGGTAATAATTTTCGCATCCAGACCACCTCAGTTAACCCCGGGGCGGAGGGCAGTTCAGGGGGCGGCGCCCCCACCCTCACCCTTTGCCTGCCCTGCCCCTCTCAGCTTCGCTTTCAGTCACCCGCGCGGGCTTGCTTATGGCCGGCCGTGTTCATGACCAGCCTCTCCGTGATGCCAACCGCCGCCCTGGCCATGGTGATACCGGTTATAGAAATCCTCGCCATAATGACGGCCTATCTGGTGTTCGCGCCAATGCGGGTAGCTGTGCTCGAAATTTTGCCAGTAAGCCGGATGGGCGTGATACCATCCTTCCCAGCGCGGACCATACCAGTGGCCGGGTCTGACGATATAGGTTTCGGGATAGGTGTAATACGGGGCCCATCCATATCGTGGGCCAAAAAAGTAATGCAGGACGCCATTCAAGAACCAATCACCGTGGTAATAGACCCACGGGGTATTGGCGCCAGTCCAAGGCGCCGCTACGGCAGCCGGGGGCGGATAGATCTGCGCCTGGGAAAGCCCCGGCATCGCCCCCATCGTGCCGGCGCCCAGGGAAATTGCCAGGATTAACAGGATAATTAACTTTTTCATAAACGGCTCCTTGGTTTTGAGATCAGTCTCTGGCGCGGCCTGCAAATTTTCGGCCGGTCTCCATTTCTGGCTAGCATAATTACTTGACCTGGTCAAAACCAGGCACACCTTCCTTTTGTTATACATTAGACAGATCTCGGCATAAATTGCTAGGCGCCTTGCCAACCCGGGGTATTCGCCGGGACTAGGGCGAAACCTCATTAGCTTTGAATAGCTTATAGGATGAGGGAGGTCTTTAAGATAGCGGATAACTTGCATCGAGGGGGCTCTCTAAGGCCGGGGGAAGGAGTCCTTAAGGATTGGGAGCGGCAGCCTCGGGCTCTTCCTCGAAGCGGATCCGCGCCCCCAGGCCGACGGTCACCAGCGTCTCGTTGGCGTGCTGGACCACTCGCCGCAGCCAGGAGGCGGCGGCTTGCAGGCGGCAGTCCTGGCGGCATTCCCGGAGGACCAGGGTGGTGGCCTTCAGCTCAAAGGGGGCCAGGAGGTCTTCCGGCTGCAGGAGTTTCAGGCAATCCCACCACACTATGTCCGGCGCCTCCAGCTCCACACGGCGGGAGATGCCCCGCAGACAGGCGAAGACCACCGGGCGGGGGCCCGGCAGCAGGATTTCCTCCAGGCGGCGCCGCAATGCCGCGGGCTTCAGGCGCCGGATATTGATGGCGTAGGCCGGGCACTGGGAAGCACAGAAGCCGCAGGCGATGCAGGTCCCCTCCGGAAAGACCGCCTGATTCTCCATGTAGGGCACCCCAAAGGGGCAACAACGCACGCAGGTGAGGCAACGGACACATTTGCGGTCAATCACCTCCGCCCCCCGGCCGCAGTGAAGGCAGCGCCGGGCCTCGATCAGGGCCTCAGGCTCCTCATAGACCAGTTCGGCGCTGTCGAAATCCCGCAGGCGCTCGGCCACCGGGCGCTCTCTAAGAGGGCGGCCGGGCCCCCGGCAAATCTTGGCGGCCTGCGCCGCGGGCAACTTGGAGACGGGGCGGGGACAGTCCTCGCCCACGGTCAGGTAGCGGCCGGTGCGGAGAAAATGATCGATGGCCGCCGCGGCGCGGCGGCCGCTGGCCGCGGCGGCCACCGCCAGGGTCGGCCCGCTGAAGATCTCCCCGGCCAGAAAAGCCCCTCCGGCAAAGACCCCGGGCCGCGTCGTCGCCATGGTTTGCGGGTTCGCCAGTAACCTCCCTTCCTCCACCAGGTTTTCTTGCCGGGCGGCGTCTAACTCCGCCTCCTGGCCGATGGCGAAGATCAGGGTGTCCGCGGCCAGGCGTTGCGTCTTGCACTCATCATATTTGGGAGCAAACCGCCCCGCTTCATCGAACAGGGAAGTGCAGGCCATCAATTCCAGCCCCTGGACCCGGCCCCCCTCCGCCTGGACCACCTTGGGGGCCCACTGGTAAATGAGATCGATGACTTCGTCCTTGGTGCGTTCGGTTTCCACCGGCGAGGCAAATAACTGGTGGGGGGCCTCCAGGCAGATCATCAAGACTTCCGGGACCGCCAGACGCTTCACCGCCCGGGCCGCGTCCATGGCCACGTTGCCGCAGCCCACGATCAAGACCCGCCTCCCCAGTGGCGGGATTTGTCCCTGGGCCACCTGGCGTAAGAAGGGGAGGGCCAGATAAACGCCCGCGGCGTCCATCCCCGGAACCGGCAGATCACGGGCTTGCTGCAAGCCGATGGCCAACAGCACCGCGGCAAAGCCCTGTTCTTGCAGATCACCCAGGGAAAAATCCCGGCCCCAGCCCTGGCCGGTGCGAAACTGGGCTCCCAGGGCCTCCAATTCGTTCAGGTCCTCCCAGACCACCGCCCGGGGGAGCCGAAACTTGGGCACCGCGTGCATAGGCATGCCCCCCGGTTCCGAATCCCGCTCGAACAGGGTCACGGGATACCCCTGGAGCAGCAGCTCCCGGGCCGCCCCCAGGCCGGCGGGGCCGCTGCCCACAATGGCCACCCGCTGGGGCCGGTTCTGGGTGGCCCGGCGATAGTTGCGCCGCCGGTATTCTCGGGTATTGTCCATGACAAAGCGCTTCAGGGCGCGGATGGCCAGGGGGCCTTCCAGGTATTGCCGGCGGCAGGCGTCTTCACAAGGGTGGGCGCAGATATAGGCGCACACCGAAGCAATCACGTTGTTCGCCTTGATCACTTCCATGGCCTCCTCATAGCGCCCCTGGAAGATGAGGCCCACGTAACGCCGGGCGTCGGTGCCCACCGGACAGGCGGCGGTGCACGGCGGCGGTGGCAAAATCCCTTCCCGGTCCGGAAACTGCGACATATGGTTCTCTTCCCCCTGGCTTTGCTGCGGCCGCGAACCATTGGGGGTGACTGCGGCGCCTTCCAGTCTAACTGGATTGGCGCTGGAAATGAGTATATTTACGCATTATAGGAACGCCAGCTCCCCAATGCCAGCCCCCGGGGCCAGCAACAGATCAGCTCAGTGCCGCAATGATGATGGATATTCTTTATTACAGGAAAATCTGCAACCTGACACTATCCGTGTAACTTGCGAAAACCGTTCCAGCCCGGTTTGCCCAATCCCGGCCTCTCCTGCGGCGGCAGCCCGGCCAGCTTGCCCTCCGCCCAGGGACATTCCTGCCGGTCCGGGTCTTGCCTTCTGCTCGATGAAGCCTTAACATTTTGTTTATTCTCTGGCCGCCGCCCCTGGCCGGGTGAAGAGGCCCTCACCGGAGTTTTTGGTATTTATTGTAGAGGAGATCGCCCATGTCCAGGATTTTGCGCCTCAATATGGCCCGGCAGAGTTACCGCTGGCAAGAGGTTCCCCCGGCCTACGCCGGTTTGGGGGGGCGGGCCCTCACTTCCCACCTCATCCGGGAGGAAGTGGACCCCACCTGTCACCCCCTGAGCGCCGCCAACAAGCTGGTGCTGGCCCCGGGGCTGCTCACCGGCACCTTTGCGGCCAACTCCGGGCGCCTCTCGGTGGGCGGCAAATCTCCCCTCACCGGCACCATCAAAGAGAGCAACGTCGGGGGGATCGTTTCCCAAAAGCTGGCCCGCCTGGACATCAAGGCGATAGTGCTGGAGGGCAAACCCCGGGAGTCTGACGGCTGCCACCTGGTGAAGATTTCCCAGGAGGGGGTGGAATTCTTCCCCGCCTCCGAGTATGAGGGTCTGGGAAACTACCGGACCATGGCCCAAATGCGGAAGCGCTTCGGCCGGGGCGTGGGGGTGATGAGCATCGGCCCGGCCGGGGAGAAATGCCTGACCGCGGCCAGCATCCAGGTCAGCGATCCCGCCGGCCGTCCTGGCCGGGCGGCAGGCCGGGGTGGCCTGGGGGCCTTGATGGGCTCCAAGAAGCTCAAGGCCCTGGTGGTGGACGATAAGGGCGCCCCGGCCAGCGTCCCCCTGGTCGACCCGGAGGGGTTCAAGGCCGCCGCCCGCGCCTGGGCCCACCACCTGGTCTGCCATCCGGTGACCGGCCAGGCCCTGCCCGCATTCGGCACCGCAGTCCTGGTCAACATCATCAACGAGGCCGGGGCCCTGCCCACCAAGAACTTCCGGAGCGGCCGCTTCCAATACGCCGAAGACATCAGCGGCGAGCGCCTGGCCGAACTCATCAAGCAGCGGGGCGGCAAGACCAAGGAAGGCTGCCATCCCGGCTGCCTCATCCAATGCTCCCAGACCTACCACGACGCCAAGGGCAAATATCTCACCTCCGGCTTCGAATACGAGACCATTTGGGCACTGGGGGCCAATACCCTGATCCGCCACCTGGATGAAATCGCTCACCTGGACCGCCTCTGCGATGACCTCGGCCTGGATACCATCGAAATGGGGGTTACCCTGGGAGTGCTGATGGAAGGGGGGGTCATCCCCTGGGGCAATGGCCCCGCGGCCATCAAGATGCTGAAAAAAGTGGGCAAAAACGACCCCTGGGGTTTGATTATCGGCAACGGCGCGGTCTTCACCGGCCGGGCCCTGGGGCTGGAGCGGGTCCCGGCGGTGAAGGGCCAGGCCCTGCCCGCCTATGACCCCCGGGCCGAAAAGGGGATGGGCCTCACCTACGCCACCAGCCCCATGGGGGGCGACCACACCGCGGGCTACGCGGTGGCCGCCAATATCCTGAAGTGCGGCGGCGGCGGCGACCCCCTGAAAAAGGAGGGCAACATCGAACTCTCCCGGAACCTGCAGATCGCCACCGCGGCCATCGACGCCACCGGCCTCTGCCTGTTCGTGGCCTTCCCGGTGCTGGACAACCCCGAGGCCCTGCAGTGCATCGTGGACCTGATCAATGCCCGCTACGGCCTGAGCCTCACCACCGCCGACGTGACCGCCCTGGGCCGGCAGATCCTCCACGACGAGCGCAGCTTCAACCGGGAGGCGGGCTTCACCCGGGCCCAGGACCGCCTGCCGGCCTTCTTCAAGGAGAGCCTGAAACCCCACCAGGTCACCTGGGACTTCACCGACGAAGAAATCGACCAGGTGCTGGCGGATTTGTAGAAAGATGGTTGGGGGAGGGCCAGGGACCCTTACAAAAAATATAAAAATACCAAAAATGCCAAAAATCCCTGCCCTCCCCAAACCCCCTCCCAACCAATAGTGTCCAGCAAGGTTTTTTGCTATGAGGCAGGCAGTAGAGATCTGTTTGAACTTAGGCAGGCCCACTGGCTAATCATTTCCTGGAATTTAAAAGCTTTTTCCCTCTCCCCCCCTGGGGGGAGAGGGCAGGGTGAGGGGGGTATGGAACGGCCGACGAAGCCACCCCTCACCCGGTGTCGTCCCCTCGCAGGGGAGAGGGGATTTGGTTGCAGCGGTATAATATATTGATTTAGTTGAAATAATTATACAATAGGGGTTAATTATGAGAAAGTGTGAGCTTCTTCATGCAATTTTGTTGCCGGACACTACCCCCTCCCAACCCGGGTAAAGAGCCTTGGAAGCCTGGGCTAAGACCCCGGCTTCCAAGGTAAAACGTTCAGATAAACATGCCCCTGCAAATCTTCCTTAACGCCACCCTGCGACCATATTTTTCCGGCTACGACCCGTATAACGGATTTTCATTGGAAGTCCCGGCGGGCGCCACGGTGGCCCAGGTGATCGCCCGCCTGGGTCTGCCCGCGCCGGAAGTCACCCTGATCATGGTGGACGGCCGCCGGCAGGAGGCGGATTTTGTCTTGCAGGGGAATGAACGGCTGGGTCTGTTTCCGCCCATCGGCGGCGGCTGAGAATATCGCGGGAAAAAAAGTCTAGGCCAGGGGCGGCCCCATCACCGGCTGGAAGCCGGTGCCACTAAAGGAAATGGTGGGCAGTGCCCACCCTACATATCTGTGCCACTAGCGCCCCTGGGTCTTTCCCTAATGGCGCGTAAGTCGCGCCCTACGGCCGCCATTTTGCAGAAGTCTCGTAGTCTTGTAGGGTGCGTCTCACGCACCCTTACCAGCGGCCCCATCACCGGCTGGAAGCCGGTGCCACTGTCGCCCCTACTCTTATACGGGTTGGGGGAGGGGTTTGGGGAGGGGGCCAGGGCCAGTGGCACAGGCGTCTCGCCTGTGGAAGCCCTGGCCCCTCCCCAAGACCATCAGCCCAGCGGCAAGATCTCCAGGCGGCCGGTGTCGCCGTCGAAGTGGGCCAGGCAACCCCGGTAGTTGGGCTCTTTTCCCAGCAGCAGGCGGATGGCCTCCATGGCCTGGAGGCTGGCGGTCAGGGTGACCGTGGGGGCCAGCACTCCGGGCGCGGTCTCCGGCCCCGGAGCTTCCAGGCGCGGATAAAGGTTAAACTCCCCGCGGTCCTGGGGCATGATGGTGGTCACCTGGCCAAAGACGCCGCTCACCGCGCCGTGCACCACCGGCACCCCGGCCTGTTTGGCCGCGGCGATCAGGTCCCGCCGGGCCCCCAGGGTATCCAGGGCGTCCAGCAGCACCCGCACCCCGGGCAGAATCTCCCGCAGGCGCTCCTGATCCAGAAATTCCGGAAGGGCCTCAATGAGCAGGCCGGCGTTGACCTCCCGGAGATGGCGGGCGGTGACCACGGCCTTGTTCTGCCCCAGGGTGAGGGCGGTGGCCAGCAACTGGCGGTTGAGGTTGGAGGGAGTGAAGGCGTCGCCGTCCGCCAGGTAGAGGCGGCCCACCCCGGTCCTGGCCAGCAGCATCGCCTGGCAGCCCCCCAGGCCCCCCAGCCCCGCCACCAGGGCGCTGCCCCGCCATAAGGTGAGCTGTTCCGCCGGGGTCAGGGTGGGGAAATTGCGCTCCAGGGCTTCAGGGAAGATGCCCGCCTCCAGGGCCGCTTCGATGGCCTGGCGCAGGGAGAGCCCCTGTGCCGCGGCCCAGGCCCCCAGGCTCGCCATCGGGGCCAGCAGGAATTCCCGGCCGCCTCGCCTCGCCCGCCTGGCTATCGCCTGAAGGGACATTTTAGATGGCTTCCCGGTTTGGTCAGGCCTTTGCTGATAGCTGATAGCTGATAGCTGACTGCTGACTGCTGAAAGCTGACTGCTGAAAGCTGACTGCTACGCGGTTAATAAGACCGGATAATGCCGGCCGCCTCCCGCCAATCCCGCAGGGTCAGGGTGCAAAGGCTGACCGCGTCGGCGCCGATCTCGAAGTAGCGTTGCACGTCCTGGCCGCGGCGCACCCCGCAGCCCATGATCAAAAAACCGCCCACTTTAAGGCGCAGCCCCCGGTTGTATTCGTAGGCCGCGGCCCAGGCCGGGCCGCCGGAGACCCCGCCGCCGCCCACGGCCCTGAGCGGCGAGGGGGGATAGCGATCCGGGGGAAAAATGATCTCATAGGGGATGGTGTTGATGGCGTGGATGGCGTTAACCCCGATCTTCTTCAGCTCCTGGGAAAACTCGTAGGGGTGGCAGATGCTGATCTTGGCGATCAAAAAAAGTTCGGGGTACCGCTCCCGCACCTGCTGGCAGCAGATCACGCCCTGCTGGAGGTTTCGGGCGATCTCCTCCTGGGAGTTGGGGCAGGAGAAGTTGAGTTCCAGGGCCCAAAAGTGCGGACCCAGGCTCTCCCGATAAATCTCCAGGGCCTCCAGGGTCTCCCGGATGGCGGTCTCCGTCCCTTTGATGAATTCGGGGTAAAGGTTGGGGACGACGTTGATTCCGGCCTCGCAGGAGCGCCGGATATCCTGGGAGCAGGCCGCCGCGCCCCGGTTGGTGAGGCCGTAGGCGTTGAGCATGCCCATCTCCGGCAGGCGGCGGAGGTATTTCCAGGTGAGGGGATTGGCGGGGATGAAATTGCCCCGCCTGGGGAAACGGGTGGCCGACTTGGTGAGGACCGTGGCGCCGGTTTCCCTTACCACCCGGAGGAGGCGGCGGTAGCCCGGCAGCAGGGTATAGGGAAAGATGCCCCGCCCCGCCTGGCCCAGGGCGGTGGAGATGACCACGGGCGAGATTTTGCGCCTGGTTAAGGACATCATGGGTGAGCGCCTGGGTAGGGGCGGACCCGGGTGTCCGCCCTAAAGAAAGGAGCTGGTGGCCCGGGCGTCTCGCCCGTTCCCGGCAAGCCCCTTTCTCCCCTTAGGCACTATAGTCGATTCAGCCCCGGCTGGCAAGGAGTGAGAGTCAGGGGTTTTTTGTAGGGGCGGACCCAGGTGTCCGCCCGCCGCCGCAGCCCCAGCGATCATGGAGATTCCCTGGCTCGCATGAATGGCAGCTAAAACGGCGGGCACAGCCCGCCCTATAAGCGGGTAAGGAGAGGGAAATTTATAGGGCGGCCTGTGGCCGCCGTTTATCTCTGCTATACTTGGCGGAGGTACACTCCCGGGCGACCCCATCACCGGCTGGAAGCCGGTGCCACTGTCGCCCCTACGGTTATGGGTTTTTGCTTTTGTCTAGCCGGGAAGTTTTTCATTGACAATCCGGCGATGATTTGGCGAAAATTTAGGGTAAGAGGAAGCGGATAAATATGTCTCAAGGCAATGCGCCCCAAGTAACCAGGCCGGCAAGATTAAAGAATCTTGGTAAAAATCTAATCCTGATATTTATCAGTTTAATTCTGGCGCTGAGTATCTGCGAAGTTTCCTTGCGGTTCTACAATCCCTTGGGATTTAGAATTAAAGGCGACAATATAATCTTGCCGGTTAATAAAACCGAGATCCTACATCACTATAACTGCTCCAAAATCGACGCCCTGGTAGTGCATCATAATAATTCCTTGGGGTTTAAGGGTCCGGAGCCTCCCCAGGATTTCGCCGACTGGCTGACCGTGGTGACGGTGGGCGGCAGCACCACCGAGTGTCTGGAAATCGCCGCAGACAAGGGCTGGCCGCACGTGCTGGGGGTCAAGTTGCAGCACGACTTTAACAAGTTGTGGCTCGATAACGCCGGATTTTGCGGCCAATCCACCTACGGCCATTACATTTTGATGCACAACTTTATCGCCCAATTGCAGCCGAAGGTGGCGGTTTTTCTGATCGGCATCAATGAAGTGGGCGTCAGCAATCCCCGGGAATTCGATACCCGCATGACCACCAGCCTCAGTTTCCGCTCCCTGGACAAGTTTCTCGCGGCCCTGGCTTACCGCAGCGAAGTGGCCTCGGCGGCCTTGAACCTATATCGTTATGCCTTCCCCAAATCGGTGCAGGCCATCGGGCAACGGAAAATGGGGGAGCTGGACCTGACGACCCTGCCGGACCTGAAGTTGTCGGAGGCGGCAAAGGCGGCGCTTCTTAAGACCCATGCGGAAAAGTACGTGCCGGCCTATGAGGCGCGGCTGCGGCGGCTCCTGAAGATCACCCAGGATAACCACATAATCCCGGTGCTCCTCACCCAGCCGGTGGTCTATGGCAAGGCCATCGACGACCTGACCGGCCTCGACCTGGGGAAGATCGTGGTGGCCAACGGCATGAACGGCGAGGTGGGTTGGCAGGTCCTGGAGCTTTACAACGACGTGACCCGCCGGGTGGGGGCCGAAGAGCACCTGCTGGTGATCGATGAGGCCCGGGAGATGCCCAAGAGTTCCCGGGATTACTACGACCTGATGCATTTTTCCAACGCCGGGGCGGAAGTGTTTGCCGATATCGCGGCCCGGCGCCTGAGCCCCTATCTGGCCGAGAAATTCGGCAAGTTCGCCAAGGCCGCCGCGACAGCCCAGACCGCCGCCGCCCCTTCCCCGGAAAGCCCGGCTAGATAAAGATATTAAAAGTTGCTCAGGAGCCCTTGGCTCACCCTAAATCATGAAAATGTAGCGCCGCCGCCCTCGGCGGCAGCCCGCCGCGCCCCGGCGCCTCAACCTGGGGGAAAGTGGCACAGGCTTCCAGCCTGTGATCGGGTCAGCAAAGCCCCCTGCTCCCCTCCGGCTCAACTGGGTATCCGGCCGGTAAAATAAGCCTCAGCCCGGGCCAGGTCCGCCGGGGTGTCCACCTCCAGGGTGTCTCCCTGGGTCTCCACGATGTGAATGGGAAAGCCGTGCTCCAGGGCCCGGAGCTGCTCCAGTCTCTCCGCCTGCTCCCAGCGCCCCGGGGCAAGGTGCACGAACTCCTTAAGAAAACCCACCCGGTAGGCATAGATGCCGAGGTGCCGGTAAAAATAGCCGGAGGTGGCGTCACTGAGCAAAAACCAGCAGGGGAGCGGACTGCGGGAGAAATAGAGGGCCCGGCCCCGGCGGTCAAAGACCACCTTGACCACATTGGGATCGGCGGCGACCTTAGGGTCGGTGAACTTGCGGGCCGGGGTCGCCATGACCACCTGCGGGTCCCGCTTCAGGGGGGCGGCCAGTTGGCCGATGAGCTCCGGGGGAAAGACCGGCTGGTCCCCCTGGATGTTGATCACCAGGTCAGCCGGGGCCAACCCCAGAAGCTGGGCCGCCTCGGCCAGGCGGTCGCTGCCCGAAGGGTGGTCGGCCCGGGTCATCAGCGCCCGGCCCCCGAAGCCCTCCACGCAGGCCCGGATGCGCTCGTCGTCGGTGGCCACCCAGAGTTCGTCCAGCCCCTTAACCAGCCGGGCCTGCTCATAGACCCGCTGAATCAGGGGCTTTCCCAAAATGGGCGCCAGGGGCTTGCCGGGAAACCGGCTGGAGCCGAAGCGGGCCGGGATGAGGGCGAAAATTTGCATAAATATTTTTTATTATTTATGTTTTATTTAAAATATAGAAAACCATTTTTTAATTTTCTTCAAATGAAGAAAATAAAGGTTTTTGTAATTCTTTATTTGTAAGAGAGCGTTTCGTTGACCTTCTTCCCTTAAAAGCAAAAACTCCGGGGCCAAGTCCTGTATGACGTGCCCAGTTCAACATAATTTTAACATTAAGTTCTGCGGTATTAGGTAGCCATTCTACCCCAAGTATTTTTCTAAATTCTTCGGCTAATTGAGATAGAGTCCGTCCAGAATCTTTATATTTGTTAAGTAGCTTTATGAAAGCCGAAAATGAATTCATCTTAAGAGCACCTTCAGCAAAAAGAGCTTGACGCCTATCAGGAAATTTTACAAAATTAATGATTTTAGGCGTAGGTAATATTGTAGTCTTACCAGAAATTGTCTTTCGACTAATAAACCCCAAATCTTCTAAAGTTGCAAGTGACTTTGCTATAGTACTTTTCCTAAAATTAGACCAATCTACAGGAGTATTCTGTATGATGGCCTGAATGAGAATTATTGCAGCTTTCTTGATGGGTTCATATTGAATGCATGGAATAGTAATTCCGCCCCGCCGCTTAGCTAATCGTAATTTTCTTTCACGAAGTTCTTTCCCAGGAGTATAGAGTATAAGTGTGCCCTCTCTGCTATCAAATGTGCCAAGGTCTGTTGTATCCATCCAATCAGCAAATATACGTGCATAAATTCTCCATGTCTGTTTTGTAGCAGAAATATAAGGGCACCATTCAGAAAGAAGATTTGCCATTTCTTCTAAATTCAAGGACTTACCAGATTCCAAAGCCTTAATTAGCCTCCAAACTAAGCGATTAAGACGGAGCCTTTCACGCAAGTATAATCTCAATATGGCATCAAAATCTTTCTCTCCGACATCAAGATTAGTTTGTAAAGTTATTGTCCCTATATCTACTTTAGCTATCCCAAGCAACCTCATATCCCTGGCAACGTTATAAAAGGTTTTTTCGGATAAACCAGCTTCTAAGCGAAAATCCGCCAGGTTAAGTTTCCCATTTGCTGCAGCTAATATTTTTGTTGCTTTTAATATACTTCCTACTTGCATTCTTAGAATATAATTTTCTTGGATTGGTACCCGACCGGCATTAAGGTAATCTCGAAAAATATCCCAATAAACATCATATTTACTACCAATTCTTACTAATAAGCGGTTATTAACCAGACTTTGAACAACATCAGCGTCAAAATCGTCCCCAAACTCAGCAACGCTTATAGGTGCAGCCTTGGCTATTCGTCTAAGAGTTTCTTCCTGTGTAGCGGATAATCCCCGTAAGTCTTCTTGAAAAAGTTCCTCAACATTAAGGAGGCTATTTGCTATTTGAGATTGCAAAACTCCAGCATCCCTCTGGGCCTTTACATGTGCACATAATTTTTTTAACAACCATGGATAACCTTGAGAAAATTAAGATAAGAAAAACACGAGGTCTTTTCTTAGGTCAGCCCTTAATTCATTTCTAAGTTTTTCCAAGAGGGCCTTAGTTTCTACTTCAGAAAAAGTATTTAAAGCTATTCGTTTGCTATACCCAGTAATAGTATCTCTTATTTGATAGGGGAAATCAGTAGTCAGACCGATTAGGTCTGTCTTCCAAGAAAATCCCAGCACGATATTAGTCTGAAAATCGCAGACCTTGAGAAAGAGATCCCTGATTCGTCTTAGTGCGTCAGGCAGATAAAAGACATTCTCGAATTGGTCTAAAAAAATAAAGATGGTCTTTTGAATTTTTTCAAATTGTCTTCCAAGATCAATAATCGCTTTAACTGCGCCATCGAAGCCTGTTATTGTTTTAGGAATATTTTCATCAGGAATTAAATTATGAAGATCACCTAATTGGGTAAGAACATACTCTACAACTCGCAAAATAAATTGTGAAGTGGATGCAGAACGTGAATCTATTGCAATAGCGAAGTGTCCATTCTTTTTTAATTGAGCTACACTCGCAAGAACTACTGAGCTTTTTCCCCACCCCGAATTTGCTTCAAATAATATTCCCCTCGACGAGGTTTCTTTGTTCATTACTGCTGTAGTAAATGAGTCGAGTTCTTCTAGGATTTGTTTACGGCCAATGAAATGTTCAGGCGAAGCGGGAAATTGATACTCAAAACAGGCTGAACTGCCCCTCACCTCAACGACTTCTTCCACATCTTCTTGCTGTATTAATTTAGACGATGCTACACTGCCATCAAAGGATAAAACTTTAAAGTCTTCTATTTCAGGATAAAGCTGAATTAAATAATCGATTGTTGCTTTATCATAAATTGGGTTTCCTCGATTATCCAATAGTACTATTTCTCTAGGAATCGCACTGCCCGGTGGAATTACATATTGAACCCAAAATAAGCCTCTATCCGTATATAATAATAGCCAGTCGCCGAGAGCCCCCATGCTTTCATCAATAATTGGCGAAATGGCAGATTGAGTTACAATATCTCCTGAATCAAAAAGGGCTTTTATTACTTTATCTTTCTCCATTAATTCAAAGGTGATTTGTGAATTTTCCTTAATTTCATTATAGAACCCTTTGGCGTGGCTATTAAGACCAGGCAATGCAATAAAAAGGCCTTGACAACGATTATCTTTTAGCCAACGATTCATATACTTGCCGAAGAATGCTTGTAATCTGGCAGAATCTATTTCATTTTCAAAACATTTGCATTCGGCATATAAAGGAGTGCTAGTTATAAGATGTTTACCCTCGATATCTATTTCCATACCGGCATAATTAACGCTAGGGATAGTGTCAATACTATATCCATAATGGCGCAGAACCTTAGCCATTAGGTCCTCAAAAAGCTTTCCGCGTTTTTGTGAGACTGCTTGCGGAGAGGTCCCTTGAGCCAATATTTTCAATTGCCCCATAAATTCCAAAATTCCACCTCTTTTTAAAAACCCGATATATGAGGAAGGGCTGGATTTTAATAATTTTATGCTAAACAATAAAAAATATTTCGTCAAATTAATTTCTTATGGTTTTTTGGGTAAGGTGGCCTGTTGGTCCAAGATAATTTCTAATGAGGATGTTTCCTTGACAGGCAAAATTAGATGCATATCATTTAGTAATGATTACTTCCTGTTAGCCCTCAGGTAGCAATAGGTATTGTAGGGGCGCACCCGCGTGTGCGCCCCCAAACAGGGCGGACACCTGGGTCCGCCCCTACATATAAGGAGGCAGAAGATTTGATCCCCATTGACAAATTGACCTATAAGGCCCAGGAGGCCCTGCAGGGGGCCCAGGAATTGGCCCGGCAGTTGAGCCACAACCAATTGGAGCCGGCCCACCTGCTCAGGACCCTCCTGGCCCAGGAAGAGGGGCTCATCCAGCCCCTCCTGCAGAAATTGGAAGCCGATCCCCAAAAGCTCCTCCAGGGGACGGAAGACCTGCTGACCCGGCTGCCCCGGGTGAGCGGCGAGGCTCAGATCTACCTTTCTCCCGGTACCAATAAAGCCCTGGACGAGGCCTTGAAGCAAGCCCGGCAGATGAAGGACGACTACGTCTCCACCGAGCACCTGCTTTGGGCCCTGGCCGCGGACAAGGCCACCGATGCCGGCAGGCTGCTCAAGGCCCAGGGGCTCACCCCCGAGGCCATCCTCAAGGCCCTGGCTGACCTCAGGGGTTCCCAACGGGTTACCGACCAGGCCCCGGAGGAGAAGTTCCAGCCCCTGGAGAAATACGGCAAGGATCTGACGGAAATGGCCCGCAGCGGCAAGCTGGACCCGGTTATCGGCCGGGACAGCGAAATCCGGCGCATCATCCAGGTACTGTCCCGGCGCACCAAGAACAACCCGGTGCTCATCGGCGAGGCCGGGGTGGGCAAGACTGCCATCGTGGAAGGCCTGGCCCAGCGCATCGTCGACGGCGACGTCCCCGAGAGCCTGAAGAACAAGCGCCTGGTGTCCCTGGACCTGGGCTCCCTGATCGCCGGCACCAAGTTCCGGGGCGAGTTCGAAGACCGCCTAAAGGCGGTGCTCAAGGAGGTGACCGAGTCCGAAGGCCAGACCATCATGTTCATCGACGAGCTCCATACCCTGGTGGGCGCCGGCGCCGCCGAAGGCGCGGTGGACGCCTCCAACATGATCAAGCCGGCCCTGGCCCGGGGTGAGCTCCATTGCGTCGGGGCCACCACCATCAACGAATACCGCAAATACATCGAGAAGGACGCGGCCCTGGAGCGCCGCTTCCAGCCCATCATGGTGAGCGAGCCCTCGGTGGAGGATACCATCGCCATCCTCCGGGGCCTGAAGGAAAAATACGAGGTGCACCACGGGGTGCGCATCAAGGACAGCGCCATCGTAGCCGCGGCCACCCTCTCCCAACGCTACCTCACCGACCGGCACCTGCCGGACAAGGCGATCGATCTCATCGATGAGTCCGCCGCCAAGCTGCGTATGGAGATCGATTCCCGCCCGGCGGACATTGACCAGGTGGAGCGCAAAATCACCCAGGAGGAGATCGAACGGGAGGCCCTGCGCAAGGAGCAGGACCCGGCCTCCAAGGAGCGCCTGCTCAAGATCGACAAGAGTCTGGCCGGCCTCAGGAAAAAAAGCGGCGCCCTCAAGGCCCGCTGGCAGCAGGAAAAGGAAGTCATCGGCCACATCCGCGCCATCAAGGAGCAGATCGAGAAAACCCAGTTCGACGCCGCCCAGGCGGAACGCATCGGCGACCTGGCCCGGGCCGCGGAGCTGAAATACGGGGCGCTGCTCAACCTGCAACAGGATCTGGAAGCCGAAACCAAGAAGCTGGCAGACCTGCAGCAGGAAGGGGCCATGCTCAAGGAAGAGGTGGACGCCGAAGACATCGCCGAAGTGGTCTCTAAATGGAGCGGCATCCCGGTAACCCGCATGCTGGAAGGCGAGAAGCAAAAGCTCCTGCACATGGAGGAGCGCCTGGCGGCCCGGGTGGTGGGCCAGGAGGAGGCGGTGCAGGCGGTCTCCAACGCGGTGCGCCGAGCCCGCTCCGGCTTACAGGACCCCAACCGGCCCCTGGGTTCCTTCATTTTCCTGGGCCCCACCGGGGTGGGCAAGACCGAGCTGGCCCGGGCCCTGGCCGAGTTTCTTTTCGATTCCGAGGCGGCCATGGTGCGCCTGGACATGAGCGAGTACATGGAAAAGCACACGGTCTCCCGGCTCATCGGCGCCCCCCCGGGCTATGTGGGCTACGAGGAAGGAGGGCAGCTCACCGAGGCGGTGCGCCGGCGGCCCTACTCGGTGGTCCTGTTCGATGAAATCGAGAAGGCCCACCCGGAGGTCTTTAATGCCCTCCTGCAGATCCTGGACGACGGCCGCCTCACCGACGGCCACGGCCGCACCGTGGACTTCAAGAACACCATCGTGATTATGACCTCCAACCTCGGCAGCCAGTACCTCGCCGAGATCAGCGACGAGAAGCTCATGCGGGAGCGGGTCATGGAGGCCCTGCGGCTCCATTTCAAGCCGGAATTCCTCAACCGGGTGGACGATATCCTCATCTTCCACCGACTCAGCCAGGAGCAGCTGCGGGAGATCGTCACCTTGCAGATGGCCAGGCTGCGGCAGCTCCTGGCGGAGCGCCAGATCTCGCTGGAACTCAGCGATCAGGCCCGGGACTTCCTGGCCGAGGCGGGCTACGACCCGGTGTACGGCGCCCGGCCCCTGCGCCGGGCCATTCAGCACTACCTCCAGGATAAGCTGGCCCCCCTGCTCCTGGAAGGACGCTTTCAGGAAGGCGACACCATCCTGGTGGACGCGGCCGGGGAGGGACTGACCTTTAAAAAGAAGAAAGGATAATGGGTATGTAGGCGAGGGGGCCAGGGATTTCGCCCTTGCCCCCTCCCCAAAGCCATATAAAAGAGGAGGGTCGCCCCGTTGGGTCGCCCCTTTTTGTTTTAATCGCCTCTGTCAATAGTGCCACAGAATGGTCTTTAACCTTTTTGCATGCTTCCGACTCAGCCTGATTGGAGCATTTTATTTTTTCTTGTTACTGAGCCATTCTTTGATAAAATGTATAAACTCATTAACCCCCATTTTTTGTATATCTTTCTGTTCATAACCTTTCGCAGTTGCTGTAAGTTGGAAATCTGTCATAAATAAATTATAATTATCCCAAATTATTGTTACACTATCTGCCATAATTCCATCATTTTCAACAAACCAATGTCTAAGTTCTTCTATTATTTTTCTTGGCTTATTATTATGTGCCTTTATGTCAAAGCCAGATAAATCTGATAATGCCTTTTGATAGCTATATTTTTCTTTTTCAAAAATAATACAGCGCTTTTCCTTAAATTTGTCACCTCCAAAGAATCTGCAACCAATATCAACTCCTAATTCATAGGGCATATTTAATCTGTAATATTCTAATTTCTTGGATGCCTTTAATCTAGAAATATCATGAATGCTAAATTTAGAATTTCCTATCAATTCGCAGATTTTACTAAATCTTGCTTCACCAGAATCAGATCTTTCTGAAGCTATACGAGGATGATACCCTAAATAGATAATGGTAAATAATATTGGCCTAAGTAATTTAGTATATTTTGAGTCAAATGGACAATTAATGAAAATATTTTTGGAAAAGTCCTCGGCATCTGAGATCATTACTCTTTCTTTCCCTTTTCCCAATTCTGTATCGATCCGTCTTTTTTATGAACAATTACATCATGGCCTTGCTCAACAAGCTTTCTTGCCCCCTTAATTGCTGAATCCTTATTTTGATATATTTTAGTGGCTTTTATATTGCCTTCTATCTTTATAGCCCAACCATCATCCCGGGATATTATATGGGCTCGTTTGGAAGAGCCACTCTTCGTTGAACTCTTAGACATTTTAGCCCCCATGTAGGGTTTTTTGAATAAAATATAATACTTTAAGATAGAATCGTCAAATATTTAATTATATAATAAATCTAAAGAGTTACCTAAGTCTATTCAATTCACCCAATATAATAGGCCACACCTCACCCGCCTTGCCGGGCAGGAAATGGTCGGTGAGGGTATAGGTGAGGCGGGTGGGTGCCAGGTTGTTTTCCATGATGATGGCGCCGGACTCCTTGGCGGTGTGAGGGAGGTAACTGGCCGGGGCCACTTCTCCGGAGGTGCCGATTACCAGGAGCAGGTCGCATCCCCGGGCCAGCTCCTCGGCCTCCGCCTGGGCGGCAGGCGGGATGGCTTCGCCGAAGAAGACCACGTCGGGGCGGATGAGGCCGCCGCAGCGGCAATAAGCGGGAGGCTGCCGGAAATCCACGGCCTCCATGGGGTGCGGCGCTTTGCAAAGGTCGCAGCGGAGACGCAGGGCGTTGCCGTGATACTCCACCACGCGCTTGCTCCCCGCGGCTTGGTGTAAATTGTCCACGTTCTGGGTGATGATACCCAGGAGAAGCCCCCGGGCCTCCAGCTCCGCCAGGGCCAGATGGGCCGGATTGGGGCGGGCCCGCCGGATGAGCCCCTCCATCTCCCGGAGCATGGTCCAGACCTTGGCCGGATTGGCGCGCAAGGCCCGGATATGGGCGTATTCCCCGGGATCGAAGCGGGACCAGAGGCCGTCCGGGCTGCGGAAGTCAGGGATGCCGGATTCCACCGAGATGCCGGCGCCGGTCAAGGCCACCGTTCTCCGCCCCTGGCGCAGCAGGGCCGCCGCCAGCTCCGGGGTGATCTCCCTCTGTTTGGCCTTCATGGCACCCCGATTAATAAAGGTCTTTATCAGTTCCGGTTCTTTTAGCTGCAGGCTCAGGGCTGACCGACGGCCTTATTTCGCCAACCCGCCGGCCTCACGCCTGACCCTGGCCTCCGCCTGGAGCCGCTTTCTGGAGGCATCTCGGATATCCCGGGCTCCCAGCCAGATGATCACCGCGCCAAAGATCAAGCGCAGTTGGGCTTCGGCCAGGAGATGGGCCAGGCTGCCGCCCAGGTAAGTGCCCAGCAAAATCCCGGGGATCAGGCCGGGCAGGACCCGGGTGACCACGTTGCCCAAGCGCCGGTGGGTATAGGCCCCCACCGCGCCCGCCGGCGCCATGGCCAACAGCGAGCTCCCCTGGGCGGTGTATTGGCTGTGGCCCAGCAACAGCACCATGGCCGGCACCATGATGGCGCCGCCGCCCACCCCCATCATCCCGGAGAGGAAACCGGCCGCCGCGCCGCTGGCCAGCAGCACCGCGACCTTGCCCCAGCCCGCGGCGGGATGGGAGAGAAACGCCAGGTGAGTGAGGTACGGTTTACTCAATAACAACAGGGAGACGCAGATCAAGAACCACCCAAAGGCCCTCTTGAGTTGCCATTCCGGCAGGGCGTGGGCATAAAGGGCTCCGAAGCGGGCGGTAAAGATGGCGGCGGCGGCCAGCAGGCCGCCGGCCAGAAAGTCCACCGAGCCATGCAGATAATACGTGAAGGCCCCGGCCAGCCCGGTGAAGACCAGGGCCATGAGGCTGGTGCCGTGGGCCTGGTGTTGGCTGAATTTGAAAAAGTGCACCATCAGGGGGATCATGATGACCCCGCCACCCACGCCCAGCAAGCCTCCGAAGAGCCCGGCCGCCAGGCCAACCAAGAGAGCCACTATCACGAGTTCTTCACCGGTTAATGAATGCGGTTACCTGCTTTCTGTGAAGGGCAAAATCAAAGGCAAAGGCCCTTTAGCAGAGACAGAAAACAGAAAATAGGTGGTCGAGCAGCCGTTGAGCTTCGCCACCATCCCCTTGCCCTAACCAAAAACTCGAATCCGGGCGTCCAGGGCCAACAGTCCGGGCCGGCCGGGAAAGACCAGCACCGGGTTGAGGTCCACCTCCTGGATTTGGGGAAACTGCGCCAATAGCTGGGACAGGGCCGCCAGGGCCCGGCTCAGGCCTTCCAGGTCTCCGGGGGGCTGGCCCCGGAAGCCGGCGAGCCCGCGGCCGATGCGGGTCTCTCCCATGAGGTCCCGGGCCTGGGCCGGGCTGATGGGGGCCAGTCTGAGGGCCACGTCACCCAGGATCTCGGTTTCCAAACCCCCGGCCCCAAAGGCCACCACTGGCCCAAAGGCCCGGTCCCGGCGGCCTCCCAGCAGCACTTCCCGGCCGCCGGCCACCTGGGCCATGACCAGTACCTGCCAGGGCTCCTCCGGGGGCAGGCCCTCTTGAGCCAGGTCCGCCAGTTGCCGGTAGGCGGCCATTACCGCCTCGCCATCCTTGAGGTTTAAGAGGACGGCCCCGGCTTCGGTCTTATGCACCAGGCTGGCGGCGGCGAGTTTCAGGACCACGGGAAAACCCAGGCCGGCGGCGGCCGCGGCCGCCTCCTCCGGACTGGCGGCCACTTGCCAGGGGGCCGCCGCTACTCCCAGGGCCTCAATGATGGTGAGGGCCAGGGGAAGAGGTAGAAATCCCTCCCGGGTCTCTTTTGTAAGAGCCAGCCACCCGGAGAGCTTTTCGGCAGCCGGCAAGGGTGGGGCCGCCACGGCAACCTCCGGGGCGCGGCAGGCCTGATCCCGGCTCAAGGCCAGGGCCCGGACCGCCTCTTCAGGGAAGTTATACACCGGCACCCCCAGGGTTTCCCGGAAAAATTCCTCTTCCGCCAGGGTGACTAACAGGGTGATGGCCAGGGGCTTGCCGGCAGACCGGGCCAACTCCACCATGCGCCGGGCCATTTCCCGGCCGGCTGGGATCTCGAAGTCGGCCAGGGGGCCATAGTGGAGCAGGACCGCGTCCACTTCCGGGTCGCGGCAGACCTGGGCCATGACTTCGGTATAGACGGTGAAATCGAAGACGTCCCCCAGGTCGATGGGGTTGCCGGGGCTGATGACCCCGGCCCGGGAGTGGGAGCGGATGAAATCCGCCAGCGGCGAGGCCAGGGGCGGCAGGCGGAAACCGTAACGGCGGCAGGCATAGGCGCCCACCACCGCCTCACCGCCGCTGCGGGAGAAAATCACCAGGCGGTTTCCCTTAACCGGCGGCTGGCCCACCAGCTTGGCCAGGGAGAGGAACTCCGCCTGGCTCCGGAGGTGCACCATGCCACCCTGGCGGCAGGCGGCGGCCAGCACCTCCTCATCGGTGCTGAGGGAGGCGGTGTGGGATTGGGCGATGGCCGCGGTCTCCGCCCCCACGTTGGCCACCTGCAGGAAAATGGGTTTGGTGGCCCCGCGGGCCGCCTGCAAGAGGCCCCGGCCATCCCCGATACCTTCGAGATAGACATAGACCGCGGCGGTCCCCGGGTCCTCCAGGAAATAGGCCAGGGCCTCGTTTTCCGCCACGTCCAGCTTGTTGCCCAGGCTCAGGAATTTGTTGACCCCCAGGCCTTCCCGGGTCATCCAGGCCATCAGATGAGTAGCCACCCCGCCGCTCTGGGCAATGATGGAGATGCGGCCCAGCCGGGGCCGCGGCTGCATCTGGGCGAAGGGCAAGGCCAGGCCGATCTCCAGGTTCATGCAGCCCAGGCCGTTGGGGCCGATGAGCCGCAGTTGGTATTTTTTTAGCAGGGCCCGGACCTCCTCTTCCAGGACCCGGCCAGCCTCACTCAGTTCGGAAAACCCGGCGGCTTCCACCACCACCCGGGAGATGCCCAACTCTCCGCAGTCCTGCACCAGGGCCGGCACCAAACGGGCCGGGGTCAGGATCACCGCCAGGTCCACCGGCCCGGGAAGCTCCCGGAGGCTCGGGAGGATGGGCAAACCGAAGGCAGCGCCGGGCCGGCGGCCCACCAGGAATATCTTCCCCTGATAATTAAACTGCAAGAGATTGGCCACAACCCCCCGGGCCAGGTTGTCCGGGGATTCCGAAACCCCCACCACTACCAGACTTTTTGGATAGAAGAATTTTTTCATAGGGTCATGAATTCCATATTTTGTAACATCCTCGAATAGTATAAAATATTAAAGGAAGACGGAACCTTAAAATCGCCAGTCTTGGTAAAATGGCCCTCTCCTTTGCAGCCGGCTGCGGAAAATGGCCGGTGGCGCCGCAACCTGCCGATGCGCGGCTAAAACCGACAAAGTGGTCCGGAGAACTAGATGGCCTACGAGAAGTGCGCCGAGGTGAGCCAGGAGATCTGGAATGATCTGGGGGAGCGGGACCCGGCGGAGGTGACCGGCCGCACCGGGGTCATTTTCCGGGAGGGGGAGTACGAATTGCCCTTTCTGGACCGGGAGTTGCGGATCGATCCGGCCCGGCGGCAGATCCGGGTGCTTCCGAGGCTGGAGGGGGACCCGGGGTTCCGGGCCTGCCTGTTGGCCCTCACCTACCTGCTGCATCTGGTCCCCTCGGCCTTGGGGCCCCCCATCGGCCCCCTGGAATTGCCGGGGGGGGCCACCTTTTTCCGGGGCCATCACGTCCTTCCCAACGCTCCCCTGGAAGCCAGGTTCGGCCAGGACCTGGCCGGTTTCCTGGCCGCCGGCCAGAAGCTCAGGGCGGAAGCCAGGCCGGCAGGGGACGCGGCCCTGGCCCTGCGGGTCTTCCCCGGGCTGACGGTGGCAGTGATCCTGTGGCAGGCGGATGAGGAGTTTCCAGCCCAGGTCTCCTTCACCCTGCCGGCCCACCTGGACCGCTTCTGGTTCCTGGATGCGGTCTGGGGCTTGCTCTCGCTGGTGGCCCAGGAACTCCTTAAGGCCGGGGAGTCATGACCCCCGCCGGCCCACGCCGCAGAAGCGCCGGCTGTGAAACCATTTATTAACGGGAGCATGAAAGGGGTTCCAGCTTTATCCCCTCTCCCCCGATGGGGGAGAGGGTTAGGGTGAGGGGGAATTTAATCTCTTTTCCGCTCCCATTAATACTTGGTGCGAAACTTGAGTTAATAATATTTGGCATGGTCTAATTAAATTTCCTGGAATGGAAGGGATATGGCCCATCTATACAAAAAAGTTAAAAAAGGGCATGAATATTACTATATCAGGGAGACCCAGCGAGTCTATGGCAAGCCCACCACCGTAAATCAGGTCTATCTGGGCACCGCGGACAAGGTCGAAACCCTCTTGGGCCGCGGGGGGTTTTCTCCCAAGGAGTTCGGGTCGGTCTTTGTCATTAATGAGTTGGACAAGGATCTGGATCTGGCGGGGATAGTCAATGAAATTCTGCCCCCCAAGAAGCGCACCAAGGGTCCTTCTCTGGGAGAGATGGTCTTTTACGCCGCCTTGAACCGGGCCATCGCCCCCACCAGTAAGCGGCAACTGGCAGCCTGGTATGAGACCACCGACATTCAACGCATCCGGCCCCTGCGCCTGGAGTCCCTAAATTCCCAAAATTTCTGGAACCACTGGGATCGCATCAATGATTCGGACCTGGAAAAGATCGCGGTCACCTTTTTTAAAAAGGTGAACTCTCTGATGGCCAACGGGGAAAGACGGTTATTGATCGAAGCCACCAGATTGCCCGCTACCCCCAAGTCTCCGCGGTTGGCTGAGGAGTGGCCGGACGAGGATTTTGTCAGGCAACCCCAGCAGCCGGGCAGCGGTTTGGCCCTGGTGAGCGCCTGGCCGCAGCGGGTGCCCTTGTATTATCAGACCTTTTCCGGGAACCTTTCGGAAGGGAAGTTCTTCGACCGCGGCCTGGACGACCTGTTGGCCCGGGTGGCGCATCTGGGGGCGCCGGTTCAGGACGTCACCTTACTATTCCACCGCGGCATAGACTCCGAGGCCCTGGTCAGCCGTCTCAACGGCCAGGAAGGACTGCACTTCATCGCCTCCTGCCCTCCGGAGGCGGCTCCGGAGTTAACCAAGACCTCCATGAAGGAGTTCTCCCCCCTGTCCGGCCTGGCCGAGGGGCGCCACCCCAACCTGGGGGATGACGGCGATCAGGTGCTTTTTTATGAAACCCGGGCCGACTTTTGGGGACGCTCCCGCCGGGTGTTCATCACCTTCGACCCCAAGGCCTTCCACCAGAGCTACCGGGAGCTGGGGAAAAAGGTCCAAAAAGTGCGCAAGGAGATGGCGGCCCTGGAGCCAGGCTCCTTGCAGGCAGAGGCAGGGAAAGAGGCGCCCCAGGCCCTCAAAGACCACCTGGCTCAGTTGTGCCGGCGGCTGCAAATAAGCCCCAGCCTCTTTCAGTTGAGTTTCTCCCGGGAGAATGGGCGCCTCCACCTGGTCTTGCAGCTCAACCACCGCCAGATGGCCAGCAACGTGCGTCATTTCGGGAAACAGATCCTCATCACCGACCGGAAAGATTGGACCCCGGCGGAAATATTTGAAACCTACAGCAGCAGGGGGGTCCTGGAGGCCCAAAGTCCGGGGGGTAAGGGCAACGGCCTCGGGGCCGCCAGCGGAGGCGAGGCCCGGAGCACCCTGCCGGTGACCCTCATGCCCCTTTACCATTGGACCGGCTCCAAAATCCGGGTGCATCTGTTTGTCTGCGTGGCGGCCATGACCTACCTGGCCCTCCTGTGCCGGCGCCTCAGCGCCCAGGGCTTCCACCTCGCTCCCCGGGAGGCCGTAGCTGAGTTGAGGTCCCTGAGGACCGCCATCTATCAGGAGAAATCGGCGGGTAAGCTCAAAAGGATAGTGGAGCCGGTCAGCAACCGGCAGTCCGCCATCTTAAGAGCCATGGGCTATCAGGTCCAGGACGGCAAGGTCCTGCCCCTTTAAGGTAGAAATCGGCCGGTGGCCGCGCCTTAACCAAAAAGATCACTTTACCCTGATAAATCGAGCAAGCGCTGGGGGTGGGTGTAGATATTGAGGCGCCGGTTCCGGGCGAAGCCCACCAGGGTGAGGTTGAGTTCCTGGGCCAGTTTTAAGGCCATGGAAGTGGGGGCCGAGACCGCGGCCAGGATGGGGATGCGAGCGCGAATGGCCTTCAGAGCCATCTCGAAGCTGATGCGGCCGCTGAGTAGGACCATCAGCCTGGAGAGGTCTCGCTTCTGGAGCAGCGCCCGGCCAATAACCTTATCCATGGCGTTGTGACGCCCCACATCCTCGGCCAGCAGAAGAGAGCCGCCTTCAGGTGCAGCCAGGGCCACACCATGGGTGCCGCCTGTCTCCCGATATACAGTTTGCTCCTCCTCCATTCGTCTCATGAGGTCCAGGATCACCGGGGTGGCAACCGTGAGCTCGCTGTCCACTGGGGCGGTTGCCCGGCAGATCTCGCTCACCGCCTCCTTGGCGCACTGCCCGCAACTGGAATAGGCCACCTCCAGGTGGCGGCGGCCCCGCCTTTCCAAAGCGGCGTCCGTTAATTGCACCTCCACCACGTTGGGCGGCAAGAGGGGGTCCGCGGCGGCACCACAAAAGTGAATAGTGATGACCTCGCTAAGATCTCGGACGATTCCCTCTGTATAAAGAAAGCCCAGGGCCAGTTCCTTTTCCCAGCCCGGCAGGCGCATCAATACCTGGAAGGGCTCCCCATGCAGGCGAATCTCCAGGGGTTCTTCCACGGCCACCTTAGCCGTCGCCGCAGCCAGTTGACCTCGGGAATATCGCCAGACGGGAATTTGAGTTATGGGCTCATCCACTAGGTAATGACATGAATCAATTTGGGATTTCAAAGTCAGTGAGCAGAGCCCAAGTTAGCGGTCAAAGGTAATAACGAGGCAGCTTCCCTGGCCTGGTAATGGTAATGCATGACCTCTGACGAGTCTCGACTTTGGAAAAAACTAGTGCCAATCTCTGGCAGCCATGACGCCGGCGGTCATGAGAACCTCCAATTCGTCCCCTACTTTGGCGTCCAGTTCTTTCAAGGCCGAGTCGGTGACAATCGCAGTGAAGATACCGCCGTCACCTATTACCACCTTGATATTAGTCATAATCATGCCCTTTTTGATCTCCACCACCTTGCCTTTTAAGACATTCTCCATGCTCACCTTCATGGTTTCTCCCTTCCGGGCGGATTACAAGGATAACCGTTATGGTTTGCCGGAATGTATTGGCTTCGATTTACTTGCCGAACGGGCATTTCTGGGGAAAGGTGCAAACCTTGCACTCCAGACAGAAGGCCCCATTGGCTAAACGCGCCAAATCACTCCGGGTGATGGTCAGACCAGCCAGCAGGCGCGGCAGCAGTAGGTCGAAGCTGGTAGTCTTGAAATACAAGGCGCAAGCCGGCACCCCCATGACCTGGACGGCACCGATGTGGGCCAGCAAGGTCATGGCCCCCGGAATAATGGGAGCGCCATAGAGAATGTCAGTCGCGCCGGCGTCCACCAAGCCCTGGCGGGTGAGGTCATCGGGGTCGACGGAGAGCCCCGCGGTGGTCACCAGGAGATCGATGCCGCAGTCCAGGAGTTCCCGCACCGCGTCGCCGATAGCCCGCCGATCATCCGGCACAATCAGGGACTTGGGCACCTGGGCGCCGAATTGCTCCACCTTGGTGGTGATGATAGGGATAAATTTGTCCTCCACCAGCCCCATGAAGACTTCCGTGCCGGTGACCAGAATACCGACCCGGGGCTGGCGCAGGGGCAATACCTGGAACAAGGGACCATCACTGAGGATAGCCAGGGCTCTGTGAAAGTCGCCCCGGGGCAGAAAAAGAGGGATGGCCCGGGTGGCCCCCAGAACTCGGCCTTGAGTCAGCAGCGAAAACCCCTGCCGGCAGGCGCACATCACCCCGGGCACCAGGTTAAAGGCTTCCAGGCGAGGTTCGTCCACCACCAGGAGCCCATCCCGGGCAGCCAGCAGGTTGACTTTGCCTTCCCGGGGAGGATCGGTGAAGGTTACGCCCTCGCCCGCCAGAGCCCGGGCGAAGGCCAGGGCGGCCTCGTCTTCGTGCACCCACTCGGGGCCGACCTGATTTTCTTCCATGACATAAAGATGTCGCCGCCCCATCTGCTGCAAGCGGCAGAGGTCGCCCACGCCGATCACCTGGCCCTTTTCGAAGGCCGGGCCTTTGCTGGCCCCAGGCACGATCATGGTCATGTCATGCAAGGCCCGGCGGCCTACAGCCTCCTTCGCCGGTAGCGTTTGCAGGATAGGACCATGGCTCCCGGTCTCTTCCTGGCACTGTTCGGTCAGGTAAGGCACATCACCCTGGCAGGCGCGACAGATGCCGCCATCCTGGGACGGATAGGCTTCCCGGCAGAGCGGACAGATGACGATGCGGCCCCGGCTGCGCCTGCCCAGGAACTGGGGGCGGATCTTGACTTGCTGCCATCCCAGGATTTCCGGCCCGGCATTCTTGATTTCTTCCAGAAGCCGGTCGGGGTCCTGCTCCTTTTTGGGTTTGAGTTTGCGATACCAGGAATTGATTTCCGGCCAGTCGGCTGCCTTCGCAGGGTCCAGGAAGACCCGCACGCCTTCACCCCCGTACTTATCGTAAAGAGCCAGGGCGAAGCGGCCCACGTTAACCACCTTGAGCCAGCCGTTGCCGAGGGTGCAGGGGGTAAGAAGCTGGATGGCGTCCGGGAGACAATTCCGGGTTTCGCAAATGGCGTCAAATAGCGCCTCTGCCGGCAACTGCCGGAGGGCCGCCTCGACCATGATTCCGCCGAGGACTACGCCGGGCGCCACATTGCCATGAAATGACTTGACCACTTGCAAAAAATCATCAAAGGAATAGGAACCGATATTCATGCGTTTAACCCGCTTCCCCAGAGAGTTCCGTGGCTTGGCGCCCTGATCTCTCCTCCCCGGCTTAGGCCTTCTCAATATTCACCAGGAACACCTTGTACTCGGGGGTCTGGGTGTTGCCATCCCCCACCATGGGGGTGAGCTGGTTGGCCGCATAATTCTGGCGGCTGTCCGGACCGCCGGTGATATACCCGGCGTAGCCGAAGTGCCAGGGCAGGGCCACCATCTCCACCCTGTTCTTGAAGGTCCCGGCACCGCAGGAAAAGGGGGCCACCCGGGAAGTGACGTTGGCCCGGGCCAGGACCTCCCCGCGAATGCTTTTGACCTTGACCCAATCGCCGGACCTGATCCCTTTGGCTTTGGCCAGGCTGGGGCTGATCTCCACAAACATCTCCGGCATCAGCTCCGCCTGCCAGGTGAGGTTCCGGGTCATGGAACCGCTGTCCCAGTGTTCGGTAAGCCGGAAGGTGGTGGCGATGACGGGAAACCTCGGGTCCCGCAATTCCGCCGCCTGGTCCAGGGCCGATTTCCAGATCCGTATCACCGGGTTGCACTGCTGTTTGGAAACAGGGTTGACGAAGGCGGCTTCCATGGCTTCGTAGTGTTCCGGGAAAGGCCCTTCTTTTAAAAATCCCTTGGGCACAAAAAGCCGGGCTTTGCCTTCCGGGAGCATGAGGTAAGGGGCCTTGGCAGACTCCTCGGGGGGCACTTCCACCTTGGTGGCCGGGTCGATCCACTTGAAGTCGGGAACGTCGTTCCGGAGCCATTTTTTGCCCACCGGATCCCACTGTACCAGGTTCTTGTCTTTACTCCAGGGTTGGCCGTTGATATCCGCGGAGCAGCGGTTGTAAATGATCCGCCGGTTTACCGGCCAGGACCAGGTCCAGCCGGGGTATAGGCCCAGGCCACTCGGGTCCTTCTGGTCCCGGCGGGTCATCAGATTATCCTTCTGGTCAGGGCCGGGGTAGCAGCCGGAGTAAATCCAGTTGCCGCAGGCGGTGGTGCCGTCATCTTTGAGGGCCAGAAAATTAGCCACCTGCTTCTTGTCGTCCACCGTGAAGCCGTTGATTTCCTTGGCCACCAGGTGGACGTCCGGTCCCGCGCCGTAATCCCAGCTCAATTTGACGATGGGCTCCGGAGAGACGGCCTTGGGATCGTTCTGATAAAGTTGCTTCAGCTCCAAGACCAGGCGGTTGACGTACCATAGAATGCTCTTGGCGTCACCCCGGGGCTTGACCGCCTGATAGCCCCACTGCAGCCAGCGGCCGCTGTTGGTGATACTCCCCTCCTTCTCCAGGGACGCGGCCGCGGGAAAAAGGAAGACCTCGGTCTTGATGTCCTTGGGGGTGGCGCCGGGACGCTTCCAGAAAGCGGCGGTGTCGCTTTCGAAGAGGTCAAAGGCCACCAGCCAGTCCAGCTTCCCCAGGGCGGCATAGGTCTGGTTCAGGTTGCTGGAACTTATCGCCGGGTTCATGCCCCAAACCAACAGGCCCTTGATGCCACCCGCGGCCATGTTCTCGAAGATGGAGAGCCAGCCATAGCCCGCGCCCTGGAACCCCGTGCCGACTTTGGGAAGATAGTCGTAGGCGAAGTCGTTCTCTTTCCGGGCCGCATCCCCCCAAAAAGCCTTGAGGAGGCTGACGAAAAACTTGGGCTTGTTGATCCAGAAGCCGGCCTTGGGCGTCTCTTTGTCCAGATAATCTTTCAAGGTAGGATGGGTTGCTTCTTGGGGTGTCCCCATATAGCCCAGGACGTTGAGGGACAGTAGGGCCATGTCCGTGGAGCCCTGGACGTTGCACACCCCCCTCAGGGCATTGATGCCTCCACCCGGCATCCCCATGTTCCCTAAAAGGAGTTGGAGAATGGAATAGCCACGGATGATCTGCACCCCGATGGTATGCTCGGTGGCTCCCAATGCATAAAGGATGCTGCCGGCGCGGCCGGGCTGCCCGGTGGCCCCGTAAAGAGCGGCCAGTTTCAGGAATTGCGCCTGGGGGACGCCGGTAGTGACTTCCACCATCTCCGGGGTGTAGCGCGCAAAATGCTCCTTCAGGAGTTGAAAGACACACCGGGGATGATTTAAGGTGGGATCGGTGACCGGGTTTTTCTGGGCGTCCAGCTCGTAATCCCAGGTGGCCGGGTCGTAGGCCCGCTTGGCGGCCTGGTAACCGGAAAAGAGGCCGTCGTGGAAATCGAAGTTCTTGTTCACCACGAAGGCGGCATTGGTATACTGCGCCACGTAATCCCTGGGGAAAAGATCGTTTTGCAGCACGTGATTGATGAGGCCGCCGAACAGGGCGATATCGGTGCCGGGCCGCAGCCTCACGTAGAAATCGGCCTTGGCTGCGGACCGGGTAAACCGGGGGTCGATGACGATAAGTTTGGCCCCCTTCTCCTTGGCCTTGGTGATCCACTTGAAGCTGATGGGATGGTTCTCCGCCGGATTGCAGCCGACGATCATGAGGCAATCGCTGTTGGCGAGATCAATCCAGTGGTTGGTCATCGCTCCCCGGCCGAAGGTAGGCCCCAACGAGGCCACGGTGGGGGAGTGTCAGAGGCCGGCCTGCTGGTCCATGTAAACGAATCCCAGTGCCCGGTTCAGCTTTATTAGAAGATAGCACTCTTCATTGGTAAATTGGGAGCCGCCGATGGCGGCCAGGGCTTCGGCCCGGTTCACCGTCACCCCGGCCGGGGTCTTGGTGGTGAAGTTAGCGTCCCGGGTGGCCTTGAGGCGTTGGGCCAGGGTTTGCACGGCCCACTCCAGGGGCTTCTCTTCCCAGTGATCGCCTCCCGGGGCCCGGTAATGGACGGTTTTGAGGCGCCTGGGGCTGGTGACGATCTCCCGCACCGCCTGGCCTTTGCTGCAAAGCGATCCCTGGTTTATGGGGTGGTCGGGGTCCCCTTCCACATTCACCAGTTTATCCCCCAGGGTGTTGGCGATCAGGCCGCAGCCCACGCTGCAGAAGGGACAGATGGAAGTGGTGGTCTTGGTGTTCTTGGTCTTGGCGGGATACACCGCCGCGGCCCAACCTTGGCGCTTCAAAATTACCTCGGTCAGACTCAGGCCGGTAATCCCACCCCCCAAAACCTTGATAAAAGTTCTTCGGGTGCTGTTCATGGAATACCTCCCTTGCACAGTTAGGGTTTTTGAATTGCCGGATTCCTGTCAAGGAACCTGCACCGTAACCCCTTCCCCATTAAGGCGGGGGGCCTTAGGGTTTCCAGGAGTACCTGGAATAGAACTCTGCACTCCAAAGACTTCGCTGCCCCCTTCTGGGTGACCACTGCCAATGGGCCGTCGTGGTTTGGCCTCCGTGGGCGTCAGCTAGGTTAGATTTTCTCGATCCGGACCGCGCAGGCCTTGTATTCGGCCGTTTGGCAGACCGGATCGAACACCGGGTTGGTGAGCCAGTTGGCGCAGGCTTCCCGGAAATGGAAGGCCATCCACACCAGACCCTCAGGCACTTCCTGGGTAACCTTGGCCTTGACCTTCACCTCGCCGCGCCGCGACTTGACGGAGACCATCTCACCGTGCTTGATGCCCAATTTCTCGGCATCGATGGCCGAGATATCGGCAGTCTCTTCGCCCAGAATGTCATTCAGCCCCAGGCAGCGGCCGGTCTGGGTGCGGCTGTGGTATTGGTAGAGGCGGCGGCCGGTGCTGAGCACCAGGGGATATTCCTCATCCGGCACTTCCGCCGGCGGGGTCCAATCCACCGCGACAAAGCGACCCTGACCGCAGGTGAAACAGCCATCCTGGTGCAGGGTGCAGGTGCCCGGATGATCGCAATCGGGCACCGGCCATTGCAAGCCGTCGCCCTCGATGCGGTAATATTTCACCCCCACCATTGAGGGGGTCAGATGGGAGACTTCGTTATCCCAGATTTCCTGGGCGCTGTTGGAGGCCCAGTCCTGCCCCAGGCGTTTGGCCAATTCCTTAAAAATCCACCAGTTGGGTTTGGCCTGGCCCGGCGCCTGGGAGACCTTGCGTACCCGGCTGACCCGGCGCTCCGAGTTGGTAAAGGTGCCGTCGTCCTCGCTCCAGGCCGCGGCCGGGAAGATGACGTCGGCAAAGCGGGTGGTTTCGGTAGGAAAGATATCATGGCAGACCATGAATTCCGCTGATTCCAGACAATGTTCCACGTGCCGGATATCGGGTTCGGTGTTGGCCAGATTTTCCCCGAAGACGTAAAAGAACTTGATCTTGCCGTCCACCAGGCCGTCCATCATTTGCGGCATCATCAGGCCGTTCTTTTCCGGGAGCTTCACACCCCAGGCGGCTTCGAACTTGGCCCGGGCCGCCGGGTCTTCCACTTTTTGATAACCGGGAAAGACATTGGGCAGCGCCCCCATGTCGCAGGCGCCCTGCACATTGTTCTGGCCGCGCAGCGGGTTGACGCCGCCGCATTCAAAACCGACGTTCCCTAACACCATCTGCAGGTTGGCGCAGCTCATGACGTTGTTGACCCCGCAGGTGTGCTCGGTAATCCCCAGGGTATAGATCAGCATCAGGGGTTTGACCGCGGCCAGGCGCCGGGCGACATCAATTAACATCTCCACGCTGATGCCGGCAATGGCCGCGGCGCGCTCCGGCGGATACTCCATAACCTTGGACTTCAGGGCCTCGAAGCCGGTGCAGCAGGATTCGACATACTTCTGATCATAGAGGTTCTCGGTGATCAGGACGGCCATCAAACCATTGAGGTAGGCCACGTCGGAGCCGACCTTAATGGGCACATGGACATCGGCGAATTCGGTCAACTTGGTGCGGCGCGGGTCCGACACGATGAGCTTGGCCCCGTGGCGCACCGCATTTTTCAGAAACGTCGCGGCTACCGGATGGGCCTCGGTCATATTGGAGCCGATCACAAAAAACATCTTGGCCTTGGCAAAATCGGCGAAGGAATTGGTCATCGCCCCGGAACCAAAGGAAGCCGCCAGTCCGGCGACTGTGGGAGCGTGTCAGGTTCGGGCGCAGTGATCGATGTTGTTGGTCCCGATCACGGCGCGGAAAAGTTTTTGCATCTGGTAAGAATCTTCGTTGATACTGCGGGCGCAACTCACCCCGGCGATGGCGTCGGGCCCATGCTGGGCAATGGTCTCCTTGAGCTTGGAGGCCACCAGGTCCAGGGCCTCATCCCAGGGAGCCTCCCTAAACTCGCCGTTGCTCTTGATCAGCGGCATCGTCAGTCGTTCCGGGGAGTAGATAAAGTCATAGCCGAAGCGGCCTTTGACGCAGAGACGTCCCTGGTTGGGCGCGGCGCCGTCCACCCCGGTCACCTTGATGATTTTGCCACCCTTGAGGTGCAGCCACTGCTGACAGCCCACCCCACAATAGGGACAGGTGGTGCGCACCTTCCTCGTTTCCCACGCCCTGCCCTTGCCGATGGCTTTCAACTCCAGCAGGGCGCCCACCGGACAGGCCTGTACGCATTCACCGCAAAAGACGCAATCCGACTCGCTATAAGCAAGGTCAGCGCGGGTGACGATCTTATTGTCCACCCCCCGGCAGCCGATGCTGATGGCCTGGTTCACCTGCTTTTCATTACAGGCCCGCACGCAGCGGCCGCACATGATGCACTTGGAAAAATCCCGCCGGATCAAATTCTTATTGTCTTCGAGGTAATATTGAGTATCCGGCGGGTTGGCGAAACCGGGGGTCGCCACCTGATAACGGTACGCCAGGGCCTGCAACTCGCAGACGCCATTGGCTTCGCATACCAGGCAGTTATGGTTGCCGGACGCCAACAAGAGTTCGAGCACCATCCGGCGGGAGGCCTCCACCCTATCCGACTCGGTCTTAATCTCCATCCCCGGCGTGATCGCCGTGGCGCAGGCCGGCAATAAGGTCCGCGCCCCTTCCACCTCCACCAGGCACATGCGGCATGATCCGGTAGCCGTAGTGTCTTTGAGGTAACACAGGGTAGGGATGGTATAGATTCCCGCCGCCCGGGCTGCTTCTAAGATGGTTTGACCGGATTGAAATTCTACGGTCATCCCATTGATGTTTAAGGTGGGTTTGCTCATGCGCTATCTAACCTCCATCTCACCTTAGGTGGACGACTGGCGATATTCTTCTTGCTGCTGTTCTAATGGGCCGCATACGATAATTTTCCAGAGCGATATTCTATTAATAGTATACCGCTCTCCAAAAAAATTCCTGAGCAAATTTAAACGTCTTGGTTTTTGAGCCATTCCCGGAAATTGCCAGCCAGTTCCCAGAATTCCGCCACTGCCGTCTCTCCCGCCGGAGTCAGCCAGGCCCGCCCCCCATTGCGGCCGCCAGAGGTTCGAGACACCAGTCCTTCCCCGGCCAGGTCGTTCATGCTGGCTACCAGGGTCCAGGCATGGCTGTAGGCCATCTTCATGGAACGGGCGGCCGCGGCGATGGAGCCGGTTTCCTGGATGCGCTCCAGCAGTACCACCCGGCCCCAGCTCAAAAAGATCTCCCCCTGCTTTTCAATCCAGAGGCGGCCCTTGATTTGAGTCCCTTGCGATTCGGGGCTTTCAGCCAGGGCGGTCCCCCGGCCATGATTGGGTTTCTTGCCCTTCATAGCGATATTTTTAAAGAAGAATAGCCAAGTGACCCCAAAAAAACAACCATTTTTTCCCTGAACAGATTTTGCCTGCCGACTATCTTCAGACTTGCTGCACTTCCCCCGCTCAAATAGGCGGGGCAATGGTGACCAGCAGCCGCAAGTCGGTCCTGGCCCTGATGCCGTGCGGTTCGGCGATCTCGGATATCAGCACGTCTCCCCGGGCGGCCGGCAGCAGGGCGCCGTCTTTTCCGAGGAATTCCCCCTCGCCCTCCAAGACCACCAAACTCACCTGCCCCTCGATGTCGTGGGCATGGACCGGGAGTTCCTGGCCAGCTTTGAAATTGAAGTTAAGGATCTTGAAATAGGGAGAGTCGTGTACCAGCAGCTTTTTCATGCCTTTTTCGGAGAAATCGTTGGCCTCAATCACATTGACCTTTTTCATCAAAGTTTCCTCCCGCCTGCGGCTTTTTGGTTCAGCCTTCAAAGAAACCTTAAGCAGCGCCTTCGGCAAAAGCAATCCCTGGCCCAAGCCTAAGTTTCTGCCAAATCGGCCATGGGGAACAGGGCTTGGTCTTCTTGTCGATCTGGCCCCGCAGGCGTTCTTCCGGGATTGCCAGATCGGCAGAAGTGCGGCCCACCAATTCAGGCTGCCGGCCCCACCGCAACTACTATGACCCTGACCATCGAGGAGCATTGCGAAAAAGACCGGAGGCGGCTAAAATAAGGGCCAGGCCGGCATAGCTCAGTGGTAGAGCAGCTGATTCGTAATCAGCAGGTCCGGGGTTCGACCCCCCGTGCCGGCTCCAGCTTTCGGAGATTTGCTGGGGAAAATGTTTACCATTTCTTTACCACTCGGTAAACGGCTTAGGAGATTTACCGATTCCCTCAGATGGTCGGGGGAGAGGTGGGAGTAGCGGTCTGTCATCTTTGAATCTGAATGACCCAGGAGCCTTTGCACCGCCTTGAGGTTCGCTCCCTTCAATACCAAATGCGAAGCTAAGGTGTGTCTCAGGTCTTGGTTTCACCCTCCCCTCGCCCACCCCCCTGCAATATCATCCTCTCCATCGCCCTCCGATTCCTGCCCCGCCTTTTTCCCTGGTTTGTCTCACTGAAAATTTTCCAGGATTAGATATTGGGAATATCTGTCTATATCCGGATAGGGAAGAGTTTATTGTCCCCGGGAGAGCCGTGCGGTTGATTTTTGGATCTCCTCTGGGGAGAGCCATGGTTTACCCTTGGCTGGATGCAAATCGTTTCACCTGGGGCTTTATATGCAGTCATTTTTTTGGCAGGCTTTGAGGTGGAGTGGTTGGTAGGATTTTGGTTTGGGAATGCACCGCAGGTTCATACTAGCTGAAGAATCGGTGGTCCATCCATTCCTGCCCCGCCTGGCAAAGCTTCTGTCTTACTGAAAAATTCCAAAGCCGGAGATGGGGAGAGATTCTGAAAAGGGGAGGGGAGAATTTATTGTCTGGGATAGCTGGAAGATTCGCGCTTTCTCAAAATCTACGCTTATAAAATCCCTACCGCCTATGATGATTTCATGATGTATTTCTTGCCTCAAAAAATTGCCGTGCATTATAGGAGCTTCGCACAAAAGGACCGGAGGCCACGGATTTGAAACCCATCTCTAATCCTTTTAGACGGTAGCTGGCAAATTCATCCGGATGAACGTAGCGCACTACGGGCAGCAGATCCGAACGCGGCTGAAGATATTGACCGATAGTCAAGAAATCACATCCTACCTCTCTGAGATCATGAAAAAGACTTATTACCTCATCCTCTGTTTCGCCCAGGCCAAGCATAAATCCAGATTTGATCGGGACTTGGGGATTTGTCTCTTTAGACCCTCTTAATAAATCAATAGATCTCCTAAAATCGGCTTGGGGCCGGACTTGGGGATAAAGGCGCGGAGTAGTCTCAACATTATGGCTGAGGACGGCCGGTTGCGCTTCTAAAACCTCGGCCAATGAGGCCCTTTCTCCGTTAAAATCAGGAACCAGTACCTCGACTTTAATCCCTTGATTCAATGAGTAAATTGCCCGGATGGTTTGGGCAAAATGCGCGGCCCCGCCATCGCTTAAGTCATCGCGGGTTACCGAGGTAATTACCACATATTGAAGCCCCATCCTTTTGACAGATAGAGCCACCCGCTGGGGTTCGCCGGCGTTAGGACTCAGAGGAAGGCCATGTTCTACTGCACAAAAATGACAATTTCTTGTACAAACTTTACCCAAAATAAGAATTGTCGCGGTTCCTGCGGCAAAGCATTCCCCCATATTTGGACAGCCGGCCTGCTCACAAACGGTGTGCAGATCGGCTTCGGTTAATATTTGCTTGACAGGATTATGATACAGGGGCGCCAACTTTTTTCTTAGCCAGGGAGGCTTGCCAAAGCTCGTCATCTTTAACCTGCTCCGATAATAATTAACCTTTTCAAAGGGTTTCGATTTCCCACAACTGTTTCTCCTGCCAGTCTCTTTTAAATAAGTTCTTAAAATGAACCCCTAGGCTTTTATATAGATTGCGGCTTGAGATCTCCTTACCTAAAATTTTGGCAAAAGACGTCATGTTATTATTCTCCAATCCACAGGCAGTAATCAACTCAAAATATTGCAAACTTGTGTTGTAATTTAGCGCCAGGCCATGAAATGATACCCGTTTGCTTATGGTTACTCCAATGGAAGCAATCTTATCATCTCCTACCCATACCCCTCTTTTTTGGGGACTCCTTTTTCCTTCGATAGCAAAATCTTTAAGGACTTGAATAATGAATTCCTCTAGTCTCTCTACGTATCGGGAAATATCCAATCCATGCTCTTCTAGATGAAGAATGGGATATACCACTGCCTGACCTGGACCGTGATAGGTAACATCCCCTCCTCTTTCCACCTGGATAACCGGGACCTCCAGCTTCTCCAAAGTTTCTGGAGAGGCTTTTAAGTGGGAGCGGTTCCCGCGTCTCCCCAAGGTAATTGTATGAGGATGCTCCAGGAAGAGTACTATATCGGGTATGATCCCTTTTACCCGTTTTGCCCACAGATGGTGTTGAAGCTCCCAGGCCTCCTTATAATCGCAGATACCTAAATATAGGAAAATTCCTTTTCCTTTTTCTCTCATCTAATTTCTCAATTCTTCTTCAGTCGAATGAACTTTATAAGGAAATCCTGCCCCATGAAGCGTTCCCGGTTCATGGGGAAGACCGAGTGATCCCAGATGGATGCACGCGCCACCCGGGCATATATGGCCGGAACTCAGGCCAGAGGTCCCGAGAGCGCGGTTTACCATTTACCGGATGGGCCGCAAGGATGGCTTTGAGGGGCTCGCCGCTCCTGAGACGCGTAACTTAACAGGTGATCCTGATGATTGTCGTCGCCGCGCCCGGACCTCACCCCTGGGCTTTCGAACTAAGGAAGGTGCAAAGCCCCGCCGCTTAACAACATGGCAGCTTCTCCCATCCCCTCGGAGAGAGTTGGATGAGCATGAATCGTATGGGCCAACTCCTCCACCGTAACTTCCATCTCCAGGGCAAACACGGCTTCCGCAATCAGTTCCGTAGCATGAGGTCCGATAAGGTGAACTCCCAAAATCTCCCCATGCTTTTTAGTAGCCACTATTTTAATCATCCCTTCTGTTTCTTCCATCAATACAGCCTTGCCTATGGCATACAAAGGAAAACGGCCAACTTGCACCTCTCCTTTCTCCTTAACCGCTTGCTGCTCGGTCAAACCGGCACCGGCGACCTCAGGTGAGGTGTAGATACAGCGCGGCACCGCCCGATAGGAAAGGGAGGATGGATATCCCAAGGCATTACGGGCGGCACATTCTCCTTCAGCCATAGCTACGTGCGCCAGCATGATTCCGCCGGTCACGTCTCCCACCGCATAGATATGGGGGATATCGGTCTCCATTCTGTCATTCACGATAATCCGCCCCATCTCGGTTTTCAGACCAATCTTGTCGATATCCATTCCCAGAGAATGCGGCCTTCTGCCAACCGTTTGCGCAACTTCTGCGGTTATAATTTCTTTCTTCCCATCTGCAGTGGCTATAATTACTTTTTTATTTTCCCCGTGCTTCTCAATTTTCTCGACACTGGCTTGAGTTAAAATATTAATCCCCTCTTTTGACAGGGACTGTTCCAATGCCCGGCTAATCTCTTCATCTTCCGTGGGGATAAGCCGATTCAACATTTCCACAATTGCCACCTTAACTCCCATCCTGCTATAAAATTGGCCAAGTTCAACCCCGATGTATCCCCCCCCGATAATTAGTAGACTGGCGGGAAGGGATCTCATATTTAGAAGATCATCGCTGGTCAGAAGAGGAACATTCCCACTGCCGTCAATGGAAAGTTGGGCCGGGAGAGAGCCCGTCGCCAAAATGAATTTATCCCCTGTAAGGACTTCCCCGGTCTCCTGAATTTTCATGGTCTTAGCATCTAAAAAAGTGGCTGTTCCTTTCAACAGCTTTACATTTTTATGCCTTAAGAGGCTTTCTATGCCCCCTGTTAATCGATCGACGATTGTCTTTTTCCGGGCCAGCACTTTACTGAAATCCACTTCTATCTTGCCCGCCTTTATACCAAAGAGTGCAGCCCTTCTTATGTCACGATAAATCGAGGCCGTGTGAAGGAAAACTTTTGTCGGAATGCAGCCCTTATTGAGGCATACGCCGCCTAGCTTGTCTCTTTCGATGAGGGTAACCTCCGCCCCCAGCCTCGCCGCCCGAAGGGCCGCGGGATACCCGCCAACCCCTCCGCCAACCACTATCACTCGCTCTCTGCTCATCTGGATTCCTTAAGCAAGAATTAACCAGGGCTCCGTCATTAATTCTTTCACAGTCTTCATAAACTCAGCAGCTGGCGCACCATCAATCACCCGATGGTCATAGCTCAGGGTTAATTTCATCATGGGGCGAACTACAACCTCCTTGTTGATAGCCACCGGCTTGTCCAAAATTGCCCCGACGGCGAGAATGGCGCTTTCCGGTTGATTAATAATTGCGGTAAACTCTTCGAGGCCAAACATACCCAATGAGGAGAGAGTAAAGGTGCTTCCTCTTATTTCGTCAGGGGATAGCTTCCCTACCTTTCCCTTTTCCACCAGGGCAATTCTTGCTTGGGCAATCTCAGAAAGAGACTTTTTCCCTATATCTCGAATAACCGGAACAATGAGACCTTCCTCAAGGGCCATTGCCATGCCCATGTGAATGGCATCGAGCCAGATTATTCCCTCCGGTGTCCAGCGAGTATTGATTATGGGATGGAGAGATATGGCCGCGGCGGTGATCTTCATGAGGAGATCGGTAATAGTAAGACGAACTCCCGCGGTCTTTTCTATGGTTGGGGTTAGCGTCTCCCTTAAAGCCAATATTTTGGTGGCATCAACCGAAATGACCATGTATGTTTGAGCCGTCTCGGTCTTGCCTGCCAGCATCTTTTGAGCAATGACCTTTCTCATCCCCGACAATTTTACTAATTTCCCTTCCGGCGTCTGAGGTGAAACTTGCTCACCAGACTTTACTTCCAAAGCCGCTTCGACATCTTGCCGCTTTATTCTTCCCGCGATACCGGAGCACGAAACATTCTTTAAATCGAGACCGTGCTCCTTGGCAATCTTTCTGGCCAGAGGCGTCGCCTTAATTTTTGTCGTTCTATCAGCTCTGACCTCCGGGACCGGTTTCTCTAACTGTTCAGGGATTTCCTTAGTTTTTTGGTCCATCTGCTCCACCACCTCTCCTTGCTCCTCGGTAAGCAGCGCAACTGCTTCCCCCACCGGAACAATGTCATCTACCTCGGCAAGGATTTTGGCAAGAAATCCCGATTGGGAAGCTTCCACTTCAAAGGTCACTTTCTCCGTTTCAAATACAAAGAAAATCTCCCCCTTCTCCACCCATTCCCCTTCTCTTTTTTTCCACTCAACTATTTTGCCTTCCGTCATAGTAAGGCCAACTTTAGGCATCCGCACTTTAATCGTCATATCCTCTTCCTTGCAAAGTTTCTGTTCTTGGAGCCGCATCCTCTCGCCGGCGCCCTGCTGCCACAAGTTTCCTCGAAAAACTTTAAAGTCCGAGTTCCCGGGCCACAATTTCACGATGGTAATTCGCATTACCCAAGGCATATTCGGCAGCCTTGGCCCGTCTCGAATAAATCGGCAGAGGATGTTCTACAATGTATCCCGTTCCCCCTAATATCTGGTGCCCTAGGATGGAGACCTTCTTGGCCGCCTCGCTTACCCAGCTTTTTGCTATGGAAGCAAATTTACCCGCCTCAGGAATTTTATTTGCTATCATCCAGGCCGCTTTGTAAGTAATAAAGATGCTGGGCTCGATTGCCATTTTCATATTGGCGCAGTGGTGCTGAATTGCTTGATAGGTCCCGATAGCCTTTCCAAACTGGACCCTTTCTTTGGCGTGTGCCACCGCGAGTTCCATTATTTTTTGTGAGCCGCCCAGCATCTCGGCACACTTGGCAACCACCGCTTTTAGTAAAACTCTTTCAATGCCGGGCCAACCCTCATTCAATGTGCCGATGATATTCTCTGCGGATACTATTGCATCCCGGAATACGATTTCATACTGCTTGTCGCCGGCCAGGGTCTTAAGAAGTGTACATTCCATACCGGGCGTATCCGCATCCATTAGAAAGAGAGTTATGCCTTCCTTGCTCTTAATTTCGCCCTTGGTCCGGGCTGCGACAATAACATAATCGGCACTGCCGGCATCGGGCACGAACAGCTTTGTTCCATTTATAAGATAATCGCTTGCTTTCTTTTTGGCCTGCACCGATATCAGGCAGGGATCGTATTGGGTGGTGGCAGGTTCCGTCAAGGCCAAAGTCATTTTCAGCTTTCCTTCAGCAATCTTCGGAAGATACTGCTTTTTCTGAGAATCACTGCCTGAATCAAGCATGGTAAGGCCGCCCAGGACCACGGTGGAAAAATAGGGACCCGGGAGAGCTGCACGGCCCATCTCTTCCATAAGTACAACCAATTCTAGGATATTCCAATTTACTCCTCCGTACTCTTCGGGAAACAAAATCCCCATCCAGCCAAGTTCAGCCATCCCCTTCCAGAGTTCATCGGTATAGCCTTTCTCATCGCTGTCCATTTTAAGATGCCATTCCACCGTAGGGCAGGCGCCTTTGAGAAAATTCCGGGCTGCCTCCTTCATCATTTTCTGCTCTTCGGTATACGTGAAGTCCATAAAACCTCCATCCGCAGAATTGTTAACTCCGCGGCAGACCCAGACCTCTTTGTGCGATAACATTCCTGCCAATTTCGCTAGTGCCCGCCCCGATGGTGGTCATAAACGAATGGAGATATTCCCATTCGATCCTTCCCTTCAGAGGAACGTGTTTCGATCCCTCTGCCAGTTGACTGTACAAGTCCAGGATCTGCATGGCGTTATCTACCATCCGCTGCTCCATCTCGGAAACTACCACCTTGGTGATTTCCGGTTCGCAGGTCAAGGTCATGTTGTTCCACTCCATCCATCTTGAATGGTCGGCGAGAAGTGTGGCCACTTCTATCTCAACTGCAATTTGCGCGATTTTCTGCCGCACGGAAGGATCTTCGGATAGCCGCTTACCGTTATACTCTGTGTTCTTTACGTACTCTATCATCATATTCAGATATGGGAGGTACCGGCTTGGGACGAATACATAGTTTCTTTCGGAACCCAGGGCCTCCATCATATAGTAAAATCCCTTGTTCTTGTCTCCTACCAATCTGTCTTTAGGAACCTGGACATCATCATAAAAGACTTCGTTAGTCCTCTCCCCCGACATAGTAATCAAGGGACGAATTGTTATCCCCGGAGCCCTTTGGTCCACGATAAAAAGGCTGATCCCTTTGTGCGGTGAAGTTTTCAGGTCTGTTTTAGCTGCCAGCCAGTGGTAATCTGCGTAATGACTTTCCGTATTGAAAGTCTTCTGTCCATTGATGACAAAAAAATCTCCTGCCTCAATTGCCGTCATCTTCATGTTTGCCAAATCTGATCCTGCCTCAGGTTCCGTATATCCCAGCGAGAATTCGATTTCGCCCCTGATTATGGGGGGAATAAATTTTCTTTTCATTTCCTCACTGCCGCGGCGCAAAATCGTATGCCCTACCATGGTATAGGCCACGTCGTTGGGAATATGAGCGCTCCAACGCTTCCCGAGTTCGTCGATTAAAATAAAATCATAAATGGGAGCCAGGCCCTTCCCGCCATACTCTCTAGGCCAACTCCATCCCAGAAGACCCGAATCATAAAGTTTCCTGCCGAAAATGCGCCCCTCTTCCCCCAGTCCCAGGTCCTCCCAGTTCTGCCTGGCGATTTCCTCAGTCAATTCCTGGTCGAGAAAGGCTGCCACTTTCTTTCTATATCCTTCCTCTTCTTTTGAAATCCCAAACTCCCAAGCCATATTTATCTCCTCAGCTAAAAAGACGCGGAATGTTTATCTATGATTATTCACTCAAATTATCTCCATCCTCGACACTTCTCACATAATTTATGGTATAAGGCATATATATCCTCCTGGCTGTTACTTACCTCTGAATTCAGCTTGCCTCTTTTCTATGAAAGCCGTGGTCCCTTCCAGCATATCTTCCGTGCTAAAGCAGGTTATGCAGTTCTTTTGAGAATACTGGACCGCATTTTCCATGGGCATGTCCATGCCGATCTCTACGGCATCCTTGCACATTTCCACAGCTATTGGGCCATTGGCGATGATCCTGAGGGCCATTTCTTCAGCAGCCTTCACGGCCTCTCCATTGGGAACGACTCTATTTACCAACCCTATACTGAATGCCTCTTCGGCGGTGATAGGATCTCCGGTGAGCAACATTTCGTAAGCCCTGCCTTTACCGATGAGCCGGGGCAACCTCTGGGTGCCGCCCGCCCCGGGAATAATGCCCAGTTTAACTTCGGGCAGACCGAGCTTCGCGCCCTCCACGGCTATCCTGATCTGGCAAGAAATAGCCAGTTCCAACCCTCCGCCCAGCGCCAGGCCGTTTATCGCCGCAATCACTGGCTGCCTGAGCTTTTCGATGGCCGCGTTGACCCTTACGAAGCCTTCGCTCCATCTCAAGATGTCCAGAGGCTTCATCCTACTGAGTTCCCTGATATCCGCCCCGGCCTGAAAACCCTTTCCTGCTCCCGTAATAATGAGTACCTTTATCTCCCCATCATCATTTACCCATTCCAGGGCAGCTCTCATTTCATCTATCAATTCCTGACTGATTGCGTTAAAAACCTCGGGCCGATTCAGGGTAAGATATCCAATCCCTCCCTTTTTATCTAAGGTAATGGTTTTATATGGTCGAATCATAACTCTTTGTCCTTCCTCTTTTATTGCGGGTAAACGAGTATTTTTACATTTCGATCCGCATGGTCGATCAGTTCTTTTATTCCTTGGGGCACAAGATCATCAAGTCTTATGCGAGCCGATACCAAATTATCGATTTTAACCCGGCGGTCGGAAAGGTAAGATATGGCTGTGGGAAACTCGTCCTCGTAACCGGCTGAAAAAGTTAGCTCCTTCTCGTGCCCCCAGAGCTTTATAAATGGGACCTCTATCGGCTTAAGGGCCAGACCGACTATAGCTATGACCGCCCTCCTCCCGGTTACTTTAACCGCTATATCAAAAGATGACTGGTTCCCGACACAGTCAAAAGCCCAATCTGCTCGCAGGCCTGAGGTAAGTACCCCAATTTCCCTGCCCCAATCGGTCTTAGAGGGGTCAAAAGCGGCTGCCGCGCCAGTCTTTAACGCCAATTCCCTCCTGGCCGCCAGCGGCTCTATTATGAATACCTTTCCGGCGCCGGCCGCCAGGCAGGCCTGCAATACCAGGAGACCGATTGGTCCAGCCCCGATTACGGCAACGGACGCCCCGATTTTTAACCTGCTTCTCTTTACGGCATGAATTGCCACGGCCAGGGGTTCAGTGAACGCGCCAGCCTCATCGCTTACTGAATCAGGCAAATAGTGCAGCCCATATTCCGGAAACACCCCGAATTCGGCAAAGGCGCCGTCCCAGGCGAATCCCGCCGTGCCTAGCTGAGTACACATAATATGCTGGCCGAGGCGGCAATAATGGCATTTCCCGCAATAAATGAGGGGATTGACAGTCACGCGATCGCCTACCTTAAACCGGTGTGCCTCGGCGCCGTTCTCCACCACCGTGGCAGAAAACTCATGCCCCAGTATCACGGGCCCGCCGGCTCTGTTGGTTAGTGGATGCGGCTTTGAGGGGATAAGGAAGGGACCGGCCTTATATTCATGGATATCCGATCCGCAAATACCACACGTCCTTACCTGTACTTTCACTTGTCCCAACCCGGGTTTCGGATCGGGAATATTCTCAATGCGAATATCTTCTTTTTTATACCAGAGGGCTGCTTTCATTTTTTATTTTCCCCACTATCAGAATAACCGCTCCAAAGTCGCTTTAACTGCACGCCCAATATCGTCGACTCCGGGGCCATATTATTTTTTCAGGCTGTAAGGGATAGGTATAAAAGGAGATAGAATACTTTATTGGCCTGGATAAATTTCATCTACCGTATAATTTCCTCAATTCCGCTAGCCGTACCCTGCCAGCCGAATCACGAGGCAGTTTCTGAACAAATACAAAGTACTTGGGAATCTGAAATCCGGCCAGGAATTCCCGGCAATGGCTTTTAAGTTCCTCTTCAGTCACATTGCATCCTTTTTTTATAGAAACAATGGCTTTGATAGCCTCATTCCACCTGGGATCGGGCACCCCGATAACCGTTGCTTCCTTGATGGCCGAATGTTTAAGAATCGCATTTTCAACCTGAGTCGGGGACACTAAAAATCCCCCGGTCTTTATGATATAATCTTTTCTCCCTTTAAGATAAAGGTAACCATCTTCGTCAAATGTACCCATATCATTAGTATAATACCATCCATCTTTGAATCTCTCTCGGGTCAATTGAGGCTTATTCCAATAACCTGGAGAAACACAATCTCCTTTAATAATGACCTCCCCGATACTCCCGGCAGGAACGTCCCGGCCATGATCATCGACAGTTCTGACTTTGGTGCCCAAAAGAGGTTTGCCAACCGATTCCAGTCTTTTTTTCTGTTTCTCGGTCGCCTCGGGCTGAAATCCGGCACTAAGTTCATTAGGAAGCAGACGGGTCACACATGCACTCGTTTCCGATATCCCATACGCTTTGGCAGAAATGGAAACCCCACAAAAATCCATGATCTTTTTTATATCCCCGGCAGTTATGGCCTCCGCTCCCAGAGTAACCTTTTTCAAACTGCTCAAATCATATTTTTTGCCAGTCGTTTCAATGTGATCCCAAATAGGCATAAATCTCGATTTGGTCATCATTGCCACTGTTATTCTCTCTTGTTCCACAACTTCGGCCCATGAGGGACCTAGTACATGTATAACTATCGAGGCGCCAACTAATGCCGGAGCAAGGAATTGAACCTGCCCGGCAGCCCCGGCACACCAAGGAGCGGAAACGGACACTATGTCGTCTAAATCATATCTCTCACTCAAAAGACAACTTTCCAGGCAAAAGTTTATTCTATTCCGGTGAGTCATAATTACTCCCTTGGGAACGCCGGTGGTGCCTGAGGAGTAAGCGATCATGACAGGATCATCATCCTTCATTTCCACGGCAATTTCTTTATCAGAATACTTTTTGATGAACGACTCGTAATCGAGGTCATATCCATGGCCATCGCCTATACCCACAAAGTATTCCACTGTTTGCAGGTTAGTGCTTATCGAGTTAATCAATTCGGAATATTGACTTTGTACAAAAAGAACCTTCAGGCCGGCATCCGCTATGAGTTCCTCAATCATCTTCGGCTGTAACCGGTAATTTAAGCCGCATCCTATGGCGGCGGTTTTTGCTACCGCAAACTGAAATTCGCCGCATTCCAGTGAGTTTTCAGAAATGAGTCCAATTCGGTCACCTTTTTGAACCCCAAGTTCAATCAAGCCGTTGGCAAGGCAATTTACTCTCTTATTTATTTGGCTCCAAGTGTACCTAATCCTTGTTTTACCATCGATAATACCCATCTTATCCGGATACAATCGCGCATTGTTGACCAGTATATCTCCTATGACCATGTTACTTTCTACTCCTATTTATCCTAGAACCTTGCCGATCTATTGATCCCCGGACTAGGAGATCGATATCAAACCAATCTCCTCTGAAACAAAGTTCTAAAATTATTTAGAACCTAAGAGTTGCCGAAAATAGTAACCGCGGCAACACCCCAGGGGGGATGACCCCCGTAATTATGGGTCAATCCCAAAGTCGGATTTTTTATCTGCCTCCTCCCGGCTTTTTGCCGGAGTTGCTGGTATATTTCATAAATCATTCTTATGCCACTGGCCCCAATGGGATGACCAAAGCATTTTAAGCCGCCATCGGTATTGATTGGCAGATCGCCAGTTAATGTGAAGACCCCAGACTCAACATCCTCTTTAGCTTTACCTTTTGGACTTAATCCCAAGTCCTCATAGATCGTTAATTCTGTTATGGTAAAACAGTCATGCACATTCGCTACACTAATCTCCTGGCGAGGATTTTTTATTCCCGCCTCTGCATAAGCTTTCTGGCCTGCCCAGATCGTTGCCTTTATCTGCGTAAAATCATATTCAGGGTCTAACAGGCCCTGATAGCCGCTTGCACAAATTTGAAGTGATTTAAGATAGATGGGATCAGGCCTGAAACTTCTCGCCATGTCGGCCCTGCACAAAATCGCCGCCGCCGCTCCGTCACTCACCCCGCAACAATCGTACAAACCGAGAGGCCAGGCGATAATCGGCGCGCTGAGGGCCTGATCCAAAGTAATTTCATTATGAAACATCGCCTTGGGTGTTAAGCTGCCATGTTTATGGTTCTTGACGGCAATCTGGGCCAAGATTCTCTTGCCCTCCTCAGGCTTAAGCCCATATGCGGCAAAATAACTGGTGGCCATCATGGCAAAATTGGCCACTGTCACCGCCGATTGCTGTCTCCAAGTCTTATTGATTTGCCCAGGTTGATTGTAATCTTGCGGAAGCCCACTAAAACCAGTATCCTTGAGTTTCTCTATGCCCAAGGCCAACACCACATCATAAATTCCCGCAGCAATAGAATAGGCAGCCATCCTCACCGCCTCTGTCCCGGTGGCACACGCATTCTCAACCCTCGTGACGGGAATATTATGTAACTTCAAAGCCGAGGCGGCGGCGGCGGACGTCTGAAACGTTAATTGGTTTCCCACAAAAACGGCCTCAATATCTTCAGGGCCCACGCCTGCGTCAGCATACGCTTCATAAGCTGCATCAACCATCAGATCAAAGGGATCCTTGGTCCAGGCTTCCTTAAAAGCGGTGCAACCCATCCCGACAATGGCCACCTTATCTTTAATGCTTCCCATTCTTATCCCTCTATTTTGGTTATTTTCTTATTGGCTTGCACTTCCACCAATAGTTATAAAAATCAGCCCTGTAGAAGAGCTTCCTAAAAGTCATCTCCACCTGCATTCCCACCTCTACCCCTTTTGGATCTCTGTCGGTCATGTCACACATAATTCTGCCCCCTCCTTCAAAGTCCACCGCACATACAGTGATCGGAGGATCGACACTATACGATGCCAAATCATGGCTAAAGCTGGTGAGTTTAGCCTTTTTATCAGAAAAGGCGTAGTCTTCAAATTCATCTTTGCTTCTGCACTTGTAACATATCCTTTGGGCTGGATATTGAGGAGTTCCACACTTCTTGCACTTAACTCCATAAAGAGCTAACCCGCCTTTGCGATCTCTCCAAAGGGCCACGGCCGATGGTCTCGATTGGTCTGCAGGCGGCCGGGCAGGCGGCTCAGTAGGCAATAGCTCTCTCCAGCGGAGATACTCGTGATAATGAATGGATCTTCTGGATTGCAGATGGCCTCTTATTCCTTGTCTATTTCTGCAATTATTTATTTCTTCAGTTACTTCGAAAACAAAAACGTTACATCCATCTCCGTAATTAACCATTAATATTTTATCTTTTGGTTTTGCTTCTTCAAGAACCGATACAAGGAGCATGATGGGCAAAGCCGTACCGGTATCACCTACTGAGCCAAAGAGACGCTTCTCGATCTGAGTTTTCAGATCAAACCCCAATCGTTTAGCCACATAGTTTACATATTCACTGCTGGCTCCACTAAAAATTACCTTGGAGAAATCATTGATTGTAAAATTATTATTTTTTAGAGCAGTGGTCACCGTCTCAATAACCACCCTCCCATAAGCCTCGTCCCGGACAAACCGTCCTTCCCAGGAGTGGACAAAATTATCCCTGTCTGATCTCCAGGTGTCGATTATTTCATTAGACCGGCTATAATTGCATAAAATATTAGCAATAATTTTGTGACCGCCGATAAGCAGGCTGCCGGCCCCGTCACCAATCGTCGTTTCCCTATCTCCCTGGGGCAGTCCCAACCGAACATCAGAGGCACAAAGCAGAATGTTTTTAGCCGAACCGCTTGCCACAGCATCCATAGCAACTTTCATAGCGTCTGTCCCTGACCTCAATGACCCTGAAAAATCCGTGGTAAATATATCCTGCCGAAGATCCAGAGTGGCAGCCACAATGGATGCGGACTGTTTCTCGAGGTATGGTGCTGTGGTGGAGGAGAAGTATAAGCGATCTATATCTCCTGGATTCATCCCGGACAGGCAATCTTTACCTGCTGCCACGCTCATAGTCACACAGTCTTCATCATAATATGCAACTGCTTTTTCCCCATGACCCTGGCCCTTGCCCCACATCTTTGTAAGTTCTTCCCTGCTCATATAATAATAAGGAATATAGGCTCCATATGAAGTTATCCCTACCATCTTCTGCCTCCACTTCCCCTTCTCTTTATCAACATTTAATTTTATAAATTATCAGCTGACTGTTTTATCAATGCTTGTCTGTTGTTCCCTTTCTTACGGATACCTATATTCAGGGAGAATTTCCGATTCCTGGAAATCCTCCCCGGTATTCATTGTCAAAATAAGTCACTGCTATTCCCCTTTGAAATTACTTTTTCTCTTTTCCACTAGCGACTTCCAGGCCTCGGGATGGTCCTTCGATAACGCCGGTATGCACTGAGCTAACCTGACTGCTTCCAGGGAAGTATCATAATCTGTCGAAAGTCCTCTGAGCATCAGAAGCCTATTAAGACTCACGGCAATAGGTGCTCTGTCTGCAATTCGGCGTGCCAGATCCATCGTCTTGCTTCTTAGTTCCGCTGAACTCCAGAGCTGATTCAGCAGTCCAATCCGGTAAGCCTCTTCAGCATCAACAAAGTCACACGTAAAGATTAATTCCGCGGCTTTGCCGTAACCAATTATTCTTGGTAAATTCCATAATTGCCCCATACCGTGGATCAGGCCCATTCGGGTGAATCCTGTCATGAATTGCGTTTTCTCGCTTCCAGTGCGCATATCGCAGGCCACTGCCAAATCCATACCCGCGCCGATACTCATGCCATTGACCATGGCAATCACCGGCTTGCCAATATTTCTAATCGCCCTGATCGGTGCTTGGGCGTCAAAAATCTTCTTGGGCACCGCATGGGCTCCTGCAGAAGCAACTTCAAGGAGAGTGGGTTCATATTCAACCAAGTCCGCTCCACTACAAAAGGCCCTGCCAGCTCCAGTTATGACCACGACTCTGATTGCCGCAGCATCGCGCATCTCGTCCACTGCCGCGCCTAGTTCCCTGAGTAAATCATCGTTAAAGGCATTAAGCTTCTCCGGTCGATTCAAAGTAATAACTGCAATATGCTCCTCTTCTTTTTCAATTTTTAAAAACTGAAAGTTTGCCATAATAAATGGCCTCCTGATAAATAATTTTATTCCCGAATCCAGGGTAGTAGATGCTTGTTTGCCCGCCGGTCATATTTTTCTTGCTTCCCAAAAGCCTTCCCTTACAGCCTCGTATGCCTTACGAGGCTTTTTGGCATCACCAATAACTACAAGCTGGTCAACCAGGCCTTTGAGCTTCTCCTCCAGAGGATTGACAGAACGTGTACCTAGTGCCAGCACCACGGTATCACACCTGACAAATTTATTTTCCCCATCTTGTTCCACTATTACTCCTTCTGAAGTTATTTCTTTTACTAACGTTTTGGTCATGGTCTGCACCCCATATCGATACAGCATTTGCAGGGCGACCCATCGGGTTGAACGCCCCGTGTCCCTGGCCAGTTTATCCAGCATTTCAACCAATATTACTTTCTTGATTCCTGAAGTTGATAATTCCATAAGTGTATCGATATCTTCAGCTTTATTAAGAAAGAGAAATTGCAGGGTTTGGGCATCGATCGTGCCTTTCTTAGCTATAAAAGTGGCAACTTCCACCCCTACCGCGCCGCCACCTATTACTACAACTTCTTTACCCAGATCGACTTTTCCAGCCAACACATCCCAGGCCTGGACCACGTGATCATTATAAACCCCGGGTATCTCAGGTTTTATCGGCTCACCGCCGGTGGCAATCACCACTACATCAGGCTTATTTCTTTCAACCAGCTTCTCATCCACCCGCGTCCCGGTATGGATCGTGACCCCGGCTCTCTTGGTTTGTCTAATCAAAACTTCTGCATAAGCCAGGAATTCTTGTCGCCCCTCCAGAGCCCCTGCTAACCGAAGCTGACCCCCCAGCCGATCGGCGGCTTCATAGAGAACTACTTGGTGGCCGGCCAGGGCCGCGGTCCTGGCGGCCGACAGGCCTCCCGGACCCCCACCGATAACCATAACCTGCTTTTTTCTGGCCGCGGTGGCGGTCTCGGGAAAATCCAATTCATGGCCTGCCCGCGGATTAACCAGGCACTCAATGGGCTGTAAATCGAATACATGATCAAAGCATCCCTGATTACATCCTATACATGGGGTGATTTCTTCGCATCTACCCTCTAATATCTTTTTTGGCATTTCGGGATCAGCAATAAGTCCTCTGGCGATCCCCACCATATCAGCGCTTCCTTGACTTATCAGTTCGTCAGCTAGAACGGGATCACATAATCTATTACATACAATAACCGGTTTCGAAACAACCCTCTTGACTCCTTGGGCAAGATAAGCAAAAGCACCCCTTGGCACTTCCATATTTATTTGAGGCACCTTTGTCTCATGCCATCCCCCGGTTATATTAAATGCATCCACTCCACATTTTTCCAATTCAATTGCAAAAAGCCTGGTCTCCTTATTGGTGTTTCCCCCTGGAATAAAGTCATTTCCGGAAAGCCGTATTAATATAGGAAAATATTTTCCAACTGCTACCCGAACCGCCTTAACGACTTCTAAACCAAATCTCCTCCTTTTTTCAGGGCTTCCCCCATATTCGTCATTCCTGATATTGGTTACTGGTGAAAGAAATTGAGCCATCAGATATCCAGCGGATCCGATAAGTTCAACCGCGTCAAATCCAGCTTCTTTTGCCCTTTGAGCTGCTTTGCTGTAATTATTGATAACTTCCCTTATATCGTCCTTGGTCATTTCTTTTGGGTTTTCGCGGGCAAATCGGGAGGGAATCGCAGAAGGAGCCAGCGGCTGATGACCTATTGAAAATAAATACCCGTCGGAATTCGCATATCTGCCCGCGTGATAAAGCTGGGCTGCGATGCGGGCCCCATGTTCATGAACTTTGCCGGTGAGCCTTTTTAGGCCTGGGATGAATTTATCATCACTGATATTGATCATGCTTTTTTCGCCACTTAACTCGTCTATAATGCATCCACCTGCAATGATAAGAGCCACCCCACCTTTAGCCCTTTCTTCATAAAATGCAGTCAGTCTATCAGTGACGCTTCCATCTGGCGTATAATTGAGATGCATTGCCGGCATTACTATCCTATTTTTCAATAGGACATTGCCAACCTTTATGGGGGAAAATAAAGCCTTCGTCATTTAATATACCTTCCTGTTCTTTTACCCTCAACTGGTGCACAAAAAAGAATCAAAAATTGCGGAGGACCTCACGTTGAAAGCCTTCTTTTTTCCTCACGCACAAAGAAGGTGATCGAAGTTCCAAAAATACTTAAGGCGATCAGGTAGATCCATGACCAGGTCCAGGACTGAGTGATATCGGAAATGTATCCGAAGATCGGCACCCCGACAATTTGCGAGATTATTAAGAAAACCATCCCTACTGCATAGCCCTTGGCGGCGTTATCCTTTCCGGAAAATTCTGAAATCATAACCGAAAAAATGCTCATAGCCCCACCCACAGCGGCAAATCCAAATAAGAACGTGCATGGAATAAACACCCATTTGGGAGTACCGGCCGGCAATAGGGCAAAAACCGTAGTGAAGACTACAATAATGATACCTAAGAGAATAAATGTCGGTTTCCTCCTCCCTCCCAGATAGTGATCGCTGATATATCCGGCAATGGGTTTCCCAAAGAATCCGCCGACATCGATGAAACCCAGCAGAAACCCGGCAGTAATTACTGGAAGCATTAAATGGCCCTTCAGGTAAAGGACAAAATAGGTCATAACTGAAAATTCCACTGTATATAGAGCGCAAGCTCCAATGATAATGCACCACATATCCCGGGTCTTAAAAAGGTTAAGCCATGGTTCTTTTTTAACTCTTTGCGCCGAAATTCCTGCCCCGGTTTTGGGAGCGTTTTTGAAGAAGCAAGCGGCCAGAACTCCCGAGATGATGGCTACGGTTCCCAAGGTCACAAAGCCCATTCGCCACCCGAAAGCCAGAGCAATAGCCGGCAGGGTGGCGGCACTGACAAAACCTCCGGCATTGACACCGGTCTGTTTCACCCCCATAGCAAGGGCACGCTCCTTTAGGGAAAACCACTCTACCACCCCTTTAGTCGTTGAGGGCGAGAGGAGACCAAGGCCAAGTCCCGCCCCGAACATCGCTGCCGCCACTGTGGTAACACTGTGCGCAAATATCATTGTAATTACACACAATCCTGCAAATATTTGACCGAAAGATAATGTCCAGCGAACCCCCCATCTGTCACAGATCCAGCCCGCCGGGACCAAAACCAAGGCGTAGCCTACCAGTCCCGCCGATGAAAGAAGCCCAATCTGAGCCTTCGTCAATCCAAATTCTGCTCGCATGAACGGCGCCAGCGGTCCCAGGGCAAGCCGTTGCATAAACGCGATCATGAAACCTAAAAAGCAAAATATTAACGCCACCCAGCGAAACCGCATTGTCGTAGCATCGAATTCAGACACAATAGATGCTTTTACTTCAGATGATTCTTGCATAAGTCCACCTCCTAATTAACAAGTTCTTTCGAAATTCTGTTAATTATCCAAGATTATGCTGCAGCCTTGGCCATTGCGGTACCAGCATTATTGAACAAAATGTTTATTCGCCCCATCTCCTTAACAGTCTCAGGATAGCGGCTACTTTGCCGCTAAGATCGAACCGCGCTAATATTTTCATGCTTTCCCTCAAGAGACTTCGCCAACCATCTTGATCTTTTTCATTTCACTTCAATATTCCATCACTCTTTTCACAGCCCTAATCACATCCGCGGAATTCGGCAGGTATAAATTTTCCAAATTAAATGGAACTGGAACAAACGGGGCGCCCACTCTTAGCACCGGCGCCTCCAAATGATCGATCATTTCCTCACAAACCATGGCGGCGATTTCGGCGCCAATGCCAAAGGCCTTCACCGCCTCATGCGCGATCACCAGTTTCGAGGTTTTTTCCACTGAATTAAAGATGGTTTCTTTATCCCAGGGGTTAATTGTCCTTAAATCGATCACCTCCACGTCTATTCCTTCGTTTGCCAGCGCCTTCGCTGCATCCAACGCCTGATGCACCATTCGGGACGTCGCCACGACGGTTACATCTTTGCCTGGCCTCTTCACCTCCGCTTTTCCCAGAGGAACAAGATACTCTTCTTCGGGTATCTCTCCCTTCAAGGCGTAAAGTGCTTTATTCTCGAGGAAGAGCACGGGATTGTCATCTCGAATCGAGGACTTAAGCAGGCCTTTAACATCATAGGGCGTCGCGGGCATAACGACTTTCAATCCAGGGACGTGGGCAAACCAAGATTCCAAACATTGGGAATGCTGAGGACCGGCATTGAGACCACCTCCACATGGGGTGCGGATGACCACCGCCAGTTTATACAGGCCCCCAAACATATACCTCGCCTTGGCCATTTGGTTGACAATCTGATCCATGCAAACCGTTAAGAAATCTGCAAACATGATCTCCACTACGGGCCTAAGGCCTTGGATCGCCGCGCCGATAGCAAGCCCTACAATGGCTGATTCGCTGATTGGCGTATCCTTGACCCGCCTTTCGCCATATTTTTCTAGAAGCCCTTTGGTGGCACTGAATGCCCCACCAGGACCACCCACATCCTCACCAATGATGAAGATGTCCTCATCTCTGGCCATCTCCTCATCCAAAGCTTCTGTGACTGCTCTGATATACCGTGTTTCTCTCAATGTTGTGCTTCTCCCGTTTGGCTATCAGACATAGACGTCGTTGAAAAGTTCCTCAGCCGCCGCAATAGGGCTACTCTCCGCAAAGGCAATGGCTGCTTCAATCTCTGCGTTAATCTCCGTCTCCACCGTGTCGAAGTATTCGGGCCCAATGAGCTTCGCTTCAAGCAAGAACCCCTTAAACTTAATGATGGGGTCGAACTCTCTTGCCTCTTGAACTTCGGTTGAATCTCGGTATTTCTGCGCATCACCAACGTAATGGCCCAGCCAGCGGTGGGTCTTGCATTCCAGGAGCGTCGGGCCTTCTCCTTTCCGGGCCCTGGCGATGGCTTTTTCTGCCGCTTGCCGGACCTTCAGCACATCATCTCCGTCCACCGTAACTCCGCCCATTCCATACGATTCCGCCCTCTTACTAATATTTTCCAACTTCATGTAGACCTTTTGCGGGGTAAATTGGGCCCAGCCATTGTTCTCACAACAAAAAATCACCGGAAGATTCCATAAGGCGGCCAGGTTTAGGGATTCGTGAAAATTTCCTTGATTCGAAGCGCCATCACCAAAAAAACAGACTGTAACTTTATCCTCTCCCCTGTACATGGAAGCAAACGCGGTACCCAAAGAAATCGATAGCCCTGCCCCGACGATCCCATTCGAACCAATAACCCCCACTTCCTTAGAAGCAATATGCATGGAGCCGGACTTTCCTTTACAACTGCCGTCTTTTCGGCCGTAGATCTCTGCCATGAAACGCTTTAAATCAATTCCCTTGGCCAACGCCTGCCCATGACCCCGGTGGGTAGTCAAAATAGAGTCGTCCGCTCTCAAACACGAACAGACGCCCGCGGCTACCCCCTCCTGCCCAAGGCCTACATGGATGAACCCTGGTATTTTTCCCTGGCTAAATATATCGACAAGGCGTTCCTCCACCCGCCTGGCCTTTAACATCAAGTAGAGAATTTCTAAGAGATTTTCTTTGTGCTCCATGATTGCATCTCCTGTAAATGGGAGTGGTTCGGCAAATAAAAATCTAACTCTTTTCACCGTTTCTAAACCCTGGTGAATTGGCAGTGACAAATACCTCCGGCTAAAGGGTCTTAATATTATTCCTATAGCCACTTATGCCATTCAAGAAAATTTCGCAGCAGATATTAGATAGTTCATCGGGGCTGATGGGTCCTTTAGGGTCGTACCAATAAATAATTGAATTGCACATTCCAAACAAGCTATAGCTAACGGCTTTTAATTTATCCATCTCCGCACGGTTATCAAAAAATTCTGCAAGGATATCAATTAATATTTGGGCATATTTCTTTTGCTTTTCGGCAATGGCTCTGAAATATTTTAAAGGTAAATTATGCGCATAAAAGAGTAACGCTTTGGCCTCGGGGACTTTTTTATTATAAAGTTTCAAATGCCGGGACATGATAAACTGGATCTTCGCAGAGTTATCAGGAATCTCTTTCAGTTCTTCCACTAATTTTCCAAAGAGGAGGTCCATATAGTTATCAAAAGTAAAATAAAGGATTTCATGTTTATTGGAGAAATAGTGGTAAATACCCCCTTTGCTTAATTTAGCTGCCGTGGAAATATCCTTCAAAGTTGTTTCGATGTACCCCTTTTTAGCAAATAACTTTGAGGCAGCCCTGCCAATGGCACACATTTTATTCAATTCTTTCTCATTAAACTTATTCTCATTCTTTTTCATTGAAGCCCCCGCCTGGACACACTTAGTAAAATCTAAACCAGCCGAATTAAAAACCGGCCAGCCGGTTTGCTACCCTGCATGATAACAAAGCTCATTTTTCTGTCAAGAAAATTTTAAATGCATGAAAATATTGATTCCAGGTAGATCTAGATAAACTGTTAACTAATGGATATTGAAGATCTATAAAGTCTTCAGACCAGCGTAGCTCAGGTGACCTCCTAGCCAACCGGTTTGATTTTATAAACCGGCCAACCGGTTTGGAGTCTAGCCCTGCTGAAAGACTCTGACGATTTAAAAATCTACACCCCCCCCCCGACTTGCGACCCATGTGGAAACGACCCTGCCGACCGGCATGAGGCGGGAAGAAATGATCGAGACTAATCAATCTGAACCAGAATGATCCTGTTCAGCATTTTCTTATTTATTGAGGCAAAAATGAATTTAGCGGCTTTTCCGCCTCCGTTCGGCTGCGGGTGGATCATAGTCGACCAGGGGGGACAGGATTCCCAATCCCGGGTTTTCCTTTTTTTGCACCTGCTGGCTCAGTGCGTGCATGCGGCCGGTCATGGCCGTGGCTGACCAAAGGAGGCGAACCTATCGCCCAGGGCCGTTGACGCTATGAGCCCGTGGCACGATAACCGAGGAAACTTCACCCTCTGCGGCGTGGGGACAAGAGGAAGCCAATAAAAGACCGAGAAAGGGGCGGGGCCGTCCACCAAAGAGCACATATATTCTGGATATGGGAAGTTTTTAGAGCCGTGATAAGTTTCGGACCATAGCAGTGATCTTCTATTGGTGATATGTGCATGTGGTCTCTGCTTTTCCCCTGGCTCGCCATTAATGGGCGGTGCTGGCCTGGGGTCCTTAAGCTCCATCGCAGTGAGGTATCCAGAGACTGAGGAGTAGGTATGCCAAGATTCTTGAAAAAATTACTCTTTCAGCGAAATTTTTGTTATCCTGCCTTCCACGAAACAATTTGGCTAAAAAAGAGGAAACTTGCCGGGTTTAACTTGTTTATGGGGCTCCAAAAACCCATTTTTTCGACTGCGGGGCCAAGGCGGCCGCATAATCTCAGGTTACCCTGTTTCCCGCCTATAATCTGCAAGGAGCTTAACAGTGACTCAAAATTTCGGCGGGCAATTGCACAAGATTCGGGCGGCCGTGCTGCGCAAGGGAGGCCGCCCCTTGCAGATCGAATCGCTTGAGCTCGAAGGTCCACGTCAAGATGAAGTCCTGGTGCGCCTCATAGCTACGGGCATTTGCCATACCGATATAGGCTTCTGCGATGACTGGGACGGCCCGCCCGTAGTACTAGGCCATGAGGGCGGGGGCGTGGTGGAGGAGGTCGGCAAGAGCCTGAAGGCCGTCGAGCCTGGCGATCATGTCGTGCTCTCTTACCAGTCCTGCGGCCAATGCAGTGAATGCCGGCGAGGACACCCGGCGGGTTGCGAGCACTTCTGGGAGGCGAACTTCGGTTTTGCGCGCCTGGACGGCAGCAATGCGTTGGAGCAGAGCGGCGTACGCGGGCACTTCTTCGGTCAGTCTTCCTTTGCCACCCATGCCCTGGCGACCGAACGCAACCTCGTCAAGGTTCCCCAAGACCTACCTCTAGAACTCCTGGCGCCGCTGGGCTGCGGCTTCCAGACCGGAGCCGGCACCGTGATGAACTCGCTACAGGTCCCGACGGGGGCAAGTATCGCCGTCTTCGGGACGGGGGCGGTGGGCCTGGCCGCGGTCATGGCAGCCCGCCTGGTCGGCGCCGACCCGATCATCGGCGTTGACCTTAATCCCATGCGGCTCAAGCTCGCCTTGGAGTTGGGCGCCACCCATGTAATCGACAATCGTCATGAGGATGTCGCCTCGCACATTACCAAGATCACCGGGAACGGCGTCGATTACGTCCTGGAAATTACCGGTGCTCCGGTTATGCACCAACTCGCCATTGATGTTTTGAATCCAAATGGCACCGTGGCGCTCATTGCCACCCCGAGTGGCTCAACCCCACTGTCCGCAGGGCGAAAAACCCTGAGCATAATCCAGGGCGATGCCGTGCCTCAGTCCTTTATCCCTAAACTGATTGCACTGTATCAGACAGGGCAGTTTCCCTTCGACCGCCTCGTGAAGTTCTATGACTTCAGCGAGATCAACCGGGCCATAGCCGATGCCAGGCGTGGCGACACTATCAAGCCAGTGCTGCGAATCAGCAAGCCGTAGGGTAGTAGGCACATTTATTTCTTTTCTATTTCCCGCTGCCGGCGGACGGTGATGGATTCGCCGCCGATGCCCCAGTTATCGATGTCGACCTCTTCAATGACCACCACGGTAGTTTGGGGATTCTTGCCCAGGATATCGACCAGCAATTGGGTCACTCCCCGGATCAGCCGGGCCTTCTGCTCGGCCGTAGCCCCTTCCCTAGTGATCTTGATGTTGACGAAAGGCATAAGTTCCTCCTTTTAAATTTATAATGGCAGCTCGCGGTCCTTATAATCCAGGTCCATACACAGGTGCAGGCGGCTTGCCCCCGCAAACCGCGCACTCGGGGTTCTTAGCCAATTCCATAATATGGAATCGCATTGTCAGGCCCTCAAAGAAGAGCAACTTGTTCTTGAGCACTTTGCCGATACCCGTCAAATACTTCAAGGCCTCCATAGCCTGCAATGTACCAAGCATTCCGGATGTGCAACCCACAATTGGCTGTTCTGATTCTCCCGGCTCAGAAGCGAAAAAGCAGGCAAGACATGCAGTTTCAGGAGGATCTAGAAAGGTAATCTGCCCACCAAACCCTAATACGCCAGCATGTATCATCGGGATTCGTTTTGAGACTGAAATCTCATTTAATGCATACCTCGTCTTATAATTGTCGAGGCAATCTACTATCAGATCCACCTTCCCGATCAGGCCTTCTGCATTCGCTTGCGTTATTTTCCTATCGAGTTCGATAATCTTTGTGTAAGGGTTTGTCAGTTTCAGGGCTTCTCTTGCAGACTCGACCTTTGACATGCCTAGACATTGGTGTGAGTGGAGTACCTGCCGGTTCAAGTTGGATAGTTCTATCCTGTCGTAGTCGCATATCTTCAAGGTTCCCACACCGGCAGAGGCAAGATAAAGGAGGACCGAGCTTCCTAGTCCGCCCGCTCCCGCCACGAAGATACTTGATTGCTTCAATTTTTCCTGACCACTCACCCCCCAGCCAGCTAACAGGATCTGCCTGTGGTACCTCTGTAATTCTTCGGGTGTAATCATAAGTCCATTAATCTGCTCTGCTAGCTTGCCTTACTAAGCAGATTCAGTAGAGGAGATGATTCCTAATTCGTTTCCTTCCGGCCGGGTTTATGAACGCCTCCCATTATCCGCCACCGGCAAGAGGTGGGAATATTGCCACGACATCACCTTTCTCCAAAACCTGCTCAAGTTTTCCTAGCCGATGGTTTCGAATAATTTCCTTTGGTTCTTCCTCCGGGATTCCGAGATGCAATAGCAAGTCTTCGAGGCTGGTTCCCTCTTCCAGGTCGATCCAGAAGGAGGGAGCGCCGGTTCCGGAAGGAGAATGGTCACGAAAGCCACCGAATAGTTTTACCATGACCTTCAAGGTCTCTCCTCGCCATCACTGTTGGTTCTTTTTGGTTCGCCCCTTTCTAAGAGGAGCAAAAACCTCTTCTATCTCTTCCTGGGGCACTGTGAAAAGGGAATCCGTGGGGGGAAGCGCCTCCTCCATCATAAACTCGGGTAGCCGGTCTTCCGCCTCGGTTATCCCGGCCGCCAAGTTGAAGCTGATCTCGGTCCGAAGTACGTCTTCCCCAAGCTCTTTTACCTGTTCCGTAGTGAAATCTTCACCGTAAAATGCTGAGAGCAATTTCCCCAGCCATACGGCTGTCTCAGGAGTTCCATCGGCAAAATGGCAAAGCCCTGCGGTGTCATAAGCGCAAGCCATTATTTGCAGATCTTTCGATAGAGCAGCGATAGTTCCGGGTACCAAGTAATCGAATTCTGTTATGCCCGTCAACCGGCCAGCCGTATGATCCGCACCTTGGGGGGATGTAACGAAAGTCACTCCAGTGGCCTGAGCGGTTCTCGGATCCCAGGCTGGCAGGCCCTGCCCCTTGATGGCCGGAACCCGGGTCATGCCGAAGACCTTACCGGTAACGACGACCCCGTTTCCCAAAATGCGGCCCAATGGTGTGCCCCTGCCGATCTCATGCAGGAGCTCGATTGCCCGAGGCCCGTCGCCAAAGGACAGGACGCCGGCCTCCATGGCAACGCCTATGGCGCCTCCCACCTCGATGGTATCCACTCCATAGTCATCGCAAAGACGATCCAGAGTGGCAATCGTGTCTATATCATCAATGCCGCAGTTGGATCCCAACATGCCAATGGTTTCGTATTCGAAAGAGGAGGTCAGGTACTGGCCCTCTTTATCCCTGTAGACATTCGAACAGTGAATCACGCATCCGGCATAGCAGCTATGGCCCCTCTCCCCCCCTCGGGCGTCAATACGCTCAACGACGCTATCCCCGCCAATCCGTTCTACAGCCTCGAACTGGCCTGTAGAAAAGTTCCGTGTAGGCAGGGAGTTGACTTCACTCGCAAAGCCCAGAAGCCCTGCCGTCCCGTATTTGCCGAGGCGGTGCTTGACCCTGGGCCGCTCTCTGATTACAGCAGCAAAAGACTTGGCAGTCTCCTGGAAAGCTTTCTGGTCGACGGCTTTGACTAATCTAGGGGCCCCGGCATCATCAACGACGATGGCCTTGATGCCTTTCGAGCCCATAACGGCGCCCAGTCCCCCCCGGGCGGCGTGTCGAGCCGGATTGCCATCCTTATCGGTAAGGGCCACTGTTGCAGCACACATGCGCATCTCACCGGCCTGTCCGATCGAGATGATTCCGATATGCGACCCGTAATGCTCGCGCAGGCTTTGCACAACGTCATAATTGCCAAGCCCCCTCAGATGGTCAGCCGGTTCGAGCCGCGCTCCGTCCTTGGCGAAGTGGACCAGGTACAGCCCGTCTCCTGGCGGCCTTCCTTCCAGCACAATGGCAGCGGCTCCGAGCCGGCCCATCTTCTGTGCGGCGGTCCCCCCTGCATTGGCTTCCTTGATTCCTCCTGTCAGGGGACTTTTGGACCCCACGGACATTCTCTGCGAACATGGTGAAACGGTGCCGGCCAGAATACCGGGCGCGATAACGAGCTTGTTGTTTGTTCCCAACGGGTGACAGGTCGGTTTGACCTCCCTTGCTATCAGTGTGCTCGTCAGTCCCCTGCCGCCGAGCCGTTCGTACTGGGGTGGCATATCCACCCACTCGCATTTGAGGTTGCTCATATCGATTCTGAGTATCTTTTTCATATCGCCTCTCTTGGCGTGGCCCTCGGCGTGACGTGACCCAATTATTTATACCACTTTCAAGGTGGTTTCGTTGAGCATTAATGACAGAATTAACCCAAGCACGCTGACACCCACAAACATCATGAAAACCGTGGTAAAGTTAGCCGTCCCCTTGGCTCCAACCGTTACGAAAAAACCGGTGACTGCAGGAGCGACAAAGGAACCGAACTGTCCTACTGCCTGCGTAATGCCAGTTACCGATCCTATCACATCTTTAGGGTATCGCAGCTGCACAAAAGCGTATATCGGCCCGTCGTAAAACACGTTAAAGAAGCCCATGATTGCCAGTGCTAACATCAAGAGCAATGTGTCTCCTTTCGGGATAAAAGTTATGCCGGATAGAATCACAGCCAATCCGGCAAATGCAATGATTATTAGCGGCTTCGCTCTCGACTTCGTCACTTTATCCATCAACCAGCCGGCGCACATTTGGCTGCCGAAACCGACCACGTAAGGCAGGGAGGCTAAAGCCCCCATTGCTGTGATTTTGAACCCGTGTTGTTCGGCTAAAAAAGATGATAGCCAAAAGGACGTACCCCAGAATACAAAAAGTCTCAGGAAGACAACGACGGATATAATCCATAATTGCGGGTCTCCGAGCATTTTCCGGAAACTTGCGTTTGCCGCTTCTCCTGAATGGACCACCGGCTGGCCAGCCTTGATGTAATCCAATTCTTCTTTCGCTAATTTTCCTGCTTGATAGGCTTGCTCGGGATTGTTCTTCACAAAATACCACAATAGGAAGATGCCAAAAAAGCCGGGAACGGCCAGGAAGTAGAATACCGACCGCCACCCCCAAGCAGCCGCAATAGTGGTGACGAGGATGGCAGCTACAGCCGGAGCCACCGTCCAGGAGGTTGTAAAGAAGGACGTGGCCCGTCCTTTTTCCTTGCTTGGAAACCAGTCGGAAATGGCTCTTATGCTAGGTACGAAATGAAACCCTTCACCTAAACCCAATCCCAAGCGGACAAAAATGAAAGAAGCCAGGGAATAGACTCGGCCGGTCAAGAAGGTAAAGAACGTGAAAACTCCAATAGCAACGCCCATGACCCGCTTTGGTCCGAACTTATCTGCCAGCATTCCGGATGGAAGCTGGGCCGCCCAATAGGCGAAAAAAAACAGTGAAGCCGCAAAGCCGATCACCCCGTGCGACAGCTTTAGATCCGTCCGGATATATGGGAGTAAGTAAAGAACCGCAAATTTATCAAAGTAGTTAAGAACATAGAGAAACCAGATCACCAACAGTACAATAATTCGATAATGCTTCGTCGGTTTGCTCAAAACTTTCTCCACAGCTAATTACCTCCTTTTTTATTAATTGATCCCTCACAGATCGTTCCGTAAGTGATCGTAGTGATGCTCGGAGTAATTAGGATTCCAAGTGCCCCGCCTGCGGCCACGCCCCCCGTCGCCAGAGACTAAGCTCACTTCCATTGGTATGTGCTTCATGAACTCAGCGGCGACATTCTTAGATGAAGTTCCGTGAGTCTGTTTTTCCGGTGGAGGTTCTCCTGGGCCATCTTGTCATAACTGTTGGCGATGCCGCGCCGGCGGGATTTCATCCGGGAAGCGAGATCGAGATAGAATGCACTAATCCTTCCTTCCATCTCGATGACTTCCCTGAGAAAGGTGGATGTCCCGGCGTCGGGCGAAGGTTGGGGGTTGGCGGAGTACTTCTCGCTATACATGACGGGTAACGGCTCGAATATGCCAACGTCCATGTCGGAGTAAACGTTTTCACGATATTGCTTTTCCAGGAGGACTCTGCGATTTTTGCTGGAGGCCGAGAGTTCCAGGAAGACCCCTTCGATCTCCTCGTTCCCTCTAGTCCGGGCTGCATCCGCGAAAGCCTGCATCGCCATATTTTCCAAGTCCATTGCAAATTTCAGGGCAGATCCGAACGTCGTCAGTTCCATCTTAAAACCACCTCGAAATGATAATCTTTCTCTCAGTGAAGAACTGGACGGATTCCGCACGTCCGTGCAGGTCTCCGTAGAAGGAGTCCTTCACGCTCCCAAGGGTGGAGAAGGCCTGTGTCGCTGCCACTCCGACATTGATGCCCACGTTACCGCACGGCACTCTGTAGGCAAACTCCCTGGCCCATTTGCCGCTAGTGGTGAAAATCACCGCCGAATGACCAAAGCGACCCTTTTGGATGGATGCGAGGGCTTCATCCAAATCTCTTGCCCGCATGATGCAGGCCACCGGCCCGAAGATCTCTTCCTGGGCAATGGTCATGTCCGGCGTCACCTCATCGAAGATGGTCGGACCGAGAAAGGCGCCCTGAGGGTATCCATCCACCTTGACTGTCCTGCCGTCGAGGAGCAGCTTTGCCCCCTCCTGCACACCTTTCTCGATGAACTCGATGACCTTTTCCAAGCGTGCTCTGGATACCAGCGGGCCCATTTCGGTATCTGCTTTAAGCCCGTCGCCGAGTTTGATTTTAGAGGCAGCCCCAACGAACATCTCTTTAAGTGGCTCATACGCCTGCCCTACCGGAACCGCCACCGCACCGGCCAGACAGCGTTGCCCTGCACAGCCAAAAAAAGAAGACAGCATTGCCTTGACCGTTCTCTCCAGGTCGGCATCAGGCATGACGATAACGTGATTTTTGGCCCCGCCGGCGCACTGAGCCCGCTTGCCGTGCTGACAGGCCTTATCGTAGAGAAGCTTGGCAACCGGAGAAGAGCCGACGAAAGAGAGTCCTTTAATATACGGGCTCTCCAGAAGAGTATTAACGACATCTCGTTCCCCGTGCACCAGATTGACCACACCGGGAGGGAAACCGGCCTGGTCCATCAGCTCGAATATTTTCACCTGGGTAATTGGGACCTCTATACTCGGCTTGACGATATAGGTGTTGCCGGTGGCAACTGCATAAGGCAGGTACTCAAGAGGAACCAGGGCCGGGAAATTGAAAGGGGGGACCACGCAGAAGACCCCCAAAGGCTCCAAAAGGGCTTTCAGTTCGATTCCTGGAGAGATGTCGTCCAGCACATAGCCTTTCATGAGAGAAGGGATTCCACAGGCGCACTCAACTTCCTCGATGGAACGCCTCAGTTCCCCCCTGGCCTCATCGATTGTCTTCCCCATCTCCTCCACGAGGGTTCTGGACAGATCCTCAAAATTTTCTTCCATCAGGTTTCTTAAAGTGAAGAAGTATTTTATACGCCTGGTGGGGGGCGTTTCCCTCCATTCCGGGAAAGCTTCCTGGGCTGCTGCTATCGCCTTTTTCACCTCCTCGGAGGTTGACAGCGGTACACTCGCAATTACCTCGCCAGTGGCCGGATTGACTACGTCCTGAGCCTGGGACGATGTCGACTCCCTCCACTCTCCATCGACGTAGTTTTTGAGCGTTCCGTATTTTGCGCGGGTTTCCTCAACCAGAACACGCGATGTTTTCATTTTGAAGACCTCCCAGTAAGTGAATTTGGTATGATGTTTACACGGAAGAAAAGATTTGCCCCTTTCTGGAATCCAGTTGAGGGCCCTCCCGGACAATGCAAAAAAAACCCCCTTTGAGGCGCGCGGCGAGTTCCACCTTTTCCTGAGGCCACCACTCGGGCAGCTTCTGCAATCGATCCCTGACTAGGAATCCTCTTGCAGCTTGGCGAGCACTGCCAAGGCGACAGCTTCCGCATTGCGCACATGAGTGACGCTGGTCTCCCATGCCGCTTCCGGGTCCCGCTGTTCGATGGCCCGCACGATAGCGCTGATCTCCTCAAGACTCTGCAGATGTCGCCCCGGCTGAGACAGGGATGTGGATCGCAATAGGCTGATTCGAGCATGCAAGGATAAAAGAAACGACTTGACCAGCTTGTTCCCGCAGCCATCCAGAAGAATAGTGTAGAAATCATTTTTTGCTTTGACCAACTCTCTTCCATCTGCCTGGGGTACCACCCTCTCAAAATGCTTCAGCATGCCAACCAGCGCCTCGATTTGTGAGGTACTGGCCCGCTCGGCGAAATCTCGGCAGGCCAAACTCTCCATCACTTCTCTCACCTGATAAATGTCTCTTGCCTCTTCAGGAGTTACAGTAGCAACGATAGGCCCTTTGTTTGGGATGACCTTGATCAGCCCTTCGGCTTCGAGCTGTCGTAGCGCCTCTCTTATAGATGTACGGCTTACACCGATGAGCTCACAAAGCTTCCTCTCTATGAGGCGTTCACCCGGTTTGAATTGGCCTTCGCTAATTTCATTGCGCAGAATGACAACAGTCTGCTGCCGGATGGGAGCAGGCTCTCTGGAAATTCGCATAATCTCCAACCCTTTTTTTGTATTATGGTAATACCGTAATATATAAAAAATCTAATGTCAACCGGAAAATGACCATCGGTCGAGCAGCGCAACCATTCGGCTTTGCCCTCATAGATCCGGAGGCGCGGCTTTCCCGCAACCGGTCAAACGACTGAGCCCGTATGCCAGGGGTGAGTTATCCGCGCATTGGGCAAAAGAACTCTCCTCGCAAGTCATGAAAACGATCCCAACTCAGGCCGCTCCTCTGGCTGCGACGCCGTAAGGCTCTAAACGTCCACGTTGCGCCGCACTCTGCCCCCCAGCCGTTTTAGGCATCATTGCCATTTATCTCAAACTGAGCGAAGGCCGCGGTTTGCTGCGCCGGGATTATCGGAAGTAATGGTGAAATGCCAAAGCCTTATGTGCATTCTAACTAAGGGATGGTAGAAAAACCTATAGACCGTCTACCTCAGCATCTTCGGTATCCTCGCCGCGGTTATCCAATATTGGCGAATTCTGCAACATATCGAGGTTGAGAATTTCCAATATACCGGGGTCCGGCCAGTGGTAAAGATAACCGCGATCTTATTGCTGCTCATCGATCTCTTTGCTTTCATCTCCCTCTTGATAAGGCTTTAACAGACCGATGAGAGATGGGAGTATTATGGTCCAACAGGATGAAAAGAACCGGAATCGAGACCAGCCTCATTGTTGATATCTTGCCACTATCCGCACCTTCCAGAATCTTTTGATATCAAATGAATAGCGAAAGCAGCAGTTCCTCATGAAAAAAGCCCCGGCCTAAGCGGGCACCGGGGCTAAAATCGTTTACCAAATGTTTACCATTTACCCCGGGATAAGGGGATTTTTAGGCCGGTTTCATTATAATGGTTATCCACCATTTATGCAGTAAAACCGGCGGTATGGATATTTTGATTGGGTTTCCAGCTTTCCTCTTGTCCTCATTCGCATGCAGGAGGTCAGGGGTTCAAATCCCCTTCCGGCTCCATAAAATTCAAGGGGTTAGCTGAATTGGCATACTCTTAAGCCCCAGAATCCTCCTCATCTAACGGGAAGCGTCCCAGGGGCTGGGTAGAAGGTCCCCACCCAGGTCCCCTGAAAAACGTCCCCTTTGATTAAAGTTTTACCGCGATTCTGCTGCTCATGTTGCAACTATTGCTGGCGGATCTTTTCCATCGCCGCGGTAATAGCCCCCTTGTTGAGGACAAACTCCATCATCCCTACCTGCTGCTGGTAGGTTTCCGAATCCACCAACTCCTTGATGCGGTCTTCCAGGATGTGATACACCGGGAGTCCCAACGGGACTCCGGCCAAAGGACCTGCGAAGGTGGGGTCGCCTTTGGTGACGGTTTCAGCATAGATTTCAGCGCTTTCCGCATCGGGAGAGCCCAAAACCACCACCAGGTTTTCCGTGCCGTTGTCTTCAACGGCTTGCTTGATCATCCCCTGATCTTCCAGATCCATGGCCCCCGCCGCAGTTCAGACAAAGCACTGGGTCAACGCCAGGACCGATTGAGCTCCTGCGGTCCGGATGCACTCGGCAATGGCCGGCGCTGGCACCCCATCCCGTTCCCCGATGCAAATGACTTTCTTTCCTTGTAACATGTGACGAAACCTCCTCGGTTACACTTAGGTAGATGACAATTCCAGGGCCGCTTACAGATAGCCCGCCACAAATTTGCCCAACTCTTCCTGATTCACTTCTTTTCCCGACAACCGGCCTGCTTCCTGGCCGTCCCGATACAGCAGGAAGGTGGGCAAGCCCATCACCTTAAGATCAATACACAGCCGCCGGTTTTTGCTGGCGTCCACCTTGACCACCTTCAGCCTGGTCTCATATTTACCCGCCAGTTCCTCCACATAGGGCATTAGGGCCAGGCAGGGAGCGCAGGCCGGTCCCCAAAAATCCACCAGCACTATTCCTGGCGAGGATTCAACTTCCGCACCGAAGGTCTCTTTGGTGACATCCAGAGCCATACTTTTTATCCTCCATTTCTTTCTAATAGGAATGACATCCCGTCGGATAGTTTGGTCATCTTGGCCAAAAAGAGGCTACCCTTGCCCAGAAACATGGCGTTGCGCAAATCTCCCTTGAGCATCCGGGTTCGGGCGTGACCCAGGAACGGCATGGCCGAGGGGATATGCCCCTGGGTGGGGGCAAAGCCCGGCATGCCGTGGGTGTGCACGAACTGATCCAAGTCGGCGGGAGTCAGCAACTTATGCATGACGGCCAGTCCGCCAATCATGCGGTAGTTCCCCCGGGGGGTGTTGCCACTGCCGGCCGGCTCGGTGATTTCCGGGTTATGCATCTCCGTGGCGTACTTTTCGATATCCGTAATCTTCAGGCCCACCCGAGCCAACGGCCTAAAAACCAAGGATTCCATGATGGCCTGCTGCGAGGAAGACGCCGCCACTTCATGCTTGCCCACCACGTCGAGCCTGATCCTGGGATTGACCCCGTCATCCTGGCCCACCACCACGGCAAAGGCCCCCAGCACGTCCTCCATGATGGGGATGGATTTGGCCAGGTGACCTCGCATCTTCATGCCGAGCTTGGCCAGAGAACCGCCGCCCACCACTGCCACCTCTTTGAATACTCCGGCCTGAACCAAGCTGGCCGCCAATACCATGGTATGCACCGGAGCGCAGCAAAAGGCTTTGATATCGGCGCCGCTGCTGTTAACGCATCCGGCTTTTTCCGCCATGGCCTTGGCCAGGTTGCCGGCGCCCCGTTGGTAGCGGTCGCCCACGGCCTCTTCCCCGCAATTCATAAGGTAATCAATGGCCGCGGCCCCGGGCCCAAAAGACGTGAGCAGGTGGCGCAGGGCCAGGATTCCCGAGGCCTTGCAGGCCAGGTTTTCCATGAGGATCGCGGCGCTCAGGTTTTCATCCTCATCGTGGCCGTTACGCAGGCAACCTACCAGTTCGTTTTGCTCAAAAATGGGGAGGGCGCCGCCGGCAATTTCATGTCGGAGTTGCTCCAAAGCGACTCCCTTACCCAACCGCTCCCGGTCCTCATCCTGGAACAGGGGGTGATTCGAAAGGGTTGGCTTGACCTTGGCGGTAAAATTTTCTTCCAACTGGATCAGGTCGAACTCATCCACCACTTTCATCAGGCCGTAGAACTCAGATTGAGGCATGATTTCGCCAAAAGGGCCGAACCGCTGCGCCCCTTCCAAAGGATGTTGAAACCAGGGCCGTTCAATGTTCCATAAAGATTCCGGACGGATCGCCCCAATAAAAGCCTGGTGCGCCGGGTACGCCACGGCTTCCTCATAGCTCCGCAAGTGGGATTGAATTTTCTCCAGTAAATCTGGTTCCTTGGGAATTTCCCGCACCGGTTTCGATCCGTAGCGGACCAGGTCCGGAGTATGTGCCAGCACATAGGAGACTCCCTTGACTACCGGATACCCCATTTCACCTACCTCCTGGCAACGCCGGACAGTTCCCGTCAGGCGTTGAAAATCGTTGGCTGGTCAACATGCGATTGAAGCGCGGCCAGAGCTTGATCCACCAGTTTTCGCCGCACGGCTTTTTCCTGCTTGGGGCTCAGGTCGGGACTGCCCAAGGGGTAGGGTATGCCGGCAGCCGGCAAGATCCGGTTGGCGCCCACTGCTACGGCAATAGACGTGATGGTACAGATTTGCACCGTGGGGATTCCGGCCCGTTCCAGTTCTTTGGTGATCGTTGCCCCGCAACGAGTGCCTGTCCCTCAGGTGGAGGTCAGGATAACCGCCTGCACCCCGTCTGCAATCAAACCCCGGGCAATCTCCTGGCCAAATTTGCGGGCGTTTTCCAGGGTGGTGCCGTTGCCGGTGGTGGTGAAAAAGTACGGGTATAAACTGCCGATCCTGCCTTGGCGCTCGCAGTCCCGGAGCGCGTCCACCGGCAATACCCGATCGGGGTCTTCGTTGGCAAAGACATTGCTGTAGCCGCCATGGACGGACTGGAATTCCGCTCCCGACAGGTCTTCGATGCCCTCCAGGCTGTACTTGAGAAACTTGCTGGCTCGGGACGACTCCAGCCGGTCCGGGTTGCCCTTGGGGACGATACCGCCTTCGGTTACCAGGGCCACGCTGGCGGTACTGAGGTCGCTCACCGGGGGAGCCGGGGAGACCCTCTCAAAGGAAGGCATGGGAAGCTCCGTGCGATAAGGCAGCCCCTGCAATTTGGCCAAGAGCAGGTCCACCGCCCGCGCTGCGCCGGTTTTCCCGGCCCAGGTGTTTTTGCGGATTCCCCGGGGCAGATAACCTTCGGCCTCGGGTGTGCCTAAGGCCTCGCCCCCAGCCAATTTTAGACCCAGGACGGCCATGGCCGCAACGGCCTGGCGCATGCCGGCCGCAGAGGGACCGGTTTCCACGCAGAAGATGTCCTTCCGGTAGAGTTCTACGCCGGGATTTTCCGGGTACATGCCGGTCACCGCGGGAACTCCCAGCCGGGCCTGCACGGCCTGGCATACGGCCCCGCAGGCCGGGCCATACCTCCCGGCGTTGAAGGCCGGACCGGCCACGACTAACTGAGGCTCAAAGGACCTGATGAGTTGAATCACTCCTTCAGTGGCCTCCAGGGGATGCTCGGCAAAGAAGTTATCCCCGCAGATCACTGTGGCCACCACCTGGGCTTTCTCGCCCAGGGCGGCTTGCAGGGCTATCCCCGGTCCCACCGGGTTGGCCACTGCCCGGGGAGCCACCCCGGCCTGGTCTTCTCCGCCGATCTGACCGAAAAACTGATTAAGATAATGGACTACCCTGATCATCCGGGGACCTCCTCAATACTCCTTGATGGACAGATGGGTGGCCCCCAACTGGTTGGTGGCTGCATAGATACGTCCGAGAGCGATGGTCAGCCCGGAGTCAGGCGGCCCTGCGACCCCGGCGATCTCCTCGCCTCCTAAAACCTGCCCCACGGGGGCCAGCGTCACCAACTCGTCGTTGTTGCCGGTGGTGACCGCGGCGTCGGCTTCGGGCACGCTATCCACCAGCGAAGGCAGGTCCCCGGCGGCTCCGGCTATCTCGTTGGCCATGATGACGATTTTAATGCCAAGTTTTTCACATTCCCGGCAGCTAAGCATCAGGTCGGTATCCGCGTGACCACCGCCCTCTTGGGTGATGACGGCTCCCTGGGCGCCCAGTTGCCAGGCCAGCTTGGCGGCAAATTTCGCCGAGCGTTCCTTTTCCCGCAGGGTGCTATGCTCATTGGCGATCACCACTCCCGCAAAGATCAGGTCCCGGCCATGCCGTCGAGCCAATTCCAGGACCACCGGGTTGTGCAGATGGAGATAAGTGGGATTCTTCTGGCAGGCGATGATATAGTTGCTGCTGACTATGGCCCCATCCAGCACCTCATTGGGGTGGAGGATGGTGGGCAGGAGTTCCCGGGCGTTTTCGCCATACACCAGAGTATCCCGCAACAAACCCTGAGACTGCAGGTGATAGATATACACGACCCGGGGCAGATTCTGAGTTCGGTTTTCCAGCGCGTCCAGGTCAAACACCTCAACGTGGTCAGGAACCAGGTGGCGGGTGGGCCCGGCCAGGTATACCGCGCCCTCCAGCGCCGCCCTCCGGGTGGTCCGGTCAAACTCCGCGTCCGTGGTGACGGGATGGGGAGTGCAGAGCAGCACCACGTTGATGGTTTTAGAGAAGATGCTGTAGTCCGCTCCCGGCCCTGCCATGTCCACCACTCCTTCCTGAATACCCTGCCTCTTGCCGGTTTGAAGCACGGCTACCCCATCCAGCACGTTGGTCTGCCCCCGGCCGGCAATCTCCATGGGGCCCAGGGCTCCGGGAAAGGGCGTGGCGCCACCGGAGAGCTTAAGGCGCGGCTGCACGGCGTCCATGATATGCACAATCCTGACCGCTTCCCCAGGCCGGGCCAGCTTCACCTCCACCTCCGCAAACGAGTGGTCCCGGTTCAGGAATTCCACCAATTCCCGTTGGTTGATAACCAAGGTCCCCTGTTCAATTCCGGTGCCCTCTCCGAACCGGGCATCCTTGATCGTGAATTTGCGTAACTCCAGCCTCATCAAAGGAAACTCCTCTCCTGGCATGACCATCTTCCCATACTTTAATGATCCGCTTACACCAATCCCAGCCAATGCCAATAGGTGGCGCTGAAGATGACCATAAAAAGGATGGCGATAATCACCAAAGGAATCCCCACCTTCATCATGTCATCAGAACTAAAGGTGTCCGTGGAGTAGGCCACCATGGACATGGGGGTATTCACCGGAATGATCACGGAAAACTGGATGGTGTAGTAGAAGATGAGAGTCAGGCCCCAGACGCTGAGGCCGGGAATGTTGAGACCCTGGGCAAAGCCAATAGCCGTGGGCACCAGGGCGGCTACCGCCGCGGACCGGGCGGAAAAAGCCAGGGAAAAGATGGAGAAGAACAAGCCGCCGGCTGCGATCATCAGCAGCAAGGGCCATTTTTCCACTCCCAAAGCGATGATGGTGTTCTTGGCGACCCAGGCCGCCGCCCCGCTCTTCAAAAGCCAGATTCCCAAGGAAATGGCGGCGCCGAAAAGCATCAGCGTTCCCCAATTCACTTTACCCACCAACTGTTTCCAAGTGGCCACGCGCAGACCCGGAAAAAATATGGCCCCCACTGCCAGAATCGCTACAGTGCTGGGATCTAGCCGGTGCAACACATTTCCGGTGCTCCACATGAAGATGGTAGCCAGCATGATGATCAAAAGCTTAACTTCTCCGGCAGTAATAGGCCCCAATTTGGCGCTATGCTCATCAACGACGGACACCCCGCCAGCCAATTCATCCTTGCCCACCGGGAAAAAATAGAGAACCAGGAAATAGAGGACCACCCCCATCGTCAGGGCAAAGGGCATGCCATAGATGGCCCATTGGAGCCAGGTGATATGGTGTTGGGTAGCCTGGGAAATGTACATGGCGGTTTGAATGGGTGGGGCGCCGGAGGTCAGAATGCCCATCCCGGCTATCCCGGTGCCAAAGGCGACCAGCAGCAACATCCCTTTACTCAGGTTGCTTTTTAAGTCCAACCCGAAGGCTTCAATAATCCCTACAGATATCGCAGTCATCAAGGCGGCGTTGGCTGCCTGAGCCGGAATAAAGACCGTCAATATAAAGGCCATCAACAGGACTCCCAAGAGCACCCGTTTCGGCTTGGCCCCCATGCGGCTCAAGATGAACAGGCCGATTCTCTGTCCCAACCCGGTTATCTCAATGGCGGATGCCAGAAACAGGGCGCAAACCACGAGCACCCAGGCCGGCGAACTGAAACCGGAGAGGGCCATGCCCAGGGCTGCCTCGGTTCCCACCAGTTTACCGGGATTGGCGGCTTCCGGGGACAAGGCCACCAAGATCGTGAAGGAGGCGATCAGAAAAAACGAACTGGCCGCATAGCCCACTGCTTCCGAGACCCAGATTACTAGCATGAACAGCATCACGGAGAGCAGGGCATGGCCCACCGGCGTCAAGGAGGACGGAAAATGGATGAGGTGAAGGACTATCAGGACAATAAAGGCAAGGATGATCCCCACCGCACGCCGCATCTTCCCAACCGCGGGTGTAGAGCCGGAGATTTTGGCGATGGAGCTTCCCACTGTTTAACCCTCCTTTTCTTTAAATACTATAGTGGTGTTGGTTGTGTCGATTGCTCTATATGCGCACTGCATAATGCTAATTTTCTTATATATCTAGACATCTATTACCGAATAATTTTGGACTGCTCCATAGTATCTTCTTTCTTGCGGGTGATGATACTAACCACAATTAAAACGACCGCACTGACCATAAGTCCCGGATACAGCGACGAGATACCCTTCGGGTAAAGGGTGTGCCAGATGAAGTCGGTTAACGGCCCCAATATTGCCGCCGCTATGCCAGCCGCCGGGGTAACCAGGCGTTTAAAGAACATGGCGCCCAGGAACGGGAAGAGCGCGGTGCAGCCCCGCAATCCCATGGATAGGAAGGCGAAGCCCAGGAGCAGCTTGCCCAAACTGCTCCTGACACAGACAACGGCGATAACACAAAGAAAAAGTATTAATAGCCGCTGCACCCACAGGGCCCTTTGGTCATTGGTTTCCTTGGCAATATACGGTTTGTAGATATCGCGGGTAAGCATAGTCGAAATGCCGAGGTTCAAACCGGCTATGGTTCCGATCACCGAGATAAACAATGTGGCTAAAATTACACCCGCGAACAAGGGTGGCATGTAATGCAGAATGAAAACCGGCAAAACATTGGCAGATGCAGTTGTCAACCCGGGGAAACTGGCAAGATGGGCCCGCATATACAATCCGACCAGAACGGCACAGACGCCAAACGGGGGAATGAGAAATGCTGAGAGCAAGGCGCCCAGGCGAGCCTTGCCGAAACTCTTGGTTGCTGCCACCGCTTGAATGTAGGTCTGCGTGCAGATAACTCCCACCACCAGTGAGAATCCAGCCGCTAAGTCCCGTGAAACTCCCCGGCCAAACAAGGAAAACCAGGGGAAAGGTTCTGGAAAAGCGTGATACATCGCTCTGATTCCACCGAATTGGTAAAGAGCCATCCCAGCGGCGGCTATCATTGCTGCATATAATAGGAGTATTTTGACTGTGCCGACAATACCAGTGCCTTCAATCCCGCCAGCCATAACATACGCTAGAGTTATTAGTATAGTGATAATCACCGCAACAGTAGGATTGAGATTAACTACTGATGTTAGCAGCGCCACCGCGGCCAGACCGTTGGCAATTACATTAAAAAATATGCCAAAGCTCGTGAAGATACTGGAAATAGGTCCGATTCCAGAACCGTAAGTCCCGACCAGATACTCAGGAATGGTGGTTATTTTGCTTGAATAAATGGGCTTGAGCATAAAAGTCCCTAAAGCCAAGAAACCGATCCCTGCTCCGATACAGAACCACCAGGCGTCCAGGCCGTAAAGAAAAGCCAATTGTGCGGTACCAATGGTAGCGTTACCACCCACCATGGTTCCCATAATTGTCCCTGCAACGACTGCCGCCCCCCCCTTACGCGAGCTGCCCGCAAAATCTCTTTCGTCTTTAACCTTGGTTCCAGCATAGAGGCCAAAACCAACAATTACCAGCAACGTGATTACCATGCCGAAAATATGAGCTGGGGTAATTAATATCAACACAGTCGCCTCCCACTTTATCTAATTCTCCAGGCTAACTAGCGGGCCTCCCCTTAGGGGCGGGCACCTATATCATCACATTGCCTCCGGTTCGAACAGGGTAGGCCCGTCGACCTTAGTCTGAAGGGCTTTTACGATTGCCCTGGCGAATTTGATCCTCCAGGCCCTCTCGTCTTTTGCCGAGAGGGCCGGGTTGCCGCAGGGACAGCTGAAACGATTTCCCCGGAGGACGCGGTTGGCGCCAACCTTGAGTGCCACCGCGGTCAAGCTAGTTACCGTCACTGTGGGCAGGCCCGCTCTTTCCAACTCTTTTCCCATCGTAGCGCCGCTACGAGTTCCCGAACCTCAGGTGGCAACCAGCAAAGCCGCACCTACCTTCTGAGCCAGCAGGTCCGCGGCGATCTCCCTGGCGTGCTGGGCCATCTGGCTTAGCACGCCATGATTCCCGCAGGTCACGTAATATGATTCCAGAAGCTCCCCGATCTCGCCGCGCCGGACGAGTTCCCGCAGAACGTCCACCGGGACCATCCGGTTGGGATCGGCGAGAGCGTGCGCAGCATCGTACCCGCCGTGGATCACCTCGTATTCACCGGACTTCAGTGAATCTATCCCTTCGATGCTATACTTGAACCACTTTGAGGCACGCACCCATTCCAGCTTGTCAGGGTTGCCGATGGGGACCAGTCCGGACTCGGTCACCACGGCCAGGCGCAGCCGCGCTGGATCGGGCACGGGAGGGGGCGGGGGGACTTTGTCATAATTTGGCAGCGGGACCTCTGTGGTGAAAGGACGCCCATTTATCCGGGCCAAGAGGAGGTTGAGAGCTCTCGAAGAGGCGGATCCTTCCACTAACGAATTGATCCGCTGGCCGCGAGGAAGATATCCCTCGGCAGCCGCGGGTCCCAGGGGTTCTCCACGCCCAAGCTTCAAGGCCAGACGAGCCATGGTGGAAAGAGCTTCTTTCATGCCGACGGCCGATGCGCTCGTCAGCACGATTAGTAAATTCTGGTAGAGCTCGACCGCGGCATTTTCCTTGAACATCCCGGTGACCGTGGGCTTGCCGAGATAATTTACCACGTCGGCACAGACCCGGCCGCATGCCAGGCCGTACCGCCCGGCATTGAAGGCAGGCCCTGCAATAACCACGTCGGGGGCAAATCCTTCGATCAGCTTGAGCACGGCGGCAGCAGTCTGCTCCATGTGGTCAGCAAACAGGCCGTCTCCGCAGATCACCGTACCAACGACCTCGGCTTCCTTGCCAAGGGCCTGCTGGAGGGCAAGGCCAGGACCGATTACTCCGGGCATTGCTTGGGGAGGGAAGTCCGCTTTGTCTTCGCCTCCAATCCCGCCAAAAAATTGATTCAGATAATGAACAATGCGCATGATCAATACTCCTGTGCCGTAACGCCGCGAACGTTGGTCTCGGCGGTCGCCGCATAGAGTTCCTGAAGCGGCAGATCAAGTTCCCCCTGGGCTGGCTCGCCCCGGTGAGCCAAATGTGTTCCCCCAATCACCAGTGCGACGGGCGGGAGTTTCAGCCGCCTATCGATCCCCCCGCTGCTGGCAATTGCCACAGCTTCGGGCACGAAGTCGACTAAGGGAATGTCCTTGCCTTCGGGCCCTCCGTACTCGTGGACGACAATCCCGGTGGGAATCCCCGCTTCTTCGAGGGCCTGGACGGTCAGCATGAAATCTACATGGGTATTACCGGTCGCTTCGTAGGTGCATAGCGCACCGTCCGCCCCGAGCAGGTTCGCCAGCTTTGCCACAAACTGGGCTGAACGTTCCTTCAGAAATTCGGTCTCATGGTGGCCCCGGGAAATGATAACCCCCCCGAAGTTGAGCTCCTTGCCATGCTTCTGGTATAGGGCGACGAGGGAGGGGTGCCAGGTGTGCCTAAAAGTAGGCGTCCGGGTGCCGATCTTGTAATTTGAGCTAACGACGGCTCCATCCAGCATTTCGTTAGGATGCAGGATGGTGGGCAGGCAGCCGCTGAACTCGTGGCCATAAACATGGGTCTGGAGCATTGGTCCCTGAGCGCGAACCTGATGAACCCAGACAATCCGCGGCAGGCCCACAGTCTCTTCGCCGAGTCCGAAAACTTCCATTTGGGGAGGAGTGAGTTCCCGAGTCACCCCTGCCAAATAGGCGGCCACGCGCAGCGATGCCCGTCGCAGGGCATCATCGTACTCCATATTCGAGGAGGCCTCTCCCGGTGCAAATTCAAGCAACAGGTTGACCCGATCGGAGCAACCACTATAAACCGCGCCAGGTCCGGACATCTCGATGATGCCTTCTTCAAAGGCATGGACTCCGCTTGCCGGGAAAGGGAAGTTCCCCACCTCTACTACGGTGAAACCTTCGAGGCGGTGAGTACGGCCGGAACCGCAGGTGCGCGGCGGACCATTGAATCCCGGAAACGCACCGGACGGACCACTCACTTTAAATAGCGGCTCGATGGCGTCCAGTACTCGGACCACCCGGACAGAATCCCCCGGGAATATCAGATGGAGTCGAACATCTTGGATTCGCCCGTCCCGGAGGATCAGGTTTCGTATCGCCTTCGGCTCGATGGTGAGAACGCCATCACGATATTCTGTCCGGTCTCCGAATCGGGCGGACCGGACCAGGAAAGAACCTAATTCCAACTGCGCCATTATTCTGCACCTCCGTGTTTCGAGACTTCACCGCACAGGTCTTGTGGGATTTCCTCTGGCTTGACGAGATAGATGCGACACAAATTAAAACGAAGAGACCAGGTGCCCATTTCTGCCCCGCAAACATCATCTCCATCTTCGGTCAATACATTTATATTGGATAACCAGACCCCAAAAAGGGAAGGTTCGGATTCCGGCATCTCCGGATACCACCAGTCAAAGTCGGCGTGGACCACGCGGGGATCTATGCCTGTAAAAACCTTACATTTCTGCATTACCCGGCCACGCCGTGTCTCAATCCAAACCCACTGGCCGTCAGAGATCCCAAGTCTCCGGCAGGTTTCCGGGTGCACTTCTACTACTGGGAAAGGGTACTGTTTCCGGATGACGGATACCTGGCGCCAGTCGGTATGCATATACTCTAGCCGGCGAGCTCCGTTGATCATTATCAGGGGGAACTCTTTTGACAACTCTGGCTGACTGATAGGCGTGATGGGTTCTTCGCGATATTCCGGTAACGGATCGTAACCGAGCTTTTTAAGCAGGGTAGAATATAATTCAACTTTCTTGGTCGGGGTGGCGAATCCGCTCTTCTCATATTGTTGGTACTGAGGTGGATTAAGGATCTGCTTAACCCTGTCCCGGGCAAACTTTTCAAACTTGAGACCGAGAGCCTGAAAACGGTAATCCAGCATCTCTTCCGAGCTCTCCCAGGCCCAGTGTTCGCCCTGTCCCAATCGAATTCCCAGGCCTCGCCAAAACCCATACTCGTCACGCCGGTCGTATTCTCCGGGTAAGACAGCAGGCATAACCGCCGGGCTAGCCGACAAGGTTCGGGCCAGGCCCAAGTAGGAATATGCCTGTGGTTTTTCCAACCAGCTGGCAGCCGGCAAAACATAGTCAGCGAGAGCCCCGCTAGGCGTTTTAACAGTGTCCATTACCACAAATAAATCTAGTGCCTTCAAGGCGTCATAGACCCTGCGGGTATTAGCGTGGGACACCATGGGATTGGAGCCCACACTGAACAGCGCCCTGATCGGATAAGGTTGGCCGGTCAAGATGGCCTGATAGAGGCTGGGGGCGTGCCCCTGGCCTAAATACCAAACCGGCGGTTCGGCCCGGCTTCCCCAGGTACGGTAGGTCAGCTCTTCCAGTTCAGTCTGCAAGGGCCAGCCATGAAACTTGTACCGCTCCGTTCCGATCTGTTTTGCTTTCTGGGCGGCAGGGAGCAGGTCTGTCAGCTCCATCTCGCGGTCGGATATGTAAAACGGATGGGGCCCTGGGAGCTCCTCTCCACCCTGCACATCAATATTGCCAGTCAAGGCCGCCAAGATCCATCTGGCATGAATTGCCGGAACAGCATTGGCCTGCTGTTCAACACCCATGCCTTCCACAAAAGCCGCAGGCTTCGTCATGGCATACAGGCGTGCTGCATCCCGAATGAGCTGAGCCGGGACCCATGTGACCTTTTCAGCTTCTTCCAGGGTGAACTGTTCAGCTCTTGCCTTGAGTTCGTCAAAACCGTAGCACCACCGCGTAACAAAGCCATGGTTATAAAGATTCTCCTTAATGATGATGCGAATCATGGCCATCAGGAGAAAGGTGTCGGTCCCGGGACGCAACTGCAGCCATAAGTCGGCTCCGGCTGAGGTCTCGGTTCTCCGGGGGTCAATCGCTATGAGCTTGGCGCCTTCTTGGATTGCCGTGTTGCTGATCCCATATACGATTGGGCGGCTCACAAAGGAGTTGCATCCCAGCAGAACAATGCAACGGGTAGCTGGCGTGATACTGAACGCCGGGTACCAACCTATGACCGCCCGGGCGACATTGACCCGGGGCCCCATACAAATCGGCGATGGCCCGGCGTAGTTCGGGCTGCCCCACAAGTTCATGAACCGAGTCCCATATTCAAACTGTGCCCAGTTGTCTCCGCTAAGCAAGCCGACGGCCTCGGGCTGGTATTGCTTCCCAATGGCCGACAATCGCTCGGCAATCTCATCTAAAGCCTGCTCCCAAGAAACGCTCTCCCAACGCCCCGCACCTCTTGGTCCAGACCTTTTTAAGGGAAACCTGAGACGGTTTGGGTGATAAAGCCATTCCACCGCCGCAGCCCGGCGATAACACTTGACCCTTTGAGCCCCGGAGCACCTTTCCCCTAAAGAGTTATCCAAAGTTAAACGCAACAGACGCCGGTCCTTGACATGAGCCAGAACATGACAACGCCCTTTGCACCACTGGCAGATCGCTGGTCGTTTTTCTTCCATGGGTCCTATTGCCAATGGCCCGTCAAATGGTAAGGCCGTATTAGCTCGAAAAGTTAGGATGTTCCTTAACTTCCCAATTTATGTTAGTGAGCCGGAAATGTCCGGAATTTGGCGGTACCATCACGTTCAACCTGGGCCACCAGGCCAAGCTCCCATTCTATGTACTTCCGCTTTGCCTGTTCTGGAGCATCCGGGTGCATATAGGGCATATACCACGTGTCATCCGGCTCGCTGATCGCGTGCTCCATACCCTTCGTCGTCGGAAGCCCGGCGTTAATCCAGGCCGTAGTACCACCATCTAAGACCAGGACCTCGGGCGCCAATTTTATATCCTTTAAATCTCTGGCGGCGAGGTGAGCTAAAATGCCATCTTCAGATGTTAGTATAAGTCTTTTAATGTGCTGGACTTTTGACAAATCTACTCCCAAACGGGAACGAATTCCCCACCAGCCCCCTGGAATATGTTTTTCCTTATAATAGCCACTGGAAGCTACGTCGATTATCACTGTTTCTTTATCAGAGTTCTGCAGCAGCTTCGCAAGCTCCCCGGCTGTTAGACTATTGGCCTTTTCCAAGCCAGGTACGCGGGATCTAGAAGGACCCTGAATCAAAGGCAAGCCGGTGATCCCCTTTTCCAGCACCCAACAATCTGTCCAGCCCATCTGAATTAACCAGGAGGCAGTCATGGTGGCGCGGACTTCGGTATCGTCCAGTAATACCAGGCGAGCGTTGAAAACGCTGATATATTCATCAGTTGCCTGAATAAGTTGCCCGCCCTGCACATTACGGGAGCCTTCCAGATGCCCGGCCGCGAATTCATCCGGAAGCCGCACATCGATGACATACAGAGTCCTGTCGCTGCTCTCCCTCATCCACTTTTTCAAAGTGGCGTACGCGATCTTTCTGATGCCGAACCGTTTGGCTACCCTGGCGGCGCATTCCTTGGCTTTGGCAAGCCCTGCGAGTGACGGCGCCGGAGCCATTCGGGTTTGCCCGTAATCAAGTTCGAACCCGCTTAGCTGCCAGCCCATGGTGCCATTTTCTAACGCGGCCACTCGATTCGGGATACCTGCGTTGACCAGGGATTGTGCCCCGATGATGCCCCGAGTTCGTCCGGCGCAATGGACTACGATCAGGGTGGCTGGATCGGTCACGGCGTCGTGTACCCGATAAACCAGATCGGCGCCCGGGGCGTTGGTGCTTCCCGGGATGGTCATAAGGTGATATTCACTCGTTGGCCTGCAATCCAGAATGAATTGTTTGTCTTGGTTAGCAACCTTATGGTGCTCTTCTTGAGGAGTTATGAAAGGGGTATGGTAGGTTTCGGCAATCCACTCGCCAAAAGCCTTGCTATAAGCACCAACGCCGGAGAAAAGCTCAAATCCGGCCTCCCGCCAGCCCGAAATTCCGCCTTGGAGGATCGATACATTGAGGTAACCCAGCTCCTGGAGGCGCTGGGCCGCTCTTTCCTCCAGGCGCCCTACATCCGCCGGACCCTCACTGATGAGCACGATTGGGGTCGCCAGTCGCGGCACCAGGTCGCTGATCATGATTTCGAGCTGACTCAAGGGAACACAGGAGGAAAGCAGGAGATGTTCCCTTGAAAAAGGGTTACGTTCCCTCATGTCCAACAGGGTGATCTCCATATCGCTCTTGAGAAGGTCCTTAAGCTGGTGTGCTGTAATGTATTGCATCTCTAAAATCCTTTCAGACAATTCGAAGTAGGGAGGTCCGGGTGAGCCAAAGCGTGCTAGCGAGACCCTGCTCGTGAGCGGGAGAGAGCCGAAACCAGGTGCGGGCCGGCCTCCAAGGCGCCTCAACACTCCACGGCGGTGCGACCTCCAGGTCACCTGGATACCTGCCGTCGCCGAGAGGAGTATCGGCGCATCCTGAACCATTGTAAATCGTGATCGCGGATTTCAAGTATCAGGCCTATGCTTAGTGAGGATATCTACCTTTGCTAAGTCCAACGTTCACCAGTGCCCTTAGATTGTCAGGGGACACCCCTGGGGGAACGGTGCAATCCGCAGAAAGGAAAAAGCCCCCTCCCTTCGCAGCCTTGGCAATGCACAAAGCTGCTTCGGCTTCGACCTGTTCAGGCGTCCCCTGGAAAAGCGTATCTACTGCCTTGACATTGCCCATGATGGTGATTTTGGATCCAAAGTTCCTCTTAAGATCTTCCAAATCCACCTTGTCCACGTGCAGGATATCGACGTTTTCATCTGTGACCAGATCGAAGCGGTCATTCCAGTTGCCACAGGTATGGTACATGATCTTGACATCCTTATGAGCCTTGATATCCGAGAACATGCGCTTGGTATAAGGATGTGAGAATTCCTTATAGTGGTCGTACCTGATGCAATCTTTATTGGCTACGGGATTCGACAAGCAAATGATGTCGGCTCCGGCATCCGTAAGGGCTTTGCCATAGGCTGTACAGGGACCGATCACAGTCTCCAGCAACTCTTTGACAAAACCAGGATCCAGCATGATGTCGAGGTAGAGCTGACTGGAACCCCTTAACATACACGCCGTTCTGAAAGGGGGCGACACCCATGCACATATCGGGATATTCTCCCCGAGTTTTGCTTTCAACCCGCGCACGACATTGAGAAGGAAAGGCATCCTGCCGTCTTTTTGCGGATCGATTTTGGTTTTCAGCTTCTTAAGGTCGCTCTTGTCTTTCAGTAGCGGTCGAGGGATCCAGGGCGCATCGTCCTCGGGTAATTCCAGGTGCGCACCCAGAGCTTCATCGACCGCGGGCGTACACCAAATGTCGAAAGCGGCATCAATATTGAAATCATTGATCAACTTGGACTGGGCTTCGACATATTTATTTCCATCGGCCCAAATATCTGCAAAGGTATACCCTGAATAACGTATGGCAATTTCCCTAGAAGCAATCACAATGGGCACTCGGTCGGGTTCGCGATGAGCAATAGCCTCCAAAATTCTTTCCCTAGGAGTCATTTGTTGGGTGTGACTCATGAATTTTCTCCTTGATTGGGAGTCGTATTAATGTCTTACCAGTTTTTTAAGCAGGTCGACTGCAGTAGCCGCATTCTCCCCATAGCCATCCGCACCGATCTGATCGGCGAATAATTGGTTTATAGGTGCGCCACCAATAATGACTTTGACTTTATCTCGAAGGTTTTGCTCTTTTAAAAGGTCGATGACTTTTTTCATTTCCATCATGGTGGTCGTGAGCATGGCGCTCATCCCCAGCACATCCGGCTCCTTCTCGGTCAGCGTCTCGAGGAAGCTCCTTTCCGATACATCCATGCCGAGATCGATAACCTCGTAACTCGCAGCTTCCATGAGCATAATGACGATATTTTTCCCAACATCATGGTAATCCCCTTTTACAGTTCCAATCACCACTCTACCCGCCTTCCCGAAAGTTCCACTCACCAACAGCGGCTTAAGTAGATTAACCGCTTTTTTCATAGTCTCTGCACTGAGAAGAACCTCGGGGATATACATTTCCTCTACTTTAAAGCGTTGACCGACAATTTCCATTCCAGGGAGCAATCCCCGGTTTATGATTAGCAGCGGCTCATAGTTATTATCGATTGCCTCGCGAGTAAGGTGTTCAATTTCGCCTATTTTACCTTCAATCACAGCCTCACCAAGGCGCTTAAGGATATCCATATTGACGTGCCCCTCCTTATGCTGATCTTAACGATGTTAATCAACCCCCAGCCAGGTTAATCTGGGCGTTATTATTTAATATCTAGTAATACCTTCAGGTATTACTAGAACCAGATGGTTAGATACTTTCAATCATTATTATGTGCTGTCATCATATTCAGCATTTTTTTTCATGGTCAAGCTTCCGCCAATGATTTGAAGATTTTCGTGGTCCCATCCTCCGGAGGAGAATCGGCATGCAATTGCTCCCATTTATCCAGGTATTGGGCAGATTCTTCAATGTGTGCCCGCATAAGCCTTTCAGCCTTATCAGAATCGCGTTTTTCAAACAAATCTATCAGTTCAAGATGTTGAGCCAAGGCACTCTTCAATCGGGGCGGGAAACCGGAGGTACGGAAACGGATAAACCGCATATGGTCATAGAGGGTTTTGGCGATATCAATCAAGATACCGCAGTCACTGCGCTTTAATATAAATTCATGAAATTTGATATTCGCCTGAGAGAATTCATAGCGTTGTTTTTCGAGAGATGAATTAAGAAACGGAGTAAACATTGCTCTCATTCTGGCAAAGTCTTTGCGGCTGAAATTGGGGGTGGCCAAACGAGCCGACATCCCCTCCAAGGTCGCCCGTACCATAAGAATCGAAAAAATTTCTTTCTTGCTTTTCCTGACAATAAATACTCCTTTGTATGGCACCACTTCCAGGAAACCTTCTGCTGCCAGCCGATTAATGGCTTCTCGCACCGGCGTCCGGCTCATTTTTAGCTGGGCAAGCAGCTCCTTTTCATCTAATTTGCTGCTATGGGGTTGGTCCCTGAGATCCGCGGTTAGTATGTACTCTTTGATGGCGTCGTAGGCCTTTTCACTGAGCCGTAAGTGGTCGCTAAGAGCTATGGGCTTCATAGTTTTATGCCTCTCTGGTGATTATGGTTATTTCCTTTGCCAAATCGTTCTCCAGTACTCCTCACATACCGAGGTAGACCTTGGTCAGGCGGTCGTCTTGCAACAATCGCTTTCCAGTGTCTTCCAGGACGATGGCGCCATTTTCTATGACATAGCCAAAATCGGCGATAGAGAAAGCGTGATGGACATTCTGTTCTACCAGCAGCACCGTGGTGCCCTGAGTACGAATACTCTGGACCAGTTCGAAGACCTTTTCGACAAAGAGCGGCGCCAGCCCCATAGTGGGTTCGTCCAGCATCAGCAGTTTAGGCTCAGCCATGAGACCGCGCCCGACAGCCAGCATCTGCTGTTCGCCGCCAGACAGGGATCCGGCAAGTTGCTGTCGCCGTTCCTTCAACACTGGGAGCAAGTCCAGGACCCGGACGAGGTTTTCTTTTTTGTGGGCCCTAGCCTTAGGACAATAGCAACCCATATCCAAGTTCTCCATGACGCTCATGAAAGGGAAAACCCGACGGCCCTCCGGCACTTGCACCAGCCCAAGATCAACAATCCGGTGGGGAGGAAGCCGGTCGAGCCGCTCCCCGAGAAACTCGATCTGCCCGGTCTTCTGGGCAATGATGCCGGAGATGCAATTAATCATGGTACTTTTGCCAGCCGCATTGGGACCGACTAGAGTCACAATTTGTCCAGCATCAATTTTAAGGGAGACCCCATGCAGCGCTTCAATATCGCCATAGTAGGCATAAAGATTATCAATGCTTAGCAACATGGGATCTACCTAACTATCCTTTAATGAACCGATCCTTAGTTATCCCCAAGCTCTGGTTCTCGGCATTCCGCCGGATTCGCGTAGGATTCACCCAAGTAGGCTTTAATCACCTGCCGGTCCTTGCAGATCTCAACCGGCGTTCCCATGGCGACCAGTTCTCCATGGTGGAGAACAAAGATCCGCTGGCAGAGGCACATAACGGCAGCCATGACATGCTCGATCAGCACCACACCGATGCCCGAGGCGTGGATGCGCGCAATGGTAGCCGACATCTCCTGAACCTCTGGCAGGCTCAGCCCTCCCATAACTTCGTCCAGGAGCAAGAGCCTGGGCTTGGTCGCCAGAGCCCGTGCCAACTCCAGCTTCTTCCGAAGTCCGATGGGCAGACCCTGAGCAAGATCGGCAGCTCGATGGAAAAGTCCTACTTGCTCCAGCGCCCATTCAGCTACTTCCCGGGCCTTTTTTGGATGTCGTTCGTGGCAGAGCGCCCCAACCAGCGCGTTGTCCAGCAAGCTCAGGTGACTGAACGGGCGAGTCAACTGAAAGGTGCGGCAAAGACCCAGGCGGGTGATGCGATGAGGTTTCCACCCCGTCAAGTCATGCCCCGCGAAGACCACCCGCCCCTCTGAAGGAGCGTAATAGCCGCTGATCACGTTAAATAATGTGGTCTTTCCCGCGCCATTAGGACCGATCAGTCCCACCAATTCATGCCCGTCTATCTGGAGGTCGACGTTCTTCACGGCGACCAGGCCTCCAAATCGCATGGTAAGCGCGGATGTTTCCAACAGCATAAGACCAACCTCGGGTTATGAGGGTAGAGACCGGAGTCGGGCCGACCTCCGGCGCAGACGATCGCCTACCTCCACCACAATGCCCTTGGGCATGAATAACACGACCAGAACCAACAGCAGTCCATAGATTGCCATGCTGACCCCGCTGGCAGCTGTACCGCTGAAAGCTGATCGCAGGAAAATCTGCAGGGGCGTAATGAGCGAGGCGCCCAGTATGGGTCCGATGGCAGTGCCCATCCCCCCGATAATGGCAAAGAGCGCGAACTGAATTGAGAGATCCAGCGAAAGACAGAAACCAGGTTCCAACCACGCGAAATATTGAGCAAAAAGAGACCCGCCTAAGGAAGTCAAGGCTGCGCTGAGGGAGATGGAGGCGAGCTTGGCCCATAAGGTGTTCACTCCCAGAGCTTCCGCAGCATCTTCATCTTCCCGGAGAGCAATCAATTTGTAACCCAGAGCGCTCTGCTCCAGCCAACGGGAAATGCCGTACACCAAGAGCATCAGTCCACCAAATATATAGACCCAGACCAGCTTGCTGGAGAAAGTGAGGGTGAGGATGCCGGGTTTAAATGGGATCATCACCCCCTCTGAGCCACCGGTGACGCTGCGAAGGTATACCGCCATGATCTCCATTAACTGACCAAAAGCGATGGTGCATAACGCAAAGAATTTTCCTTTGAGGCGCAGTGTCACAATACCGATGAAAAGAGCCAGGAGGACGGAAAGGGCCATGCCTGCTAATATGCCTATCCAGGGAGATATGCCCAAACGAGTGTAGAGCAATGCCGAAGTGTATGCCCCCACTCCAAAAAAGGCCGCATGTCCCAAAGAAAACTTGCCGGCATATCCGCCCACGATATTCCAGGCCCCAGCCATAGCGCTCCAAAGAAAAATGAGCGCAATTATCTCTCTGAAGTAGGGCTGGTCCACCGCAATAGGCAGCAGCACCAGTCCAACTAGGGCAAGCAGGCCCCAATAACGGCGTAGAAGACCGCCGGCTGGCGAGGCCCAGCTTCCCAGGCCGCCTGCCACTTGAGGTTTTTCCGGTAGCCGCTTGCTCATTTGAGACCCATTTCCTCCGCGCCGCGTTGACCAAAGAGCCCAGTCGGCCGGAATACCAGAACTAAGATGAACAATGCGAAGTAGACGGCTGTTTCAAGGCCAGGGTCTATAAAGAAACCGCTGAGGGTTTGCGCCAATCCAATCAGCAGCCCGCCGAAAAGGGCTCCGGTCATACTGCCCATGCCGCCCAGCACTACCACCACGAAGGACGCCAGGCCGAAATTGGTGCCCACTGATGGAAAGATGGGGTAGTTAGGAGCCAGCAGGGCTCCGGCGATACCGACCAGCGCCGACCCGAGAGCAAAGGTCAGCAAGAAGACTTTGTCGATATTGATCCCCATGAGCTGTGCGGCCGTGCGGTCCTGCACCGTTGCCCTTATGGCCCTTCCGAAATAGGTCCAGGCCATAAAACCAAAGAGCAATAGAGTTATGGCAATGGCCACCAGGAAGGCTATGAGAAGCGAGAAATTAACTTGGATCCCTGAAAACCTAAGGACTGCGCTGGCTGCAGGCGATTGAATAGTCCGATAATCGCCTGACCACAGCACCAGCGCGGCATTCTGCATAAACAGACCTAGACCGACCGTGGCAAATATCTGAACTACCATAGGCGAGCCGATGGTCCGGCGAATGATGAGGATGTAAGTGAGCGCCCCAAACAAAAAGAGCAGGAGAACCACGAACGGCACCGCCAGATAGGGGGAGAGTCCGGTCAACTGTACTATCCAAAAGCAGGCGAACATCGCAATCATGAGAAACTCACCATGGGCAAAATTGACGATGCGCATCACTCCGAAAATTAGGGTCAGTCCAATGGAGATTAGGGCGTACACGCCACCCATAAGAAGGCCGGAAACCAGCAGTTGAATAAGGATAATCTTATTCAAAACGCCTCCACCTTGAAGAAATCCTCAATCTGCGAACTCACCAATAGCAATTTGATAAGTAAAGTGCATACCTTTCACCTCTGATGAACTCACCTGGGAGGTGAAACCTAAAATCCCGCGAAAGGACAACCCTGCCCGCAATCGCCCCAAAACAGGATCTAGGGTCAAAAAGCTCGCCGGATCAGTTCGATTGAACTTTCAGGGCCCCGATCTTTAATTTCAGCACACTATTTCGGCCCGAAATGCCCCTCCAAAACCTGATATGCCAGGTTTACTCATGCTGACTCACGGATTCAGGGAGATATTTATCATCTGGCGAACCGAGTTAAGTCCGGGCTGACCAGGGGGGCAACGGCACCATGATGGGTTCTTTGTTGGCGTAGTTCTCGGGCCAAACGACCTGAGTCCTGCCATCTTGCCATTGCAGAACCACGGAAAAAGCCCGGGAGTTTAACCCTCCATCTGGCTGATCGAACGGTATGAACTTGACACCACAGCCGTTGGCCATGCTCCCGTCGGGTAAATCCAAAGACAGCGCCACTTCCCTCACCTGGTCCGGGTCTAGCGAGGGTGCCTTGGGAAGGACGTATTGGAATAGCAGCATGGTCCCCGCGAAAGCCAGGTAGCCATTGCCGGTGGGAGTGGTTCCCTTTAGCTTTTGGTACCGGGTTATGAATTCTTTCTGCAATTCTGTTGCCGATTTGGTGAGCGCGCGTGGATTGACATCGGTCGGGAAGTCAGAGCTGAACACCCCATTCGCCGCGGGGCCTAAATTCTGGGCAAAATTTGGAACCCCCCAGCCTCCGGAAGTCGCAACTATCGCTTTGGCGTTCAGATCCAAATCGTGCGCCTGTTTCCAGAACAACACTGCGTCGCTGCCAATCCCCGCAACTAGCAAAACATCCGGACTGTTGGCCTTCAGCTTCAAGATCACGGGTGACAGGTCTGTGGATTTGGCGCTGTATCCTTCATTAGCCACAATTTTGAAGCCATATTTTTCGGCGAAGGTGATAATTCCTTTACCAACAGAGGACCCGTAAGTCCCATCCTCCCACGCAATACCAACCTTCAGCGTTTTAGGCTCTATCCCCAACTTGGGAGCCAGGTACTTGTCGGCAAAAGTCGACGCGCCACCGCCGGTCCCGGTGGCGTTAACCCCCGTCTTAAATACGTACTTGAAGCCGCGGCGGGTAATATTATCCGCAACCCCATGGTTTTCCCAGAAGATAATGCGGTTCCGTTCGGCAACTGCGCTGGCCGTGAAGGCGATGGCCGACGAGAAACTCCCGATCACCAGTTTCACCCCTTCCCTGGAGATGAGACGATTCATTTCGTTCGTTGCCGCGGTCTGATCAGGAGCATCCGCGTTCACGAACACAATTTTCCGGCCAGCGATACCGCCTTGTTCATTGATAATTTGCCGGGCAATCTCCGTCCCCGTAAGGCCCTCGTTGCCGCCGAAGGCCATGTTCCCCGTCAAAGGGAAAATGGTGCCGATGCGGATCTCCTCACTGGCCGCTAGCCCAGAGCGCAAAAAATATGGACCAACCGCAACTAAGGCAGCACCCTTGAGGGCTCCTGACAAGATCTGCCGTCTCGTGAATCGAGCTTCCAAGATTCCCTTGATGCCGTCAGGCTTTTTGTTGTCCATGGCGTCTCCCTTCCCGAAAAATATTTTTTCCGGAGCTTAGCTTTACCAAAAAGGTAGCTTTTCTCTGAGTATTTTGTATATTGTATACCAAGTGAATGTCAATAAAAAAATGCTTGGGTGCCGCTAGATTTTCCTGGCACCTGAAATATCTGGTTGAATTTTTTGATGATTTCCCTTATCCTGGGGGGGTCTCGCCGGAGGCTGGGACTAGGCTGGGGAGCGACCCGAACGCCGGCGGGACGTCCGGGAAGAGGGAGAAGCCGAGCGCTTCCCCTTTCCCGTTTTCGACCTCTTCTCTGGACTCCAAAGCGATAACCCCCGATATCTTGCTAGAGTAATTCTGTAGAGGGACCAGAAAATGCTTTTGGTAATCAACGGCAGCCCCAAACCTCATGGTAACCTGCAACGCCTGCTGGAAAAAGTTGCGGAAGATACCGGTAAAGATTACGAAATTATCCATCTGGCCAAGCTGAAAATCAACCCCTGCCTGGGCTGCGTAAAATGTGCAGATACCCATCGCTGCATCCAGCCGGACGATATGGCTCCCCTCTATGACAAGATTTTATCTGCTGAGGCCCTGATCGTGGGACCGGTTGTCTATTTCGCCAAGGCCAACGCCTTTACCCATACCTTCTTGGAGCGTCTGTTCCCTTTGCGTCACGTAAAAATGCTGACCATGGGCAAAATTGCCGCGGTTGTTGGTGTAGGGAGTAACGGAGCAGAGCGATGTGTCAATGAGGTCGTCTTTCATCTGGAAAATTACTTTAACTACAAGATAGTGGGTTCTGTTTTTTTTAACAGCGCCACCCCGCCTTGCTTTAGTTGCGGCTATGGCACCACCTGCCCTTATGGAGCCCCCGCCAGATATATGATGACTCCCGAGGAATTTGAAAAATTCACCGAAATTACCCCGGAAATGTTCCAGCGCTTTGAAGACCACCCCAAGATAGTGGCCGCCTGTGAACAGTTATCCAAGGACCTGGCCCAAGCCATCTCAGGATAGGATTCTCATGGTTTAATCCCGGGAAAAGCGCCCCGGAGGCCGGTTGTAAGGCATAAATGCTGTTCCTCTCTTTCCGACCCCATAGCAGGTTGACCAAGGTTAGAAACTTTTTGGGTCAGCCCCATACCAGGAGGGGCTGCTACTCTCGCCACTCGATATAAATTTGAAAAAATTTCCGGACGAATCATAGTTGGCAGGGGGGGGGTAGGAGTCCCACCGGGGGTTAGACCCCCGTGCCGGCTCCAGAGCAATTAAGGGGTTAGCCAAAGCGGCTAACCCCATTTTCCTTCTGGGGTAGTATTTGGGGTAGCATAATTGCGGATGCTGGGATAATAGGAAAAAATACTCTACTCACTGAATCTGGACTTCCACGGCCGCGCCCAGACCATCCGGACCAACGACCAGGAGGCGATGGTGGCCCCGGCCCAGGTCCAGGGTAGTTTCGTAGGGCGGCCCGAGGGTGGCCGCTTCCATGTCATCCACAAAACAGGTAAGCGACTTCAGGGGCTGGCGGGAAACGGCCTTTAGGGGGATGGCCAGCACCTCCGCCCGGGGCTCCAGGAGAAAGCGGTCGCCGTCCAGGGGATAGGCGATAGTCAACGCGGGCTCTTGCAAGCCTGGCATCAGGGGCCGATCCCGAGGAGCCCCCAGGGTCACTTTGCCCTTGGGGGTTGGACTGATGGTAACCCCTGGCCCTGCCCCGGCCTGCCCTTGAAATAACCTGGGCAGATCGAAGTCAAGGTCGGCCAGCCGGAATCGCCCCTCGCTTCCCTGATCCAGGCGTTGATGCAGCCAGCCGGCAAAGGGGGTGGGGATCTGGTGCCAGGGCTGCCGGGCGCGGTGATAGGTGCAGGTGACGTTGGGCTCGGTGCCGGCGATGAACAGCTCCCGCCGCAGATGCTGGCAAAACGGGCCGGGTTTCATCCCGGAAAAATGGCAAACTGAGGCCTCGACCACCCCCGGAGGTCTCATAAAGGGCTGGGGCGGGCGCCCCTGAAACAGCGCCGCCGCCAGATCCCCCAGGATGGGGGCCGCAGCCGCGGCGCCGCTCAACTTCAAGGTGGAGTGTCCATCGAAATTGCCCACCCAGACCGCGATGGTGTATTCCGGGTTGTAGCCCACGGCCCAGGAGTCGCGGTAATGGGAACTGGTGCCGGTCTTGATGGCCAGGCGATAGGGCGGATTCATGGCACTGGAAGCCCCGAAGATGCGGAAGCGGGCCATGGGATCGGAAAGAATATCATTGATGATGTAAGCAGCCTGGGGGGAGAAGACCCGCACGGATGGCTGGATGGCGAGCTCCGCGGTCCGGAGCCGCAACGGCCGGTAGAGGCCGCCGTTCGCCAAACAGGCATACGCCGCGGCCATTTGCAGCAGGTTCACCTCCAGGTTGCCCACCACCAGTCCCAGACCGTAATAATCCGGGCCATGCTCCGGATGATTAATGAGTTGCAGGCGGGTCAGGGTGTCGTAATAGGTTTGGGGCCCGATGAGGGAGAGGAGACTGACGGTGGGCAGGTTCAAGGAATTGGCCAGGGCTTCGCGGAAGGAGATGGGGCCGTTGGTGTGGCGGTCGAAGTTGGCTGGGGTAAATTCTCCTCTGGGGGTCTGGTAGCGCCGTTCCACATCCTCCAGAACCGAGGCCGGAGTGAACCCCAGGTCCAGGGCTTGGGCGTAAAGAAATGGCTTCAGGGCAGATCCCGGTGAGCGCCAGGCCGCGGCGCCATTGTTACAGCCGTGGTCCTTGGGGCCATAGCGAAAAGAGCCCACCAGGGCCAAAAGCTCCAGGGAACGGTTGTCCACGATAACCGCGGCAGCCTGGGAGGCCCCGTATTTCCTCAAGGCGGCCCGGTGGGAGGCGACGACGGCCTCAAGCCGGTGTTGCAACTCCAGATCCAGGCTGGTGTCAATGACGCCGCCGCTTGGCGCCGGGACGCCTCTGGAGAGGATGAGGGTAGTAAAGTGGGGCGCCTCAAAGGGAAACCTGGGGGTTGAGGTCCTGGCCTTCTGAAGCATTACGGGTTCGGCGGCGGCCGCGGCCGCATCTTGGGGGCTTAAGCCGCCAAGTTGGGCCAGCCGCGCGAGCACCCGTTCCCGGCGTTGCAGTAGCCGGGCCAGGTGGGGGCCGTAAGGATTGAGGGTTCCCGGGGCCCGGACCAGGGCCGCCAGCAGGGCGGCTTCGCCAATGCTCAACTGGGCTGCCGTTTTCCCGAAATAGAGGCGGGACGCAGTCTCCACCCCCATGAGGTTATTGCCCATGGGAACCCGGTCCAGATAGCACCTCAGAATCTGGGGTTTGCTTAAAGACCATTCCATCCTGAGGCTGCGCCCCATTTCCACCAGCTTGCGCCAATAGGTGCGCGGCCCCGGATTTTTTGTCTGTTCTGTAAAGGTCAAACGCGCCAGCTGCATGGTGATGGTGGAGGCCCCGGAGACGATGTGCCCGGCGCTCACATTGGCGGCCAGGGCCCGCAGGACCGCCAGCGGGTCGACCCCCGGATGCCGCCAGAATCTCTGGTCTTCCGCAGAGATAAAAGCCGCCGCCACCTTTTCGGGAAGTTCCCCTGCAGGCAGGGTGATCAATTTGCGCCCCTGGGCCTCCAGACCCAGACGGAGAATTTGCCCGTTGCGGTCCAACACCAGGGGGCCGGGGGCGGGGGCCAGGGCCGCGGGATCGAAGCGGGTGGCGATCTCCAGGCCCCAGGCCAGGAGGATAAACAGACCGGCCGCCAGCCACAGCCGCCAGTGGCGGCGCAGTCGCCGCAGAGCAGCCACCCGGAAACTCCCTGGCGGGCCATCGGCCATCTTGAACCTCCTTGCGGCCGCGGTATCTTGCCGGTGCTTTAGCGCCGGCTGGAAGCCGGTGCCGCCCGGACCAATCTCACCGCCCCTTGATGGTGATATCGGTCTGGCTGGTGAAGCCGTTCACGCCGGGAGAGTACATGGCCGCCACCTTGGTGGCCGGGACCAGGAAATGGCCCTCGCACACCGCCCGGGCATAATACTCGAAGCGGTAGCGCCCGGAGTAGAGCCAATCCCGGAAGGCCAGTACCCGCTCATCGCGGATTTCAAAAAAATTGGGGTGATAAAGTATGGTGCCGTCCATGAGGACGTAACCCTGAAAATCGCCGTTTTCCTCGTCGTTGGCCTGCGGGGTGGCTTCCTCGGTTTTCAGGGCAGTGTTGATCGCCACCAGAGCGGCAGGCAAGGGATCGTCCAGGACCACGTAGCGCTGGGGTTTCCAGGCCTCCACCAGGACCGTGACCTTGACCAGATCCCCCACCTTGATCTCCGGGGAGCCGTCGGTATTCTGTATGGTCTTGCTGACCTTGAAGCCCTGATCGGCTCCGGAGGTGGCCAGGTCCAGCCGCGGGCCGCTAATTGCCAGCTCGTAGAGCCAGGTGGGGCCGGCTGGGGTCTCCACCTGCACCACCGGGTTTTTCAGGAGGGCCCTGGAGTCGAGGTCCACGGTGCGAAATCCCTTGGGATCGAGCTTAATCCGCTGTTTGGCGGTGGCGCCGGGCTGGCTGATGGTAAACTCGGCGCCCTGGCTGCTGAATTTCTGCCCCTGGAAATATTCCCCCAGGGCCACCAAGGCCCAACCGGTGCTGCTGGTGGAGATCCAGACCCCTTGCTGGTCCAGGCCTCCCAGGAGCACCAGCGCCGCCTCTTTGGTGAGCGGGTCCTCGGGCATGATGGCTTTCCCGGCCAGCAGGGCCAGGGCCGGGCCCCGGGCCAGGGCGTTAAATTCATCATGGCTCCAACTGGTCTGTTTGGCGAGGTCCGGGCCTAACAGGGGTTTGAGGTTCCGCTGCAACTCCGCCACGGGCAGCAGGTCGGCTTCCCGAGCCGCCAGGAGCAGCAGTAATTGGCCCTCCCGATTAAAGTTTTGATATTTCTGCCTCAGCCCCTCAAATTCGTCCCGCTCCAAATGGTGATTCAAGGCCAGGATGTAGGCGCCGAAGGCCTTGGCGGGGTAGGGGGTCTTGGGGTCGCGCAACTGGGCATGAAAATAATCGAGGCCCTTGGTCAGGGGTAGTTCTGGGACCTCCACTCCGTTTTTCTTGGCGATACCCAAGGCAGCCCCGGCGTAAATCGAGCCCCAGCCGTCCGCCTCCGACTGTCCGGGCCAGTAGGCGAACCCGCCGTTCTCGGTCTGCATGCCCAAGATGCGCCCCACGCCTCGATTGAGGTACTTATCCACCTCCGGCAGACTGATGCCGGGCACCTGGTTGTCCTGGACCACGCCCCGCAAGGCGGCCAGGGCCAGGACCCCGGAGGAGGTCTGTTCTATGCAGCCGTAAGGATAAGTGAGCAGATAATGCAAGGCCTCGCTCAGCCGCAGGAAAGGGGAGCCTGAGAGGGTGAGAACCGCCTTGACCTCTTCCGGGTTGAGCTTGCGGGCCGCCTCGCCGGTGAGATAGGGAGGCAGGCTGATCTTGATGGTAGAGGTGGCGCCCCCCAGGCTCCCAAAGCGGATGGCGGTATCCTGGACCTGCCCGGATTTAATCGGAATCTTAAGCTCAACCGCGTCGGGCCGCCCCTGGAATTCGGCGCCGAAGCGGGCCATGGCCGATCCGGCCTGGGTGGCTTCGCCGCTGACCGTGAGGTTCACGCTATCCTTGGGTCCAAGGATTGGGAAGGGTTCCTCCGCCTTGAGGGAGAGCCCACCTTCAGACGCGGCCTTGAACTGCAGCGGCCCGCGCTCGCCGGTGTTATTGAAGGCTGCCACCTGAAACCGGAAACGGTCCCCCTGAATGAAAAAGCTGGGCAGGCCCGGCTCCAGGTAAAAATCCTTGCTGACTACCATGGAGCGCTCCGGACTGGCGAAGCCGCTGCCTTGGTCCGCGGTCACCGCGTAAACCCGGTAACTGGTCATATTGTCCGGCAAGGTAAAGGTTACCCGCGCCCGGCCATCGGCCGCGGTGTGCAGCGACGGATTGAAATAGGCGACCGGCTCAAAGCGGCGCCGCAGTTTGGCCATCATTTCGGCGTTCAGACCGGCGCCCCCGGTTAGGGGTTCATTGTGGGCCAGATAATAGGGGGTTTGATGCTGGAGAAGGGTTCGCAATTCGCCGGTGAAGACCCCCAGGGGTCCGTCAAACCGGGTCAATTGCTCCAGGGTGGGCGTCTTAAAGGCGGTGAGGGCCAGTACCGCCTCATCCACCACCGCCACCGCCAGTTCCGCGAGAACTCCCTGGCCGCGCTTGTTGAGAACCGTGAAGTCCAGGCTGACCTCGGCCCCCGGTTGGGCCTTGAGCTCCTTGACCTCCGGACTGATGGCCACCTGCAAATGCTCCACTTCCAGGCGAACCGGCAGGTTGATATTTCCCCAATAAAACCCCGGGGCCTCGGTATCATAGCGCCCGGCAAAGACCGGAAATTCCCCCCTGGGGGTGAGAGCCAGCACGGAGAGGTAGACATTGGGGGCGAATTGGGCCTTGATGGGAATCTCTAGCTCCGGCAAATCTTTCCTGGCAGTCACCACCCGGTGCTGCAGCAGGCCTTCCTGTTCCAGGGTGACCAGATAGCAGGAGACCGGCCGCTTGGGCCGCAGGGCGATCCTGGCCGTCTGGCCCGGTTCATAGGCCGGGCGATCCGCGGACAGCGACAAGATTTGATAAGCATTTTCCTTTTTTTCGCCCTCCTCCTCGCGGCCGGGGCTGGACACCTGGTAAATGGTGGCCGAGGTGAAGTTCCGGCCCCGATCATCCCGGTAGGTGAAGGTCACCAGGTAGCGGCCGGACCAGCCGAAGTCGAAGCGGAAGCTGGCCTCGCCTTTCTCTATCTGCAGGTTGGTGGCGTAGCTCCTCTTCCAGGTCTCCTGGTCGGACCAATAGATGTCACCCTGTTCGTTTCTCTTGACCACATAGACCCAGGTCCGCTCCAGGACTTCGGCCTGGATTTGTCCTTTGCCGATCCTTTTGCCGTCGCGGTTTGTGGCCACCACTTTCAGCAACTGCTCCGTTTCGGGCGGCACCTCATCGGGATGGCGGCTGAGGCCCACCAGATAATCTGGCACGAGCTGGTAATTTTCACTGTTGGACGCGGCGCGCCCGTCAAAGTCCACCACCGTGGCAATTACCAGATAGCCCGACTCTCCCGCCAAAACTTCCCGGTCCAGGGGGAATTCCAGTTCGGCCCGCCCTTTCTCGTCCAAGATGGCTTGGCCGCTTTCGATCAGTTCACCTGGCTCGTCCCGGGTATAGCCAAATTCGAAATTATCGTTACCGGGCACCTGGTAGCTGGTCTTGGATTTATGCAGCTTCCAGCGCACCTGTCCGTGTTTCACCGGCCCTCCGGCATAGTAGGCGCCGCTGAGGCCGATGCGGACAAAGTCCCGCTGGCGGCCCTGGTCATTGACAAAGCTGGTATCCGGCCGGCTAAACCTCTTAAAGTCGATCTTCACGAAATGGCGGGGCGCCTTAAATTCCTGGACCTGGAAGGTGCAGGTGGCGGCATTGTTGGGCGCCTGGCCGGAATTCGGTTGCTCCCCGTTGGCCTGCTCCTGCTCCCCCTCATCCTCCTGGTCGAGCTGGCCCAGACCCTGCTGGTCGCTATTGGCCGGCGCCTTGGTCTCCGGCGGCTTAGGGCCGAATGACATGGTCATGGTGTAGGTGCCCAGGGGCCAATGGCCCGCGGCGGTCACCTCACCGGAGGCGCTGCCAAAATCCGACAGGGGCAATTCCTGGGAATAGACCTGCTCCCCTTTGGGACTGCTGATTTCAAAAGAGCAGACCTCACCCTGGGGTGAGAGGATGCGGCCTTCCTGGTATTCCCGAACCAGGCCCTTAAAATGTAAGGTCTCTCCGGGACGGTAGACCCCCCGTTCGGTAAAGACCTGGCCCCTGAGGCGGCGGACCTTCTCTCCGGCTTTCACCTGCCAGATTCCCTGGGGTTTGAGGCTGTCCGCCGGCGTCATCCGGATAAAGGAGACGTCGTTGGCGGTAGCGGCCAGCAGGCAGACTATCTGCCCCTGGTTCAGGTGGCGCTTTACCGGGCGAAAGTCTCCCAAGGTTTTCAGCGACAGCCCCTCCAGGTCTTTTTGCTGAAAGGTTAGGATGCCGTCGGCATCCGTTTGTCCCAGGGGGAAGGCTTCCATCTCCCGAGTGAAGCCCACCACCTGCACCCCGGGCACCGGCATCCCGGTTTTGAGGGAGGTGGTCCAGAGGAGCAGACTGTTGCCCCCCACCTTGTAAGTCAGGCCCAGGTCGCTGATGGCAAAGACCCGGGGGCTGGAAGCGGTGGCCCCTTCGGCCCGATCCTCGCTCACCCGGATAAGTTCCAGGCCCCCGGCTTCCTTGTTCTTGCGAAAACTCAGGGGTAGAGACACCGCCAGGGGTTTGTTCTTTTCACCGGGCGCCGGGAAGAGCTGCCTTTCGGCAAAAGGTTCCAGGAGGAAGGGAGTTAAGGCCTGGTTTCCCTTGGCCAGATCATGGAGGCGCTCCGCCCCGGACTTAAGCTCCTCCAGGGTCCGGCCCCAGTCGGAGGGAGACTCCTCCACGGCCAGGGCCCGGGGCAGCAACAAGGGCGGAATTCTTATGCCTTCCAGGATCAGGGCCTTGACATTTTGGCTACGGACGTGCAGGAGCTCCCGGCTATCCCGCTCGATGAGGCTCTTGCGTCCGACGAATTCCAGCTTGGCTGGCCGATCCGGCAGGAAGAAGGTGGTCACCGTAGGGCGGTAGGTCAGGCTGCCCAACCTAAAATTCTCCGGCAAGGTTACCACGTATCCGACCCCGAATTTAAAGCGCCCCTTTAGGGTGAGTTGACCCTCGGGGCTCATGGCGGCGTGGCGCCAGTCAAGCTTGACCAAGGGCAACAGGCGCAAGTTGTCTTTCAGGCCCTCCAGAAGGAGGGGTTTGTCAAAAAAGATGCGGACCTCTTCCTTTTGGGCGTCGGGCTCGATCTTCAGGATGGTAAATTGAGGGTCCGCGGCCGCGGTGGCGCCCGCCTGGGCCGGCCGGCGTTCCTGCGAATTTCCCGAGCCAGCCCAAAATCCCAGGCCCAGGGAGCAAAACGCCGCTAACAGCAAGCCTGGGAAGACGAGACGGGGCCAGTTGGCCTTGGCCCCGGCCCCAGAATGGGCCTGAAAAGAACCGCTGTTCCCGGCATCCATGTTAGAGCTCCTTTTGATCCTATCTTGCCCAACTTGGTAGAGAGGTTGCCTCGGATGTTCTTCGCGATTATGCGGCAGACTCAGCCCGCCTTCCCCGCTTTTCCCACCGGCCCCTCAGGATGGCCCGGGTCTCGGCGGCATACTGATCGGAGAGCTCGTACTCCCAATGCTGTTTGAGAAAGATGTCTTTTACCTGATTCCGATAGTTCAGCGGATCAACCATGAGATGAGTGATATAGGGCGCGATAGCTTCATAGAGCTTGGTGGGATTCATGGGCAGGATAGGGGCGATGAATACCCAGGTGGCGATGCCGGCCTCGTGTAACTTGCGCAAGGCGCTCAGCCGGGCGCCAATGGGAGGGGCATGGGGCTCCAGCACCTTCCGGACCTCGTCGTCGTCGGTGGGGATGGAAAACCCCACACTCACCCCAGGGGTGGCGGCCAGAAGGTCCAGGTCCCGGGTCACCAATGGCGACCTGGTGAGGATGTCGATTCCCCACCCCCAGTTCCTCAAGACTTCGAGACATGCCCGGGTTAAATGGTATCGCTGTTCCAGGGGCTGGTATGGGTCGCAAACGCTGGAGAGCAGAGCTCTCCCTTGCCGTCTTTTCCGGCGCAGTTCGGAGTGCAACACTTGGGCAATGTTGGTCTTGGCCTCCACAAAGCTCCCCCACGGCGACTTTGGATGATGAGAGTATTTCCGCATGAAGACGGCATAGCAGTATCGGCACCCATGCGCGCAGCCCAAATACGGGTTGATCACATAGTCCACGCCGGGAATCTTCGACCGGACCAGGGCGCTTTTAATCCTTATCTCTAGGACATCCATGACACCATGGGGGAGGCAAGAAAACGGGGAATCTGCCGTTTCCTTAGCCTGGCTGCTTCTCCTGGTGGTGCAATATTTTCCAAATAAGCTCTGATTTTCCAGGTGCCGCAAATTCCTCCGGGGGAAACCTGAGGCGTACTCAAGTTAATCATGCCTTACAGAAAAGCAAGAAACCCAGGGTAATCTCAAATCCTCCCGGTATTCTTCTATCGGCAGCTGTAAGTCTAATTGTCTGGCCGGTCGGATGGCAAAGAAGATGTTTCAATGAGCCGCGCCTGTTTATAAGCCCGGATGACCTCACGCTCATAGGCTGCGGTGCAGGTAGCATTATACACGTGCAAAACTCTCTTGATATCCCCGTGGTATTTCCCCATTAGCCTGGCGATGACTGCCGCCCCGCCCATGATATTTTCCCGGGGGTTGTGCGGGTCAACCCCATACGCTTTAGCGGTGTCCTGATGCAATTGCATCAGGCCAAAACATCTTCCCGATCTCGCTTCCGGGTCATATCTCGATTCGATGGCGCATACCGCCTGGATGAGATAGGGTGAAATTTGGTAGCGCTGGGCTGCTTCCTTGATGTAGTTCCAGTACTCCTGCTTCAGTTCCAGTCTCCCTATTTTGGGAGGGGCTTGGGGCCAGGGTTGCGCCCAGGCTGCGGTGGTTAAGCACAGAAATATAATGAGAGTTTTCATGGATAGATTACCTCCTGCGAAACTTAGTGTTGATTTAATCAGGCACGAGTTGGAGAACGGGGACTGGTAGCGTTCAGAAGGGCGAGTCGGCAGGTTACCCCGCTTGACTGCTGCGATTGTGAATATTTTAATAAAATCATTGCTTAAAAAGCAACGTAAATCGACAATTAATAGTGATTCCAGGGAGATGTGAATGCTGATAGACACCGCTATTCACCTTTCCAGCCGAAGAGGCGGAATTATGCGTAATCTGTATGGCTAATAGCTGGTAGGGGCGAGATCAAGAAAGGTCTCGCCCAAGGTTAATAAGGGTCGATATGTCCTGAATATGGGAAGTTTTCAATTTCATGATAAGTTCCTATCAGTGATCTTTAATTACCCTTCTTTGAAACCTCGAAGCCCATCTCTTATTCCCAGAAGCGCCTTTTGAGCTACCTCAGTCCCTGCCTTCAAGGCATCTGTTCCCTTTACCACTCCGCAGCCTATTTCTATCCGGGTAACTTTCCTGGAAACTCTATCGGCATTTCTAAGAAAAGGGTTTACAAATTGAAGCCAGGCTCTGGGGTCTCTGATCATTAAAAACAGAGATGCGGAACGTAGGTTTTGCCGGGGAGGAGGGGATTACGCTTGAGCTGGTGGTCGTTAACTCTATTTCTGAAACTAATTCATCAAAACGTCCAAAGGCGGCATTTTTATGGTAAGCTCGACTGGCGGCCTGAGAAACACCTACGCAGCCTGATCGGGTAAATAAGCTCCGGGATAAATAAGCTCCCGAGGAATTCATGCTCATCATCGGTGTTGACACTGGCGGGACCTTCACCGACTTCATCTGGAAGGACGGCAGCCAGTGGGGCGAATACAAGACCCTTTCCACCCCTGCCAATCCCGCCGAAGCAGTCCTTGCCGGCATTCGCCACATTGCTGGGGACCGCGATTTCGAACTGGTTCACGGCTCTACGGTAGCTACCAACTCGATCCTGGAAAAAAAAGGGGCCAAAACGGCCCTGATCACCAACTCCGGGTTTGAGGATGTGATTGAAATCGCCCGCCAAAACCGGCAGGTTCTTTACGACTTTTCCTTTCGTAAAAATCCTCCCCTGGTTCCCCGCTCCCTCCGTTTCGGGCTGCAGTGTCGGGTCGATTCGGCCGGCAACATCCTCGAAGCACTCGATCCCCTTCAGGTCCGGGATCTTCTGACGCCGCTGAAAACCGCCCAGGTCGAATCGATTGCCGTCTCGCTGCTCTTCTCTTTCAAAAACCCGGAACACGAACGAACGGTGCGCCAGGAAATTCTGAAACTTGGCATCCCCATTTCCCTCTCCCACGAGACCCTGGCAGAGTTCCGCGAGTACGAGCGCACCTCGACGACGGTTATCAACGCCTACGTCTCTCCCAAGATGGGGCGTTACATCACTTTTCTGAAAAACCATCTGGGTAGCCGCCGTTTCCGCATCATGCAATCCAACGGCGGCAGCATTTCCGCGGAAACCGTCAGGTCCGAATCGGTCCGCACGATTCTCTCGGGGCCCGCGGGTGGCGCGGTCGGCGCCTTCGAAATCGGCAAAACCGCGGGATTCGACCGGTTGATCAGCTTCGACATGGGGGGCACCTCCACCGACGTCGCCCTGATTGACGGTAAGCTGCCGCTCACCACGGAATCGAACCTCGGCGGCTACCCGGTGAAGGTTCCCATGATCGACATTCACACCGTCGGCGCGGGGGGCGGTTCCATCGCCGCGATCGATGCCGGAGGCGCGCTGAAAGTCGGCCCGGAAAGCGCCGGTGCCGATCCCGGCCCGATCTGCTATGGGAAAGGCTCCCAGATTACGGTCACCGACGCCAACCTGTTTCTCGGGCGCCTGGTTCCCGACCATTTTCTCGGCGGCGCCATGAGCCTGAAAACCGCTGAACTGGAAGCTCATTTTCGGGAGATGGCGGACACCCTGAGTCTGCGGCCGACCGAACTTGCCGAAGGGGTCCTGGCGGTGGCCAATACCACCATGGAGAGGGCCATCAAGGTTATTTCCGTGGAGCGCGGCTTCGATCCGCGGGAATTCACCCTCTTTTCCTTCGGCGGCGCGGGCGGCATGCATGCCGCCTATCTTGCCCGCGGCCTGGACATCCCACGCGTGCTGATTCCTCACAACGCCGGAATTCTGTCGGCCTGCGGCATGCTGATGTCGGATGTCATCAAGGACTATTCCCAAACCGTTATGCTGCCGGAAGAGGACGTGCCCCCGGCTGTTTTGGAAACGCTATTCGCCCCGCTGGCAAACAGAGGCCAGGAGGAACTGCTGGCGGAAGGGGTTTCTGCGGAACGGATTCGACTTGAACAATATCTGGATATGCGTTACCGCGGCCAGTCGTTCGAGATCGTCGTGCCCCTGGACCTGGATTTTCGAGAGACCTTCCATCGTCTGCACGAAAGACTCTACGGCTACTGCAGCCGGGACAAGGCCGTCGAGGTCGTCAACCTGCGCCTGCGGGCGGTGGGCGCCCAGGAGAAACCGAACTTCCCTCGCCTGCCGCCGGCAGGCCGGGAAATTCTTGGCGATGCCCTGCTGGGGGAAAATCGGGTTTATTTCGATCGGCACCCACTCACCGCGAAAGTCATTGCCCGTGACCAACTTGGCTACGGGAACATCTTCAGAGGACCGGCCATCGTGGTCGAATACTCCTCGACCATTGTCGTCCCACCTTTTGCCACGGCTGAGGTCGATGCCTTTGGCAACATCATTCTCACCCTGGACGCCTGAAGGATGCCATCATGACGGTTAATCCCATCCTGATGCAGGTTTTCAAGAACCGCTTCGCTTCGATATGCGAGGAAATGGGAGTCACCCTGAACCGGACTGCCTTCTCGCCCAACATCAAGGAGCGCCGGGATTTCTCCTGCGCCATTTTCGATGCCGCTGGCGAAATGATCGCCCAGGCGGCGCATATTCCCGTCCATCTAGGCTCCATGCCCCTTTCCGTCCGCGCCGCCATCGACGGCTGCCCATTCGAGGAAGGGGATATGGTGATGCTTAACAATCCTTTTCAGGGTGGGACCCATCTCCCCGACATCACCATCGTCGCCCCGGTCTTCGGCGATGGCCCGAAACCGGCCTACTACGTGGCCAACCGGGCTCATCACGCCGATGTCGGTGGCATGACCTCGGGTTCCATGCCCCTTTCGACCTCGATCTTCCAGGAAGGGATTATCATTTCGCCCCTGAAGATCGTCGAGCGCGGCGCCGTGGACCGTAAGATCATGGGTTTCCTGAAAAGCAACGTGCGCACCCCCATCGAACGGGAGGGGGATTTCGCCGCCCAGATAATGGCCAATTTCACCGGTATCCAGCGGACCCTGGAACTTCTGAAAAAATATGGCCTGGACACGGTCAATTTCTATGCTGGGAGTCTCCAGGACTATGCCGAACGGGTCATGCGCGCCACCCTCGAATCCATCCCTGACGGGCGCTACCAGTTCACCGACGTCCTGGACGACGACGGGCTCGGCACCGCACAGATTGCCATCCGCCTGCAAATGAGGGTGGCCGGGAATCTGGTCAGGCTCGATTTCAGCGAGAGCGACCCCCAGGTGACCGGGAGCGTCAATGCGGTGCGGTCCATCACTCTTTCCGCGGTTCTGTATGTCTTTCGTTCACTGATCCGCGAGGACGTCCCGACCAACGCTGGCTGCCTGCGGCCTCTGGAGATCATCACCAAGCCGGGGACCATTGTTGACGCCCAGTTTCCGGCTGCGGTCGCCGGCGGTAATGTCGAAACCTCCCAGCGCATCGTGGACGTCCTGCTCGGGGCGCTCTCGGCCGCGCTGCCGGGCATCGTCCCCGCTGCCAGCCAGGGGACTATGAACAACCTGACCATCGGTGGTATCAACCCGCACACCGGCAATCCTTTTGCCTATTACGAAACCCTTGCCGGCGGCGTTGGCGCCACGGCATGCAACCACGGCGAGTCGGCCATGCACTCCCACATGACCAACACCCTAAACACGCCCATCGAAGCTCTCGAATTCGCCTACCCGTTGCAGGTGACTGAATATTCGATCCGGAAAGGCTCGGGGGGCAAAGGCCGTTTCGATGGAGGAGACGGTCTGGTCAGGGAAATCAGGTTGCTCTCCGATGCCGAAGTGACCGTGCTCTCCGAGCGGCGCACCAACGCCCCTTACGGACTCGCCGGGGGGGCTCCGGGCCAGTCGGGGAAGAACACCCTGGTCAAAAAGGGGCAGACCCAAGCCATGCCGGGGAAGTTCTCTGTGCGTCTGCGGGCGGGGGACCTGGTCCGCCTTGAAACTCCCGGCGGCGGAGGATACGGCCGGCCGCGGCCCTCCGCTGAATGATGGGGAGACCGAAGGCCGGTCTGGCTCAGTAGCGTCCGGCAACAAAATTGCATGAAGAAACAAAACTATCTCGCAGGTTAAATCTATGCCATGGTAATTTCAGCGATATCAATATATTATACCGATGCAACTAAATTCCCTCTCCCCCCCAAGGGGGAGAGGGAAATAGCTTGTAAATTCCATGAATTGATTAGCTAGTGGGCATGCCTAAGTTCAAGCAATTCTTTACTGCCCGCCTCATAACAAACCCCTTGCCGGACACTACTGGGTCTGGATCGATTCAAGGCAACTAGCAAAGGAGGGCTGCCATGAAGATTTTAGGTTGATGGGGCTAATGCGAGGGGGTAACAAAAATGGAGCGCATGGCGGGCGGCGCCAATCTCATCATCTAGTGCGAGGTGGCCATTATGATGGAACAATCGGTTCAACAAGGTAAGCTGGCATGGTTCTCGGAATTAAGTCCTCCGGAACGAAGCACTCTGGTCGCAACTTTCGGCGGTTGGGCGCTCGATGGGATGGACGTGATGGTCTACAGCTTCGTGATTCCCAGTCTGATTGCGGCCTGGCACATCAGCACGGGAGACGCCGGGTGGCTGGCGACCGCCGCGCTGCTAAGCTCTGCGGTCGGCGGCTGGCTTGCTGGTTTGTTGGCAGACCGCTTCGGCCGCGTTCGCATCTTGCAGCTCACCATCCTCTGGTTCGCGCTGTTCACGTTCCTCAGCGGCTTTACGAACTCATTCTGGGCCCTGCTCCTGACGCGTGGCCTGCAAGGTCTCGGATTCGGAGGTGAATGGGCGGTCGGCTCGGTGCTGATGGGCGAAGCGATCCGCGCCCAACACCGTGGTAAGGCGGTTGGCATCGTGCAGGGCGGCTGGGCCATTGGCTGGGCCATCGCGGCAATCTTTTCGGTCGTGCTGTTTTCCTGGCTTCCGAAAGAATACGCCTGGCGCGCCATGTTCTGGATCGGAATTCTGCCGGCCTTCCTGGTCTTCTATATCAGGCGTCGGGTGCCCGAGCCCGAGGTCTTCTCTAAGACTCGCCAAAAGGTTGCGGCTTTAGGCAATGCCCCGCATTTCCTGGAGATTTTTGGTCCTGCGGTGCTGAAGACGACGGTTCTGACTTCGATTCTCGGCGTGGGGGTCCAAGGGGGGTACTACGCGGTCACCACGTGGCTGCCAACTTATCTTAAGACCGTGCGTCATCTGTCAGTCCTGAACACGGGTTGGTACATGATCGTCATCATCGTTGGGTCGTTCTGTGGGTATATGATCAGTGCGTATTTGGCCGACGGTATTGGCCGCAAGAAAGCCCTCGTCTTGTTCGCCGCCTGTTGCGCCCTGAGCGTCGTGGCGTATACCTATCTTCCCATCGCCAACGGACCAGTGATGCTGATTCTGGGGTTCCCCCTGGGGTTCTTCGTCTCAGGCTCGTTCAGCCCGGTCGGTTCATTCTTCACCGAATTGTTCCCGAGCCATTTGCGCGGCTCCGGCCAGGGTTTTTCCTACAACATAGGACGTGCAGTTGGCGCAGTGTTCCCGACGCTGGTCGGCTATCTCAGCGTCGCGCTGACTCTGGGAAAGGCGATTGCGGTATTTGCGGTTGCCGCTTACGTCATCATGATTGTGGCCGTGCTGCTGCTGCCTGAAACCAGAGGCAAGGAGCTGCGGGTTTATGATTAGCGCGGCCGCGAAGTGACCATACCTGGCCCACATCCTGACCCGGGGACACCGAAGGAGATTGCCCCGGCGCATTCGTGCGACGCGCATGCGCACATCTTCGGTCCTGCAAGTCTCTATCCTATGGTTCCCGGCCGCAGCTACACACCACCGGAGGCCGGCATACCTGCCTATGCGCGCCTGTTGAGCGCACTCGGATTCGAGCGGGCGGTCATCGTTCAACCGAGCGTGTATGGAATCGACAATCGCTGCACTTATGACGCAGTCCGGCAATCAGGCGGGAAATGGCGCGGAGTGGCAGTGGTCAACCCGGAGGCCACAAGAGATGAATTACGGGCACTCCACGAAGCGGGATTCCGCGGCGTACGCATCAATCTGCTTTTCAAGGGAGGCCTGGCGATGGAGGTGCTGGAGAAGATGGCGCGGCGGATTGAGCCTTTGGGCTGGCACTTGCAATTGCTGGTGGATGGCCGTGACCTGGTGGACCTGGCGCCACGCCTCCGGCAGTTGCCGGTTCCCTCGGTCATCGACCACCTGGGCCACCTGCCGGCGGCATTGACCGTCAAGCATCCGGCGTTTGCGGCACTGCTGTCGCTGGTGAGAGCGGGCAGCTGCTGGGTCAAGTTGTCAGGAGCGTACCGCATCTCTAGCAAGCCGTATCCCTACGACGACGTCGTCCCCCTGGCTCAAGCCTTGGTGGAGGCTGGTCCGGAGCAAATGGTTTGGGGCAGCGACTGGCCACACCCGTCTTTTGTGGGCGAGATGCCGGTGGATGCCGGCCTGCTGGATCTGCTGACGGAGTGGGTGCCGGATCCGCGCCTCCGGCACCGTGTCCTCGTCGAGAACCCGGCGAGGTTGTATGACTTTCTGCCAGGCGACTAGCGCCTGGCGGGGAATAGGTTGCCACGGAGGCATCCATGGCCACAGTTGAAACTCTGTTTTTTGGGTTCCCGGGCAGAAGTAGCCGCGGTTATCTTGGCTGGAGCGCGGTTTATCTGGTGGTCACCCGGCTGGGCAGAAAAATTCTTTTTGATACTGCTGGCTACAACGAGCGAGTGACCCTGGTCGCCGCGCTGGAACAGCGGCAGATCTCGCTGGACGGCATTCATACTGTGGTTCTCAGCCACCTGCATTTCGATCACGCGGCGAATTGGGACCTGTTCCCGGCCGCGGAAATTGTCGTTCATGAAAAAGAGCTGGAGTATGCCTGCTCGCCTCAGGCCGACCACAGTACGCTTCGCCACCAGTCGCGGGCGTTGGCGGAGAGTCGCAGACTCCGCCTGATTTCGCACGATGGCGAACTCGAACCGGACGTACAGCTCATGCTGGTGCCGGGACACACTCCCGGCAGCCTGGCGCTCAAGACCGGAAGCTCCGTGTTGTGCGGCGATGCGCTGAAGAATCGTTGGGACCTGCAAGGCCAGGTGGCGCTGCCGGTGTGGGATGCGGAGAAATTTCAGGCCGCGGTCCGCAAACTTGCCAGCTTGGCCGATAAGCTCTATCCCGGACATGATGTGCCGCTGGAACTCGAGGCGCATGGCTGGGTGCCCCGGGGAAAACCATCGATCAACATCATCTTCGCCAATAACCAGCAGCAGGAACTGGTGATAGAACCATAGCTGTCTTCTCCTGGTTATTGAAAACCTCGATTAAGGGATTTATCATTTGAGCAGTGGACCTGGAGGCGGACAGGTTCGCCAAGGGATGAGATCCGCGAGTGGAGACGGCTGATTGTCCAAGTATCGTATTATATTGGCAGAAGATCATGTTCTGATGCGGAAAGGCATCAAGAAGATCATTCAAGAAGACCCAGAACTGGCAGTGGTCGGTGAAGCAGGCGATGGCCTTGAGCTCCTGCAATTGCTGGAAGAATTCACTCCAGAGATGGTCATCCTGGATATTTCCATGCCCAGGTTCAAAGGCCTCGAAGCAATCAAAATTATCAAGGGATTATACCCTGAAGTAAAAGTCTTGATCCTGACGATGCATAAAAATAAAGATTATGTCTATCGAGCCATGGATGACGGCGCAGATGGATATGTACTTAAAGAAGATCCACCTGAATCATTTCATTCGGCCATAAAAACCGTTCGGAATGGTAAAACTTATGTCTCACCTCTTCTTTTCGGCTGATTCCTTTTAATTGGACGATTTCCTTCCTTAACCTGACGCCTCAATGACCGATGGCGCCTTTCTCGGACCCCTAAAAATCGATTCTGTACCATTTGCTGAAACATAAAAAGGCGATCAAGTGACCGCCTTTTTCAAGAATCCGAAACGAAAGAATCTATGATTTGGTACTGGGTTAAATCTCCATGATATTCTCGGGTGTGGTCCTTTTCATCAAAGGGCCGATTATCATAGCGTTTTCCTTAAAACGTCGCCTTATGGTGAATATTCCGGGCTTCAAGCCTCACCCTGAGTTCTTCCATTTCTTCAGGCCCAGGCTCTTCCACCGTACAAATGGGATAAAATGTACACCAATGGCGCTGGCAGTTACCAAAACACCTTAGATAACAATCAGGGTTCCCTTCTTTGATTTGCAGTCTCCGAAAGGTGTTCTCAAAGGCTAATCTTGCGTGGACCGAACATAACCCATGACTGTAGCCACTAACATCTGGTTCCGGCTCACCCCAAATTTTAATGCACCCCGGCCAAATGCATCTGTATAGCATGGCTTTCCCCCCCCAAGATGCAATCCCCCCATAGCCCAAGGATCTAGATTTATTTTCCCCAAAAGAACCCAAAAAATATTTTAAGACTTGTTCCCGGCGAACTTAAGCTGGCGTCCCTGCCTTCTTCCTCCCTCCTTCTTTCCCAAACCCCCAATTTTTCGCCATCTTTCTCCGTTGCGCCGAATATTCCTTGCACACCAAAGGATATTTTTTCGGGTCAAGTGCGAACCTCTTAAAATATTCTTTCGGCATCAAACCATGGGCTTTCCGGATATGGGTTTTCAAAGTTTTCATCTTCTTGCCGCATTCCAGACAGACCACGTGCTTCTGGGTCACAATCTCCTTTAGGGGGATCGACGGTTTCTTTACCCCTGCAACCCCTGGCGCTTGTTCCGGAGCCATGATCTCTGGGATCACTGCGCCGCCTTCCAAAGAAGAGAGGACATTATAGACCTCTTTGATCTCCTCCACTAACTCCTGGGTTGATAATTCAGACATGGATGCATGCGAACTGACAACCTCTGCGGTTATTCTCAAAATTTCTGTTGCCATGTGAAAGGTCTCCTTATTTTTTTTACATATGAATAATTCGAAGTAAGTATATCATTAATTTGCCAATTGATTGATTTTTGTCAAGGGAATTGTGGATAGGACCGGATGGGGGGGTGAAGAAAAACAAAAAGATATACGGTTGATAGATTGCAGTGGCCAAGGTTGCGGCAAATTCTCGGTTCAGGGGAATCGCGATGACTGCCAGAGTATCAGAACCACATTAAGTGAGATAAATTGATCCTGATTTTGTCAGGAGTTCACCTATTAACCAAACGGAAGTGGCAGCCAACACTGGCTGCCTTGATTCGCCCCTAACTTGAATCCTTTAAAACCGAACCTGGTTAAGATTTTCAGGTCAAGTGGTTCTTCCAAATGCGCCGCAACGAAGACGGCCATGGGGAAGGGGTAAAGTTTTCGGCAAAAGACTATTTTCTCTTCACTGTCCTTATTGTAAATCCTAACCTGGACGCCGTTGCCGTCCACTACTACCGTGGCAAACCAACCCTGATAGTCTGGCGGTGCCAACTTCACCTGGGCAAACATGGGGACTATTTCACCAGAAAGCTCTTCTACATGGGGGTAGCGGTTGAATGCGGCTTGGTCAAACTGGGTTAATTTCAACATAGTTCATCCCCTTTGGGCCCATTAATTTATCTCAATATCTCCTTCCCTCAGCGCTTTCCCCATATATTTATTAAGCATGAAATAAAGAGATTCAAGATGTAATTCCGGCTCAAAAAAAATCGGGTGAGGGTTGAGCCCCATAGATTTACGGCCGGTTTTGGGATGGGGAACCCCCTGATTTTTTCAGAAGGTTCTAACCTTGACTTTGTCATTCCCGTACCTAAATTAACGGCATCGGCCACCAAGCCTAAACCATCCAGGCGAATATCTTCTTCTCACACGCTTTTTGGTCGGAGCAGGACGAATCCTCCCATCTCCGGTAGCATCTTCGCGTTCCCATGAGGCTCCTTTGGACTTCCCGGTAAATATTTTTCATTCATTGAAAGGAGATGGTCATGAACGGAACCTATGCTACTGAGCGCCAGCCGGCCGGGAAGGAGGGCCGACAAATCGAGGCGCGCTTGATCCGGGCGCCACGGCTCATGCTGGTGGGATATTGGGAATGGAACCTGGAGACCAAAAAGTATGGCTGGTGCGACGAGATGTACCGGATTTTTAATTTAAAGCCTCAACAATTTCCCCTGCGGACTGGTACCTTTTTCAATCAGGTTCACCACCAAGATAGGGGAAAGGTTGTCAGAGCTCTGGGCAAGGCCCTGGCGGGTAAGCGGCCTTACGATATTGAGCATCGCATCCTCTGGCCCGATGGCTCCGTACGTTTCGTTCACGGGAAGGCTGAGGTAACTTTCGATGAAGTGGGCAGACCGGTTTCCATTTGGGGAAGCGTTCAGGACATTACCGAATCAACCTCCCGTCGGGTGGATTTGCCATTAAGATAAGTTGTGATTACCTGCCTTTCTACTCCCCGGGGTTAAAAACTTTCTTCTCCGGCCCTCATGGCGGTGGTTGCCTGGCGCCTGGGGCGTGACGCGGTCACGAGATCTTCCCACGGCTCTGTTGGGTTTAGGAAGCGCCGTGCTGCCGGGGGCTTAACCCCGCCCCGCCGGGGGCCCTACGGCCTGCGGTGAAAATTTTCCTTGTTATTCAGCCCGATAAGGGCAAATACTTACCGGAGCCCAGGGGCTCCGCTTAATTAAGCCGGGAATCCCCAAAGGACCTCGGAATTATGGCGCTAGTTTACGTGGCGGTAATCGGCGGCGGCCGCGCCAGCCCGGAGATAGCCGCCCTGGCCCGGGAAGTGGGGCGGGAGGTGGCCCGCCGCGGCGCGGTGCTGATCTGCGGCGGTTTGGGGGGAGTGATGGCCGCCGCGGCCCAGGGGGCCGCGGCGGCGGGGGGGGTGAGCCTGGGCCTCCTGCCGGATGCGGACCGCCACCGGGCCAACCCTTATCTGACCTATTCCCTGGCCACCAACCTGGGCCACGCCCGCAATATCCTCATCGCCCATAGCGCCGACGCCCTGATCGCGGTGGACGGCGACTACGGCACCATCTCAGAGGCGGCCATCGCCCTCAAATTGGGCAAACCGGTGGTGGCCCTCAAGGTCGAATGGGACCTCCACGGCCTGCTGCGGGCCGCCACCCCCCGGGAGGCCGTCACCCTGGCCTGGGCGGCCCTGGAAGGCGCAAACTGAGACCTTCTGGAGCAGGGAGTTAAGGGGGCCTAAGGCCCTGCCCCCCAAATTCTCCCCCTCCTGCTACCTTCTTAAAAACCGCGCCAATTGGTGGCCGAAGTATTCCCTGGCGTCTTCATCGGTGGGCCGGCTGAAGGTAGTGGCCCCTTTGCCTTCCGGGGAGGTTTTCAGGACGATGCCCTTTTCTCCGAAAAGCTTCAAGGAGTTTTGGAAGGTGGATTCCGACAAGGCTTCGGCCCGCTCCACTTCGCCCAGCTTGTAGAGTTTATGGCCGATGGACTGAATGCGCCTGAGGAATTCCTTTTCGCTGCGGGGTTTCTTCTGCAGGTATTTGATGGAGCGGAAGACGATCCAGTAGGACTCGAGGTAGTTGTACAGCAGGTTGGCGAAGTAAACCAGTTCCTTGAGGCCGGAGGCCGACAGGGTGTAGGTGGCCGCCTGGGGGTCCAGGTTGATGACCACTCCCCGGGAACCGAAGTAGGCCAGGATCTCGTTCACCTGAGTCTCGGAATCGGCGTCGTCGAAGATAAAATCATTTTTGAAGAAGTCTTGGAGAAAATCGAAGTCGGCGATAATTTGCCGCCGGTCGAATTCGAAGCCCTGGCAGGCCAGGATGGCCAGGGAGACCAGGGAGGCGGGCAGGAAGAAATGGATGATGTTGTTCTTGTAGTAGTCCAGCAGGGGCCGCTTGGCCTCGTCGATACTATAGCCGCCCAGTCCCAGTTCGTCGGTGAGTCCTTCTTCCTTCTCGATGGGGGTGATGAGTTTGCGGGATTCGCACAGGGCCAGGGTATCCTCCACCGCCGGAATGAGATTCTCCAGCGATTCGGCCTGGGAGACCCCCCGGGATTGGAGGTAATCGTGGAGCACCTGGATGATTTGCAGCAGTTCCCGGCGATAGACGCCTTTGCGCGGGTAAGTGAGCAGGGCGGCGCACACCAGGGAGAAGGGGGTGACCACGGAAATGGCATTGATGGCCTGAATGATGTGATAGGCCAGGTTTTGCGCCTGGTTGCGCAGCTGGCTGCTCCCCGGGGTCTGCTTTGCCGCCCGGCTCTGGAACTCGTTTAAGGAGATGGGCTCGCTGAATTGGATGTACGCCCGGCCGTACCGTTTCCACAAGAACTTTCTGGCCTTCACCAATTGGCCCATGGATTCGGTTTCCTTGGCCCGCCCTTCCAATTCCTTCAGGTAGCTCTTTTCTTCCGGCACCTGGTCATAGCCGATAAAGGTGGGGACAAACAGGAGGTCGGGGGCGGCCTTTTCCTCGTAAGCCCGCAGGATCATGTGCAAGAGGCCCAGCTTGGGCAGCACCAGCTTGCCGGTGCGGCTCCGGCCCCCCTCGATGAAAAACTCCAGGTTGTAACCGGTGCGGATCAGGGTCTTGATATAGGTGTAAAGCACCTCGGCATAGAGTTTTCCCCCCAGGAAGCGACGGCGGATGAAAAAGGCCCCGGAGCCCCGGAAGATAGGGCCCAGAGGCCAGAAGGACAGATTTTTGCCCGCGGCAATCCGGGGCGGGTGCATGTTGTGCTGGTAAATCAGATTATTGAGGATGAGATAGTCCAGGTGGCTTTTGTGACAGGGGACGAAAATGAGGCTGCCCCTCTGGCCGGCCTCTTTGACCCGCTCGAGGCCTTCGGCATCGAAGGCGATGCCGTCAAAGAGGTGTTTCGACATCCAGGTGACCACGTTAATCATCCCGCTGACGCAAAACTGGTTCCAGTCCGCCGAGATCTCCCAGAAAAAGTCCTGGGCTTCCTTCTTAATCTTATAGAGCTTTTTCTTTTCGGTCTCGGCCATGCGCTCCATGGCGCGGGTGAGGCCCGGGTCGGTGAGGGTGAGTTCCATGACCTCCTCCCGGGATTTGATCACCGGTCCGGTGATCACCCGGCGCTTGAGGTCGATGCGCGAGATCAACTCCCGGCGAATCCCTTGGGCCGCCTCCCGCAGGCGGCCATCATGGGGAGCCGCGGCCAGGGCCTCTTGCAGATCGATCGGCTCGGCCACCTCCACTACGGCCCGCTTGGACTTGAGGAAGCAAAGCCCCAGCTTCCGCAACTTCCCGGGGTTTTCTACGTCGCCGAAGAATAGCTGCAGCAAACCCTTAGATTCCCGGGATGGCGTCCTCTCGTAGATCACCATCTGGGGCACCAGAAAGATGGGAAAGTCGATCTGTTCCTGGATTTCCAGGAGATGCCGGATGGGGTCTTCCCGGGGCTTGAGGAACCGCTGCCGAAAGCCCACCTGATCCACCAGGAAGAGAAGCGAGCCGCGGCGCTCCTGAAGAATCTTTAAAAAATAGCCGTCCTGGAAGGGGTTGGGCCAGGCCCGGCGACGGGTAAAATGATTGAGGGCGGCGGAGACGATCTGCACCAGATGGGAGAGGGGCTGCCACATCCACAGGTTGAGATCGAAGGCCACCTCCGGGGCCACCACCCCCAGATTCTGGTAGCGGCGGTTAAAGAAGAGGAAATCCAGGTGGCTGCGATATTTCAAGGCATAAACCACCGCGCCCTTCCGGGCCAGTTCCTTGAGACGCTCCAGATAGCGGGGGTTAACCTCGACCCGGGAAAAGAAGGGGTCCAGGGTATAACGCAATAAAAACCCCGGGCGCCTGGGAAGGTAGCCGGCGTAATGGTATTCCCCCCCCGCCAGCCAGGCGGCCAGGCGGGCCAGCAGGCGGCGCAGCCGGCTTCCGGGCTTTTCCGGTCCAGTGGGGGCTTCGCTCCCCGGTTGGTTATTCTCCATGGCCATGGTCAAATCTTTTTATCAAATACCTGATAAGGGTCTATATATCGGCAAGTCCCCGATCCTGTCAACCGAAATGGCTGCCTGGCCGGCGAACCGCTCAGAATAGGGCGATCCTTCGCCGCCTTCCCGCGTTTCGCCCGGATGCCGGAGGGATGGGGCAGAGGCCGCGGCAGGAGCGGGTAGCGTAGGCGTCCCGCCGGTGTGCTCTATTCAGGGTGCGAAACTCCGTTACTACACGAGCCAGAGGCCTAGGCTACCAAATCCCGGCTGCCTGCTAAGGGCGGTTGGCGCCGGTTCACGAGAGCAGGCCGGGAGCCAGCCTTAAGAGGGAGAGGGCGGGCCCACTCCCGTTTGCGCCGGGACTGACCCTGCCTCATCTTCCTGGGCCGGGGCGGGCCGGCCAAACAGGCGGACGGCCAGGATGGAGAGTTCATACATGAGGTAGATGGGAATGGCGATGGCCGTCATGGTGAGCAAATCGGCATGGAAAGCGGCCACCACGGCGCTGAGCAAAATGGCCAGGCGCCGTTGCCGGCGCAGGAAATCCACTTCCACCAACCCGACGCGGGCCAGGATCAAGAGGACCAGGGGCAGCTCGAAGATCAACCCGAATAACACCAGCAGGCGCAGGCAAAAGTTGACGAAATAGGTCAGATTGAGCATGGAGAAGAGGAACTCGCTCTCATACCGCAGGGAAAAGGAGATGACCAGCGGCCACACCAATTTGAGGAAGAACAGGTCCCCCAGGATGAAGGCCACCGTGCCCAGGGGGATGAAGAACATGAGGACCTTTCTTTCCTTGGGGTAGAGGGCCGGAGCGAAAAAGAGCCACAACTGGTAAAGAATCACCGGGAAGGCCAGGGCCAGGCCGGTGATCAGGGAGATCTTCATCTGGACGAAGAACGGCTCCAGGGGAGCCATGTAGTTCAACCTATGCAGGGTCACCCGGGGGGGCTCCGGCTGCTCCAGGCCAAAGCCCTGGGCGGCCTCGGGGAACTTCCGGAGCAGAAACGTTTCCAGGGAGTAGTGCCACTCTTGGGTGATGGAGGGCTCCTGCAGAGGCCGGGTGATAAATTTTTGCACCGTGGGCACCAGAGGCCAGGCGATCCCCGTGCCGATGACCACGGCGACGATGCAGATGATCAGGCGCCGGCGCAATTCCTCCAGATGTTCCAGGAAGGGCATGGTGGTCAAGGCGGCTAGATCCTCTCCCGGTTCCCCAAGCCTGGGCGGCCGGCCGTAGCCAAAGATCCGCGCCCTTGGCTGGCGCGGCTAAGGGGAGAAAACGATTCAAAATTCATAATGGTAATATTAACCCATCGGCGGGGCCATGGCAATCAGCTAAGGGTGCCTTACCACCGGGCGAAAAGCCCGCCAGGGCGGAAGAACATGGCAGGAGAACGGGAAACGCCGGGGCTGCAAATGGTCAGGGCCGCTTACCGGGAGGGGCCCCGGCGATGAGCTCCGATATCGTGACCATGCGGTAGCCGGCCGCCTTCAGGGCCGGCAGGATTACCTTCAGGGCCTCAACCGTGGGAGTCCGGTCGGTCCGTTCGTGTTCATCGCTATCATGAAAGATGATGATGGCCCCGGGACGCACCCGGTCCAGGACGTTGTGGACGATGGCCTCCGCCGGCAGGCCCTGCCAGTCGCCGGAGTCGATGCCCCACAGCACCAACCGCCGGTGGGTATGGCCCAGGTAGGCCACCAGCCGCTGGTTATAATCGCTGAAAGGGGGGCGAAAGAGGAGATCGGCCGGGTGATAACCCAACAGATCCAGGTCCACCTGGGTGCGCTCCAGCTCCCGTTCCTGGGTAGCCATGTTGCACTTGGAAAAGCGGGGATGATCGAAGCTGTGGTTGCCCACTTCCTCGCCATCCCGGATCTCGGCCCGCACCAGTCCGGGATATTCTTCCAAGTGGTCTCCCAGGACGAAGAAAGTCGCATGGGCCCCATATTGGTTCAGCAGAGCCAGGATTTTCCTGGTGGCGCGGGGCGAAGGGCCGTCATCGAAGGTGAGGGCCACCTGCCTCACCCGGGGAGGCCCGCCCCAGACAATTACCGGCTCCGCCGCCGGGGCCGGCAGGGGCCGGGCGGCCGGCAGCAGCAGGGCCAGCAACAGGCAACCAGCAACGGCGAGGAAAGATTTTCTCAACCGCATCTCAGGCAATTTACTCTCACCCATCTCCGAGATTTTCCCGCATTCTTACGCCTTATACCAAAAATCGTGACAAAAAGGGAATCATTTGCCTGAAATTTGTTGCCATTAACCTCATTTTGGTCAAATAGCGGTCAGTTATCAGCGGTCAGTAGTCGGCTAAGCAGGTGTCAAGATCGGCCGATATGCTTGATGGGATACCCCAATGAAGGCAATATAAGTCAAGTTTCGCACCCTGAATAGAGTACACAGGCGGGACGCCTATGCTACTTGGACTTGGTAGCCTAGGCCTCTGGCCTGTGTACTCAGTTATTAACGGAAGCCTGGAAGGGGTCCCATCTTTATCCCCTCTCCCCCTCGAGGGGGAGAGGGCAAGGGTGAGGGGGAATTTAATCTCTTTTCCGCTCCCATCAATACTTGGTGCGAAACTTGATTAAATAACTTAAAAACGGAAAACGGAAAACGGAAAACGGGAAACGGAAAACTGGAAACCAAAAACCAAAAACCCAAAAGCTGAAAGCTGACGGCTGGCAGTTAAATGATCCTGGGCTCCCGGGGGCTGCGGGTGAGCCACTCCACTCCCGAGGGGGTGATCACCCCGGTGTCCTCCAGGCCCACCATGCCGATCTCCGGCAGAAAGAATTTGGGCTCGAAGGCCAGCACCATGTTCTCCGCCAGGGGAAAAGGGAAGCGGGCGCTGAGAAAAGGGAATTCGTCCAGTTCCAGCCCCACCCCGTGGGCCAGGAAGCCCACCCGGTCCGGCCCCTGCCCCATAAAATAATCTTGTAACCCCCGGGCCCGCACCAGGTCCCAGAGGCGGTGAAAGAGTTTCCCGGGCGCCACCCCTGGCCGGGCCTCCTGCTGCATGGCCGCGTAGATCTCCCGGACCGCTTGCCAGGCCTCCCAGGCCCGTTCCGGCAGCGACCCCAGGGCGTACATCCGGGTCATGTCCACCACGTAACCGTTGACGCAGGCCACCAGGTCGACGCTGATGGGCTCAGCCACGGCCAGCTTCTTCAACGACGGCCCCTGGGGAAAGGCGGGACTGAACCCGAGGCCGCCGCTGGGGCTGTCGTTATAGGAGGCCGCCAGCCCCGCCGTCCCGGAGAGCACGTGTCCATAAAAGAGCTCCAGCTCCCAGTTGCGCACCCGGACAAATCCTTGATGGCCCAGGAGCCGGAGACGGTACTCCAGGGCAGCGGAGAGCTCCAGTTCGGTGATCCCGGGCTGGAGCAACTCCGGCACCTGCCCGTGGACCTGATCCAGGATGGCCGCAGCTCGGCGCAGTTGCTCAATCTCGTACGGGCTTTTGACCATCCGCTGCCGCCGGATCAGGGGGGAGACATCCAGGATTGGTTGCTGGGGGAACAGGCGTTCCCGGATCCTTTGATAAAACCCGGCAGGCATGACGTCCAGCTCCAGGCCCAGGGCTCCCCGGGGGCTGAGCCCGGAGCGCTCCAGTATCTCCGGAAGTTCCTGTAGGTCCTGGTAGAAAACCCGGGGCCAGGGAGAGGGGATCGGAGCATCCCTGCCGCGGGGCCGGCGCACCAAAAGCAAGGGGCTGCCTTGGGGGGCCACCGCCAGGAAGCCATCCACCATCACCCCGGCATAGTAGAAGAGATCGGCCCTCTGGCGCACCAGGGCCAGGTCGATATTCTCCTCGGGCAGGGCCCTTTGCAGGGCCGCGGCCCGGGAGTTGAGCTCGGTAACCGGCAGCGGTTCCATCAATCCTCCGGCTGGTAAAGGACCACCTGGAGTTCCCTGGGCCCCTGGGCCCCCAGGACCAGGACCTTTTCGATGTCGGCGCTGCGGCTGGGGCCGGTGATCCAGCTAGTCATGCCCGGGGCCTGCCGGGCCACCAGGTCCAGGGCCTGGGCCAGGCTAAGGCCGGCCGCCTCCTGGGGGACGATGACCACCAGTCGCTGCACCCGGAAAGAGATGGCCGCAGCCGGGCCGGAGGCGGCCTCAATGAGGACGCTGCCGGTCTCGGGGATAGCCCCCAGGCCCACGATGACCGCGGTCTGGCCCGCTGGGGCCCATTGGCGCTTAGCCAGGTGGGGCGACAACCCCAGCCGTTTCAGCTCCCGGGCGGCTTGAGAGAGCCAGGGATGGTCCTGAAACCACAAGGGTTCTGGCAACTGCGCCAGCAGCCGGGCCAGTTGGCCCGCTCCCCGGACCTGCTGGCAGGTGGCCCCCACCTCCTCCAGGCGGGCCGCCAGGGTGGGCGGGTCCATAATGGCGCCGCCATCCCCGCCCGGACCAGCGGGCCTGGCCACCTCTGTCGTCCAGGGGAAGGAGCCCCGGCCGGGAGCGGCCAGCGGCTCCGGGGCCTGGGTGGGGCTGCCGGGGTGCGGCCCGCGCCGCCGCCTCCGCTGAAAGCTTTGCGGGGATAGCCTCAGCGCCGACCAGGGGGGCTGCTGGAAGCCAGGGACCAGGTTCTGCAAAAACCGCAGACCCGGCTCCAGGCTCCGATACAGCCGCGGCCGGGCCAAGGCCTGGCCGGCCAGGCCGGACAAGGCCCGCAGGGTCCGGAATCGCCCGCTGCGGGCCCGCTCCTTCAGGATGTTCTCCGCCAGCGAGATGCCAACCGGGCAGATCTCCTGGCAGGCGCCGCATTGGCTGCATAAATCGCTGAGGTCGCCCACCGGGGCCAGGTGTGGGGCCAGCAGGATGCCGATGGCCCCGGGATAGACCCGGCGGTAAAGGTGGGCGGCTCGGAGCTGAAATACAGGACAGACGTTGAGGCAGGCCCCGCAACGCAGGCAATAAAGGGCTTCCCTGAACTCCGGGTCCCGGGCCAGGCGGCGCCGGCCGTTGTCCAGGATGATCAGGTAAAAGGTCTGGGGCCCCTCCGGCTGGAACTTGCGCCCCCGGAGAAAATGGACCAGGGCCGTGAGGCGCTGGCCGGTGGCGCTGGCGGGCAACAGCCGCAGCAAGACCTCCGCGTCACCCAGGGCCGGAATAATCTTCTCCAGCCCCATGACCGCCACCTGCACCCGCGGCAGGGTGGCGGTAAGGCGGAGGTTGCCCTCATTCTCCAGGAATACCAGGGTGCCGTCCGCGGCGGCGGCGAAGTTGACCCCGGTGATGCCCATCCCTGCCCGCCAAAAATGGGGTTGGAGATGGCCGCAGGCCAGCCGGGTCAGGGCCTCCGGGTCCAGGGGACAGGCCGCGCCCAGTCGCTCCCGGAAGAGGGCGGCGATCTGCCGGCGATCCAGGTGCAGGGCCGGGGCGGTGAGGTGCGCCGGAGGATCGCCGGCCAACTGCACGATGAATTCCCCCAGGTCGGTCTCTAAGGTCGGGATGCCCGCCGCGGTTAGGGCTGGGGTGAGGCCGATCTCCTCGGTGGTCATGGACTTTGATTTGGTCACCATGGTGACCCGGTGCTCCCGGGCCAGACCCAGAATCAGCTCCCGGGCCTGAGCCGCGTCCCGGGCCCAGAGCACCTTGCCTCCCCAGGCCTGCACCTCCCGGGCCAGCCGCGGCAGCAATTCATCCAGGCGGGAGATGGCCTCGGCCTTGATCTCCCGGGCCTGGCGACGCCAGGTTTGCCAATCCGGATAGCCTTGGAGGATTCGTTCCCGGGCCATCAGCGCCCGGTGGCAGGCGGTCCTGACCACCGCCGGCGAAGTCCCGGAGACGGTCTCGCTGGCGCCGGAATTCTCGCTGGGGTTTAATGATGTTAGAGGGCCGGCGGGGCTATCTGTAGGATTTGACGCAGGATTCAAATTTGGCTGTCCATTCGGGAAAGTTAAGCTCTTCAGGACTCTCCGTGGCGAGGCGCAGGAATTCTTTGGCCTGTTCCTGGATATAGGGGTGTTTGGCAAAATCATCGATGGCCTGGAGTATCAGGTTTTGAAAATCCGCCGGCATGGTCTTGTCGCAGGTGATCTGGCTCTTTAAATAGGCCACCAGCGAGGATAGGCTGAGCATTCTTTGCTCCACCCCGTAGCGCCGCAAGATGTCCCGGATATCATCGCGAACCCGATCGGTGGCCATTTCATGGAGGAAATGAAAGGGGTTGGCGCCGCTGAACAGGGAAGACCAGGTATAACGCGCATAGTAGAATCTCTTACCGGTGCGCCAAACCTGCTGAATCAGTTCTTGCTTCTCAGGCTCTTGGGCCATCGCGGTCAGGGCACTATGGTAGGGCCGTAACAGGCGGGCCAGGATAAAAGAGTAAAGCAGCACCAGGTTGACAATGAACATGCCGAAGACGCTGATGCCCGACAAGACGGGGCGAATGGCGCTGACCCAAACGAACATCAGGTACAAGAAGACCAGCAGCAGGATCAGGACGCGCAGAATGTTGATGCCGGAAATTGCCAGGCGGGGATCTTTCCGGTGCGTTAAAAAGGCGAGCAGCAGTAGAATTAAGATGCCCATTTCGACAAAGGGGCTCGCCAGGGTGTTAACGAAACTTTCCAGCATGTCTTCTCCTTTTGGGTCTACCGCCTGCTTCAGCCTTGGCGCCGGCGGAACGCCCGGGCCACCGCCTGATAAATTTTATCACAACCACGGGCGGATTCCGAACTCATTCCCCTCCGGGCAGCGCATACTCTTTAATCTTGGCCCGGCGGTGCTCGGCCTCCAGCCAGGAGACCAACATCATCTGCCTCTTATCCTTCAGCAATTGGGTCTTGAGATTTTCCCAGTTTTTCTGCAACTCCGCCTGATCGGCGGGACGCCGTTCCTTAAAGGCCAAAAGGTAATAACTTTCCTTCCAGGCAAGGGGGTGCTCCGGGTAGGGGTGTTCCCGGGAGAGGAGGAAGGCGGCCCCGGTGAGGGGCTCGGCCTGGCGCTGGCCCTCAAAGCCCTCGAAACGGGTGAAAAAGCCGCTCTCTTTGACGGGCAAACCGGCCGCCGCGGCCACCTGAGCCAGGGGTTCCCCTTTCCGCAGACGGGCCAACAGCCGGATCGCCTCTTGTTCCGCGTCTTTCACGGCCCCCTGCTTCTTCACCTGCTGGACCGCCTGGTCCTTGATCTGTAAGAAGGGCGGGAGGTTCTCCGCCTGATATTCCAGGGACTTCATGACCGCGAAGCCGTCGGGCAGCTCAACCACCCGGCTCACCTCCCCGGGTTTGAGCTGCAGGGCCGCCTGGTTGAAAGCGGGCGCCGGGCCCAGACCCGGAACCTGCTCCATTTGACTAATCCAGGGAGTTTCCTTCAGGCTGCCCCCATATTTCTTGGCCACCTCGGCGGCGGTGTCCTGCGACAGAACGGCGCGGGCCTCGTTGGCGGCCTCCTGGGCCAGGGTCTTGGCCTTCTCCTGCTTGAGGCGCTGCCTCAGCCTGGTCTCGGCCTCGGGTATCTTTTCGGTTTCCTTGACCCCCTCCATCTTGAGCAAATAGATGGCCTGGGGGGTGTCGGCCCGGCCCACTTCTCCGGGTTTAAGGCCAAAAGCTGCCAGGTCCCACTGGGGGGGGTGCTGGCCCCGCTGGACCTCGCCCAAGTCCCCTCCCCGGTCCCGGCTGGCGGGGTCCTGGGAGTAGGTCTGGGCCAGCCTGGCGAAATCTTCTCCGGCCTTCAGTTTGTCAAGCAACTCCTGCGCTTGCTTTTCCAGGCGCTGCCGCGCCCCGGCGTCGGCTTTGGGCGGGATGGCCAGCACTATCTGGCGCACCCGCACCACCTTGGGGCGGAGGAATTCCGCCGGGTGCTCCTCGATGAAATCTTCCACTGCGGCATCGGAGATCGTAACCCGCTCCTGGAAGTCCCGGGTTGGGAAAACGAGATAGCTCACCCGGGCCCGGGCCGGCACTCGAAACTTCTCCTGGTTGTCCTGGTAATAGCGGGATAGCTCGGCCTCGCCGGGATGCTGGTTGGCCATGAACCTGTCCGGGGTGATCGCCAGATAACTCACCTGGATCGCCTCCTTGGCCAGGGTGTTCATTTCCCGGATTTGCGCGTCGGAGACCTTGGCCAGGGAGGTCACTTCCTCGGTGATCTTCCTCAACTGGAGAGACCGGCGTTCCTGCTCCTCAAACTCGGCGCTGGAGAGTTGATTCCGGGCCAACAGCATAAAATAGAGATTTTCATCAAACTTGCCGTCCCTCTGGAAAAAGGGATAGCTCTGGATCCGCTCCCGCAGTTCGGCGTCGCTCACCGTGAGCCCCTGGCGCGCCCCCGCCTGCAGGAGCAGGGCTTCAGCGATCAGCCGGTCCCGGGCCATTTCCTTGAGGCGCATGGCCTTGACCATCTCGGGGCTCAACTCGCTCCGGCTCATCTCCTGATATTGCCTGATCATTTCGTTAAGCTGCCGGGCATAAGCGGTAATCAGGATGGGCTGGCCGTTGACCACGGCCACCTCTTGTAAGGGACCGGAGTGCAGGCCGCCAAAGCCATAGGAGAGGACAAAGACTACGCCAATGGCAAAAACCATCAGACCGATGATCCAGTGTCTCGCATTTTTACGTAGTATACTCAGCATATCGGGTATTTTCCGGGCTCACGGTTGACTGTAAATAAATCGATATCTCGTCCTTAAATTGGCAGGCCCTTACAAAAAAAAATCAGGAGGGCACAGGGAGGGGCCGGCTTCATCACGGCGGCCACCGGCCGCCCTGGAAAATCCCTCTCCCTAGGCGCTCATCGGGCGGGCGGTGCCCGCCGCCCTTTAGGGCGCCATAGGCGCCATAAATGGGGGGCCCCTCGGAAAATCTCAGCTTACCTTAGCCTTGAATGTAATTATAAAAAAAAATCGCCGGCCACCGCTCTGTCATCTTTGGAAACCGCGCTGACCCGGTTTTTTCTGCTACTCCGGTTTGGGCGCCGCCTTGGCCGGGGCCTTGCCAGGGGGGGCCTCCTTTAACCATTTATCCGCCTGTTTGGCCTCCGGGCTCCTGGGATAGGTCTGGACCAATTTTTTTAAAGTGCTTCGGTAAGACGGGGTTTGCTGCAGATACTGGTAGGCCATGGCCTGGCGCAACATGGCGGCAGGGGCCAATATGCTCTTGGGAGATTGGCTGACCAGTTTATTGAATTCCACCGCGGCCTCCTGGTATTTGCCCTCCTGGAAAAAACTGTCGCCCAGCTGATAACGGGCTTCGGAGGCCTTGGGGCCTTTAGGTTGTTCTTTCAGATACTGGGAGAATTTGGCGCGCGCCTGGGGGTACTTTTTTCCCTGGTAGAGATGCAGGCCCTCGTTGTAGAGCTTATCCGCATCGGTGGCCGGCGGCGCCGCCGGACGCTCCCTGGTCTTGGCCGCGGCGCCAGCCGGGGCGGGCTGAGCCGCCGGGGCTACGCCCTCTGCCGGCGTGGCGGCGGCGGGCTTGCCAACGGATGGCAGATAGGCGTAAGTCTCGGAACAGCTCGCCAGAAACAAGACACACAGCCCCACCGCCAGATACCGGATACCCAAGGTTACCCTCATGTTTTTCCCTCCCTGGGGGATGAAAACTTACCCCCCCTTGATTTCCAGGTCAACCAGAAAGCGCCGTCAGAGACCAGCCAAATGAGCCAAAATATCCAAATGTTACATATTATTATCTTTGCAGGGGACTTGTCAAGGAAGGTCTGCGGGCGGGGCTGGCAAAAACTCCCCCAGGGGGAGATGGACTTGGGACCTCTGAAAAAACCACAAATTTTCCCCGGCATTTCCGGGAAAGCCGCGTTGTGGCGGAGAGCTGGCGCCTCGCCTGCCATATCCACCGCGGGCGGCTGTTCTGCATATTTTTTTCAGAGGTCTCACCTTGTCAAAAAGCAATTTTTTCATTATAAATTAGATGGCAAACCTGGGCGGTTAACTCAGCGGAAGAGTGCCATCCTCACACGGTGGAAGTCGCAGGTTCAAATCCTGCACCGCCTACCAGCAAATCCCAAGGGGTTACGGTTCCATGCCGCAGCCCCTTTCCATTCCGGGCTCATTTTGTTGCCCCTCTTTGGAAAACGCTTGCCGGGTCCTCTACCCCCTGCCTCATAGCCAAAACCTTGCCGGCCCCTACCGCCGGAAAACAGAAAACCGAATCCCAAAAACCCCGGTTATTTCTTCCTTTTGGTCTTGGGGATGGTGAAGAAGACCCTGGTGCCCGCCCCCACCTGGCTCTCCAGTTTGAAGGTCCCACCCAGGGCCTTGACCCGTTCGGCCATGGAGTCCAGCCCGATTCCCCGGCGCCCGGCCTCCAGGTCATCCGGGCGGCCCACCTCAAAGCCCTGGCCGTTGTCCTCCACCAGGAACTCCGCCTGTCCATCCCCCTTTTTGCCGGTCAGGGTCACCCGGGTGGCCTGGGCATGCTGGCAGGCGTTGCTCAGGGCCTCCTGAAAGATCCGGTAGATGCTGACCTGCTCCTCCATGCTGAAAACCCGGCCCAGGTCCTCCAGGTGCAGGTCGCACTCCATTCCGCAGCTCTCGGCCAGGGCCTTCAGGCTCCCGGCCAGGCCCAGGTCCGCCAGCATCTGCGGGCTCAGTTCCGCGGCCCGGCGCCGCAGTTTTTCCACGATCTGGTCTAGCTCTCCCAGGGCCTGGCGGTAATCTTGCCGCAATGCCCCATCGCCTCCGGGCAGCTTCTCTTCAAAGGTCCGCAGTTGCAGCTTCGCGGCGGCGATGCCCTGGGCCAGGGACTCCTGCAATTCCCTGGAAAGCTCACGGCGCTCCGCCTCCTGGTGGTCCAGCAGTTGCCGGGCCAGATTCCGGAGCCTGGCCTCCGACTCCCTCAACACCTCATCCGCCTCCCGGCGCTCGGTGATGTCTTCGATGGCCAGCAGGACGAGATCATGGGCGGGACCGCCCAGGGGCAGGAGCCGGCAGTTGAGGAGAAAGGTCCGGCGGCCGACCTCCGGAAATTTCTGCACCATCTCGAAATCCTGGAATTGCTGGTTGGCCTCCAGGACCTTACCCAAGAGCTGCCGCAGGCGGTGGATGTTCCATTGGCCGTGGCCCACCTCATAAAAGTAGTGGCCTTCGGTATCCTCGGGATTGACTTTGAAGACCCGGTAATAGGCGTCGTTGGCCGAGACCACCCGCAGCTTGCCATCCAGGACGACCAGAGGCTCCCTTATGGTGGCGACGATGGCAAGCGCATAGTCCCTGGCCTGCCGCGCCTCCTCCAGGCTGCTGCGTTTCATGAGGTCCACTTCCACCACGGCCAGGACTACCCCGTCGATCTTGTTGTCCGAGGTCCGGTATGGCCGGAGACGCAGGGAGACCCAGCGCCCGTCCCGGTCTTGAACTTCCAGTTCCTGGACGGTCAGGGTGCTCAGGACGTCTTTAATGATCGCCTCCAGGTTCGGCACTTCCACCTTCAGCCGGATGTCTCCGAGGGGGCGGCCCAGGTCCGCGGGGATCAGGCTCAGCATCTCCTGGGCCGCGGGGTTGAAGCGCCGGATCCGCAGGTCCGGTCCCAGGATGACGATGGCGATCTGCACCACGGTGAGCAGGTTGTTGAGGTCGTTGTTGGCCTGGAACAGCTCCTGGTTGCGGTTTCCCAGCTCTTCGTTGAGGGTCGCCAGCTCCTCGTTGGCGGACTGGAGTTCCTCCTTGGAGGTTTCCATCTCCTCATTGATGCTCTGGAGCTCTTCATTGGCGCTCATGAGCTCCTCGTTGGCGCTCTCCAGCTCCTCGACGCTGGTTTCCTGTTCTTCGATGACCGCCTGGAGATATTCCTTGGTGGCGGCCAGCTCGCTCTCCAGCTCTGCAATCGTCCGGCCCCCGGCGGAGGGCTTCCCTCTGGGCTCTTTCTCCTTCGGGACCGGCTCAACCGGCAGGGCCGCATCTTCGAAGATCACCAGGAAATAACGATCCAGGGCGGTGGCCGGACGCAGCGGGCAGACCTCCAGGTTGACCACCCTCAGGGCGCCGTTCAGACTCAGGCGCAGCCCCTCCCGGCGCACCGGGGTATTGGATTTCAGGGCGGCGTAGACCGCGGCCCTGAGTTCGACCGCCATGCTCTGCCGGGTCATTTTAAGGAGATTGAGGCTGGCTTCCCCAGGGCTCGGCTCCAGGAAACGGCCGGTGTGCCCCCGGAATTGGATGATGTTCAGGTGGGCGTCGATCACCACCCCGGCCGGGGCGAAGCGGGACAGGACGATGCGGTCCGTTTCCTGCTGCAAATCCACTAGGGAAACCATTTCCCCCGGAGGTTTGACCTCAACCTTGTCCTGGCCCCCACCCCCCCTCACCCCGGGGAAGGGAGGGAGGACCGGGTACGCGACCGCCACCGTCTTCTTCTGAAAGACCTTGAGTTTTCTGTCCACCAGGGTGAAGTATTCCGGGAAGGCGCTCAAGGCCTCGGATTTGCCCAACAGCAGAAAGCCGCCCGGCTTCAAGGCGAAATGGAAGATGGGGATCACCTTCTTCTGCAGCACCGCCCCGAAATAGATGAGTACGTTGCGGCAACTGATGAGGTCCAGGCGGGAGAAGGGCGGGTCCTTGGTCAGGTTCTGTTTGGCGAAGACGCACATGGACCGGATGGTCTTGCTCACCTGGTAGCCGCCGGCCACCTTGCTGAAAAAGCGCCGCAGCCGGTACGCGGAAACGTCCGTGGTAATGGATTCCGGATAGATGCCCAGGCGGGCCTGGTCAATCACCCCTTCTTCGACATCGGTGGCGAAGATCTGGATCTGGACGTTGCTGCCCATGTCCCCCAGGAATTCCAGGAGGCTGATGGCCAGGGAGTAGGCCTCCTCGCCGCTGGCGCAGCCCGGCACCCAGATGCGGATGGGCTCATCCTCGGCCCGGTTCCGCAGGATTTCCGGGAAGACGATTTTTTGTAAGGACTCAAAGGACTCCGGCTCCCGGAAGAAACTGGTGACGTTGATCAGGATGTCTTCGTAGAGGTTCTTAACTTCGTCCGGATGCTGCCGCAGGTATTTGACATAGTCCTCGATCTCTTCCACGTGCTGCAACATCATCCGCCGGTGGAGGCGCCGTTTGATGGTGCTGTGCTTGTAATGGGTAAAATCGAGGCCGGTGCCCGCCTTGAGCATCATCAGAATCTGGTTGAAGACGCCCTCTTCCAAGGGGACTTCCGCCTCCTTGGCGGGGTGCGGCGCCCTGACCAGGGGATGATGGGCCAGGCTGGCCAATTTCCGGGCGATCTTCTCGGGAGGGAGGATGAAATTGACGACGCCCGCGGCGATGGCGCTCTCGGGCATCCCGGGATACTTGGCGCTCTCGACGTCCTGGGCGAAGGTGACGCCGCCTTCGGCCTTGATGGCCTGGAGGCCCAGGACCCCGTCGGAGGCGGTGCCCGACAGGATCACCCCGATGGCCCGGCTACCCAGGTCCTGGGCCAGGGAGCGCAGGAAGATGTCGATGGGCCGGGTCAGCACCCGGGGCTCGGCCCGGCTGGCCAGATGCAGCACCCCCTCCTCCAGGGTCATGAGGATGGCCGGGGGGGTGACATAGATGCGATTGGGCTCAACATGCGTGCCTTCCACCACCTCGGTGACCGGCATCCGGGTGACCTTGGCCAGGATCTCCGGCAGCATGCTGTGAGACCGGGGGGCCATGTGCTGCACCAGGACAAAGCCCATGCCGGTATCCGTGGGCAGATTCTCGATGAGCTTGGTAAAGGCCTCCAGGCCGCCCGCCGAAGCGCCCACCCCGACGATGGCAAAGGGCCGCCCCGGGGCCGGAGATTCCGGGGCAGTCTCGCTGCCTGGCCGGTTGGTGGCGGTCTCGGCCCCGGCCCCGCTCTTCCGGGTGTCTTTGGCAGGGGGCTTTTTCGGCCCGCTAACCCTTCCTGCCTTAGGGCCAGCCTTGCTAATGGCTTTCCTTGGTCCGCCGGACTTGGTTTCCGCCATGCCGTTTCCACCTGGGGGGAGAATTAGTTAGATTGTGCACACAATAATTTAAATTTTAATTATTGTCTCGGCTATTGTCTCGGCATTTCTTTTAACATATCAAAAAAATAGAATAATTCGGGGAGGCCTGAACAGAGCTGCCTGAGAATCCGGGCGGGGAAACCCCGCCCCTACGGCGGGGGGGAGAGGGAAATAGCTTGTAATTTCCATGAATTGATTAGCTAGTGGACCTGCCTAACTTCAAACAATTCTCCACTGCCTGCCTCATAGCAAAAACCTTGCCGGACACTACTGGGATTTAGGGGGATTCCCAAAGCTTCTCACCGAAAACCGCAAACCGGTCAGGAGGTGCTGCGGGTACCCAAACTGGCTGGTGGAGGCGGCTTAATTTGACGGCAAGCCCTGCCTCTGATAAATTTCAAAGATTAGCCGGATAATTTGTCTACAAGGGAAGACCATGGGGCACAGATTTTGGCTGTTGCTGTTGTCGCTGTTAATCCTGGTCCTCAGCCCCCTGGCTGGGGTGGGGGCCGAGGGTCCGGAAGAGGTGATGAAACAGGTCCAGGCCCGTTACGACAAGACCGGGGCCTTTCAGGCCCGCTTTCAGCAGGAGTCCCGCGTTATGGCGCTGCAGCAGACCGACAGCGCCGCGGGCTGGGTCTATTTTCAGAAGCCTTCCCGCATGCGCTGGAAGTACGAATTGCCCGCGGAACAGCAGAAGGAAGTAGTCTCCGACGGCCGCCTGGTGTGGATGTACATGCCCCAGGACCGCCTGGTCATGGTCTACAAACTGGACCAGGTGCTGCGCTCTGATCTGGTGATGCGTTTCTTCTCTGGCATCGGCCAGTTCCAGAAGGACTTCAACGTCTCCTGGAAACAACCGCCCCAGGAGGGGGAGAGCCTGGTCATCGATCTCTTCCCCAAGAAGGAACAGCCGGAATTGAAACGCCTCACCCTGACCATCAACCCCCGCACTTTCCTGGTGGATCGCCTGGAGTTTGCCAACGCCCTGGGCGAAGAGACCCGCTTTGTCTTCAGCCAGACGAATTTGGATGTGAAGCTGGGGCCCGATTTTTTCACCTTTATCCCGCCGCCGGGAGTCCAGGTGGTCCGGGAGACGCCGGGGTCCTAGCCGGCCACCTTCGCGGCCAGGGGATCGCGGGGATCGTTAAAAGTATGGACTTTGGCGCCTGACCATGGAATTTACCCGCCAGCAGCAGGAAATTAGAGAGTGGCTTAAGCGCCGCCGGGCCATCATGCTGGCCCACAATTACCAGCCGGCCCCCATCCAGGATGTGGCCGACCTGGTGGGCGATTCCTTGGAGCTGTCCCTGGCCGCGGCCAAGACCGACGCCGAGGTCATTGTCTTCTGCGGGGTTCACTTCATGGCGGAGACCGCCGCCATTCTCTGCCCCGACAAGACCGTGCTCCTGCCCCGCCTGGACCTGGGCTGCTGTCTGGCCGAGTCAGTCAAGGTGGACAAACTCACGGCGCGCAAAGAGGAATTGCCCGGGGTCCCGGTAGTCACCTATGTCAACTCTACCGCCGCGGTAAAGGCGGAAAGCGACATCTGTTGCACCTCCGCCAATGCCGTCCGGGTGGTCAATTCCTTGGCCGCGCCCCGGGTCCTGATGCTGCCGGACCAAAACCTGGGCCTCTATGTGGCCCGGCACACCCAAAAATCCGTGGAGATCATCACCTGGGAGGGATGGTGCAATGTCCATGACGGGCTCAGCGCCGAGGAGGTGCTGCAATGCCGGGCGGCCCATCCCCAGGCGGTCTTCCTGGCCCACCCCGAGTGCAACCCCGAGGTCCTGGATCAGGCCGACGCCATTCTCAGCACCAGCGGCATGCTCCAATATGTGCACGCCGCCGCGGCCCGGGAGTTCATCATCGGCACGGAAACCGGCATTCTGCACCGCATGCACCAGGAAAATCCGGGCAAGCTCTTTCACTCCCCGTCCCGCCGCCTCATCTGCCGGCCCATGAAGCGCATCACCCTGGGCGATGTACTGGCGGCCCTCAAGGAAAACCGCCATCAGGTAACGGTGCCCGCCCAGATCCGGGAGCGGGCCCTGCAGGCAGTGACGCGTATGCTGGCGGTACCCCGGGATTGAGGATGCCTGGGCCGCCCTCAGGCAGGCCAGGCGCGGCGCCTGGCCGCCGCGCTTAAGAGAAGCAATCCTCCGTTTCTCTCTTTTCGATCTTTTTCCCGGACCTCTCGCCCTGGTTGCCCTGTTTCTTGCTTGAAATCTAGTGGTAGGTGACCTGACAAATTCGCCTGGGAGCCGGCAGGCTGCTAACCCCGGGAGGCCACCGCCCGGGCGGCGATTATGCCGCTGGCGGAGGCCTGGATCAGGCCGCGGGTGATGCCGGCGCCATCCCCGATGATGAACAGATTGCCGATGGGGGTCTCCAACTCCGGGCTCAATTTCAGGCGATGGGAATAGAACTTCACCTCCACCCCGTAGAGCAGGGTGTGGCGGTGATTAATTCCTGGGGCCAGGGCATCCAGGGCCTCTAACATTTCCAGAATGTCCTTCAGGTAACGGTAAGGGAGGACGAAGCTGAGATCCCCGGGGGTGGCGCTCTTGAGGGTGGGCCGGGTGAGGCAGCGATCCAGGCGGGCGGGGTTAGTGCGTCGGCCAACCTTAAGGTCGCCCAGCCGCTGGACCAGAGCTCCCCGGCCCAAGAGGTTGGCCAGGCGGGCGATATATTGCCCATAACTGATGGGATCGTTAAAGGGCTCGGTGAAAGTGGAACTCACCAGAATGGCGAAATTACTGTTTTCCGTTTTCCGGGAAGTATAGCTGTGGCCATTGACGGTGACCAGGCCATCCATTTCTTCTAAAACGACCTCGCCGTAAGGGTTCATGCAAAAGGTGCGCACCTTGTCGTCAAAGGTGCGGGAGTAGTAAATCAATTTGGCTTCATAAGCCGGTTCGGTAAGGGGCGCCAGCACCGGGGCCGGGACTTCCACCCGCACCCCGATATCCACCGGGCTGGGGATAGAGGGAATCGCCAGGCGGCGGGCCTCTTCCCGCATCCAGACGGCCCCGGACCGTCCAGGCGCGGCAATCACATAACGGGCCCCCACCACCTCCTGGTTGTCCAGGGCTACCCCAATGACTACCCCATCCTTGGCCAGGATCTGCTGGGCCCGGCAGTGAGTGCGGATCTCCACCCGGTCGCGCAAACGTTCTCTCAAGCGGCTCAGAATTTCCCGGCAATTTTCCGTACCGATATGGCGCAGGCGGGTGGGGATAAAGATCATCCCGGCGTGCCGGGCCTCGGTCTTAAGAAGTTCGAGGGTATCCGCATCCCCCCCATGGGTTTCCGCGGATGCTCCCAAGGATCGATAAAGGTTATCCACTTCCTGGATTAAGGCCGTCAAGTCATCCAGGGGTAACAGGTCACTTAAGAAACCGCCCACCTCGGGGGAAAGGATGAGTTTGCCGTCGCTGAAGGCTCCTGCCCCGCCCCAACCGCAGAGGAGACCGCCCGGGGTATCCCGCTGACGCTCCTCCAGGTCCGGACCTTGTTCCACCAAGAGGACCTTTCCCGCACCTAAGTTCTCCAGGCTGAGGGCGGCAAATAACCCCGCCGGCCCGGCTCCAATAATGACTACTTCATAAGTGGACATGGTGACCCCGAAGGTATCAAAAAGCTGGCGGCAAATCCATCCAAATTAATCAAGGTGCAGGGGAGAGGGAAATAGTTTTTAAATTCCATGAATTGGTTAGATAGTGGGCCTGTCTAAGTCCAAAGATTTTTTCAATGATCTTGGGTTTGATCTTCATGGCGGCGGTGAGTTCTCCCTCTTTCAGGCAGATTTCTTGGGGCCGCAGGTGCACCCGCCGCAGGGATAAATTTATCGAAATACTTAGACTTTACCTGTAATATATGGTTGCCACGTATGCCGGGTGCCCTCCGGGTTCTCGGTTTACCCGGTCGTTCCCCCAAGGTTGCGAAAATGATCCGAGAGGCGTAAATTCAGGGAAATCCATCCCGGAAAACCAGTTTGGCATGAGAAAGGCTAAACTTGCCAAGGTCAGCGCCGGATTGGCGCGGCTGTCGGGTTTTAGAACCCAGAGCCTTCCTCCATGGGGATGGTTGCAAAATCCCTTTTTCGACAGCCTGATAATTCTCACCATTCAGTCCGGTGGGTTCACCAAGGCTGTGTCGCAGTGGGGCTAAGCCTATGAAATTTGCACCAGTTAAACCTGGCCTGGGGGAGCGGCTGCAGACCGCGGCCTGGGTCCGGCGCCGGTGGCTCTGGTTGCTGGCGGCCGCGCTCTTGGTGATCCTGGTCTTCGCCTATTTTTACAAGTCGGGCAAGTCCACCAAGCAAGGAGCGGCCGCCACGCCGCCGGTGGCGGTGACTGCGGTGGCGGCTAAAAAAGGGGACATCGCCATCTATCTAACCGGGTTGGGCACCGTCACCCCGGTCCGCACCGTCACCATCAAGAGCCGGGTGGATGGAGAGCTGATGCAGGTTGGCTACAAGGAGGGCCAGATCGTCCCCAAAGGTTATCTCCTGGCGGTAATCGACCCGCGGCCCTATGAGGCGGCGTTGCTCCAGGCTCAGGGGCAGCTGGCCCGCGATCAGGCCCTGCTGGCCAACGCCAAGCTGGACCGGGAGCGCTACCGGGTCCTGGCCGAGCAGGATTCCATCGCCAAACAACTATATGATACCCAAAAGTCCTTGGTGCATCAGGATGAAGGGATAGTCAAATTAGACCAGGGAAACCTCGACAGCGCCAAAGTAAACGTCATTTACACGCACATCACCGCCCCCGTCAGCGGGCGCATCGGCCTTAGGTTGGTGGATCCGGGCAACATCGTCCACGCCACCGATACCACCGGGATCGCGGTCATCACCCAATTGGAACCGATAACCGTGATCTTTACCATCTCCGAAGACAACTTGCCGCCGGTGCTGGAGAAGCTCCAAGCGGGAGCGCGCCTGCCGGTGGACGCCTTCAATCGCGAGCAAACCAAAAAACTGGCCACCGGGGTTTTGCTGACGGTGGACAACCAGATCAATGTAACCAGCGGCACGGTCCAGCTCCGGGCGGAATTACCCAATAAAGACCATGGGTTGTTCCCCAACCAGTTCGTTAATGCCCGCCTGCTGGTGAATACCCTGCAGGGCGTCACCCTGGTGCCGATGGCCGCCATCCAGACCGGCCCCAAGGGGTCCTTCGTCTATGTGGTAGCTGCCAATCAGACCGCGACGGTGCGCCAGGTGAGCCTGGGGCCCAGCGAGGGGGATAATACCGCCATTGACAAGGGGCTCTCACCCGGTGAGCTGGTGGTAGTGGAAGGGATGGAGCGGCTGCGGGAGGGGAGCCGGGTGGAGGAAACGGCTCCGGCCACCGATAACTCGCAGAAGGCTCCGGCTACCGGTAACTCACCGAAGAGTCCGGCTACCGGTAAATCGCCGAAGGGCTAGTAATGAATCCGTCCCGGCTCTTCATCCTGCGCCCGGTGGCAACCACCCTGCTGATGGTGGCCATTCTGCTGGCCGGGGCGGTGGCATACTACCAGTTGCCGGTCTCCGCCCTGCCGGAGGTGGATTATCCCACCATCCAGGTGCTCACCTTTTTCCCGGGCGGCAGCCCCGACGTCATGGCCTCCTCGGTCACCGCCCCTCTGGAGCGCCAGTTCGGCCAGATGCCCGGGCTGAAGCAGATGACCTCCTACAGTTCCGGGGGCGGTTCGGTCATCATCTTGCAATTCAGTCTGAACCTGAGCCTGGACGTGGCCGAACAGGAGGTGCAGGCTGCCATTAATGCCGCGAGCTCCTTCCTGCCTCCGGACCTGCCCAATCCGCCGGTCTATAACAAAGTCAATCCGGCCGACACCCCCATCCTGACCCTGGCCCTCACTTCCAAGACTATGCCCCTGGAGCAGGTGGAGGACCTGGCGGACACCCGTCTGGCCCAGAAGATTTCCCAACTGACCGGGGTAGGGCTGGTCAGTATCAGCGGCGGGCAGCGGCCGGCGGTGCGGATTCAGGCCAACCCCACGGCCTTGAGCGCTTACGGGCTGACCCTGGAGGACCTGCACAGCGCCATCACCGCGGGCAACACCAACGAGGCCAAGGGCGGCTTTGATGGGCCCCGCCAATCGTCGGTCATCGGGGCGAACGACCAGCTCCTTACCAGCAAGGACTATCTGCCCCTGGTGGTAGCCTATGTCAACGGGGCTCCGGTGAGGCTGTCCGACGTGGCCAACGCCATCGACTCGGCCGAAAACGTCAAGCAGGCGGCCTGGATGAATGACGTCCCGGCGGTGATCCTCAACATTCAACGGCAGCCGGGCTCCAATGTGATCGAGGTCGTGGACCGCATCAAAAGGCTGCTGCCGCAGTTGCAGAGCACCCTGCCGCAGGCGGTGCAGGTCTCGGTGCTGACCGACCGCACCACCACCATCCGCGGCTCGGTGGATGACGTGCAGTTCGAGCTGATGCTGGCGGTGGGCCTGGTAGTGCTGGTGATCTTTCTGTTTTTGCGCAACCTCTCGGCCACCGTGATTCCCAGCGTGGCGGTGCCAGTCTCCCTGGTGGGCACCTTCGGGGTCATGTATCTGCTGGGATACAGCCTGAACAATCTCTCCCTGATGGCCCTGACCATTTCCACGGGTTTCGTGGTGGATGACGCCATCGTCATGATCGAAAACATCTCCCGCTATATCGAGCAGGGAGATCCTCCCCTGGAGGCGGCCCTCAAAGGCTCGGAGCAGATCGCCTTCACCATCCTCTCCCTGACCGTCTCGCTGATCGCGGTACTCATCCCGGTGCTGTTCATGGGCGAGGTGGTGGGCCGCATATTCCGGGAGTTTGCCATTACCCTCGGGGTGACCATCCTCATCTCGGCGGTGGTCTCCCTCACCCTGACCCCCATGATGTGCGCCCGGCTGCTAAAGCATACTCCAGAGGAGCAGCAGAGCCGGGTCTTCCACGCCTCCGAGCGGATCTACCAGAAGATCATCGACTTCTACGCCGCCACCCTGCGCCGGGTGCTGCAGCACCAGACGCTGGTGCTGCTGATTGCCGCCTCTACCCTGGTCATCACCGTCTTCTTGTACGTGGTGGTTCCCAAAGGCTTCTTTCCGGTGCAGGACACCGGCATCATCCAGGGCATCTCCGAGGCCCCGCAGTCGATCTCATTCACCGCCATGGCGGAACGCCAGCAGGCGCTGGCCAAGCTGATCCTGCAAGACCCGGCGGTGGCCAGCCTCTCCACCTTCATCGGGGTGGACGGTACCAATTACACCCTCAACAGCGGGCGGGTGCTCATCAACTTGAAGCCCTTGGCGGAACGCCGGATTAGCGCCACCGAGGTCATCCGCCGTCTGCAACCGCGGCTCGCCTCGCTTTCGGGCATCACCCTGTTCATGCAGCCGGTGCAAGACCTGACGGTGGAGGATCGGGTCAGCCGGACCCAATACCAGTATACCCTGGAGGACCCCAACGCCCAGGAATTGGGACTCTGGGCCCCCAGGCTGGTGGAAGCCCTCGGGAAGATGCCGGAACTGCGGGACGTGAGCAGCGATCAGCAGAATCAGGGGCTGCAGGTCTACCTGGACATCGACCGCAGCACCGCGGCGCGGCTGGGCATCACCACGCAGCTCATCGATGATATCCTTTACAGCGCCTATGGGCAGCGGCAGGTGTCAACGATTTTCACTCAGGTGAACCAATACCGGGTGGTTCTGGAGGTCCAGCCCGAGTTCCAGCAAAATCCCCCCAAGCTCAAGGACCTCTATCTGCGCAGCACCACCGGCGGCATAGTGCCGCTGAGCGCCATTACCCGGGTGAAAGCCACCACGGGCCCCCTGCTCCTCGACCACCAGGGGCAGTTTCCGGCGACCACCCTGTCCTTCAATCTGGCGCCGGGAGCCTCCCTCGGGGAAGCAGTCCAGATCATGGAGGATACCACCAAAAAGCTCAAACTGCCGGCCACCATCCAGGGCAGCTTCCAGGGCACCGCCCAGGCCTTCCAGGCTTCCCTGCAGGGCGAACCGCTATTGATCCTGGCGGCCCTGCTTACGGTTTATATCGTCCTGGGGGTGCTGTACGAGAGCTATATCCACCCCATCACCATCATCTCCACCCTCCCTTCAGCCGGGGTGGGGGCCATTCTCGCCCTGCTCCTCTGCCGCACCGATTTCAGCGTCATCGCCCTCATCGGCCTCATCCTGTTGATCGGCATCGTCAAGAAAAACGGCATCATGATGGTGGATTTTGCCCTGGACGCCGAACGCCGGCAAGGGAAGAGCCCGGAAGAGGCGATCTATCAGGCCTGTCTGTTAAGATTCCGCCCCATCATGATGACCACCATGGCCGCCCTGTTGGGGGCGCTGCCCCTGGCCATCGGAACCGGATTGGGTTCCGAACTGCGCCACCCCCTGGGCATCTCCATCGTCGGCGGGCTGATCTTCAGCCAGGTCCTCACCCTCTACACCACTCCGGTCATTTATCTCTGGTTCGATAGGCTGGCAATGCGCCTGGGTAGGAAGCGACCCGGAGAGTCGCCTCCTGTGGACGATCTTACGGAACCGGTATGAACCTCTCGGCCATCTTCATCAAAAGGCCGGTGGCCACGACGCTGCTCACGTTGGGCATGGCCCTGGCCGGTTTCCTGGCGGTTCGCCAACTGCCCGTCGCCCCCCTGCCGGCGGTGGACTTTCCCACCATCTCGGTGAGCGCCTCGTTGCCGGGGGCGGACCCCGAGACCATGGCGACCTCGGTGGCGGCGCCCCTGGAACGGCAATTTGGGCGGATTGCCGGGGTGACCGAGATGACCTCGTCCAGTACCCGGGGGTCCACCGGCCTCGTCTTGCAGTTTGATTTGAGCCGGGACATCAACGGGGCCGCCCGGGATGTCCAGGCTGCCATCAATGCCGCCCGCAGCTACCTGCCCATCAATTTGCCCAGCAATCCCACCTACCGCAAAGTCAACCCGTCCGACGCCCCGATTCTCATCCTGGCCCTCACCTCCGACACCGCCAACCGGGCCGCCATGTATGATGCAGCCTCCACCATTCTCCAGCAAAAACTCTCCCAGTTGGAAGGGGTAGGCACGGTCTTCGTGGGGGGGGGGTCGCTGCCGGCGGTGCGGGTGGAGTTGAACCCCACGGCGCTGAATAAATACGGGGTCAGCCTGGAGGCCGTCCGCAGTGTCCTGAGCAGCACCACCGCCAACCGGCCCAAGGGACAACTGGCGGATGCCAGCCAAAGCCGGGAGATCATCACCAACGACCAACTCTTCAAGGCCGCCGACTACCGCGATCTCATCGTGGCCTTCCAAGGCCAGGCGCCGGTACACCTGGTGGATGTGGGCGCGGTCCGGGATTCCCAGGAGGACCTGCGCGTCGAGGGGCTCGTCAACGGTAAGCCTTGCGTGATGGTGGTCATCTTCAGGTCGCCGGGGGCCAACATCATCGATACGGTGGACCGCATCACCGGCCTGCTGCCGCAGCTGACGGCCGATATTCCCAAGAACATCGACGTCAAGGTGGTGGTGGACCGCAGCCCGTCGATCCGCGGTTCGCTGCAGGACGTGGAGCGCACCCTGGTGATCTCAGGCATCCTGGTAATCCTGGTGGTGTTCGCCTTCCTGCGGAGTGTGCGGGGCACCCTCATCCCCGGGGTTGCGGTTCTGGTTTCCATCATCAGCACCTTCGGGGTGATGTACCTGTTGGGCTACAGTCTGGACAATCTCTCCCTCATGGCCCTCACCATCGCCACCGGCTTTGTGGTAGATGACGCCATTGTGGTGCTGGAAAACATCACCCGCCATCTCGAAAAGGGAGCGTCTGCTCTGGAGGCGGCGCTCCTGGGATCCCGGGAAATCGCCTTCACCGTTCTCTCCATGAGCATCTCCCTGGTGGCGGTCTTCATTCCCCTGCTGTTGATGGGAGGCATGGTGGGCCGGCTGTTTCGCGAGTTTGCGGTTACCTTATCCACCGCCATCCTGATCTCCCTGGTGCTGTCCCTGACCACCACCCCGATGATGTGCGCCGCCCTCCTCAAGCAGGGGAAGGGGCGAACTCCCGGAGCCGTCTCCCGGGCCAGCGAGCGGGTCTTCTTAGGGCTGCACCACACCTACGAGGTCACCCTCGGCTGGGGTTTGAGGCACCCTCGCTTTATGCTCTCTCTGACCGTGCTGACGTTGGTGGTTAGTATCGGCCTATTCCTTTACATTCCCAAGGGTTTTTTCCCCGAGCAGGACATCGGCCGTCTCACCGGATCCATTCAGGCGGCGCAGGACATCTCGTTTCAGGCCATGGAGAAGAAATTGTCGGAAGTGAGCGACATCATCCGGAAGGACCCGGATGTGACGGACGTGATAGCCTTCACCGGCGGCGGCGGTGGCGGCGGCTCCACCACCAATACCGGGCGCATGTTCATTTCCTTGAAGCCCTTCGCGGAACGGAAAAGCAGCATCCGCCAGGTGATGGCCAGGTTACGCCCGCAACTGGCCCAGGTGGCGGGGGCCCCCGCCTATCTGCAGCCGGTTCAGGACTTGCGGATCGGCGGTTATGCCAGTGGCGCCCTCTATCAGTTTAACCTCCGCTCAGACAACCTGGCGGAGCTAAACACCTGGGGCCCCAAAGTCTTACAGAAACTACTCACCTTACCCCAACTGGTTGACGTGAACAGCGATCAACAAAATAAAGGATTGCAGGCCACCCTGGCAATCGACCGCGACACCGCCTCGCGGCTCGGCATCAACGCCACGCTTCTCGACAACACCCTGTACGACGCCTTCGGCCAGCGCCAGGTCGCCATCCTCTATAGCGCGCTGAACCAGTACCACGTGGTGATGGAGGTGGCCCCCCCCTATTGGCAGCGCCCGGAAATACTGCAAGACATCTATATGTACTCCACCAGCGGCGCCGCGGTGCCCCAGAGCAACTTCACCCCAAAACTTGGCGGAATTCAGGAACCGTATGCCCCCACCAGTGGCGTCGCGGTGCCCCTGAGCGCCTTCACCACTTACCAGATGACCCACACCTCTCTGGCGGTGAACCACCTGGGACAGTTTCCGATGGTCACCATTTCCTTCAATCTGCCGGCGCGGACCTCCCTCGGGGATGCGGTGGCGGCCGTCGAAGTGGCTACCGCGAAGATGCGCCTGCCGGCCAGCATCCAAGGAAGCTTTCTGGGGACGGCCCAGGCCTTCCAGGCCTCCCTGGCCAACCAGCCGTTTTTGATCCTGGCGGCGTTATTGTCGGTTTATATCGTCCTGGGGGTGCTGTACGAGAGCTACATCCACCCCGTCACCATCCTCTCCACCCTCCCTTCGGCCGGGGTGGGAGCGCTCTTCGCCCTGCTGCTCTGCCGCACGGACTTGAGCCTCATTGCCTTGATCGGCATCTTCCTGCTGATCGGCCTGGTCAAGAAAAACGGCATTATGATGGTGGATTTTGCCCTGGAGGCGGAGCGCCAGGAGGGGAAGAGTTCTCAAGAGGCCATCTATGAAGCGTGTCTCCTGCGATTCCGCCCGATCATGATGACCACCATGGCCGCGCTGCTGGGGGCGCTGCCCCTGGCGCTGGGAACCGGAGTGGGTTCCGAGTTGCGCCGCCCTCTGGGGATCTCCATCGTAGGCGGGCTGATCTTCAGTCAGATGCTCACCCTTTATACCACCCCGGTGATCTACCTTTATCTGGATCGCTTCAGGCTCTGGTTTAATCGCCGGCGCCGCGGTCTGAGGCTAAAATAGGCGAAAGAGGAAACGAGCTATGTGGCTGCGCTTCAAGACAATTTTAGGATTATTCCCGGGGCCGGGCTGGCTTAGCCCGGTAATGATTACCGGGATGTTGCTGCTCTTGTCCGGCTGCACCGTGGGTCCGAATTATGTGAGACCGCCCACCGCGGCGCCCGAGGCCTTCAAGGAAACGCCAGGCTGGAAGGTGGCCCAGCCCCGGGATGAGCTGTCCCGGGGAGCCTGGTGGGAGATCTATAATGATCCCAAGTTGAACGCCCTGGAAGAACAGGTCGACATCAACAACCAGAACATCGCCGTGGCGGAGGCGCAGTTCCGCCAGGCCGTGGCGCTGGTGCAGGTCGCCCGGGCCGCTTATTTTCCCACGGTCACCGGAGGGGCGTCCTGGACCCGCCTTCAAAATTCGGGGACCCTCGGTAACATCTCCCCAAGCACGTCTTCCGGCGGAGGCTCCGGAATGTCGGGGACGGGGACCTCCGGTAAAGGATCCAGCAAAGTATCGCCGGGACCTCCTCCCATAACGGAGTTCCTGTTGAACTCCGACCTCACCTGGGAGCCGGACCTCTGGGGCAAGGTGCGCCGCCAAGTGGAATCGAGCCGGGCCAGCGCCCAGGCCAGCGCCGCCGACCTGGAGGGGGTTCGCTTGAGCGCCAGGGCCACCCTGGCCCAGAGCTATTTTCAGTTGCGTACCGTGGACGATCAGAAACGTCTCCTGAACGACACGGCCGCCGATTATCAAAAGATCCTGGTGTTTACCAAAAACCAGTACGCCCAAGGGGTGTCCTCCCTGGGGGACGTGTCGATCGCGGAAGCCCAGCTCAAGTCCACCCTGGCCCAGGCGATAGACCTGGGGGTGCAGCGGGCCCAACTGGAACACGCCATTGCCTTGCTCATAGGAAAGTCGCCCTCCGTCTTTGCCATACCGGTAGTCCACCAAACCATGAAGGTCCCGGCCGTACCCTTCGGGGTGCCTTCGGAACTACTGGAGCGCCGCCCCGACATCGCCGCCGCCGAGAGGAATATGGCCGCGGCCAACGCCCAGATCGGGGTGGCCCTGTCGGCCTATTACCCCACCATAACCTTGAGCGCCTCGGGAGGATTTGAAACCTCCAGCCTGGCGAAGTGGCTCACCTGGCCCAGCCGCATATGGTCCCTGGGAGCGGCGGCCTCGGAAACCTTGCTCGACTTCGGCCTGCGGGCCGGTCAGACCGAGGCGGCGCGAGCCGCCTACGCGGCCTCCGTGGCCACCTATCGGCAGACGGTGCTCACCGGCTTTCAGCAAGTGGAAGACAATCTGGCGGCGCTGGGCATCCTGAAAGATGAGGGCCAGGTGCAAGATGAGGCGGTCCAGGCCTCCAGGAAATCGCTGGCGGTGAGCACCAACCAGTATAAGGCCGGGATCCTCAACCGTATCGCCCTCCTGGTGGTGGAAACCCAGGCCCTGGCCAACGAAAGGATCGCCATCACCATCCTGGGCAGCCGGATGAGCGCCAATGTGCTCCTCATCGAGGCCCTGGGCGGGGGCTGGGAATCCTCCGATTTGCCTGCAGTGGGGTGGCAGCCGCCCATCTAGCCTCCGGACGCGGGGCGGCTCGCCGCCACCCCCCCGACCCGGTTACCGGACTGAACGGAATTGGTAGCATAGGCGTCCCGCCTGTGTGCGGGATTGAGAGTTCAGGTCACACAGGCCAGAGGCCTATGCTACCAGTTGAACGGCAGGAAGGGTTTGAGAGCGGCTCAGGCTGATCGCCTGACTCAGTAAAGGAGATATTGGGCGCGCCGGCGGCTGAAGTCTGCCAACCCGGGCTGCCAGCGGCGCTGAATCTCCCGGGGATCATCGCCGCATTTGAGGGCCTGGAGGACCTGGCGGGAACCCACCATGGACAGAGTCTCGCCCAGTTGAAATTTCCCCGGATAAAGGCGGTACAGGGCCGAGGCGATCTCCACGCCCAGGGCCGGCGCATCCAGGGCCTGCCGATCCACCAGGCGCAGCCGCACCCCCTGGCATCTCTGCCCCCGGTAGGGACTGGCATTGGGCGCGAAGGCCACGGGCTCGAAGGCAATCCCCGGAAGCTGCCGCCCGTTCAGATAGCGGGCCAGCCGGTCGCCGGCAATCCAGGGGGCGCCGATGACTTCGAAGGGGGTGGCGGTGCCCCGACCGACGCTGACGTTGGCGGACTCCACCAGGCCCACCCCGGAGTAAAGGATCGCCTGGGTCAGAGAGCGCAGATTGGGCGAAGGCGAGACCCAGGGCAGGCCGGTTTCGTCGAACCAGGCCTCCCGGCGATATCCCTGCATGGGCACCACGTGCAATTTGGCGCCGATGCCCCGCTCCTGGTTAAAGAACCGGGCCAACTCCCCGCAGGTCATGCCGTAACGCACCGGCAAGGAGCAATAGCCGATGAAGGAGCACAAGCCGGGGTCCAGCAGGGGACCTTGCACCACCGCGGCGCTGATGGGGTCGGGCCGGTCCAGCACATAGAAGTCCAGACCGGCGGCGGCGGCAGCCTCCATGGCATAGGCCATGGTGGTGATGTAGGTATAATAGCGGGCCCCCACGTCCTGGATATCGTAGACCAGGGCGTCAAGGCCGCGCAGCATCTGGGCGGTGGGGCGTTTGACCTCGCCGTACAGGCTATAGACGGGCAGGCCGCTGGCCGGGTCCCGGCCGGAGGGGACCCGTTCGTCCAGGGAGCCGGACAGGCCGTGCTCGGGGCTGAAAATCGCCCGCACCCGGACGCCGGGGGCCTGAAGCAAACGGCTCAGGGTGGAGCGCCCGGCGCCATCGACCCCGGTGTGATTGGTGATCACCCCGACGCTCTTGCCCACCAGGGGGGCGAAACCGGAGGCCGCCAAGACCTCGACCCCCGGCCGCACCCGGTCCGGTCCATCCGCTTGGCCGTGGCCGCTCATCCTCACGCCATCCAGGGCTGCCGCTGCCGCCGGGGGGCCCATGGGCACCGCCGCGGCAACCACCGCGGCGATCTTGGCCCGCAGGGCCTTGACCTCTCCTCTGCCGCCGGGATGCAGGCGGTTGGTAAGGATGATCAGGTAGGTCCGGGAGCGGGGATCGACCCAGATGGAGGTGCCGGTATAGCCGGTGTGCCCGAAGGAACCGGCAGGGAAGGCGGCGTTGAAGATCCTGCTATAAGGGGAGCGGATATCCCAGCCGAGACCGCGGCGGGTGGAATTTCCCGGCACGGACTGGGGCTGGCGCATGGCCAGCACCGCCTCCTGGCTGAGAATCCGGTGGCCCTGGCTCTCGCCGCCGTCCAGGAGCATCTGTACGAAGATGGCCAGGTCGTCGGCGGTGGAGAAGACCCCGGCATCCCCGGCCACCCCGCCCATCCGATACGCGGTGGGGTCTTGCACTTCACCCCAGCGCAGGCAGCCGGATTGTACGTCGCAGGGAGCAATCCGCTCTTGCAGGCCCTGCCGCGGCCGGAAGGAGGTGTCCCGCAGCCCCAGGGGCCCAAAGATCTTTTGGGCGCAGTATACCTCCAGCGGCTCCCCCGAGACCCGGTGCACTACCTCGCCCAGGGTGATAAAGTTGATGTCGCTGTAGAGGAACCCGGTGCCCGGCGGCCGGATGGGCCGGTCGGCGGCAATGACCGCCAGCGCCCCTTCATAACCCGACCAGCGGTAGTGGGAATTCACGTCGGGCCGCAAACCGGAGGTGTGGGTCAAGAGTTGCCGGATGGTGATGCCGCCCTTGCCATGCGCGGCGAATTCCGGCCAATACCTGGCCACCGGGGCATCCAGGCGCAGGCGGCGAGCATCGGCCAACTGCATGATGGCTGTGGTGGTGGCCACCACCTTGGTAAGAGAGGCGATATCGAAGATAGTGTCCGGGGTCATGGGCAGGGGCCGCGGCTCCAGGGCGCGCTGGCCGAAGGCACGGCGGTAGACGATCCGGCCCTGGTGGCCCACCAGGACCACGGCCCCGGGGAGATGCCCGGCGGCGATCTCTTGCTTGACCGCGGGTTCGATGCCGGCGAAGCGGGGGTCGTTTACCTCGGGGGTCACGGGGGCCACAGGGGCCGGGGCGGGCGGCGGCGCCGGAGCCACCAGCGGCGCCGGCGCCTTCCCGGCGGTGGGTGGCGGCGCCGAAGCGCATCCCGCCAGCCAGGCGAGGCTGGCGGCCACGGCGATAACGGCAATCAAGGAGGTGGAAGATTTACCGGAAGACATCGCGCCTATCTTTGCATTGTCTTTATTGAGTTTTGATTATACCCTAGTTCAGGGCTTTTGAACTAATTCCCTCTGAAAAAACTTAAGATGATCTTTACCACCCGGAAAGGCGAAATTCGAGCCGCAGCCGCGCAATTTGCCCCGCCGGGGCGAATCCTCCAGGTGCAGGCCTATGGCCAGGGCAACGTCCATGACACCTTCCTGGTGACGGTGCGCGGCGCCCACCCCAGGGACCTGGAGAGGGCCGGCGAACCGCATCTGATCCTGCAGCGCCTCAACACCCGGGTGTTTCGCCGGCCGGAGCCGGTCATGGCAAACCTGCGCACCTGCACCGGGCACCTGCGCCGGCGGCTGGCAGGGGTCTCCCTGGGTCCGGGCCGCCGCTGGGAGGTGCCCCGGGTGTTGCTGACCCGAGACCGCGCCGACCACTGGCTCGACCCCGAAGGTTCCTTCTGGAGGGCCCTCAGCTTTATCGAAAACGCCCAATCCCTGGAGGTTATCCAGGATCTGGAGCACGCTCGGGAGGTGGGTTACGCCCTGGGGCTGTTCCAGGCGCTCCTGAGCGATCTGGACCCAGCCGGCCTGGCCGACACCCTGCCGGGGTTTCACGAGACCCCCGGATACTTGCGGCACTTTGACGAGGTGTTAACCAGGCAGGGGGCCGGCCCATCCCCCGAGGTGGCTTGCGGCCTGCGGTCCATTGCCCAGCGCCGGGGCTGGGCCCAGGTCCTGGAGGCGGCCAGGGCGCAGGGAAGGCTCAAGCTCCGCACGATCCACGGCGATCCCAAGGTCAACAACGTCATGGTGGACCGGGCCAGCGGACAGGCCGTCGCCCTGGTGGACCTGGACACCGTCAAGCCCGGCCTGGTCCATTATGACATCGGCGACTGCCTGCGCTCGGGCTGCAATCCCCTGGGAGAGGAGGTCGAGTCGTGGGAGACGGTGCGCTTCGAGCCCGAACTCTGCCGGGCCATCCTGATGGGCTATCTCTCCCGGGCCGGCGGCTTTCTCACCGGGAACGACTATGAATATCTGTACGACGCCATCCGCCTCATCGCCTTCGAGCTGGGGCTGCGATTCTTCACCGACTACTTGGAGGGCAATGTCTATTTCAAGGTCCGGGACCGGGAACAGAATCTGCTCAGGGCCCTGGTCCAATTCAAGCTGACGGAGAGTGTCGAATCCCAGGAAAAGACCATCCGGGCCATTATTCGAGACCTGCGGTGATCCTGGCCAACAACCTCACTGAAAGAGGAGGAGAGCTTATCCGGGTTGAACTGCGATAGAAAGACCCAGAACCCATCTTGGCGGCGGTGGCCGCTCCATCCAGGTCCATAACCCATCGCGGTGCGGCTGCCCTGCCCTGGGACGGTGGCTATGGCTGGCCGGGCTTTTGGAACTCCTGAAAACAAGACCAAAATGGCGCCGATTGCGTGGCATCCATGCTTTGGCAGAGCCTCTTATCGCCTACCAGGGAGGCAAACTTTTGATACGCGGCCTCGTCTCCGAAGTATAGGGCTCGGGAGGGCTCATCTTTATAAACATAATATTTTTTGCCGTCCGTGTTATAGGCAGTAAATTGCCCCTTGGGAATGGCATCCATTAACGCCTGTCTTTTGGGGGTGGTGTCATTTACTTCCAACTTCGCGAATCCCGCCTCCCTCAGGATATATTCCGTAACGACCCGATTTTGGGTGGTCTCCGAACCGGCGCAGCCGCAAAGGGGTAAGGCGAACAGGACTAACAGGATTGCCGCGATCAACCTCTCTTTATTCCGGAACATCATTGAGTCCTCCATTTATAAGGAAGCAACAGCCAGGTCGCCTGCGGCGACCCCTTTGCCTCAAGGGATCTTTAATAACCTCAAAATGCGTCTAGATATCCGCCTTGTCAATAAAATACGCGGGTCAAGGGTCAAGATGGCGGATTCAGGGCTTGGATTTTTTTTCTCCGGCCTTATCATCAAGACAGGCAAGCACCTCTACAAGGGAGGAGATTCCATGAGTCGCGAGCTTTATGACACCGTCGTCATCGGCGGCGGCCCAGCCGGGGCGGCGGCGGCCATCTATGCCGCCCGCAAGAAGCTGAAGACCCTGGTGGTCGCCGAAGATTTCGGCGGACAATCCCTGGTTTCCAGTAATATTGAAAATTGGGTCGGGGAAATCTCCATAACCGGCAAGGAGTTGGCCGAAAAGCTGGAGAGACACGTCCGGGCCCAAAGGGAGGTGGAGATCAAAATCCCGGAAAGGGTCACCGCGGTTCTGGAAGCGCCGGATTGCACCTATGAGGTGCGGACGGATAAAGGCGGCCGCTACTGGTCCAAGACCGTGATTGTCGCCTCCGGCGGCCGGCGCCGGCGTCTCCGGGTTCCCGGAGAGGACCGCTTTGAGGGAAGGGGGGTAGCCTATTGTTCCACCTGCGATGCCCCATTTTTCCAAGGTCTGGAGGTTGCCGTCTTGGGGGGCGGCAATACCGCCCTGGAATCGGTGATCGATTTAATTCCCTATGCCGCGAAGATCCATCTTCTCGTGCGCGGCGACCAACTGAAAGGCGACCCGGTCGTTCAGGAGAAGATCGCGGCCTCCCCCAAATTGAACCTGCTGAAAAACGTCGAGATCCAGGAAATCCTGGGGGATCAGGCCGTCAGCGGTCTGCGCTACCGGGACCATAAGGACGGAGCGGTGAAGGAGTTGCCGGTACAGGGGGTCTTGGTGGCCATCGGTTCGGTACCCAACTCGGATTTTATCAAGACCCTGGTGGACACCAACCAGGCCGGGGAAATCCTGGTGGATCACCGCACCGGCCAGACTTCCAAGTGGGGGATCTTCGCGGCGGGCGACGTGACCAGCGATCCCTTTAAACAGAATAACATCTCGGCAGGGGACGCGGTCAAGGCGGCCCTCTCCGCCTACAGCTACGTCCTCGACATTCAAAAATACAGCCCCTGCGCGGAACGGGAGGATTGAGCCCCGGGCCTTCCGGATTCAAATCTTGAAAAAGAGGCGCTTGCGGTAAAATATCCCCATCAGCAAGGTCCAGAAGCTCAGGTAGATCAGGGCCCAGAAGAGCGACGGCCAGATGGGGTCCGATAACCACGTCAGACCGGCGCCCCCCCAAGGTTCTCCGAAGAGTGTCTTCAAGATCAGGGCGCTGAGGTGGGTGTGCTCCGTCGGCGTCCCGAGGTAGAGGACGTCCAGGGCCAGGGCCCCCAGTTGGGCCCCGCAATAGGCCACCAGCGGGTTCATTCCCAGCCAGACGAAGGGCTGCACTAAAAGCGTCCGCCACTGCCGGACATCCGCCAGCCAATACCAAAAGCCCAGAAAGATTAAAGCGAAGCCGGCGGTATAGACCACATAGGAGCTGGTCCACAGGTACTTGTTCAGGGGGAACACCAGCCCCCAGGCGGCGCCCGCGATAATCGCCAGAAAGCCAGCCAGTAAAAGTCCGGTCAACTTCCGGTGTCTTTCCCGATCGCTATGGAGCCAACGGCCGGTGAGGGCTCCCAAGAGTCCGGTGGCGATGGCCGGCAGGGTACCGAGCAGGCCCTCAGGGTCCCAGGTTTGGGTGTACCTCCACAGGTGCGCTCCCCCGAAGACGGCGCGGTCGATGGCGGCGCCCAGGTCTTCCCCGGGCTGCATGGCAAAGCCCGGGAGACTCATTAACCCCCAGTATAAGAGGAGCAAACCACCGGCCAGCAGCGCCTGCACCCGCCAGCGGGTGTGCATCAAAATAATCGACAGCGGCAGATAAACCAGGGCAATGCGTTGCAGCACCCCCGGAATCCTCAGGTTGGCCAGGGAAAAGAAGTACACCTCGGCGCCGGGAGGCGGAGAGAGAAAGATCCCCCAGATGCTCTTCTGGACCTCCGCGGGTGGGCAGATGACCTGGAAAAGCCAGCCGAAGATGAGACCGCTGCCGGTGAGCAGCCCCAGGAAAAAGAGGACCGCGGCGCGCACCAGGATATGCCGGTACCGCGCCAGGGGTTCCTCGGCCTTGCCCCGCCTTTTTAGGGAAAACTCCGAGGAGACGCCGACGATGAAAATGAAAAACGGAAAGATGAGGTCGGCGAAGTTGCAGCCATTCCATTCGGCATGGGTCAGCCGCAGGACCCGGAGGCTGTCGCTCCAATAGGCCAGGTTGTTGACCATGATCATCGCGGCGATGGTCACCCCGCGAAAGATATCCAAGGATAATAGCCGCTCAGAAACCTGGGCCTTCATATCTGCTTACCGGAACTGGCGGGCTTTCTGACACCGGGCGCCGGGTCGCCCGCCGGGCCGCGGGGCGTTATACCGCGGGGGCTCAGGAGAGCAGGCTAAGAGAGGGAGAGGACGGTGGAGAAAGTTCTATTAGGTTAAATAAGCATCGAGCCGGCGTTTGTCCAGGAGGCGGTCACTCTCTATTCCTCGCCGCCGCTACTGAAACCGCCCTTGGGATAGATGTTGCGGGGGTTCCAAAACATCCAACCGCTGGAGCCGAATTTATCCGCCGCCTCGATCTGGGTATGAATCCGTTCTTCCCCGAAGTCGCCGCCATGGAAGGCATAGTCGTGAAAGGCCTGCAGCCAGGGGCGGAAGCGCAGGGGCGAAACCCCGGTGCGCTCTTGGGCCCGTTTCAGCGTTAGGTAGACGATTTCATATGGATGTTGGACCGGATTGCGATAGTTGGGAATCCCCGCTTGATAGCCGGAGGGATAGAGCATGGGGCAGACCACGTCCACCGCATTGAGGGCCTCGCCGACCTGCTGCCCGATGCCGGTATCGTCCAGGTTCCACATGACGTAGCCGAAGATATCGGCGGCCACCATGACGTTGTAAGGGGCCAGGGCCTCATGGGCCGCCTTCAGGAAGCCGGTGACGGCCCGGGTGCGGTTTTCCAGGGTGTTCGGCTGGGTAAAGGCCACTGCCTTGTTGTCGGGGCAGCGGACATAATCGAACTGGATCTCGTCGAAACCCTGCTCCGCGGCGATTTTGGCGATGGCGATGTTGTAATTCCAAACCTCTTTATTGAAGGGATCGGTCCAGCGCAGCCTCTCCCGGTCGCGGAACACTCCGCCGCCCTTGGTCTTCACGGCCCACTGCGGCCTGGCGGCGGCCAGGGGATCGTCCTTGAAGACCACGATGCGGGCGATGAGATAGAGGCCTTTCTCCTTGAGGCTCGCCAGCACGCCTTTATAATCCTTGAAGAGGATGGTCTTCTGGGCCCCGGCCTCTTCGGCCAGGGGCAGGTCCACCTTGAAGGGGATGAAACCCCGATCGCCCTTGACGTCCAGGACCAGGGCGTTCATCCGGTTCTTCTCAATGGTTTCCAGGGCGGCCTCACGCAAACTCTTGCTGGCGGTGCCGTAGACCGTGAGATATAGCGCTTTCACCCTGAAGGGGGTAAGGGGGATCTCCGGGGCGGGGCCGCTCAGCTCCGAGGTGGACATCTCTCGCCGGGCATAACCCGGGGCTCGCAGTTTCAGGGTCTCGCCGCTGCCCTCCAGGCGAAAGCCGCCATCCTTGCCGGTGTGGACCACCTCCGCACCCAGGGTGAGCAGAGCGCCTTCCACCGGCTCCTTGGTCTGGGCGTTCACCACCTTGCCGATATAGGCGGCCTGAACCGTGACCGCCGGGAGCATGGCCCCCAGCAGGATTAGCAAGCCGATGGTCAATCTCTTCATCTTTTCCCTAATGCCTCTGTCCACCCTATTATGCGGAACCAGCCTAATTTTTCTAAAAAGCTGCCATAAGGCAGGTGGGCTGCAGACCCTTGCAGGCGACGCGCCACGGCTTCAGGCAGGGGCGGGCGCCGTCATTCTATCCCGTTGGCTTCCGTTGTTTTACTTCAGGCAACCCCGGGGGTCCGCCTTAATTGCCGCTACCTGCAAGTCCGCCCGGGCCTGAAATTGAGGACTGTCCGACCGCAGTCCCTGGCCCCCGCCTCAGCATCCGAGAACGGTAAGAAGGACGAGAAGACACAAGAAGAAGCCGATTCTCTTAATCATTGTTTTTCCTTTCTTGTAACTGTCAGCTTGTGGCCGTCAGCTTTTAGCTAAGGCAAGGCCAAAGGGCAAAAGGAGAGGTCAAATAAACCATCAACCAGGTTTTGCTTTTGGCTGATAGCTGACAGCTTCTTTACCGGCCTCACTCCGTTAAAACGCCATGGTCTTATGCGTTCCTTTTCGTTCCGCGGCCCGGCCGCTGGCGATGGCGGCAAAACCCTTGACGTCGTCGCTGTTTTCCATCAGGTAGCGGGGCTGCTCCATGATTTTCTCGGACTTTGAGGCATTCCGGCGATCGATGCTGAAGGCCACCACGTATCCGGCCTTCCGGGCCTCCGCTTCCAGATAGTCGTCATAGATGCCGAAGGGCCAGGCCAGCATGTCTATATGGGTGCCGAGGCGCTTGTCCAAAACCATCTTGGACTTGGCGAGTTGCGTCTCCACGAACTTCTGGTATTCGGCCGGCTTGAGCCTCTTCTTATCCCGCTTGAAATTGGGGTGCCAGAAGGTATGGCTCTGCACATCGAAGAGGCCGGTCTGCTGCAGTTCTTTCACCTGCTCATAGGTCAGGGCATAGGAGGCATTAGACAGGCAAGACGGGTAGAGAAACAGGGTCACGGGATAATTATACTTCCGGATGATGGGTAGCATCTCGGTATAGACCGACTTGTGGCCGTCATCCGCGGCGATCACTACTGACTTGGGGGCCGGCGCCGGGCCCTTGTCCAGGAGATAATTAACCAGGGTCCGCAGCGGAATGACGGCATAGCCGTTGTCCTTGAGCCACTGCATCTGCGCTTCGAACACCTTGGTGGTTACGGTCATGCTGTCAGCCCTCGTCGGACCGAACCGGTGATAGAGCAGGATCGGCACGCTGACTTCCTCAGCCGCCGTTCCGGCCCCGCCGCTGAGGCCCAGGACCAGCAAAATGATGCCAAGCCACGGCAGGATGCGAAAGGTCATCTTCTTCATGCAAGTCTCCATAAACCTTTAGTCAAGGGAGGCGGTTGGGGTGGTTTGCCGCCGCCAAGCCGATGAGCCTGGCCCGCACTGTTGGGGTGTAGGGCTCGGCTAGCCTTCCCACTTTGAAAACCAGACGGTTCTCTAGCAACTGCGGGAGCACGACCTGCACCGGCAAATGCAGGGGCGGGTTGCAAACCCGCCCCGCCGATGGCTAGTTGGCTTTAACTCATTAATATCAGCATATTCTTTCCGCAAGTCAACCTCTAATTCCCCGGTGGGGGAAAATTAAAAACCCCACTGTTCCAGGATAACATTTTTTTTGACATTTGTGAGAAAGCCTTTTAACATGTTCACTAAGGAGCAAGGCGTTAACCGGTCAATTCTTGATTAATTAATTCCCCGCCAACCATCTTCTTGCCGAAACCAAACAGATGAGGTAGACATGCGCATTTCCCGGAGGACCTTTATTAAGGGTTTGGGGAGCGGGCTTACCGCCCTGGGCCTCTCGGACGTCATCTTGTGGCGCCCCGGGTGGGCCGGATTGGTGGCCCCCGCCAAAATCACCTCGGCCACCGCGACTACTTCCATCTGTCCCTATTGCGGGGTGGGCTGCGGCCTGGTGGCTTACACCAAGGACGGCAAGCTGGTGGATGTGGAAGGCGACGCGGACCATCCCATCAACCAGGGGACCCTGTGCAGCAAAGGGCAGGCGGTCTTCGAAGTGGTTACCAGCCCCCGCCGTTTGCAGAAGGTGCGCTATCGGGCCCCGGGCAGCGACCACTGGGAGGAAAAGGACCTGGATTGGGCTGTGGCCACCCTGGCCCAGCGCATCAAGGCCACCCGGGACGAGGATTTTATCGCCAAGTCCCCCACCGGCGTGACGGTGAACCGCACCGAAACTTTGGCCTGCCATCGGTGGGGCCGCCATCAATAACGAAGAATGTTATCTCCTGGTCAAGATGACCCGGGCCCTGGGCATCGTCTATTTAGAGCACCAGGCCCGTCTCTGACACTCCTCCACGGTGGCCTCGTTGGGGCCCACCTTTGGCCGGGGCGCCATGACCAATCACTGGAACGATATCGGCCAACAGTGATTGCGTCATGATCATCGGCTGTAATCCCGCCGAGAACCATCCCATTAGCTTCAAGTGGATCACCAAGGCCCAGGAACGAGGGGCCAAGCTCATAGTGGTGGATCCCCGCTTCACCCGCTCCGCCGCCAAGGCCGACCTGTATGTGCGCCTGCGGCCCGGCACCGACATCGCCTTGATGGGCGGCCTCATCAACTACATCCTGGAAAATAATCTCTTCCACAAGGAGTACGTGGTCAACTACACCGATGCCGCCCTTTCTGGTGAACAAGGACTTTGCCTTTCACGACGGCCTCTTTTCCGGTTACGAAAAAGACAAACACGCCTATGATCCGGCGACCTGGGATTATGTGACCGACCCGCAGAGAAAGCCGACCACCGACCCCACCCTGAACTCCCCCAATTGCGTCTTTCAGATCGTGAAAGGCCCATTTCGCCCGCTATACCCCGGGGATGGTAGAGGCAACCAGCGGGGTGCCCCGGGAACAGTTTCTGAAGCTGGCGGCGACTTACACGGCCACCGGCCAGCCCGGGAAATCCGGCGCCCTCCTCTACGCCATGGGGGGCACCCAGCACTCCACCGGAGTACAGATCATCCGGGGGTATTGCATCCTCCAACTGCTCCTGGGCAACATGGGGATCGCCGGGGGCGGCATCAACGCCCTGCGGGGGGAGAATAACGTCCAGGGCTCCACGGACATGGGCCTGCTCTTCAACCTGCTCCCCGGCTACCTGAACGCCCCCATGGAAGCGGCCCATCCCACCCTGAAGGATTATCTGGAAAAAGAGACCCCCAAGGCCAGCTTCTGGATCAACAAACCCAAGTACCTGGTGAGCCTCCTCAAGGCCTATTGGGGCGAGGAAGCCCAAAAGGCGAACGACTTTGCCTATGACTACCTCCCCAAGGTCGGCGCAGGCTATCAGGGAGCCGGTTACTCCTGGATTCCGCTGTTCGAGGCCATGGGCGCCGGCACCATCAAAGGGCTGCTGTGCTGGGGCATGAACCCGGCGATAAGCTCCGCCAACCTCAACCAGGCCTACCAGGCTCTGGCCCGGCTGGAATGGCTGGCGGCCTTCGACCTCTGGGAGACGGACACCTCGGTCTTCTGGAAACGGCCCGGGGTCGATCCCAAAACCGTCAATACCGAGGTCTTCCTGTTCCCGGCGGTTGACGCCCTGGAGAAGGAAGGCGGCGTCACCAATAGCGGCCGTTGGATCCAGTGGCGCTACCAGGCGGTAAAGCCCCACGGCGACGCCCACAGCGACCTGTGGTACGCCAATCGTCTGGGCCTGGAGTTGAAAAAGCTCTATCAGGGAGACCCCAAGGCAGTCTTCCCGGACCCCATAGTCAAGTTAAACTGGGGCTACGGGGACGACCCCGACGTCCATCTGGTGGCCAAAGAGATCAACGGTTACACCGTGGCGGATAAAAAGCAATTGCTCAACTTCCTGGGCCTGAAAGACGACGGCGCCACCGCCTGCGGCTGCTGGATCTTCTCCGGCTTTTACCCCGGCCCGGACAAGAAGGACAACAAGGCGGCGGCCCGGGTCTCCAAGGACCCCAGCGGCCTGGGGCTTTACCCCGGCTGGTCCTTCGCCTGGCCGGTGAACCGGCGCATCCTCTACAACCGCTGTTCCGCGGATGCCCAGGGCCAGCCCTGGAACAAGGACAGGACCCTGGTGCGCTGGGATGCGGCGGCCAACGCCTGGAAGAATTCCGATGTGGCGGATTTCAAGTGGATCGACCCGGCCACCAAGGTCCAGGTGCCTCCGGAGGAATCGGCCAAGGTCCCCTACCTCATGTTGCCCGACGGGAAGGCGCGCCTCTTTGTCCCCAAGGGACTGTGCAAGGAAGGGCCCTTCCCGGAACACTACGAGGCCCTGGAATGTCCCTTCCACAACCCCTTGTCGCCGCAACAGTCCAATCCCGTGGTGCGCCTCTGGAAATCGCAACTGGACTTACTCGCCGAACTCTGCGACCCCAGGTTCCCCATCATCGCCACCACCTTCCGGGTCAGCGAGCACTGGCAGGCCGGGGCCATGTCCCGGAACCTCACCTGGCAGTCGGAGTTGATGCCGGAGATGTTCGTGGAAATCAGCCCCAGCCTGGCCGCGGCCAAGGGAGTCAAGGCGGGTGATTGGGTCAAGGTGAAGAGTATCCGCGGCGAAGTGCTGGCCCGGGCCAACGTCACCCACCGGGTGGCGCCCTTCTGCTGCGGCGTCAAAGGGGAGCAAGGCACCGTGGAAATGGTGGCCCTGCCCTGGCACTTCGGCTTTGCCGGCTATACTACCGGCGGGCCTGACCCGCGCCAAAATTACGCAGCCAATCAATTGGCCCCCCAGATAGGGGACGCCAACACCATGATCCCGGAATATAAGGTATTCCTGGTAGACCTGGAAAAGGCCTAGGCGAGCCGGCCTAAAGGGGAACGGTTATGAGCAAAGCCATCTTGATCGATACCACCAAGTGTATCGGCTGCCGGGCCTGCCAGGTGGCCTGCAAGAGCTGGAACGACCTGAAAGGCGGCCAGGCTACCTTCAGCGAAACCTGGTCCAACCCGCGATTTCTGAGCAGCAACCAATACACCCGGATCGTCTTCCGGGAAATTCCCCGCGCCGATGGGCGGCTGGAATGGTATTTCATCTCCCGGCGCTGTATGCACTGCCTCGATCCCGCCTGCGTCAGCGCCTGTCCGGTGGCCGCCCTGGTGAAGCTGCCCTCCGGGCCGGTGGTCTATGACGACGAAAGGTGCATCGGCTGCCGCTACTGCATGATGGCCTGTCCCTTCCAGATTCCCAAGTTTCAGTGGGAGTCGGCGGTGCCCCTGGTGCGCAAATGCACCTTCTGCGCCGACCGGCAGGCCATGGGTCTGGCTCCCGCCTGTACCACCACCTGCCCCACCGGCACCCTGTTGTTCGGGGAGCGGGCCGAACTCCTGACGGAAGCCCACCGGCGCATCGGTTTGGATCCGAACAAATATTATCCCCAGGTCTATGGCGAGAAGATAGCCGGCGGCACCTCCAAGCTCTATCTCACCCCCCTCTCTTTTGAAGAACTGGGCCTGACTCAGGTGGGCTTCCGCACCGATCTGGGGGACGCTCCCCAAGGTCTCCGCGGCCGGGAATGGATGTCCAAGGTGCCCCTGGTGGCCGTGGCCGTAGGTGGACTGGCGGTGGGCCTCCATTATTTCAACCAACGCCGGGCGGCCATCGAGGCCAAAGAGCCCAAGGAGGATTAAGCCATGGCCGGAAAAATCGAAAAATGGTATCCCGGCGAAGGAAAGTTGACCACCGGGAAAGCCGTCCTCTATATCCTCCTGGTGCTGGGTCTGATCGCCGCTTGCGCCCGGATGTTTTTGGGTCTGGGGGCCACCACTAACCTGAATGACGCCTACCCCTGGGGCCTTTGGATCAGTTTCGACGTCCTGGCGGGGGTGGCCCTGGCCGCCGGCGGCTTCACCATGACCGCCGCCATCTATATCTTCAACCTGAAAAAGTTCGAGCCCCTGCTGCGGCCTGCCAAGCTCTCGGCCTTCGTAGGCTATATGGTGTTTGTGGTGGGGCTCTTCTTCGACCTGGGCCAGCCCTGGCGCATCTGGCACCCCATGGTGATGTGGAACCCTCACTCGGTCCTCTTCGAGGTTTCCTGGTGCGTCATGCTCTACACCACGGTGCTGGCTATCGAATTGTTCATCATCGGCCTGGAGCGCTACGGCCGAGGAGAGCTGGGTCAAGTTTTTCCGCGAGATCTACCTGTTCCTGGTGGTGGCCGGGGTCATGCTCTCCACCCTGCACCAGTCCTCCCTGGGAGCCCTGTTCCTGCTGATGCCCCAGAAGATGAGCGACCTGTGGGCCACCCAGGCCATGGGACCCCTCTTCTTGGTCAGCGCGGTCATCGGCGGCATGAGCGTCATTACCCTGGAGAGCCTCATCGCCTCCCGGGTCTACCGGCAGCCGCCGAAAATCGGCATCCTCTCGGACCTGGGCAAGGGGCTGGGAATCGTCCTGCTGATCTACTTTGCCATGAAGGTCACGGACCTCTATGCCCGGGGGACCGCGGTCTGGGTTTGGGATAAACCCCATTTCTTCTTCTTCGTGGAGCTCTTCGGCACCGTGGTCTTGCCGGCCCTGCTCTTGTGCTTCCCGGAGATACGCCGGAGCGAGAAGGGCCTTTACTGGACCGCGGGCCTGGCGGCCTTCGGGGTGGTGCTGAACCGCTTCAACGTCAGCCTCACCGCCTATATCGGCTACCGGCAGTTCGGTTATTTCCCCTCGGCGGTGGAGATTATCATCACCGCGGCCCTGGTGGCCATGGCTATCCTGATCTTCGACCTGGGCATGAGGTACCTGCCGATCCAACCGGTGGGGGAAGGAGCCTTGGGGAAAGAGGCCGGCGGCTCGCCTTAACGTCCCAAATTATTAAAGGTTCTCCCAGAATCTTTTCTCACCCAAGTCTTTTGTTATCCAGCCGGGGAAGGCGTTCCGCCTTCCCCGGCGCCATCTGTTAGGCTTTTTTGAGTGGCTCAGACCTTGGGAGAGGTCGTGGGGATAACCGGGCGCTTTCGAATAGCCGAGAAATACCGGTCGAAGGTGGATTTGGTATTCAGGGTCGCAAAGAGAATCTTGCATTCCTCCATCATGCCGAGCGCATTTTCCAAGGCTTTCAGCAAGTCTCCATCAGCGTCGGTCGATATCCGGCCATGACCGGGATACATCTCCTCCACCTTTAAATTGCTCAGGCGCTGCAGTGACTTGATGTAGTCGCTGATATTGCCCGACCCCATGATGCCGGATAGGGTTCCGCCGGCCAGCACGGTGTCCCCCGAAAACAGCAGCTCTTGGTCCGGCTCATAAATGCAGATGCAGCCGGAACAGTGCCCCGGGGTGTGTAGAATGTGCAGGCGGTAATTGCCCAGGTCCACGACGGTGTCCGCTTCCAGCCAGATGTCCACCCGAAAATGCCTTGCCCCTTCGTCCCCGTACTTGCTCATGGTGACGAATTCATCCTGGAGCTCTATTTTGTTGGCTGCCAGAGCATGGGCGGCGATCACCGCACTATCGTAAAATTCAGGACAGGCGCCAGTATGATCGAAGTGCTCGTGAGTCAGGATGATGAGGTGAATGTCCTGGGGCGCCAGACCCACTTGTTCCAGGCAGGCCTTGGGCCCCTCCCGGCGGGGATTAGTTTTTGGGGGGCAGGTCACCATCCCAGCTACCTTCTTCGAAGATAACCTCCGAATCGTGATAGATCCGGCTTACCTTCTTAAGGTAGGGATTTTCGGGCATTTCCAACCCTCCGGCTTTCTATCCGCCAGTGTCCCAAAACCTGCTCTGGGTCTCGTTCTCCTGGTATAAGCCCTTAGAAAATCACTCCTTTTTCGAGGACCGCGCTTCTCGTGGAACCCACCTTAGCACGAATCTTTCTAAAAAATCAATTCTCCATCAGACCTCAGGCAAAAACCATTATAGCGGATGGCGCCATCACCCTGAAATTTTACGAGCCGGCGTAAAAGTTGCGTTTTGATCTGGATAGTGAAACACTTCCACCTCTTGATTGCCCGTTGATAGTAAGATGTTCTTTACTGCGTTACCAATAGACAAGAACAGTTGTTACCGCAAAGTAACAAAGAGCATCTCTACTCATGATTGGAACTTTTGGGGGCCGGAAGCGCCAGAGTGGCAGGTCAGTTTTAATTGACAAAATCTGGGGAAGGTTTTAAAATAAAACCGATTGGGGGTACGCCGGTATCCCCTATTCCTTTGTTAACCGCATCCCGATATTCTAAATTAACTGATAGAGAAGCCTGGACTGCTTTACCTGCTGGCGAGCTCTGGGCCGCGCCGCATATTTAATTCAAAGGAGTACTTGGTGACGCACCCGTGTGGTCGGTTTTATCTCCGGATATTTGCCCCCCTGCTGGCGATGGTCCTCGCAGTGTTGGTCGCCGGAGCAGGCTTTACGAACGACAAGTTCAGCGAAGGGAAGGTAGCCCCAACCGCGCCAAACGGCCCCGCCGCCCCGGCGGCTCCGGCTATCCCAGTTACCCCGGCAACTCCGCCGGCTGTAACCCCGCTGCCGGTTCCCGCCGCGGCCAAGGCCGCCGCGGCCGCCAACCCCGCCAAGACTGAGGCGCTGCCGGTTGCAGTGAAAAAGGCGCCGGCTCCCGAAGTTGCGGCTCCCAAGGCCATGTATCTCGCCGGCGAGAACCCCGAGTATGCGAAACGTTGCGGCTGGCCGGTGGCCTGCCCGCCGCCGCTGCCGGGTTCCATCTTGCCGCAGAAGCGCATTGTCGCCTACTACGGTAACCCGCTTTCCAAGCGTATGGGGGCGCTGGGTGAATGGCAGAAGGACGAAATGCTGTGGCGGTTGCAGGGTGAAGTAGCCAAATGGGAAAAGGCGGATCCGTCATTGCCGGTGCAGCCCGCCCTGCACCTCATCGCGGTGGTGGCGCAGGGAAATCCGGGCGTAGCCGGCAAGTACCGGATGGTGATGCCGGACAAGGTCGTCAACGAAGTGTACGGCTGGGCCAAAGAAGCGAACGCCCTTCTCTTCATCGACATTCAGACGGGCCATGACAACATCCGCACCATCCTGCCGCGCTTCGAGTGGCTGCTGAAGAACCCGGACGTGCACCTGGGGATGGATCCGGAGTTTAACCTGATCAAGAGCGGGAGGAAACCGGGGACCAAGATCGGCACCTATGACGCGGCGGACATCAACTATGCCTCCGGCTACCTGGAGGAACTGGTGAGAAAGTATAATCTTCCGCCCAAAGTGCTCATTGTGCACCGGTTCACCCGCTACATGGTCACCAATGCCAAGAGGATCGTGCTCCGACCCGAGGTGCAGGTCATCATGAACATGGACGGCTGGGGCCCCCCCTCGCTAAAGAGGGATTCGTTCAAGGATTACATTGTTTCCGAGCCGGTGCAGTATGTTGGCTTCAAGCTCTTCTATCACAATGACATCAGGAAAGGCGACGCCCTGATGACGCCCCAGGAGCTGTTGAGGCTGAACCCCAAGCCCCTTTACATCCAATACCAGTAATACCACACAGAAGTATCCCTACCTCAGAAGCTCTTGGACTTCCTGCAATATCAGCCGGGCTGCCGTCGGGATGGCCTTAGCCACCGCCGCAGAAAGTGTTTGTCCGATGCCAAAATCCTGGCCCTCGATGCCATAGACCACCAGAAAAGGCGGCAATTGCTGGAGTACCTGCCCCAAGGCCACGGCCTGGGCGATACCCCAGGCGTGGGTGGAGGCGGCCGGAAATAGCTCTGCCGGCAATGCCGCCTCCTGCACCCGGAAGCGGTAAATCTTGCCTGGCGGCCCGCCGGCCCGGACGGCGTCGGCCAGGATAACGGCGTCGGCCCCATCCCAGGCAGCCAGCAAATCGCTTATCGAACCGGAGGTTTCCAAAACTGTCACATGGGACTGATTTAGCGTTAAAGAAGCAGTATCTGTCGTAGGGGCGCTCCCAGGTGTGCGCCCCCCCGGGGGTGGACCCACAGGTCCGCCCCTATGGGTCTGCGGTAGTTTCAAAAGTCTGGCCACCAGAAGCCCGGCCGCGTCGTCGCCCCGCCACTCCTGGCCGACGCCGATGATCTGCAGTTGAAAATTCTGGGGAAAAGCCACCGCGGTCCTTTACTGCCGCTCCAGGCGGATTTTCAAAAAGTGGGTGGCGCAGGAGATGCAAGGGTCGTAGTTGCGCACCAACTGTTCGCACTGCCAGGTGAGTTGGTCGTCAGGTAAGTCGAGACGCTTTTCCACGAACCGCCAGAGGTCCTGTTCGATGATCTTCAAATTTTGGGAGGTGGGCGGCACGATCTTGGCCTCCAGGATGGCCCCGGACTCGTCCAGGCGATAGCGGTGGTAGAGCAGGCCCCGGGGCGCCTCGGTGGCGGCGCAGCCTACCCCGGAGCGGGGCTCCACTTTAATTGCCGGTTGATCAGGCCGTGCGTAAGCCGCGATGATCCTTAGAGCCTCATCCACCGCGTAAAGGGTTTCCACCGCCCGCACGATGATGCTCTGGAAGGGGTTGCAGCATTCCCGGCTCAATCCGGCCTCCTGCGCGGCTTCTTGGGCCAAGGGCGAGAGGCGGTCGAAATTCAGATGATAGCGGGCCAGGGGGCCGACAAAATAGAGACCGTGGCCCTGGCGCCGCGAGTGCAGGGCGTTGGAGTAAGAGACCTGCTCCTCGGCAAAGTGGGTCTCGTAGTCCTGAACCGCAATATCCAGGCCCTGATTGGAGACCAGCCGTCCTTCGTTGAAGGGGTATTCCTCGGCATGGCGCAGGGAGACGAATTCGTAATCCTGCTCAAACTCCGGCATGGGGAGAGCCGCCACCCAGCGCACCGTCTTCAGGGCCGCGTCCCGGGCCCACTTGAGTTCCTCCGCCAGCGGGGCCAGTTCCGGTTTGGTGGGCACGCGGTAGAAGCCCCCCACCCGGACGTTGATGGGATGGATCTCCCGGCCGCCCACCAGGGTGACCACCTCGTTGCCGATCTTTTTGAGCCGGAGGCCCATCTTGACCACCTCCGGGTGGTCCTGGGCCAGGCGGATGGCGTCCTGGTAGCCCAGGAAATCCGGGGCGTGGAGCAGGAAGATGTGGAGGGCGTGGGATTCGATCCACTCACCGCAATAAAGGAGGCGGCGCAGGTCCCTCAAGGGGCCGGTGACCTTCACCCCCATGGCGTCCTCCATGGCGTGCACCGCGCTCATCTGGTAGGCCACCGGGCAGATGCCGCAGATGCGGGCGGTGATATCCGGGGCTTCGTGGAACTGGCGGCCTCTTAAGAAAGCCTCGAAAAACCGGGGCGGCTCGAAGATCTTCAACTTGACTTCGGCCACGGCGTCGCCTTTGACCCGGAGGTACAGGCCACCTTCGCCCTCCACCCGGGCCAGGATATCGACCTTGATGGTTCTACTTTTCATGGGCTTCGCTCTCCCGGCGGAACTCCGGGGCGTTGGCGTAGAATTTCCGGAAGGCCTGCACCAAACCCGCTTCGGAGACCCCAAAACGCTGACTGAACCAGGCAGCCAGGGAGGCGGTGTTGGGCGTCTCCTTGGGGCCATAGCAGCCGTAGCAGCCCCGGTGGTAGGTAGGGCACAGGGCCCCGCAGCCGCCGTGGGTTACCGGCCCCAAACATGGAGTGCCCAGGACCATGACGCAGATGTTGCCCCGAGCCTTGCATTGCAGGCAGACGCTGTGGGGCGCCAGCCGCGGGGTGCAGCCGTTGAGATAGGCGCTGATCACCTCCAGGAGCTGTCGTTTGTTGATGGGGCAGCCGTTGATCTGGTAGTCCACCTTGATATGGGCCGACAGCGGCGTGGACTGTTCCAGGGTCTGGATGTATTCCGGATGGGCGTAAACTGCCTTAATGAAATCGTTAACGTCCTTGAAGTTGCGCAGGGCCTGGATGCCGCCGGAGCAGGCGCAGGTGCCGAGGGCCACCAGGTATTTGGAGTCCCGGCGTACCTTTTTAATGAGTTCGGCGTCGTGGGCCGTGGTGATGGAGCCGTCCACCAGGGTCAGGTCGTAGGGGCCCTTGCCCATGACCCGGGAGGCTTCGACGAAAAAGGCCAGTTCCACCTTGCCGGTGATGGCCAGCAGCTCGTCTTCGCAGTCCAGGAGCGACAGCTGGCAGCCGTCGCAGGAGGCGAATTTCCAGACCGAAAGCCGGGGCTTTTTTTTCAAGGCCATGAGTCAGACCTCCCGCCGCTCGAACCAGTCCATGACCGCATCGTAGCGAAAGACCGGACCGTCCTTGCAGACGAAGAAGGGCCCCCACTGGCAGTGCCCGCACAGGCCCAGGCCGCATTTCATGTGGCGTTCCATAGAGACGAAGATTTGCGCGGGCGCCAGGCCCCGGCTCAGCAGTTCCATTACGGTGTAGCGCATCATCAACTGGGGGCCGCACACCAGGGCGGTGGTGTTGGCCGGGTCGAAGCGGGCCCGGGGAATGACGGTGGTCACCACCCCGACGCTCCCCTGCCAGTCAGCCCCAGCGGCGTCCACCGAGACGTGCACCCTGAGGTCGAAGCGGCCCCGCCAGCGCTCCAGTTCCCGGCGGTAGAGCAGGTCCGCGGGGGTGCGGGCCCCGTAAATCAACTCGAAGTTTCCGTAGTCCGGACGATGGCTAATAAGGTGATAGATGGCGGGCCTCAAAGGCGCCAGGCCCAGGCCGCCGGCCACGATGACCACGTCCTGGCCGGCCATTTCCGCCACCGGCCAGGGGGCGCCGAAGGGACCCCGCACTCCCAATTGCGCCCCGGGGCGAACCTGACAAATAGCCCGGGTGACGTTGCCGACACTGCGCACCGTGTGTATCAGACTTTCGGGCTGGGTCGGGTCGCCGCTGATGGAGATGGGCACCTCTCCCAGGCCGAAGGCGTAGAGCATGTTGAACTGCCCGGGCGCAAAGGCAAAGTCCGCCGCCGCGCCGGGCCGGGCCAGGTCAAGGGTGAAGGTGTCGGCGGTTTCGCGCCGCACCCGCTGGATCTGGAAGATTTCCGGCAGCATGGGGGACGGATTATTCTCAGCCATTTGCCTGCCAAGTTATCGTAGGGTACGTCTCACGTACCATCCATTCTGTTCTGAAGAGGCGGATTATTGTTGGTGCTTAAGACGCACCCCACCGGGCGGGCCCGGAGCCTCCCCCACCTGTTTAGTCCTGAAACATGTCGGTGAGCTGCAGGCTGCATACCCGGAAACGCATCGCCAGGGAATGGGCGTAGCGTTTCATGATTTCGTAGCCCAGATCGTGGTCGGCCTCGCACTTTTCCCGGAGGCAGCTCACCTCGAAGCTCAGGGCTCGAGTGAGGCCCACAGCCCGGGCGTCCGCGTGCCAGTGATAAGGCTCGCGGTTAAGCCAAAGCCAACCCATCGTGTCCCCTTCCCTCATGGTCTGCAAGGTCATGGGCCCGCGCCGGGCGCTGAAGATTTCCACCGAGACCCGGCCCTGAAGAATCAGGTAGAAGCGGGTAACCTCCTCCTCGGCCCGACAGAGAAACTGGCCGTCGGTAAAATTGAGCCGGGAGGCGCAGGCAGCCACTTCGTGGATATACCGCGGGTGCAGACCCTGGAAAAACGGTTGGACCGCCAAGATGGGCTCAATGGTCTCCATGCTCGGTCTCCTTGAGAGGGACTTCATTATCCCGAATGGCCCGGACCTCCTCGGTGAGGTCGATGCCCACCGGGCACCAGGTTAGACAACGGCCGCAGCCGACGCAGCCGGAGCAGCCAAACTGGTCATGCCAGGTGGCCAGTTTGTGGGTCAGCCACTGGCGGTAACGCGACCGGGGCGAGGAGCGGATGCTGCCGCCATGAATGTAGGAATAGTCCACGGTGAAACAGACGTCCTGGCGGCGCCATCTTTCGGCCACGGCGCCGGTCAAGTCGGTGACCTCTTCCACGGTGTGGCAGAAGCAGGTGGGGCAGACCCAGGTGCAGTTCCCGCAGTTGAGGCAGCGGGCCGTGACTTCGTCCCAGCGGGGATGTTCGTAATTGCGATAGAGGAGTTCCTTGAGGCCTTGGGTGTCCAGCTCCCGGCCCATATTTGCCGTCATAGCCGCCACTACTCTATCGGCAGCCTCGATTTCCGCGGCTGCGGCCGGTCGCTGGGGAACTGACTGGAGAACCCCGGCGCCCCGCGCGGTTCCCACTTCCACCAGGAAGTAATGTTTACCTTCCTGTAAGACCTCGGTGAGCGCCAGATCGAAGCCGGAAGTGGCCCGGGGGCCGGTGCCCATAGAAACGCAGAAACAGGTGCCGCAACCCCGGCCGCCACAGTTGACCGCCAGGATGAAGGCCTGCTCCAGGCGGGCCTGATAAACCGGGTCAACGTGAGGGCCCTGAAGAAAGACCCGATCCTGGACCGCCATGGCGTGGAGGTCGCAGGCATGGACTCCGATGAAGGCGTAGCGGGGGACGTTCTCTGGCGGCGGGATAATCTGAAAGCCGTCGCCGTGGCGTTTGGCGCGCCAGAGCAGGTGGTGGGACGGAAACAGGAACTGCTTCCAGGACTGCTGGCCGACCCCGTAGCCGAAGAGGGCCTGGTCGTCCCGCGGTTGCAGACGGAAGGCCCCCGGTTCCTGCGCGTCAGTCCAGCCCACGGGCAGGTCGGCCACCCCGGTCAGGTCACCATAGAGCAACTGGCCATCCCGCAGAGTAGGCCCCACCATGCGGTAGCCCAGGCGGTCCAAGGCTACCAGGAGTTGCGGAAAATCTCCCGCGGGCATCAGCAGCTTGGCGCCAACCGACACGGGGGAAGCCATAACTCCCCAGGCTCGTAATTTAAAGGACTATCTCACTTATCGGACCAGTCCGCATAATCTTTATGCTGTAAGATATGGCCTGGCTTCCCTGGGGTCAAGGGCCAGGTGGTAAAAGCGGCCTTTGCGGAGGCGAGAACCCGAGAGGTTTCGGGCGGACCCAGCCCGTTCGGCAGCGTGGTTTTTCAGGTTAACGGAGCAGGGAGGATCTTCTGATGAATTCCAACCTCCGGCTAACAGCTCTTTTTGAGCCTTCGGCCCCATCTTCAGGTGGCCGGCCAGGTCAGTCTGTCAGTCCTCGGGGCCCTGCGGAATATCCCCTCAGCAAGCGCAATTCTCCCCCTGACCCAAAATATCTGTGGCTGCCCAAGCCACCAAAAAAAATGAATCTTCGCTGGAAGTTCATACTATCGTGCTTATAAATGATGAAATCAGAATGGAAAGGGGTCAATCATGGCTGATCACAAAATGGCTTTCTCCCTGGTCATCGTGTTCATCTTCGCCGTAGTAGGGGGAGTCCTCTCTCTGGTTTTTAGTAATTTCCTGCATTTTTCCGAGACTTCGGGAATTTCCAGCACCGCCCCGGCATCGCCCCCGGGGTCGCTCCGGGCGGTCTACAATCCACCGTCGCCCCAGGAGGCCCCGGAAGCCATCCGGGATGCAGTCCTGTTGGGCTATAACCTCATGGTGGATACGCGTAAATATGCGGCCGCCTATGTGGGCGACAAGCTGAGGTGCGTCAGTTGTCACTTTAAGGGAGGCATCACCGAAGGCGGCAAGGGTGGTGGCCTGTCCCTGGTGGGGGTAGGGGCCACCTATCCCAGGTTCCGGTCCCGGGAAAAGTATGCTGCGGACCTGGTGAGCCGCACCAATAGCTGCTTTGAACGGAGCATGAACGGCAAGCCCCTGCCGCCGGACAGCAAGGAGATGGCCGCCATCCTGACTTACTATCAGTGGATCTCCCAGGGGCTGCCCATTTACGGGGAGATCCCCTGGCTGGGGTTGCGACCCTTGAAGCAAACCGCGTCCCCGGACAAAACCAGGGGAGCCCAGATTTTTCAAGAAAAGTGCGCCGCCTGTCACGGCAGCGCCGGCGGGGGCACCAAGATTGCCCCGCCCCTATGGGGGGCCGAGTCCTTTAATGATGGTGCGGGTACTTCTCACCCCCGGACTTTTTCGGCCTTTGCCTATTTGAACATGCCCTTTGGCAAGCCGGATTTGACTGAAGACCAGGCCTGGGAAGTGGCGGCCTTTGTGACCGGCCAACCCCGGCCTCATTTTGTGGAACGGTAGGGAGGGAAGCATGGAATTTCCCCTCTTTCAAGTACCCTACCTGGGCAACGGCATGACCATCGGCATCGTTGCGGTCGTGCACGTCCTCATCAGCCACGGCCTGGCCATCGGCGCCATGACCATGGTGGTCCTCAGCGAATATCTGGGCTTTCGGGATCGGGACCCGGATTGGGAGAATTTCTCGCGAGGGTTGCTGCTGAGAGTCATCATCATTATCACCGGGGTGGGCGCCGTCACCGGCGTGGGCATCTGGGTCACCACCAGCGCCCTGTCCCCCCGCGGCATCGGGTCGCTCCTCCGGGTGTTCTACTGGCCATGGTTTATGGAATGGCTGGTTTTTGTAACCGAACTGGTGATCCTGTTGGTCTACTACTTTACCTGGGACCGCTGGAGCGGGGTCCAAAAGCGACGCCATGTCTACCTGGGAGCCGGCTATATTCTCATGTCGCTGGGCTCCGCCTCCTTGATCACCGGGATCTTGGGCTTCATGCTCACTCCGGATGGCTGGCCTTGGGAGCAGAGCCTATCCTCCGCATTTTTTAACCCCACCTTCCTGCCGCAACTGTTACTCCGCCTGGCCATCGCCCTGACTCTCGGATCGCTCTTTGCTATGGCCTACCTGCTCTTTAGCCGCCGGGAACCCCGGTTCCGCCGGGAGGCCGGTCGCCTCCTGGGAACGATTTGCCTGGTCGCGGTGGTGCTGATCCCTTTCCTGACCTGGTGGTATTATGCCGTAGTGCCGTCTCGCTACAAGACCCACATCATTTATGGCATCCTGACTTCCCACTTGTCTCAGCACCCCGGCGTCTTATTCGCCGCCGTGGCCATCGCCCTGGTGGTGGTTCTGGCCTGCGCCGGCCTGGCCTGGGGCCGCAAGGCCGCCGCCGCGCGGGTCCTGGTGATTCCGGCTCTGGTCCTGTCAGTGGTCTTCGTCTTCGCCTTTGAGCGGTCCCGGGAATTTATGCGGGGCCCCTATCTGATACCCGGGTATCTCTATGCCACCAACGTCCTGCTCCAGGAGAAACCGTTTCTGGACCAGCAAGGTCTTTTGCCCAACGCTTATTGGTTCAATATGCTGGGGCAGGACGACCCCGAAAACCAGGGAGCCTTTCTGTTGGCCCAGAATTGCTCCGCCTGTCATACTATTGGCGGCCTGAATGACATCCGCACCCGGGTGAAAAACCGCTCGGAAGACGGCATCTTTGTGTATCTGTCGCACATCAGCGAGATGGTGCCTTTTATGCCGCCCTTCTCCGGCACCGAGGCCGAGCGCCGCATCTTGGCCCGGTTCCTTTACCGCCTGGCCCAGGACCGGATTCATCTCAGCGCCCCTTCCCGTTACACCCCCTTGAACGGGGAGGTGAGCCATGAATAGGCTATTCGACCTTCTCCTGGCCAAACCCTTGCCCGAGGCCTGGCTGCAAGGCCTGTTGTTCTTTGCCTTCACCCTCCACCTGCTGTTTGTGTTGATCACCCTGGGGACGGCCATCCTGGCGGTCTTTTTTTTCGTTGATTTTCATTGGGGCGGCAGGTCCCGGGAACTTTTGCTGGATCGGCGGATTCTCCGGACCTTTATGGCCCATAAGAGCCTGGCGGTCGTCTTGGGGGTGGCCCCCTTGCTCCTCATGCAGGTTGCCTTTGCCACGAGCTTTTTTACCGCCACCAATCTTTTGGCCCCTTACTGGATGTTCTTCATTGCCTTGTTGATCATCGCCTTCCTGTCTTTCGACATCCTGGGACACGGCATTGAAACCCACCACCGCTACCATCTGGCCATCGCCTTGCTGGCTCTTGCCGCTCTCCTCCTGGTGCCGGGCATCTTGGTGGCGGTTCTCGCCACCGCGGAAAACTCCGGCCAGTGGCTGGCCATTGCCAAAGGCGGTTTCCGGCTCCCTGGCCCCCTGGCGTGGCACTGGCTCTTCCGGTTCCTGCATATTCTGGGGGCTTCCCTGGTCATGGGCGCGGTCTTTCATTATTTCTTCACCGCCAAAGCGGCTACGGGGAGGGCGGCCCTCCTGCCCTGGATATCGGCCGGGGTTTTATTGCAGGTCCCCCTGGGCCTGCTCCTCTACACTTCTTTATTGGTAAAACCCGATCCCATCATTCAGGCGGTCCTGGTCGTCGGGGTCGTGGCCGCGGCCCTCCTGCTTTGGGTGATTTTCGGGGCCGTCCGCCGGGGCGCCCCGTTGACTCTCAAGACCGTTCTCCCCCTGGTGATGCTGGTCCTGGTGGCCATGCTCCTCACCCGCCAGTTGCTGCAAAATAAGCAGCTTCTACCCCTGGAAAAAACCGTGACGGCCAATGCCCGGGAATACAGCCAGGTGCTGCAACCTCATGTGGCGGAGGCCCTCAGCGCCTATCGCACCGCGCTCCCCTTTTCATACAACAACGCCGAAACGATTTTTCTACAGAGCTGCGCCTTCTGTCATGGCAAAGATGCCGACGGCCACGGCGTCGAAGCAAGAAACCTTTTGATCCCGCCGGAAAATTTGACGGCCATCCGGACCACCCGTCCGTATCTCTACCACCTTATCCTCTCCGGGGTCTCCGGCACCGGCATGGGCTATTTCACCATTTATGACCGCTACCAGGTGGACGACCTCATGGCCTATCTCGACGGGAAATATCAGGTTTTCGCCCGTCCCGGGGATATCCCCCACCCAATCGCACCGCCGGCCCTGGCCCAGGCGGAGGCGACCTACGCCAAAACCTGCGCCGCCTGCCACGGAGCGGATGGCGGGGGCTCTCCCGTGTCCCGTGGATTTCAACCCCCTCCCCCGGACCTGAGGATCTATAGCCTGGTGCCCCAGCGGGCTTTTCGGGTGATTACCCAGGGCTATCCGGGAACCATGATGCCGGGATTCGGGGAGTTGGCCGAGGAAGTCCGCTGGGGATTGGTCAAAACGGTCTATGGGAAAAGACCGGAGTGAATAATCTCTCCAACAAAATTTGGATTCTATTTTTGGACCAGATGTCCCCGGGTTACTTTGCCCTGGTCCCTGAGAACTTTATCCAGCCCGTCTTAAGTCCAGCCCTCTAACCGGGAGGGTTATGCCAAATTTCCCCTAGATGCTGAATATCTTGCCACCCTAGACCCTTATCAGTCGGGCGGGAAAAATTGCGGATTCCCTTTCCCTTTCCGGGGGGTTAAAATTTTGAGGGCATGAAGATGGGCAGGACCGGGAAGGCCTTCCAAATGGAGAAGACAGAAAGAGGAGACCCCGCTAACCAGGTGGCCGCCTTGGCAGAGCCGCGAGTCCCTTGGATCCAACGTCTGAGGTGGGCGTTGGGTGTCCTGCGGGCTTACCGGGCGAGCAATCTGGAGAATGCCGACGGGCAAATAATTTTTCACCAAAAATTATCCGCCATTATCAAGACTACCTTGGGACCCGACCTGAGCCGGTTGAGGTTGCTGGAAATAGGGTGCGGCCAGCGGGCCAGCCAAACCATCCTGTTCACCGCTGACGGCCTGGAGACCATGGGCATTGACGTGGAAGTCTCTACTTTCAGGATGACCCTCGGAAGTCTTCTCCAGTTGCTAAGGGCAAACGGTTGGGAGCGGGGGCTCAAGTCTATTTTCCGGCACTGGCTCTTCGACGGCCAATTTTTTCGCAGACTCTCTTGCCGATACGGCAAACCCCTTCCCCTGGACCGGGTGGATGTGCGCCTGATGAGCGCGACCCAGATGCAGCTTCCGGATGATTATTTCAATTTCATTTTCTCTTCCCTGGTATTTGAGCATATAGACGACTTGCCCGCGGCCGTCCGGGAGGTTAACCGGGTCCTTAAACCCCAGGGGCGAGCCTGGATTAATGTCCACCTCTTCCCGAGTCTTTCCGGCGGGCACCACCCGGAGTGGACGGCTGCCCGCAGGCCTACCCGCCCGCGGGTGCCTCCCTGGGATCACTTGCTGGATAACCGATATCCTGCCCATAGCCATTTGAATAGATTGCGCTTGACGGATTACCGAAAAATCTTCAATACTTATTTGGAAGTGCTGGAGGAAAGCCCGGTAATGGAAAGGGCCGGGGAATTGTCCCCCGGATTGGAGAAAATCTTGGTGGCGAAGGGCTATACCCGGGAAGATTTGCTTACCCGGGAGGTCGCTTTCTTGTGCCGGAAAAAGTGATAATTTTTTGGTAGCGGCGGACCCAGGTGTCCGTCCTGGTTTCCCGAGGGAGGAGATTTGAAGATGGAATCCAAGATTGGGTTTATGGGGTTGGGCATCATGGGCGCCCCCATGGCTGCCCGTATCCTCAAGGCTGATTACCCCCTGATGGTCTATAACCGCACTGCCGCCAAGGCCGAACCCCTGGCGCAATTGGGGGCCGGGATCGCCTCCAGCCCCAGGGCCCTGGCCAAGAAGGCGGAGATCATCATCGCCATGGTCACCGGGCCCGAGGCCCTTTATGAGCTGCTTTGGGGAGAGGAGGGCGCCGCCGCGGCCTTCGGTCCCGGCCAGGTGTTCATCAATATGAGTTCGGTGTCCCCCAGCTTTACCCGGGAGCTGGGCAAACAACTGGCCCCCACCGGAATCAGCTTTATCGACGCCCCGGTTTCGGGCACCAAGAAACCCGCGGAAGAGGGGACCCTGGTGATCCTGGCGGCGGGCAAGAAGGAAAAGGTCCAAGAACTGGAGCCCCTGTTTCTGACCATGGGGAAGAAGGTCATTTTCTGCGGCCGGGCCGGCCAGGGCTCCATGATGAAAATGTTCATCAACCTGCTCCTGGGCTTGATGATGGCGGGCTTCACCGAGGCTCTCAACTTCGGGCGGCTGGGGGGCCTGGAGCTGGAGGCCATGCTGGAAACGGTCTTCTCCGGGGCCGTGAACGCCCCCATGTTCCAGGTAAAGGCCGCCAACTTCAGAGACCGGAACCATCCGCCGGCCTTCCCCCTGAAGCATTTGACCAAGGACGCCAAATTCATCCTGGATACGGCTTACGAGCTGGGGGCGCCGGTCCCCGGGGGGCAGACGCTGCTGCACCTCTACCGGGTGGGGGTGGCCCAGGGCTGGGGCGACGAGGACATCTCCGCCATCATCAAGGTGATGGAGCTCATCAGCGGGAAATAATGCTGGGGAAGGTGAGCGATGACCTACAAGGCTTTGGGGAAACCAGGCTGGTTGGTGGTCCTGGCGGTGGTCTTGCTCCTGGCCGACAGTGCCGCGGCCGCGCAGTTCTCCGCCCAGTTGGTGGTCCGGGACGGCGAAAAGCTGGCGCTCGGGAGGATCTTCGTGCAGGACGGCAAGATGCGCCAGGAGTTCAATGACGAAGAAGGCCAGACCATCACCATCGTGCGGCCGGACCTGAAAAAGGTCTGGGTCATCCTGCCCCGTGAGCAGGGCTACCTGGAGCTGCCCCTGAAGACCAAGCTCCCCGGGCAATTCATCCAGATTCCCCCGGATGCCCTGGCAAAACGCCTGGTGGGCAAAGAGACGGTGAACGGCTACGAAGCCGAAAAATATGAAGTCACCGCGCCGGGGGGCCTTGGCCCGGAGAGGCAGACCATCTGGATGGCCGTCAAGTTGGGGGTCGCGGTGAAACTGGTCTCCGGAGAGAAGAATTTTTCCATGGAATACCGCAGCATCATAGAAGGGCCCCAGCCCGAGCGCCTCTTTAATCTACCCCCGGACTATAAGAAATTATAAGCGCCCCCGCCCCCCCCGCTGGCAGGTTGACCCACGGGATATCACAGAATATCAACGCCTGACCTTCGAAATTCCTTCGGCCCGGCTCAACAGGGGTCGAAGGTGGCAGGAATTTCTTTAAATGGCAGGGATTTTGATATATTAATGCTCAAGACCTCTTGGTAATTCCCGGCAGCGCCCGCTGGCCCAACGTCTGAATCAGAGGATGGCCTCATGCGCCGCAAGCGCCTGGTTTGGCAACTATTTCCTTCCTATCTCCTGGTCACCCTCCTGTCCCTGCTGGCCCTCACCTGGTATGTCAACACCTCCTGGCGCCGTTTTTACCTGGAACAGACCGCGGCGGACCTGAAGACCCGGGCCCTCCTGATGGAAACCCGAGTGCAGGGGCGATTGGCGCCCGGAAAGGGCGCCGAGATCGACCCGATCTGCAAGGACCTAGGCCGGCTCACCGGTACCCGTCTGACGGTGATCCTGCCCTCCGGCCAGGTCCTGGGAGATTCGGAGGAGGAGCCGGCCCGCATGGAAAATCACAGTGATCGCCCGGAGATTCAGGAGGCCCTCCAGGGGCGGGTGGGCATCTCCGCCAGATATAGTCCCACCCTGGGACACGAGCGCATGTACGTGGCCGTGCCCATGCAGGAGCAGGACCGGATCGTTGCGGTGGTGCGCGCTTCCCTGCCCATGACCTCCATCGCCCAGGCCCTCAGGGCCATGTATTTCAAGACCGCACTGGGCGGCCTGGTCATCGTCCTTTTACTGGCGGCCTTGAGTTTCCTCATCTCCCAGCGCCTCAGCCGCCCATTGCAAGATCTGAAGCGGGGCGCCCTGCGCTTTGCCGGGGGAGACTTGAGCCGGCGGCTGCCGGTGCCCGGCTCCGACGAGTTGGGGAGTCTGGCCGAGGCCTTTAATCACATGGCCGAGCAACTGGAGGACCGCATCGGCGTTCTTATCCGCCAAGGGCAGCTGCAGGAGGCGGTGCTCTCCAGCATGGTGGAAGGCGTCTTGGCGGTGGACTCCCAGCAGCGCCTCATCACCCTGAACCGGGCGGCGGCGCAATTGCTGGGGGTGGACTACCTGGCCTCTCAAGATCTCACCATCCAGGAAGTGGTGCGCGACTCCCAGTTACAGAGCTTCATCACCCGCACCATCTTTGCCCGGGGGCCTATCGAGGCGGAGGTGGCGATGCGCCATGGCCAACAGATTATTCAGGCCCACGGCACCTTCCTGAAGGATGCCCAGAGAGCCGATATCGGCTTTCTCATCGTGCTGCACGACGTCACCCATCTGCGGCGGCTGGAGATGAGCCGCCGCGACTTCGTGGCCAATGTCTCCCATGAACTGAAAACCCCCATCACCTCCATCAAGGGATTTGTGGAGACTTTACTGGCCGGCGCCTTGCAGGAGCCGGAGAATGCCCGGAACTTCCTGGGCATCGTCTCCCGGCAGACCGATCGGCTCAATGAGATTATCGACGATCTTCTGAGCCTCTCCAGGATCGAACAGGATGCGGAACAGGGAAGGGTCTTCCTCACCGCCGGGAGGCTCAAGGCCGTCTTGGATTCCGCCCTCCAGATTTGTGAAGCCAAGGCCGCCGCCAAGGAAATCACCGTCCGGCTGAATTGCCCGGATCAGCTGCGGGCCCGGATCAACGCGCCCCTCCTGGAACAGGCCCTGGTGAACCTGATTGACAACGCCGTCAAATACAGCCCCGCGGGCAGCGCCGTGCAGGTGGAGGCTCTAAGGGACGACGCCGAGGTAGTGGTCCAGGTTCGGGACCAGGGGGTAGGCATCGAGAAGAGTCAACTAGACCGCATCTTTGAACGTTTCTACCGGGTGGATGCCGGACGCAGCCGGAAGATCGGCGGCACCGGCCTGGGATTGGCCATCGTCAAGCACATTGCCCAGGCGCACCACGGCCGGGTGACGGTGGCCAGCACCCCGGGAGCGGGGAGCCTCTTCTCCTTGCACCTGCCGGCAGAGTAATCCCGGATAAGTGAGTTCTTTAAGGTTGAAGCTGGTCTATGATTGTGAAATAATCTACATGATTAATGCCAGACTTTCTCCGCGGTTGGGTTTCAGAAAACCCTTTGATTATAAGGCTATGGTCTAATCTGCTGCGATTTAACCCTTTGGTTTGAGCCTTATTGCTCTGGAGCCCAACGGAGGTAAGGGATACCTTGACGCCATACCGGGAGCCTCCCGACTCGCGGCCGGCTAGTCTGCCGCACCTGCTGGCAGTGTGCCTCCTTAGCCTGCCGCTCCTAACGGGGGCCTGGGGCTGTAAAGGTGGCTCTGAGCCTGCGGCCCACGGCGTCTGCATCGCCGGTTCCACCTCGGTGCAGCCCTTCGCCGAGAAATTGGCGGAAATCTTTATGCACCAACACCCGGAGATGCGCGTCGACGTGCAGGGCGGCGGCTCCAGCGCCGGCATCCAGGCCGCCACTCAGGGGGCCGCCAACCTGGGGGCCTCCTCCCGGGAGCTGCTCGGCCCGGAAAAGCAGCTCATCGAGGTCCCCATCGCCTATGACGGCATCGCAGCCATCGTTCATCCTGCCAATCCCCTGAACGACCTTAGCGTCGCCCAATTGCAAGAGATCTTCAGGGGCAAATTGACCAACTGGCGGGACTTTGGCCTGCCGCCCCGAGCAATCGACGTCATCAACCGGGAGGAGGGCTCCGGCACCCGGGAGGCCTTTGAACACCTGGTGATGGGGAAAGCCGAAGTGAGCCCCGCCGCCATGGTGCAGGACTCCAACGGCGCGGTGCGGGAGATCGTGGCGGGCGACCCCAACGCCATCGCCTATATCTCCGCCGGCCTGGTGGACCCCCGGGTTAAGGCGCTGACCATCGAGGGCGTCGCTCCCACCCCGGAGAATGTCAAGAACCATACCTATAAATTGCGGCGCCGCTTCCTGTTGGTCAGCCGGGAAGCCCCCGCCGGCTCTTGCCAACAATTCATCGATTTCGTCCTGAGCCCCCCGGGCCAGCAAATCCTGGAAAAAGAAGGCTTGGTGGGGGTCCAGTAATGCAACCGGGCAAATTCACCGAACGGGTGCTGTTTCTCCTGGCCCTTTCTTCCATCAGCTCCCTGGCCCTCATCACCATCTTCATCTTTCTGGAAGGCGCGCCCCTCATCTACTTTGCCGGCCTGAAGAATTTCCTGGCCTCCAGCCACTGGGCCCCCACCAAGGGCCACTTTGGCATCCTGGCCATGATCGTCTCCTCCCTGCTGGTGACCCTGGGGGCCATGGTCATCGGGATGCCCCTGGGTCTGAGCTGCGCCATCGTCCTGGCGGAATTCTCCCCCACCCGCCTGAAGCTCGTCCTGAAGCCCACCCTGGAGCTCCTGGCCGGCATCCCCTCGGTGGTCTATGGCTTCTTGGGCGTGGTCTGGCTGGTCCCGCTGATCCGGAACCACCTGGGCGGGCCCGGGCTATCGCTCCTGGCCGCGGCCATCATCCTCGGCATCATGATCCTGCCCACCATCATCAGCATCTCCATTGACGCCCTCAGCGCGGTGCCGGCCCTCTACCGGGACGGCTCCATCGCCTTGGGGGCCACCCAATGGCAAACGGTGCGCCGGGTAGTGCTGCCCGCGGCCTCTTCGGGCATCATGACCGCCATCATCCTGGGCATGGGCCGAGCGGTGGGCGAAACCATGGCGGTAATCATGGTGGCGGGCAATGCCCTGAAGCTGCCCGCCTCCATCCTGGACCCGGTGCGCACCCTCACCAGTAACATCGCCCTGGAGCTGGGCTACGCCGCCGGCCGCCACCGGGAGGCCCTGTTCGCCACCGGCATTGTTTTATTTGTCATCATCATGATCCTCAACCTCAGCGCCACCCTGGTCACCCGCCGGAGGTAAACCGCCCTTGCGTCTGCCGCCCCGCACTGTCCAAACTTTGATGAAGACCCTGCTGTGGGCCTTGACCGGCTTTACCTTGCTCATCCTGGTCTTCATCATCTTGGACATCTTCATCAAGGGCCTGCCCCAGGTGACTTCCGGGTTCCTGTTCCACGAACCCCAGGACATGGGCCGGCATGGCGGCATCCTTTCCACCATTGTGGCTACCGCCTACATCACGCTCCTGGCCATCGTGCTGGCTGCCCCTTTTGGGGTGGGGACCGCCATCTACCTGACCGAATACACCCGGGAAGGCTGGACCACCCGCATCATCCGCTTCGGGGCCGAATGTCTGGCCGGGGTGCCCTCCATCATTTTGGGCCTGTTCGGCTTTGTCCTGTTTGTCATGAAGCTGGGCTTCGGCTGGTCGGTGCTCTCCGGCGCCCTGACCCTGGCGATCATGGTGCTACCCATCATCATCCGCACCTCGGAGGAGGCGATTAAGGCGGTGCCCCAGGAGTATCGTCAGGTCTGCTTCTCCCTTGGGATGAGCCAGTGGCAGACCGTCACCCGCATCGTCCTGCCCGTGGCACTGCCGGGAATCACCACCGGCATCATGCTCAGCGTCGGCCGCTCCCTGGGGGAGACCGCGGTGCTGCTGTTCACCGCCGGCGCCGCCCTGCGCACCCCGGTGACGCTGTTCGACTCCGGCCGCACCATGGCGGTGCACTTCTACATCCTGGCCCGGGAAGGCCTCTCCATGCCCAATGCCTACGGTACCGCCGCAGTCCTGGTGATATCGATTTTAACCATCAACCTGGCGGCCTATACCATGATGCACCGGCTGATGAAGAAATATTCGTGAGTAGGGGCTAACCTTGGGTTCGTCCCAAACAGTCAGATAGAGGGCGGTCTATGGCCGCCATCGGAGGCGGGCACGGACCCGCCCTACCTTGAACTTTTATGACTGACCAACCCCAAGCCAAAATCCGGGTCGAACACCTCTCCCTCTACTACGGAGATTTTCCGGCCATTGCCGACCTGTCGCTCACGATCTGCTCCCGGGAGATTTTCGGCCTCATGGGGCCGGCCAAAAGCGGCAAGAGCACCTTTCTCAGGGTCCTGAACCGCATGTGCGATCTTATCCCCGGCGCCCGGGTGGAGGGCGGCGCCTGGCTGGACGACGAAGACCTCCTGGCCCCGGATTACGACCTGGTGCGCCTGCGCCGCCGGGTGGGGTTGGTGCTGAGCAAGCCGGTGCCCCTGCCCCGCTCCATCCTGGAAAACCTCACCCTGGCCCCCCGTCTGGCCGGCAAAAAGGACTCGGGGGAGCTCGCCGCCCTGGCGGAGGCCAGCCTCAAGACGGCCCAGTTATGGGAAGAAGTCAAGGACCGTCTTCAGGATTCGGCCCTGAAGCTCTCCGGCGGCCAGCAGCAGCGTTTATGCCTGGCCCGCACCTTGGCCATGGAGCCCGAAGTCATTCTGCTGGACGAACCCACCAGTGGCCTGGACCCCATTTCCACCGCGAAAATCGAAGAAACCTTGTCTCAATTGAAAAAGCAATATACTATCATCCTGGTGAGCAACAACACCAAGCAGATCGCCCGGGTCACCAACCGGGTCGCCTTTCTCCTGATGGGGAGCCTGGTGGAGGTGGACGACACTATGCGGGTCTTTACCCTCCCTAAAGATAATCGTACTTATGACTATATCTCCGGCCGCTTCGGATAACGCCCTACTCTGCCCCCTCGAAGGGCTCATCACCCTCCGCCATCTCAACCTCTATTACGGCGACTTTCATGCCTTAAAGAGCATCAATGGCGCTTTTCAGCGCCGCACCATCACCGCCCTGATTGGCCCTTCCGGGTGCGGCAAATCCACCTTGCTGCGCACCCTGAACCGCATGAATGACCTCATCGAAGGGGTGCGTATCGAAGGCGAGGTGATCATCGACGGGCAGGATATCTTCGCCCCGGAGGTGGAACTCACCCAACTGCGCAAGAAGGTAGGCATGGTCTTCCAGCGGCCCAACTCCTTCCCGCTGTCCATTTACGACAACGTGGTCTACGGGCCCCGGCTGCATGGCCGGCCTAAGAAATCCGCACTGGACGCCATCCTGGAGCGCTCCCTGGAGGCCGTGCAGATGTGGGTGGAAGTTAAGGACAAGCTCAAGGCCTCGGCCCTGAGCCTCACCGAGGAGCAGCAGCAGCGCCTCTGCATTGCGCGGCTCCTGGCGGTGGAACCGGAGATTCTCTTGATGGACGAGCCTTGCTCGGCCCTGGACCCCCTGGCCACCCTGCGCATCGAAGAGCTGATGCAGGAGCTCAAAAAGCACTACACCATCATCATCGTTACCCACAATATGCAGCAGGCGGCCCGGGCCTCGGACGACTCGGGCTTCATGCTCCTGGGCGAACTCATCGAATTCGGCTCCACGGACCAGATCTTCACCCGCCCCCGGGATATCCGGACGGAGGATTATATTACCGGGAGGTATGGGTAAACTTAAACCGAGATTATGCCGCATCCATAGCTATCTCTGCCCAACGAGGTTTTGCAGCCTCTTTCCCCGAGTAAAATCTCCCAAACGGTCCCGGACCTTTAACCAAAACCCCGAATTCACCAAAATTTTACCCTCTCCTAACCATTTCTTAACAATTAGGCGCTATCTTATTGCATTAGGTGTTTCAAAACCCGGGTGCGCGCCAAAGGGTTTCCTGACCTCAGGACAACTAGGTGGTTGTGAAGCAGTTTGCCAACAATCCCTCCAACTTGTAAGGAGCATAAACATGCGGAAGTCATGGTGGTTTCTCTCAGCCCTTATCCTCACCTTCTTCCTGGTCAGTCTGGCCCAGGCCCAGTCCGTAGCCCTCAATGCGGCCGGGGCCACCTTCCCCTACCCCATTTATTCCCAATGGGCCTTCAAGTATAATCAGATCACCGGTATGAAAATGAATTACCAATCCATCGGCTCCGGCGGCGGCATTGCCCAGATCAAGGCGAAGACCGTGGATTTTGGGGCCTCGGATGCGCCCCAGAAGACCGACATGCTGAAGGAGAACGGCTTGGTCCAGTTCCCCATGGTCATGGGCGGGGTGGTGCCAGTGGTGAACATTCCGGGCATCGCCCCCGGGGCCATGAAGCTCACCGGCCCGGTGCTGGCCGACATCTATCTCGGCAAAATCACCCAATGGGACGACCCGGCTATTAAGAAGCTCAACCCCGACCTGAAGTTGCCCTCCCAGGCCATCACCGAGGTGCACCGCTCCGACGGCTCCGGAACCACCTTCATCTTTGCCTCCTACCTCTCCATGGTCTCCCCGGAATGGAAGGAGAAGGTCGGCGCCGACACCTCGGTGCAGTGGCCGGCGAAAAACGGCGTCGGCGGCAAGGGTAATGAAGGCGTGGCCGGCCAGGTGAAAGTGGTGCCCGGCTCCATCGGCTACGTGGAATATGCCTATGTCAAACAAAATAATATGCCTTATACGCAGATGCAGAATAAGGCCGGCAAATTCTTGAAGCCCAGCCTCGAGGCCTTTGCGGCGGCCGCAGCCAATGCCGACTGGACCAGCGCCCCTTATGGCTTTTACTTAATGTTGGATGACCAGCCGGGTGACCAGAGCTGGCCCATCGCCGGCGCCACCTTCATCATGGTCCACAAGGATCAGCCCGACGCCGCCAAGGCCCAGGCCATGCTGAAATACTTCGATTGGTGCTACCGGCACGGCGGCGAGATGGCTGAAAAGCTCGACTATGTGCCCATGCCCATAAGCGTGGTGGACCTGGTGGAAGCCACCTGGGCTAAGGAAATCACCTCCGGCGGCAAACCGGTGTGGCCGGTCAAATAAAGGCAGCCGAGGTCGCAGCCGCGACCTTCTTGGCCAACTTGATTAACTCCTTGGAAAGGCTGGGGTCCTCCGGGCTCCAGCCTCAAACTTCATTATGCCAACGGATAGCTTAACCGTCTCAGATCGGCCGGTGCAGCAAGTCTCCGCCAGGGGCGACCGGACCTTCCGCCGGCTGGCAGTCGCCAGCGCCCTGCTGATCCCGTTGCTGATGGGCGGCATCTTCCTTGCCCTGCTCCTGCAATCCCTGCCAGCCATCAAGCGCTTCGGCTTCGGCTTCCTGACTTCCAATCAGTGGAACCCGGTTACCGAAAATTTCGGGGCTCTCAGCAGCATTTACGGCACCCTGGTCTCCACCCTCATCGCCATGGTCATTGCCGTGCCGCTGAGTATCGCCCTGGCCCTGTTTCTGGTGGAGCTGGCACCGCCCCGGGTGAGCCGGGTGGTGGGCACCATTATCGAGTTGCTGGCCGCCATTCCCAGCATCATTTACGGCATGTGGGGCATGTTTATCTTTGCCCCCTTCATGGCCACCTATATCCAGCCGGCCCTGGGGAAGACCCTGGGCTGGCTGCCCCTGTTTCAAGGCCCCCCCATGGGCATCGGCATGCTCACCGCCGGGATCATCCTGGCCTTCATGGTCCTGCCCTTTATCTGCGCCATCACCCGGGACGTCTTTTCCCTGGTGCCCAACGTGGTGAAGGAGGCCGCCTTCGGCATGGGCGCCACCACCTGGGAAGTGACTTATAAGGTGACCATCCCCTATGGCTTGGTGGGCATCATCGGCGCGGTCTTCCTGGGGTTGGGCCGGGCCTTGGGGGAGACCATGGCCGTCACCTTTGTTATCGGCAACTCTCACCACATATCGACCTCGCTGTTCGGCGCCGGCAACAGCATCGCCTCTACCCTGGCCAACGAATTCACCGAGGCCACCAAGGCCATATATGTCAGCTCCCTGATTGAACTGGGCTTGATCCTGTTCATCATCACCTACGCGGTGCAGATGTTCTCCCAGATGCTGTTGAAGCGGATGTACCGCGCCTGGAGCGTGGGCTTATGAAACCCCGGCCAGCCACCGGCCGCCGGTTTGCCAATGGCGTCGTCAGCGTCCTGTCGACTCTATCCGCAATCCTGGGCATGTTGATCCTGGCCTGGATCATCTGGGTGGTAGTGGGCCGGGGCCTGGGCGCCTTCAATCTGGCCTTCTTCACGCAATTACCCACCCCGCCGGGCATAGAGGGCGGCGGCTTGCTCAACGCCATCGTCGGCACCCTGGTCATGACCCTGCTGGCCACCCTGGTGGCGGTGCCCCTGGGCCTACTGGCGGGAGTCTACCTAGCGGAATTCGGTCATGGCTCGCGGTTGGCCGACAACACGCGGTTTTCCGCCAACGTCTTGATAGGCATGCCCTCCATCATCATCGGGATTTTCGCTTACGCCCTGGTGGTGGTCCCTATGGGGAGGTTCTCCGGCTACGCCGGCATCGTGGCCCTGGCCATCATCATGCTGCCCATTGCGGCCCGCACCTCCGAGGACATGCTGCGCCTGGTCCCCAATACCCTGCGGGAGGCGGCCCTGGCCTTGGGGGCGTCCCGCTGGCGGATAACCTTAACTGTCGTCTTTAGAGCGGCCAAGGCGGGGTTAATCACTGGAATTTTGCTGGCCGTGGCGAGGGTGAGCGGCGAAACCGCGCCCCTGCTGTTCACCGCCCTCAACAACCCCTATATGATGACCTCTTTGGGCCAGCCGACCCCCAATCTCACCGTAACCATCTTCAACTATGCCGTGTCCCCCTATCCCGACTGGCAACAAAAGGCCTGGGGGGCCTCGCTGCTGATTACCGGCGGGGTCCTGGCCCTGACCTTGCTTACCCGCTATACCCTGAGAGAACGGAAGACATGAAGAGCCTGTTAGCTACCTTGACTTTACCCATCATGGCCGCCGACAGCGGCCAGGAGGCCGCCGCGGAAACCTCGACCGCCAGCCAGGGCGACCTGAAAATTACGGCCCGCCAGGTGCAATTCTTTTATGGGGAACACCAGGCCTTGTTCGACAACAACCTGGAGATCCCCCGCAACCGGGTAACCGCCATCATCGGCCCTTCCGGCTGCGGCAAATCCACCCACATCCGCGTCTATAACCGCATTTATGAGCTCTATGGGGACCAGCGGGCCACCGGCGAGGTGCTGCTGGACGGCGAGAATATCCTTAGCCCGGGTTACGATCTCATGGAACTGCGCCGCAAGGTGGGGATGATCTTCCAGAAGCCCACCCCCTTTCCCATGAGCATCTTCGACAACGTGGCCTACGGTCTCAAGATGCACTACCGCCTCAGCCGGGGAGAGTTGGCCGACCGGGTGGAAGATGCCTTGAGCCGGGCGGCCCTCTGGGACGAAGTGAAGGATCACCTGCGCCAGCCGGGCACCGCCATCTCCGGGGGGCAACAGCAGCGGCTCTGCATCGCCCGGGCCCTGGCGGTGGAGCCGGAGATCCTGCTGATGGATGAACCCACCTCCGCCATCGATCCCATTGCCACCGCCAGGATCGAAGAGTTGATCAATACCCTGAAGGCTACTTACACCATTGTCATCGTCACCCACAACATGCAGCAGGCCGCCCGGGTTTCCGATTACACCGCCTTCTTCTACCAGGGACACATCGTGGAGTTCGGCCCCACCCAAAAAATCTTCACCACCCCTACCAATAAGCAGACCGAGGACTACATCACCGGCCGTTTCGGTTGATCGCGGCTGGCGGATGTTCCCCAGGCAAACCGCTGGCGAGGCTTAAGGTGAGGGCTTTGCCGGGCGTCGCAGCTCGAACCTTGCCCTCCCTTAATTTCCTCCCAAGGTTTGCCACACCTTCAATTTTGCGATGATTTTTGGGATGAACAGGGAGAAAATAAAGAGCCCCAGGGAGAAGAACACCTTCCAGGTCAGTAGGTTGGCCCACTGGCCGGTGGCCCAGACCTCCTTGACGGTGCCCACGAAGAAGGTGAAGATGAAGGTTCCCGCCAAAATGCCGAGTCCCGTGCCCCAGAGGTAATCCCGATAGCGCACCCTGGTCAGGCCCATCCCGAAGTTCATGGCCGTGAAGGGGAAATAGACCAGGCGCAGGTAGAGCACAGTGGCAAAGCCGTTTCGTTCCACGGCTTCATCGTATTTCTTGAGCCGGTCGCCGATGAGGGAGGCGGCGAATTCCCGCCCCAGGTAGCGCCCGATGAGGAAGGCGCCCGCCGCGCCCAGCATCGCCGCCACCCAGACGTAGACGAACCCCCAATAGGGGCCGAAGATGGCGGCCCCCAGGGCGGTAAGCAGGGTCCCCGGAATGAACAGGCAGACCCCCAGGGCATAGATCAGCATAAAGGCCAGGGGCCCCCATATTCCCGCGGCCGCCAGCAGGGTCCCCAACTTTTCTACGGTGAGAAATTCTCTGACGCCGGTAAAACGGACAGTTACCACCGCGGCCACGATAAAGATTAGCAGGAGGACGGCCTTAATTAGGGCTACCCTGCGAAATTTGCCGGTCTGCATGTCTGCGCCTCCACTTCGGCTTGCCGCCCGGGCTTCCCGGGCGGACCATGGGTCAGCCCTCCATGGACTTGCCAGGTGAGCCAGGAAAGTTAGCCACTGCCGAATATGCGGCCCAGGAAGCCTCTCTTTGGCGGCTCCGGCTCCGGCAACCCCAGGTGCCGGCAGATGACGGCCTCCAGTTTATCTTCAGCGACGTCCGCGCCTTCCACCACGATTTCCTCCCCCACCATGATGGCCGGGGCCGCGGGCAGGTCCAGCTCGAAGTATTCATCCGTCTGGTAATCGGCAATGGGCTTGGAGATAACCTCCGCCTCGAATGCATACCTTTGGCCCAACCTGGGCACCATTTCCTGGAAGTGCTTTCAGGGCTTGCCGTTGGGCTCGTTGTAAAAACATCTGACTTTTAACATAACTATTCTCCTTTTCAAATAGCGCTATTTCTGGGCGGCGGCCATGCGGGACAGCATCTGCTCCGGCGGCAGGTAATCCACCAGGCGCAGGTCCCGGCGCTCGTTCCCCCGCCCATCCAGAAAGACCACCGTGGGCACTCCCTTGATCCCGTACCGGCCAAGCAGACGCGCATGCACGGGGTTTCCTTTCTGGGTCAGGTCCACCTTGATCATGATAAAATTTTGGTCCGCCAGTTTGACGACATCGGGATGATGGAAGGTGATCTCGTCCAATTCCCGGCAGGGGGCGCACCAGGTGGCGTAGAAATCGATGATCACCGGTTTCTGCTCTTTCACAGCTTGGGCCAGGAGTTGGTCCGCATACGGCTGCCAGGCTACTCCCGGGCCCCGCAGCGCCCAGGACCCGGCCAGGAAGGTGGCGAGGATCACTCCCGCCAGGGCGGCGACGGTCTTGAGCCATTGAAAACTCCGGAACCCCGCGGTGGTGCGGTCCAGCCACCCCAGGTGAATGGCCGCGGCCAGGGCCACGGCGGCCAGCAGGAGCACGCCCGCGGATTCTGGCAGCAGCGGCCTGATGAAATAGGCCGCCATACCCACCAGAACCCAGCCCATGAGCTTGCGCACCCAGAGCATCCACTCCCCGGATCGTGGCAATTTCTCCAGGCTGCCGGAAAACATGGCCAGGATAAAGAGGGGCAGGCCCAATCCCAGGCTGAGGGTAAAAAAGACCAGAAAGCCCAGCCAGGGCGACCCCAGGCTGGCCACCCAGGTGAGCAACCCCAGCACGAAGGGGCCGATACAGGGCGCGGCCACCAGCCCCAGGGTCAACCCCATGAACAAACTGCCAAAATAGCCCGCATAGGATTTGGAAGCGGCCTGGGTCAGGCTGCCCGGCAGGCGCAGTTCCCAGAAACCGAAGAGGCTGGTGGCAAAGAACACCAGGATGCCCGCCACCACGATCAACACCAGAGGATTTTGCAGCACTGCCCCCATGAGGCCGCCGGTCAAGGCCGCCGCCACTCCCAGGATGGAGTTGGTCAGGGCCAGCCCCGCCAAATAAAAGAGTCCGTGCGCCACCAGGCGCCCCTGACCCTGGCCGCTGCGGCCGCCAAAATAAGAGACGGTGATGGGGAGCAAGGGATAAACGCAAGGCGTCAGGTTGAGGGCCATGCCGCCCACAAAGAGGCCCAACAAGGTCCAGACCATGGCCCAACCGGCGAGGGCACCGGGAGCCTTGGCCTCCGCCGCGGTTTCGGAAAGGCCCAGGGGCGCACTGGCCACGGGCAGGCCGTTCTTCAGCCATTCCGGAAACCCCAATGGATCGCGATAGACGTTTTGGTAACCGAGTTTAACGGCCACCCGGGCCGCCGAGTCGCTGCGGACTCAGGCCAGGCCCGCTCAGTAAAAGACTATGAGCCGGTCCCGGTCAGGCCCCAGGAATTTGGCCAGGGACCCCTGGGAACGCCACCGCGACCAGGCGGTGGGCTCTATGGGAAAGTTCACGGCTCCCCGAAGGTGGCCGGTGCGATATTCCCAATCCTGCCGGGTGTCCACCAACAAGAGCTTGCCGGCGTCCTGCCGGTAGCGCGCCGCCAGCTCTTCGGTAGTGATCAGGCGGTAGCCGCCGCTTTGGGCTTCGGCCTTGACGACCTCCCAGGTGGCCTCTTGGGCGATTATCGGCCGCTGGAGCTGCCAAAGGACCACCAACGTCAGGGCCGCGGCCGCCAGGGCCAAAAGTGTGGTTCCCTTCCGCTGCATTTACCTGCCTCGTTGCATCTAAGATATCTTGCCTTCCCTCGACAATTTGGACATGAGGAAATTGGCTCCCCGCTCAGACAGCCCGAGCTTACGGGCCAGGTCTTCGGGGCTCAAGGGGCCGTGCTCTTTAGCCAGCGAGACCACCTCGTTTTCCAGTTCATCCAGCCAATCTTCAAACAGGACCAGGAGTTCCGGGTCGGCGACCGCCAGCAGTTGCCGGGATTGCGCCACCCGTTCCACCAGGGACTGACACATGTGCGTTGGATCGACACCTTCGTCCAGGCATTCCGCCAGTCAGAGGTGCACCATACTGGCCACCTGGTCATCGCTGGCCCCGCCGATGAGCTGGACCACAAAATTCAGCCGCTCCTCCTCCGTAACCACAGGCAGGAGGGTTTTCAGCGCCGCGGCAATTTCGCCGAGGGCTTTTTCCGGAGCCATGCGCTCTAAACCTTCTTTAATTCCGGCCATAATGATGAATCACCTCCACCGGGCGGTTAATAAATTTTCCGCGCCGCCAGCAGATCCGTGGCCAGGTCCTTTAAGGCTTCCAGTATTTTCGGGATTCTGGCGTCGGCGATTTCATAGTAAATGAAGGGCCCCCGCCGCTCCACCTTAACCAGCAGGGAGCGGCGCAATTCCTTCAGGTGGTGGGAAACGAGAGGCTGGGACAGGTTCAGTTCTTCCACAATGCCGGAGACCGATCTCTTCCCGTTATTAAGGCACAGGAGAATCCGCAACCGGTTTTCATCCGACAGGCTCTTAGCCACAAAGCCGACGGTCTGGAGGCAATCTTCGAGAACCGGGGCCTTTTTAGGATATGCGGGGGTCAATCCCTCCCTCCCAATTTCTTTGCTCATCCCTTGGGTAGGTGCGCAGGGCGCACTCCCTTACAAAAATACAAAAAATACGAAAAATATGAAAATTTTCGCCGGCCGATCCGCCTGCCCTTTTTCAATATTCCGAGTGCCGCCCGGATCAATCCAGCAAAGATAGCCTCACCGGCCATTATTATATAAATTAACATTAATATGTTTATTTCGGCAAGGGAAATTCCTCCACGGGGCACAGGCGCCCTTCTAGGGCAATTGGTGCAGTACAGCCGAGGACGGCTGTCCCACCCCCGCAGGGGTTTCTCACTTGCATCGATTAAGAATAATGCTTACTTTCGGATCATTAAAGCCCGAAAGGAGCGAAGGTTCCCTGGCCCTTGAGGACTTCGAGAGGTGTCAATGAGCAAAGTGATGGAGTTCAGCAAAACCACCTTGATTGGGGGCCTCTTGGTCATCCTGCCGGTCGCCTTGATCGGCTTACTTCTGCTAAAGGTGATGACCGTAGTCCTACAGGTTCTGGAGCCGATAACGTCTCTCCTTCCCAATGAGGTGTTCCTCCCAAGAGTGATCGCACTCCTCATCATTATTGGCTTCTGCTTTCTCACCGGACTTATCCTCAAAACCAGGATCGGCCAGCTAATCTACCTGATCGGTGAGCGCCGGATATTGGAGCGCCTCCCTGGTTACACGCTAATGCGCAGCCTGAGCCGGCAGCTTGCGGGACAGGAGGAAGGGGTGTCCTTCTCGCCGGCCCTGGTGGAAATCGAGGCGGCCCTGGTTCCCGCCTTTCTGGTGGAGGAGCACGAGGATGGGAGCTATATGGTCTTCGTCCCCGCCAGCCCGACGCCCACCATCGGATCGCTCTATATATTGCCGCGAGAGCGGGTGCATCCGCTCGATGTCCCTTTTGCCAAAGCGGTTGAATGCGTGAGCCAATGGGGAATGGGGTCCGGGAAGTTGTTGCGGGCGATGCAGCGCCCCTCGACTACGGCCTAGAGCTCAGCGGGCAGAGATCACCCTGCCTTAGGTCAGGTGAAACACGGTTACCTCCGGCCGGGCGTTCAACCGCACCGGAGTAAACGTGGTCCCGATCCCGCGATTGACGTAGAGATGGCAGTCCTTCAGGCGGTAGAGGCCCTCAGGATAGGGGGTCATCAAGTGGGCCAGGCTGAGGTCCACTCCTGGCAGGCTTAACTTGATTTGACCCCCATGATAATGGCCCGCCAGGGTTAGCGGGATGCCCTGGCCGGGGCCTGGGGGAAGATCTCCGGGTGATGCGATAGCAGAATCGTCGGCAGGGCGCCATCCAGCCCGCGCAAGGCGGCCGAAAGTGAGGGATGCCCGGAGAAGAGGTCATCGATGCCGGCCACTGCAAAAAAGCCCTGGTCGCTCTGAATCACCTGATGCCGCGTTGAGCAGGAAGGTGATCCGGTGTTGCCGGAAGATCGCCAGGATCTCACTCAACTCCCCATACCAGTGTTCATGATTTCCCATGACGGCGAAGGTGCCGTCAGCGCGCCTGGACCCGGGCCATTTCTTCCACGCAGCCTGGAAGAAACTTCATGGAGTTGGAGATGTAGTCCCCGGTGAGGAGGAACAAGTCGGGCCGCAGCGCGGCGGCCTGATCGACGATACGTCGCATCTCTCCCCGGGTCATGTAAATTCCGGCATGGATGTCGCTGAGTTGGACAACCCGCAAGGAACGGCCGAAGGGCAAGCTGAGTTCACAGACCTCGGTGCGGCCTTAGCGGCATAGGCTGCACCGTATCCCGAAAGTACCAGGGGCCCGGCAAAGAGCCCGGCCACTCCGGCTTGCAGAAAGCGACGGCGAGCGGGGTTTACGGCAATGGCAGACCCCCGGGTGACCCGGCCACGACCTAATCGAACCGCCACCCGCCCCAACCCCACCAGCAACTGGACCAGAACTAGAAGCAGAGCCGAAAAGATCGACCCCAGGCCCCACACCGCCGCGGGATAGAAGAGGCCAACCTCTATCGCCGCCGGCGGGTCCACCCAGGGGATGGGCCTGAACAGGATATAGCCGTTGATGACAAAGAAAAATACGATGGCTGCGCCCGCGGCGCCGATGACCAGGAATTTCCAGGGCTCGCTCCGGCGCCAGCCTCTGACTGCCTGCCGAAGTCGGAGAAAGAGATATATTTGGGCGAGCACCGCCGCGGTCTGGATAATCAGGCGCAGGGTGGCAAACTTCACCCCGGATATTATCATGGTGTGACCGCCCAAGTAGGGAAGTGCGGGCAAAAGATAACTTCCTTTCAAGATGGCCTGGGAAATAACCTTTTTACTACAGTCTCATCTTACTCTTCCCGGGGCGGCGTGTCCGCCCCGACTTTCCAAGGGCCGGAACCGTGGGAGATACGGGGCAGAAAGCGGGGCACCCGGCGGCGGTATTCGTCATAAGCCAGGCCGAAGCGGTCCCGTAGTTCTTTTTCTTCCAGGCGCACTATGACATAGATGCCGGGCAGCCAGAGGGCCGCTACCAGGTAAAGGACCAGGTAGTTGGCAATGAGGGCGCTGCCCAAAAGGCCCAGGAATAACTGGACATAGCGGGGATGGCGGATAACGGCATAGACTCCGGTCGTGATGAGGCCCTGCGGGTGCCGGTCCGGCGCCAGCTCCGGTAGGCCCATGATGGTCTGAAAGCTCATGCGCCGAAACCAGACCACGCCCAGCCAGGCCGAGACAGACATTAGCAAGAAACCCGGGGCCGTGAGATAGTAGTTGGTCCCGAACTCCACGGCCAAGAGGGCGTGGCGCATCCGGAAAAGGCCCGCCATGCCCAACGCCCACAAGGACCAAACGATGCCGCAAGTCCACCCGGGCCCCAGCCGGCGCCAGAAGCGGACGAAGGGGTGGATGAGCAGCCAACAGAAGGGGGCTGGCGCCAGCATGACCACCATGAAGAGCGCCACATAGTAACGAACCGCGTTCATGGCAACCCTAAATGCTCCAAGACTATCGGGAGAGAGATTTTAAAAAGATGAACCAGATGATTCAGCTTAGTCGAATTCGAAACTTCTCCACCAAATGATGGGGGTGGTATGACATTTTTGCCGTTCGCAGCCCCGGTAACCCCAGATCCTGCTCCCGGTTAATGAATGGCGCCTGGGACCAGGAATGCCGGCAAAACTCCCGGTTGATCGCGGCATATAATCCCGAAATCATGGGATTGGCCTTCTCGATATGGACTACCGCGGTTTCTTTATTGAGAAGTTCCCCCAGGGTGAAGGCTTCAACCTTGCCATTAATCAGGATCACCCCGCCTTGCAAGTTGAGATCATGAAAATTTTGCAAACCCGCTTTTACAGCTTCCCATTCCCCTTGAAGACTCAAATCTTCAGCGCATTTTTTTTGAGCGCACCATTTTTCTGCTAAATCCAGACAAGCGGAGATATGGCTTTCCTGGAGAGGCTCATAGGAAAAGGCATAGGAACGCTGCAAATGCTGAAGATGGTTTCGCTGCGCTTGATACCTGTTTCCCGCAAGCTGCATAAGGTCTTCAGAGCGATAGACATAATCGAAATGATCCCTTGCAGGTTCGATAAGAAATCGAGAGTCATCAGCCAACTCCGCCACCAGCCGGCTATCCGCACGTTCAATACTGGGAATCTTTATCCCTTTTATTTCCTTGAGCCATTTGAGTAGTTGGTTGCAGGGTTCCACTCTCGGAGAAGGCCCGATGGGTAGAAACGTCCAACTTCTGCCGTCGGCAGAATCACTAATAATTAACAGCCAGTCGCGATCCAGTGACCAGGCAAAATTATAAAAATCCTTCCAGATAAAAAGGTTGGTAAAAGTTAACTCTGAACTTTCCGGTTGATAATCCCACAGGAGCCGTCGGAAAATATCCCTATCCTCCAGGCCGAGAGGCTTGAACTCTGGAAAAAGGGGCTGTGGGGCAAAAGAGATTCCCATATATCCAAGACTTCGGGGAAGCGGTGCGTCAAGTCATTTAATATTTCGGAAACTAATCATTGGAGAGGGAATATCAAGAATCGATCTCTCCGGATCAAATCCGGCAACTGAGTCCAAACCTACCGTGATCGGTGGCGATTCCCACCCGCTTGGCCAATTCAAAAGTCATCAGGAGGCGTCCTTGAGTTTCCGGTAGCGGAGGATCAGGGTGTTCGTCGAACTATCATGGCCGAGCCGGGGCTCCTCCTGGCTCTCAAGCTCGGGGACGATGCGCTGGGCCAGGGCTTTGCCCAGTTCGACGCCCCACTGGTCAAAGGAGTTGATCTGCCAGATTACGCCCTGGGTGAAGACACTGTGCTCGTAAAGCGCGACCAGTTTGCCCAGCATTTCGGGCGTAAGGCGCTCGGCGAGAATCATGTTGGAGGGGCGGTTGCCCTCGAAGACCCGATGCGGCACGAGCCAGTCCGGCGTGCCTTCGGCGTTTACTTGCTCGGCCGTCTTGCCGAAGGCCAGCGCTTCGGTCTGGGCAAAGACATTGGCGAGGAGCATGTCGTGATGACGGCCGAGCGGATTGAGAGCACGGCTGAACGAAGGCGATGAAGTCGCAGGGAATTAAGCGTGTTCCCTGGTGAATCAACTGGTAGAAAGAGTGCTGGCCGTTGGTGCCGGGCTCGCCCCAATAAATGGGGCCGGTTTGGTACGCCACCTCGGTCCCTTCCAGGGTGACGTG